>JAFYOR010000018.1 GCA_017547805.1 Clostridia bacterium
CCTATCAGCAGAGGGAAAACCTGGACGATGCGGCGATGGTGCGCGCGCTGTATGTTGCCGGCGCCGTTGGTCAGGTCATTGCCAAGAAGGCGTCCATTGCGGGTGCGGCCGGCGGCTGCCAGGCAGAGATCGGCACGGCGAGCGCCATGGGCGCTGCGGCACTGTGCTATCTGGCCGGGGGCAGCGCAGAAGCCGTCTGCCACGCGGCGGCAATGGCGATCAAGAGCCTGCTCGGCCTTGTGTGCGATCCCGTTGCCGGCCTTGTGGAAGTGCCCTGCGTGAAGCGCAATGCAGCCGGCGCGATGATCGCCATGTCCAGCGCAGATCTGGCGCTGGCGGGCATCCGCAGCGCCGTGCCGCCGGATGAGGTGATCGACGCGATGCGCGAGGTCGGCGACAAGATGGACGTCTCCCTGCGCGAGACGGGCCTCGGCGGCGTCGCCGCCACGCCGTTCGGTCAGGCTGTGACCGAGAAGATGAGCGGGCAATAACCCGGAAAAATCGTTCAATCACCCGAAAACAAGAAGGAGAAACGCCATGCTGAAACTGATCGCCGATCTGCACACGCATACGCTGGCCAGCGGCCACGCCTATGGAACCATTCGCGAAAACGCACAGGCAGCCGCCGAACAGGGGCTGCGCATCCTCGGCGTGAGCGAGCATGCCCCGGGCATCCCCGGCACATGCGATCCGCTTTATTTCATCAACCTGCGCTGCGTGCCCAACGAGCTCTATGGCGTAAAGATCCTGCGCGGCAGCGAAATCAACGTGCTCGAAGGCGGAAAGCTCTCCCTTTCCGATCACATCATCGACTATCTCGATTATGCCATTGCAGGCATCCATCCGCATTGCTACACGATTCTGGACGCTGTGAGCAACACGAAAAACGTGATCGGCTGCATGGAGGCCCACCGGAAGGTGCGCTTCATTTCCCACCCGGACGACGACAGAACGCCGGTGGATTACGAGCTTCTGTGCAAAGGCGCGCGGGACAACGGCGTGGCGCTCGAGGTCAACAACAGCTCCGTCAAACCGCCCGTCTTCCGCCTGAACAGCCGGGAAAACTATCACATCATGCTGGAGAAATGCGAAAAGTACCGCGTGCCCGTGATCGTGAACACCGACGCGCACGACCCCAGCGCCGTGGGCCGGTTCGATCATGCGCTGGAGGTCATCCTCGAAACCGGCTTTGACCAGAGCCTGATTCTCAATACCGACGAAAAGAAGCTGATGGATTTCCTGATGCGCTGACGAATGCAAACAAAAAGGATCACCTTGCGATGATCCTTTTTTGTTTACTCAAAGTCGCCGGTGTAGAGCTGATAATACTTGCCCTTGGCGGCAATCAGCTCGTCGTGCGTGCCGCGCTCGATGATGCGGCCCTTCTCAAGCACCATGATGCAGTCGCTGTTGCGGACGGTGGACAGTCTGTGCGCGATGACAAACGTCGTTCTGCCCTTCATCAGGCCATCCATGCCGGCCTGCACCAGCGCCTCCGTGCGGGTATCGATGGAGGAGGTCGCCTCGTCGAGGATCAGCACGGGCGGATCGGCCACCGCAGCGCGGGCAATCGCCAGCAGCTGGCGCTGACCCTGCGAGAGGTTTCCGCCGTCGCCGGTGAGCATGGTGTTGTAGCCGTCCGGCAGGCGGGAGATAAAGCCATGCGCGTTGGCGAGCTTCGCCGCGGCGATGCACTCCGCATCGCTCGCATCCAGACGGCCATAGCGGATATTCTCCATGACCGTTCCGGTGAACAGATGCGTCTCCTGAAGCACGATGCCCAGAGAACGCCTCAGGTCCGCCTTCTTGATCTTGGTGATGTTGATGCCGTCGTAGCGGATCTTGCCGTCCTGAATGTCGTAGAAGCGGTTGATCAGGTTGGTGATGGTGGTCTTGCCCGCGCCGGTAGAGCCGACAAAGGCGATCTTCTGGCCCGGATCGGCGTAGAGCTTCACGTCGTGCAGCACCATCTTCTCATCCGTATAGCCGAAGTCCACGCCGTCCATGACGATCTCGCCCTTGAGCTCGACGTAGTCCGTCTTGCCCGTTTCCCTGTGCGTATGCTTCCATGCCCAAAGGCCCGTGCGCTCTTCGCACTCGATTACCTGTCCGTCGCTGTACTTGCGGATGTTGACCAGACTCACATAGCCATCATCCACCTCCGGCTCCTCATCCAGCAGATTGAACACGCGCTCCGCGCCGGCCAGCGCCATGACGATGGAGTTCGCCTGCTGGGAGACCTGATTGATCGGCTGGCCAAAGCTCTTGTTCAGCGTCAGGAAGGAGACCAGCACGCCGATGGTCAGGCCCAGATAGCCGTTGGCCGCCAGCAGACCGCCTGCAATCGCGCAGAGCACATAGCTCACATTGCCGATGGCGATATTCACCGGCATGATCGTACCGGAGATGCTGTTGGCAGCGCAGGCGTTTTCTCGCAGGCTTTCGTTGAGCTTCTTGAACTCTTCAAGCGTCTTGTCCTCATGGCAGAAGACCTTGACGACCTTCTGGCCGTCCATCATCTCTTCGATGTAGCCGTTCATCTTGCCCAGCGCCTGCTGCTGCTTCATGAACAGGCCGCCGGATTTGGCCATGCGGCCCATGGAGATGCGCAGCATCAGCGCGACCATCATGAGCGTGATCAGCGTCAGCGGCACGCTGAGCATAATCATGGAGATCAGGACGCTGACAATCGTGACCACGCTGGTGATCAGCTGCGTCAGCGACTGGGAAACCATCTGGCGCATGGTGTCGATGTCGTTGGTGTAGGTGCTCATGATGTCGCCGTGCGCGTGCGTGTCAAAGTACTTGACCGGCAGGCTCTGCATCTTTTCATAGAGCTTCAGGCGCAGGTTCTTGAGCGTGCCCTGCGTGACAAAGATCATCGTGTAATTCTGCAGCCACGAGGCAAACGCGCCCAGCGCATAGAACAGCGCCACGCCGAGCATCGCGCGGCCCAGCGGACCAAAGTCCGGATTCTCCTGCGCGGAGAGCGGCAGGATATAGTCGTCAATCAGCGACTGCGTGAACAGCGTGCCGCGGACGCTGGCCAGCGTCGCCACGACGATGCACACAAGCACCAGCAGATAATGGTACTTGTAATGCTTCATGACCTCCGACAGGATGCGCCCCAGCGTCTTCTTGGGATCCTTCGCGCCCGGTCTGCCCGGGCCGCCCATCGGCCCCTTCGGTCCCGGTCCTCTCATCATACGCACGCGCCTCCCTTCTCGTCGATCGTGTCGCGCTTGGCCGCCTCGTCAAAGTCGCCGCTGCCCGCATGCGCCTGACTCTCGTAAACCTCGCGGTAGATCTTGTTGTTTTTGAGCAGATTCTCCGGCGTATCGAATCCGTCGATACGGCCTTCGTCCATCACCAGCACGCGGTCGGCGTCCTCGACAGAGGCGATACGCTGAGCGATGATGATCTTGGTCGTTCCGGGAATATGCTTGCGCATCGCCGCGCGGATCTTGGCGTCCGTCGCGGTATCGACTGCGCTGGTGGAATCGTCGAGAATGAGCACCTTCGGCTTCTTGAGCAGGGCGCGCGCGATGCACAGTCGCTGCTTCTGGCCGCCGGAGACGTTCGTGCCGCCGCGCTCAATCTTCGTGTTGTAGCCCTCGGGCATATTCGAAATGAACTCATCCGCGCAGGCAAGGCGGCAGGCCTCGCGGCACTGCTCCTCCGTCGCGTTTTCGTCGCCCCAGCGCAGGTTATCCAGGATCGTGCCGGAGAACAGGACGTTCTTCTGCAGGACGACGGACACCTCGCTGCGCAGGGTTTCGATGTCGTACTCGCGCACATCCACGCCGCCGACCCGGACACAGCCGCTGTCCACGTCGTACAGGCGGGAGATCAGGTTGACCAGGCTGGATTTGCTCGAGCCGGTGCCGCCGATGACGCCGATGGTTTCACCCGAGCGGATATGCAGATCGATATCGGAAAGAACGGGCTTTCCTTCTTCGGTCTGGCGATAGGAGAAGGTCACGTTTTCAAAGTCGATCGAGCCGTCCTTCACCTGCCTGACCGCATTGTCCGGCGAAGCGATATCGGTCTTTTCGCCTAGAACCTCATCCACGCGCTGCGCCGCAGCGATGGAGTTGGTGAGCATGACGAAGATCATGGAGAGCATCATCAGGCTCATGAGCACATGGAAGATATAGGACAGGAGGCTCGTCAGCTCGCCCGTGGTCAGTCCGGTCTGATGGACGATCATCTGCGCGCCGAACCAGCTGATCAGCAGAATACAGGCGTAGACGCAGCTGGTCATGATCGGGCCGTTGAGGGAGATAATCTTTTCCGCGGAGACGGAGTTATGGAAGACGTCCTGCGCGGCCTTGGTGAACTTCTCATGCTCATGCTCCTCGCGCACAAACGCCTTCACCACGCGTATCGCACCGACGTTCTCCTTGATCGTTCCGTTGAGCACGTCGTACTTCTTGAACATCTGGCGGAAGTAGCGCATGGACATCGGAACGATAATGAACAGCGCGACGATCAGCACGAGCATCACGCCCAGGAAAATCAGCGAGAGCTTCGCGTTGATGGACAGCGCCATCACCAGAGAGACGACCAGCGTCGCCGGCGCGCGCGTGCAGATCATCAGGATCATCTGAAACGCCATCTGGATATGGCTCACGTCCGTGGTCAGGCGCGTAACCAGACCGGCGGTAGAGAACTTATCGATATTGGAAAACGAAAACGTCTGGACGTTTTCAAACATGGCCTCGCGCAGGTTCGCAGCGAAGCCCGTGCTCGCCTTGGCGCTGTGCAGATTGGCGCGGACGCCGCAGAGCATCGCCAGAAGCGCCATCGCCACCATGAGCAGGCCGATCTTGGCAACATGGCCCATATTGCCCATGGCAATGCCGTTGTCGATGATCGACGCAGTCAGGTAAGGAATCAGGATTTCCAGAATTACGCAGCCAATGGTATACAGCGGCGAAATCAGCGCATCGCGCTTATATGCGCCGATATGCCCGATCAGCCGCTTGCCGATGGCCAGTTTGCTCGTCTTTTTTTCAGTCTGCAAGGCTGTTTCCTCCTTTTCTTTCTTCATCATTTTTTCATTGCTTATTGCTCTTCATTTTCTTTCTGATGATTCGGCGGCGTCAGTTCCGGCAGAATCTGTGAGATCCGCTTCATCAGGCGCACAAACTCATGCGCGTCCTCTTCGCCCAGCCGGACGAGAATCTGCTGCATATGCCGGCAGGCCTCCGCTTTTTTCTGCTCATGGAAGGCGCGGCCCTGATCCGTCAGCTCCACCAGCACGCGGCGCTTATCCGTTTCGTCCGTCTGCCGCGTGATGAACGCCTTTTTCTCCAGACTGCCCAGCACGGCGGCAATGCGGGAGGTCGTCATGTTCAGCAGCCTGCTGATCTCCCCGGCGGCAATCTGACCATCCTTCTCGCCGAGCAGGCGAAGCACAGCCATCTCGCCGCGCATCGATTCGCCGATCTTATCCTTCGGCGGTACAGGCCCTCGCTTGGCCATGGCGTCCATCAATTCGCGCGCAAGTTTTTCGTATTGTTCCACATCCTCACCTTCTTTTCTCTAACACTATGAGTGATTATAGTTCAATTATCTCACACTGTCAACAAAAATCACAGAAAGTTCATATTTGATCTCTTCCCTGCGCGTTCCTTGACACAGTCTATGGGCAATGCTATCATACGCCCAGATACACTGTTTCCTGATTTTGCCATCACTGACAAGGAGTACCATGCTGACCATACAGAATCTGACGCTCGCCCACAAAAAGGACCTGACCGTGCTGATTGAAAACCTTTCCTTTACCGTCAATCCCGGCGAGCGCATTGCGCTCATCGGCGAGGAGGGCAACGGAAAATCCACGCTGCTTCGCGCCATCTGCGGCGACGAAGCGATTGAGGCATACATTGAAATCAGCGGCCGGATCGTCAACACATTCAGCACCGGTTATCTTCCGCAGGAGCTGCCCGCGCAGGACAGGAGCAAAAGCGTCTATGAATACTTCTGCGAAAGCCCGGATTTCTTCGACCGCACGCCGCGCGAGCTGGGCGAGATCGCCTCTCAGCTGCGCCTCGCAAGCGACGTATTTTACAGCGAGCAGATCATGGAGACCTTCTCCGGCGGCGAGCGCGTGAAGCTGCAGCTGGCGCGCCTTTTAATGAGCGCCCCGCAGCTGCTCCTGCTCGACGAGCCGAGCAACGATCTGGACATGGATACGGTGCGCTGGCTGGAAGAATTCCTCGTTTCCTGCGGCCTTGCGGTGCTGTTCGTCTCCCACGACGAAACGCTGCTGCGCCGCGCAGCGACGGGCGTGGTGCTGATTGAGCGCCTGCGCAGGCGGCAGGTGCCGCGTGCGGCGTTTCACCGGCTCGGCTATGAGGATTTCGTCAAAGCCCGCGCGGATCTTTTTACCCATCAGGAGCAGGTCGCCCGGAAGGAACGCGACGAGCTGGACAAAAAGATGCAGCGCTACAACCAGATCCGCCAGCAGGTAGAGCATGCGCAGAACACGATCTCCCGTCAGGACCCGCACGGCGGGCGCATGCTGAAAAAGAAGATGCACGCCGTCATGTCCATGGGCAAGCGATTTGAGCGCGAAGCGCAGTTCATGACCGACATGCCCGAGAGCGAAGAGGCGATCTTTGCCAAGCTGACCTGCGCGCCGCTGCCGCCCTCCAAGGTCGTTCTCGATCTCGACCTGCCGCAGCTTTCCGCAGGCGATCATGTGCTTTGCCGCAGCATCCGCCTGACCGTGCGCGGCGGAGAAAAGGTCTGCATCACGGGCAAAAATGGCGTCGGCAAATCGACGCTGCTGCGCGTCATCCGCGATGCGCTTTCTATGCGCCGCGATCTGAATGTATTTTATATGCCGCAGGACCCCGGCGATCTGCTGGACATGAGCAAAACGCCCATTGAGATGATGACCGTCAAGGGCGGCAAGGAAGAAAATGTGAGCATCTGCGTGGCGCTGGGCTCGATGAAATTCACGCAGGACGAGATGAACCATCCCTGCGGCGGCCTGTCCGGCGGGCAGAAGGCCAAGCTGATGTTTCTGATGATGGCGCAGTCCGGCGCAGACGTTCTGCTGCTGGACGAGCCCACGCGCAACCTCTCGCCCCTCTCCGGCCCCGTGGTCCGCGAGTTGTTTGAGCAGTATCCGGGGTGCATCATCGCGGTATCCCACGATGCGCTCTTCATCTCGCAGGTCTGCTCCCGGAGCGAAAACCTGTCCAAGGATGGTTTTATTTAGACACTTTTACGTCTATTTTTGTAAAAAAGTGGTGTAATATCTTTTGATTTAAAATAGATTTTCGCCTTAAATGGTGTGTACGTGGAGAAAAAAGACCAGAAAGAATTGACAAGTGGTAAAAAATGGTTAAAATGAATATAGATCCAATCAGAGCCGATCTGACTGAATCAGTATGATTTTCAGAAAGGAGTGCTTGCTGAATATGAAGGATATCTCGATCGACTATCTGGGCGGCAGTGGTTTTCTGGTCGCCATCGGCGAGACCTGCCTGCTTTTTGACGCGAGCGAAAACGGCCCGGACAGGCGTATTCTGCCTGCGAAGGAGACGATTTCAGCCTTTGAAAAGCGCTATGTGTTCATCAGCCATCGCCATGAGGATCATTTTTCTGAAAAGGTCTACGACCTGTGCGGAGAAGACGCGATCTATGTTGTAGGCTATGATCTGCCGCAGCCGCATCGCGGCGAGCGCATGCAGCCCGGCGAGGAGCGCGGCTTCGGCGCGGTGAACGTCCGCGCCTTCGGCTCCACGGACGAGGGCGTCTCGTTCCTCGTGGAATACGCCGGCATTCAGATCTTCCATGCAGGCGACCTCAATCTCTGGCACTGGAGAGACGAATCCTCCATCACGGAAATCGAAGCGGCAGAGCGCGCGTTTTACGACTGCGTCGCGCCCATCCCGACCAGCGGCATCGACCTCGCCTTCTTCCCGGTTGATCCGAGGCAGGGCAGCATGTATGACGCCGGCGCCGGCTATTTCGTGATGACCGTAAAGCCCAAGATCATGATCCCGATGCATTTCCAGGGGCGCGGCGACGTCGCCATGCGCTTTGCGATCACGGGCGAAACGAAAAACACCAAGATTGTCGCGCTCGAAGAGGCGGGCGACCACATCGACCTGAGCATTCCGGATACGGACGAAACCGCGCCGGACAGGAAGCTCAAGGCGCTGCTGGCCGATCAGAGCTTCGGAAGTTAATATGCAACCTCATCCGTCACGGCTGTTGCCGTGCCACCTTCCCCAAAGGGGAAGGCTTTTTTTATTGGAACGGGCGTCTGGTAGACGCCCCTACATGCACGCAGATTCTTTACATTCTGCTCGTAGGGGCGGCTATCAGCCGCCCGTTTCTGTTTGCATTTATTCAATATGATTTTCTATTCCAATAACGGTCAATACGCCTTCTGATACGGTAAACTTCACATTGTACTGCGCAAAGCGCACGCCGTACACGCGCGTAGGATCATTCTGATACGAGGGTCTCGGATCGTTTTCCAGCACGCCGCGCAGCGCTTCGCGCTTATCCTCTTCGATCTTTTCTTCCAGCTGCGGCGGGAAGACGACGGAAAGCGCATAGCCCGCCTTCTCCGCGCCGAAGCCGCCCCGCGCATCGGGATGACTGTCCACATAGGGGAGATAGGGCTTGATGTCGTAAATCGGCGTGCCGTCCAGCAGATCCGCGCCGCCGACGATAAGCACCGGACCGTCCTGCGTATGCAGCTGCACCTCTTCCAGCGTCACGCTGGACAGGCCGATCGCATTGGGACGAAACGGCGACCGCGTGGCAAAGACGCCCACGCGCGTGTTGCCGCCAAGCCGCGGCGGGCGCACCGTCGGAGACCACGTATCCCGCTCCGCCTTGGAAAACGCCCAGATCAGCCACAGATGCGAATAGCCCTCGATGCCGCGCAGCGCGTCCGGATTGCGGTATTCCGGTTCAAAGACGATCTTTGCCCGCGTCTGCGGAACGAGGCCGCTCTGGCGCGGAATGCCGAATTTTTCCTTGAAGTCGCAATGAATGCGCGCAATGATCTTCATTTGAGCAGCACCCCGGGCACCTCGACGCAGGAATCATGCATGGTCTGGATCATATGGCGCTGCGCCGCCTGGCGCGCGCGTTCGCTGTCGCGCTCGGCAATGGCGCGGTACATCTCCAGATGGCACTGGCTGGCGCGCTGATAGCTGCCCTCCACGCGCTTGGTATGCTGATAGCCCGCCTGAATGGATTCATGAACCGTCGGCAGGAGGCGGTGAAGGACGTCGTTGCCCGTACACTGCGCAATCACAGCATGGAACTCATAATCAAACGGCGTGTAGTCTTCGCCATGCAGATAGGCATTGTCCATCTTGTCCAGCAGATTCTTCATCTCGGCAAGGTGGCTTTCCTCCCGGCGCACGGCGGCCAGCGCCGCGACGCTCGGCTCAATCAGCAGACGCGTTTCCAGCAGATCGGAGCTCAGCTTTTCCTGATTGGCAAAGCGCAGCCCCAGTGGATCATCCGCCAGACCCGGCATCGCGCACAAAAACGTGCCCTGTCCCTGACGGATATCGACAATGCGCTCCGTCTGCAGGATCTTGACCGCCTCGCGCACCGTCGAACGGCTCACGCCGAAGCGGACCATCAATTCGCCCTCGGCCGGGAGCTTACTGCCGGTTTTCATGCCTTCCTGAATGATCATCTCCCTGAGCCGATCCGCAATCTGTTCAGGCAGCTTGCGCGTCTTTCTGACGTTCTCCATCGATGAATCCATCCTTTCCCTATGGTCCTGCGCCGGCCGCAGAATGGCCGCCGCAGTAAAATATCACCCTGTATTTTTTGTTCATTCGTCACGATATGTCTGTCGTCTGACCATTGTATCACAGAATTGACGAATTCTCAACAGCCTTCTCGTGCAACCTGACCCATTCAATCGATAAAAAATCAACTATTGTAGGAATACTTGACATTCCACTTGTACACTTTTATAATGGTTAAGTGTATTTTGCTACACGTTGTCCCGATGGCTTATATTTTTTGCAATCAGTCAGGAGGAATATCATGGAAATTCAGGCACTCAAGGCACAGTGCACTGCTATCCGCCGCGACATCATTTCGATGCTGACGATGGCCGGTTCCGGTCACCCGGGCGGATCGCTGTCTGCCGTTGAAATCCTTGCGGCGCTGTATGGCTATAAAATGAACGTCGATCCGACGAAGCCCGACATGCCCGAGCGCGACCGTTTTGTTCTGAGCAAGGGTCATGCTGCCCCGGCGCTGTACGCCACGCTGGCGAACAACGGTTTCTTCTCTAAGGAAGAATACAACCGCCTGCGCAAGCTCGGCGGCATTCTGCAGGGCCACCCGGACCGCAACAAGTGCCCGGGCGTGGACGCCTCTACCGGCTCTCTGGGCCAGGGCGTTTCCGTGGCCGTGGGCATGGCGCTGGGCGCCAAGGCGATGGGCGCCAAGGCGATGGGCGGCAAGCAGCACATCTATACCCTGCTGGGCGATGGCGAGAGCCAGGAAGGCATGGTCTGGGAAGCGCTGATGGCCGCTGCGCACTATAAGCTTGACAATCTGACCGTTATTTTCGACTGGAACGGCCTGCAGATCGACGGCGCCAATGACGAAGTCATGAGCCTTGGCGATTTCCCGGCGAAGCTGCGCGCGTTCGGTCTGGATCTGATCGAGGTCATGGATGGCAACGACCTGGAGCAGGTCATTGCCGCGCTGGACGTTCCGGCCTGCCCGGGCAAGCCGCGCTGCATCCTCTGCCACACCACCAAGGGCAAGGGCGTTTCCTTCATGGAAAATCAGGCCGGCTGGCACGGCAAGGCTCCGAACAAGGAACAGTGCGCCGCTGCGCTGAAGGAACTGGAGGGCTGAGATCATGAGTGAAAAGAAGGCTACGCGCGTGGGCTACGGCGAGGAACTCGCTGCCCTCGGCTTTGAAAATGACAAGATCGTCGCGCTGGACGCGGACCTCTCCTGCTCCACGATGACCCAGTACTTTGCCAAGGCGCATCCGGACCGCTTCTTCAACAGCGGTATCGCCGAGGCGAACATGATCACCATGGCCGCCGGCCTGGCGAGCATGGGCTACATCCCGTTCTGCTCCACCTTCGCCGTCTTTGCGAGCCGCTGCTTCGAGCAGATCCGCAATGGCGTGTGCTATCCGCACCTGAACGTCAAGATCGCGTTCACCCATGCCGGCATCACCGTCGGCGAGGACGGCGCGACCCATCAGGCGATCGAAGACATCGCGCTCATGCGCGTGCTTCCGGGCATGACCATCCTGTGTCCGTGCGACGCGGAAGAGGCCAAGCGCGCTGTGCGCGCCGCCGCCGAGATCGACGGCCCGGTCTATCTGCGTCTGGCCCGTCTGGCGACCCCGGTCTTCTCCGAGGGTATGCCGTTCGAAGTCGGCAAGGCCAACGTCCTGCGCAAGGGCGAGAAGGCCGCGCTGATCACCTGCGGCCTGATGGTCGAAGCCTGCATGAAGGCGGCTGAGATCCTCGCTGCCAAGGGCATCGAAGTGACCGTCGTGAACATGCACACGATCAAGCCGCTGGACGAGGAAATCGTCAAGACCCTCGCCAAGGATATGAAGATCTTCACCGTGGAAGAGCATTCCACCATCGGCGGTCTGGGCGACGCTGTCGCCGCGGTCATCGCCGAGCACGGCGGCCGCCTGACCAAGCTGGGCATGCCGGATTGCTTCGGCCAGTCCGCTTCCCCGGCGGAGCTGCTGGACTTCTACGGCCTGAGCCCGGAGAAGATTGCCGCCACCGTCGAAAACGGCATCTGATTGCTGGTATTTACGAAAGAGCGTTTCATCAGAAACGCTCTTTTTTCATATTCTTCCTGTATACGATTCCCGCGCAGCATTCTTGTGCCTAATTCTTGTATCTATATGAAGGATTTCACAGGGAAAAAGCGAATACTGAATATGAATGAATTTGCCTTTTTATGCCGCTTTGGCGGCGATGAAAAAGCAGCTGAAAGTTATCCCCAAAGATGTGGAAAAAGGGTGGATATTTCAGGCGGTTTTACATCAGTTTTCCACAGCCAAAAACCTTGATCTCTTTTGGCTTTTTGGGACTTATCCAAGTTATCCACCGCCCTACGTCTACTCCTGCTGAATCCTATATACTGCTACTACTCCATGGAGGTTGAAGATATGCGTTTTTCCTGCGATGTAAACGATCTGAATACGAGCCTGTCCATCGTCAGCCGCGCGCTGGCCGTACGCTCCCCGAAACCGATTCTGGAGGGCATCCTCTTTGAATCCTGCGAGCAGGGCCTGCGCCTGACCTGTACGGATCTTGCGCTGGGCATTGAGACCATCATTCCGGCGACCTTTATCGAAGAAGGCCGCACGGTGCTTCCGGGCAAGCTGCTGTGCGAAATCGTTCGCAAGCTGCCGGGCGGCATGTGCGATATCACCGTATCCGACCGCATGCAGGCGACCATCCGCTGCGCCAGCGTCCGCACGACGATTTCCGGCTTTGATCCGATGGAATATCCGGAGCTGCCGGAGGTTGCGGGCAGCTCGTTCGCGATGCCGCAGAATACGCTGCGCGACATGATCGGCCGCACGCTGTTTGCCATTGCGGTGGACGAGAGCCGTCCGATCCTCACCGGCTGCCTGATGGAAATCGAAAAGAGCGAAATGCGTGTCGTTGCGCTGGATGGCTTCCGTCTTGCGCTGCGCAAGGAGAATATCGAAGGTCCGGACCAGCCGGTTTCTGCGGTTGTGGGCGGCAAGGTGCTGGGCGATATCGCCAAGATCCTGGCCGATACCGAGGACAGCGTGAGCCTGACGTTCAGCCGCAGCCATGTGCAGCTGAACATGGGCGCGACGCATATCGTCGCCCGCCTGCTGGAAGGCGAGTTCATCCGCTACCGCCAGATCCTGCCGCAGGAATGGCAGACCCGCGTGGCCGTCCGCCGCAGCGAGCTGGGCAGCGCGATTGACCGCGCGAGCCTGATTGCGCGCGAGGGCAAGAGCAACCTGGTGTGCTTCAAGATCGACGGCGAGACGCTGGACGTCACTTCCAACTCCGAAAACGGCGATATGGAAGAGAAGATCGCCGTGACGACCGAGGGCAAGGACCTGACCATCGCCTTCAACGTCCGCTACATCACCGACGTGCTCAAGGCGCTGTCCGACGACGAGGTCTTCATGCGCTTTAATTCCAACGTCAGCCCGTGCGTGATCTGCCCGACGGAGGGCGACGGCTATCTGTATCTGGTGCTGCCGGTCCGCGTGTTTAACAGCTAAAGAGAAGTAAAAGAAGGAAAAAGAAAGAAGCGAAGCAGGGGAAGAGACTTAGTCGCCCGATGGCTCCCTCAGTCTCGCCTGCGGCGATCCAGCTCCCTCCCGGAGGGAGCCTCCCCGTATACGTTTCGTTAGCGGATCAGTGTCATCAGGGTGATATTGATGCTTAGAGTAAGAGCCTCCCTCCGGGAGGGAGGTGGCACGGCGGAAGCCGTGACGGAAGGAGCCTGCGGGAAGGAAAGTTGCTTGTTTTGAGAAGCGGCGTTCTTCCGAGGCTTCACGGTGAATTTACATATTAGTTGAGAAGGAAATATTATGCGCGTCAAATCGCTGAGCCTCAAAAATTTCAGAAACTACGAGCAGGCGATCATCACGCCTGACAGCGGCGTGACCGTATTCACCGGGCCGAACGCGCAGGGAAAGACCAACATCCTCGAGGCGCTGCACCTGTGCTGCCTGGGGCGCAGCCACAGAACGGCGCGCGACGAGGAGCTCATCCGCTGGGGAGAAAAGAGCGCCCGGGTTCAGATTCAGACCCAGCAGCAGGACGGCACGCACGAGGTGACCATCCTGCTGGACAAAACACAGAAGAAAAAGAAGACCGTGCGCATTGGCGCGCGGCAGGCGGAGCGCATCGGCGAGCTGCTTGGTCATGTCTGCGGCGTGCTCTTTTCCCCGGAGGATCTGAGCATCGTCAAGAGCGGCCCCGCGGAGCGGCGCCGCTTCATCGACATGCAGCTCTCTCAGCTGCGCCCGTCCTATTTCTATGCGCTGCAGCGCGCTGTGCGCACGCTGAACCAGCGCAACGCCCTGCTCAAGGAGATCGCCAGAAACCCGTCGCTGGCCCCGACGCTGGATATGTGGGACGAGCAGCTGGCGCTTGTGGGCGCGCAGATCGCGCAGAACCGGCGCGAGGCGATTGAGCGGCTGTCGCAGGACGCCAAAGAGGCGCATGCCTCGCTGACGGATGGCCGCGAGGAGCTCAGGCTCTGGTATATTTCGCAGACGGCGGAAAGCGGCGACGTTGCTGAGCAGCTGCTCGCGCGGCTTCATGCCGCCAGGGCGGAGGATATGCGCCGGATGACGACGACGGTGGGCATTCACCGCGACGATATCGGCGTGACCATCAACGGAAAAGAAGCGCGCACGTTCGCCTCGCAGGGGCAGCAGCGCAGCGCGGTGCTTTCGCTCAAGCTGGCGCAGCTGGAAATGGCCGCGCGGGAGACGGGCGAAGCGCCGATTCTGATGCTGGACGACGTGATGAGCGAGCTGGACCCCGGCAGAAGGCGCCAGCTGATCGAGCGGATTGACCGTGTGCAGACCTTTGTGACCTGCACGGACCTGTCCGACCTCGCCGGCGCGCGCCAGGGCGCGGTCTATCATGTGGAAAGCGGCATGCTGCACGACTGAGCCGGGGGCTGATTTCTTTTGGGAAAGCCGCGTTTTTTTCAGCAATGATTAGGAAAAATTGAGTTTTCCAGAAGTTATCCACACTTATCCACAAACTATCCACAATTGTCCACAGAAATGTGGAAAACTGTGTGGAAAACCTGCGGATAAGTTGCGGATAAGCCAAAAGGGCCCAAAAAGCCGGAAAGGTATGCGCCCCCAAAAGGCTGACGGCGATTCAGTTTTTTTGGGGAAAATATTTTCAGTATTTTGGGGCGGCTTTTGGATAGCTCCAAAAGTGGAAAAGTGATCGAAAGGAAACGCACATGGAACGCAAGAAGAAGCGTGTAACATATATCGGCGGGGCGAATGCGACGCTTGCCGGATATCATATGGGCGAGAGCGCCAAAAAGAAAAAGAAGAAAAACCCCGTAGGCGACAAGATCCGCATGATCGTGGCGCTGCTTGCGCTGGCGTGCATGCTGATGATCGTATTCAGCTATGCGCTGCGCGGAACGGGCCGCGAGGGCATCGGCAGGGTGACGCGCATTGGCGCGACGCTGTCCCAGCATGTCATGCCCTTCGGCGACAGCGTGATCTTCTACGACGGCACGACGCTGCACTGCGTAGCGGCGACCGGCGGCAACGAATGGAGCTATCAGATCGGCACCAACGCCGACTATGATGCGACGACGGAGAAGATTGTCGCGTGGTCGGGCAACGATCTGTACATCCTCAACAGCCGCGGCAGGCTGATCTACAACAACAAGATGTCGGACATGATCCAGTTTGCCAGCGCGGGCGACGAGTATGTCGCCGTGTTTGTCGGCGACGCGGACAACGGCGTGGTTTCCGTGATCAACGCCGCCGGTCAGGTCGTCGACAACGTGACGATCGAGAGCCAGACGCTGCTGGATATCGGATTCTTTGACGCGATGACTTCGTCCAGCGCGCAGCAGGCGGAGCTGATGTGGGTGCTGGGTCTGGATACGACGGGCACCGTCATCTCCACCGAGCTGCAGACCTTCCAGCCGGGCAAGCTCTCCACGGGCAAGAGCTCTCTGGGCGAGCATATTGCATATATGATTTACGACGATGACGGCGAACTGAACGTCGTCACCACGCGCCAGATCATGCACTACAATTATCGCGTGCTGGAAGAGAGCAATCCGACGCTGATCTACGGCTATACTGTGGAGGACGTGAAGGAAAACAAGGAAATCACCTATCAGCTGCTGGTTCCCGCGCAGGAAAGCCGGGAAGGCATCAGCATCAGCAATGTGCGCCTGATGTACGGCAATGTGGATCGCGTGCTGCATCTGCCCAGCCCGTGCCTGGCGACGAAGCTCGGCACGCGCGCGGTATACGGATTCTCAAACAGCGCGCTCTATGTCTGCCCGTTTGAGGGAACGACCTTCACGGCGTATGCGCTTCCGGTCAATATCACGGCTGTGCTGGGCATGATTTCGGATAACCGCGCGGTGGTCGCCTCCGGCTCGGAGATCTACGTTATTGAATTGCCGGGCTGATAGCAAGGAAACACTCCTTCCACCAGCCACAGGCTGGTCCCCCTTCCTCATGGAGGGAGGCCTGAACGTTATTTTCAGAAAATAAGGTGTCGATATGCTCATCAGCAGCTTTGCAGGCTCTTTTTTACGGAGCTGCCGGCAAAGCTGGCTGACGCATTGAAGGAGAAACTATGAACATCATCGATATCATCATTCTCGTTGTGCTGGGCGTGAGCGTGCTCTTTGGCATGTACAGAGGATTTATCAGCGGCGTGCTGAGCCTTGCGGGGCTTGTGGGTTCTGCGGCGCTGGCGTTTGCGATGAGCGGCGAGCTGGCTGCGTGGCTGAAGGGCAACGAGACGCTGGTGCAGACGCTGCTGTATTACACCGACGCCGGAAGCCGCATCACAAACCTCGACCTGTCGCTGCTCTCCGTTGCGCAGGTCAGCGAGAGCGCGCTGGCGCAGATTCTCAAAAGCGCGAATCTGCCGGCTGCGTTTGAAAGCGCGTTCATTTCCGGTATCGGCAGCGCGTCCGGCTCGATGACGATTGCGCAGCTGATGAGCGAGACGATCGTCAGCGTGTCGCTGTCGATTCTCAGCTTCCTGATCTGCTTCCTGATTGCGTATGTCGTGCTCACGTTTGTGATTCACCTGATTCAGTATGTCTTTGAGCTGCCGGTGCTGCGCCATCTGGATTCGCTGATTGGCGGCGTGTTCGGCCTGATGCGCGGCGTGCTGCTGCTGTTTATCTTCTTTGCGCTGGTGCCGATCGTGCTGGCGGTTGCGCCGGTGGAGATGATCAGCGATCTGATCGCGGCGTCGAAGCTTGCGCCGATGTTTGACAGCCAGCTGATTCTTTCGATTCTCAGACAGACGGTATAAAAAACAGATTTGGATGAGAATCAGGGAGGAGCAGAGCCCCTCCCCTACGATTGACTGTGAGAAACAGCGTTGTGTGATCATCAGGGAGGAGCAGAGCCCCTCCCCTACGATTGATCGTGCGATAAAGACGGGCTATGGAGGAAGAAACGATGGAAGTATTCTATTATCGCTGCAAGGTCTGCGGTTATGTGCATCAGGTGCCCTGTTACTGGATGGGCTTTGCTGCGGAGGACGAGCACGAGCAGATGCATTTTGACCCGAGAACGCAGACGGTCTGCATGAACCAGACGCTGGATTTCAGCGGCGAAGGAAACACGGACTAAGAGGAGCGGATCCCTATGGATTATTTGGCATTCCTTTCCCATGTGACGACTGTGCCCGGCACAAGCGGCTATGAGCTGCCGGTGGCCGAGGTGCTTGCAAAGGCTTTTGCGCCCTATTGCGACGAGGTGAAGGTCGATCATAATCAGAGCGTGATTGCGCTCAAGCGCGGCAGCGGCAAGGGTCCGAAGATCATGCTCTGCGCGCATATCGACGAGGTGGGTCTGATGACCACGGACGTCGAGGAAGACGGCTCTGTGCGCTTCATGTCGCTGGGCGTGGCGGCGCAGACGCTGCCGGCGCAGGAGGTCTATATCCTGACGGAAGACGGTCCGCTCTACGGCGTGATCGGCGCGGTGCCCCCGCACCTGACCGGCGACAACGACAGAAGCAGCGTGACCCCGGTGGAGGAGCTCTTCATCGATACGGGCCTGACCGCTGAAGAGGCGAAGCGCCGCGTGAAGCCGGGCATGAGCGTGCAGCTGGTGGGCCGCACGATGGCGCTGGAGAATGAACTCATCGCCAGCAAGACCATGGACGACCGCGCCTGCGTGGCGATCCTGCTGGATTGCGCGCAGCAGCTGCACAGCCGCCTGCATGACGCGGACGTGTACTATGTGCTTTCCAGCTGCGAGGAGCGCGGCAGCCTCGGCGCGGACATGGCGGCGGAGACGATCCGACCGGATATGGCGTTCATTCTTGACGTGACGCATGGCACCATGCCCGACTGCAGGCCGGGCAGAACCTTCCCGCTGGATGTGACGGCGGTTTCCTGCGGCCCGAACACCCACAGGAAGATGGCGGCGCTGCTCAAGGAGCATGCCGCGCGGCTGCATATCAAGACGATGGACGAGGTGGCGCGCGGCACGACGTGGACCGACGCATGGGAAGTGCAGGTTGCCGGCGAGGGTGTGCCCTGCGTGGTGATGAGCCTGCCGCTCAAGTACATGCATACGACGGTGGAAGTGGGCAGCGCGGCGCTGATGGCTGATCAGGCGAGGCTGCTGTGCGAAACGGTATGCAAAATGGACGCGGGATGGGAGGAAACGCTGTGCTTCTGAAAGATATAACCGCGCTGTTCGGCCCTTCCGGCTGGGAGGATGAAGCAAGAAACGCCATCCGCAAAGAAGCGCAGGACATCCTGAAAGAAAAAGAAGGCCGTGTATACGGCGATACGATGGGCAATCTCTATGCCTATCGCAAGGGAACGGACGAAAAGGCGCCGCATATCATGCTCGCCGCGCATATGGACGAGGTGGGCTTCATTGTCCGCTTTGCCGGTGAGGACGGTCAGCTCCGCATTGACAGCGTGGGCGGCATTGATGCGCGCTGCTGCGTATCCAAGCGCGTGATCGTCGGCGAAAAAAGAGTTCCCGGCGTGATCGGCATCAAGGCGATTCACCTGATGAGCGATGCCGACCGCAAAAAAGCGCCGGACTACGACAGCATTTTCATCGACATCGGCGCGAAGAGCAAGGAAGAGGCGGAAGGCCTCTGCCCGCCGGGCAGCTATGCGACGTTTGAAAGCGAATACCGCGAGTTCGGCGACGGCTTTGTGAAGGCGAAGGCGCTGGACGACCGCGCGGGCTGCATGATTCTGCTCGATGTGCTCAGGGAGAGCGATTATCCGGGCGATATCACCTGCGTGTTTACCGTGCAGGAGGAGGTCGGCCTCCGCGGCGCGAAGATCGCGGCGCGGAAGGTGAAGCCGGATAAGGCGATCATCCTCGATACGACGACCGCCAACGACATGGGCATGGTCGACAGCCACAAGCAGGTCACGCGCTGCGGCGACGGCCCTGCGCTGACGTTCATGGACAGGCGCGCGATCATCCCTGCGCAGATGCGCGAGCTGGCGCTCGGCGCGGCGAAGAAGCACGATATTCCCGTGCAGATCAAGCGCGGCAACAGCGGCGGCACCGACGCGGGCGAGATCCATCTCACCGGCGAGGGCGTGCCCTGCGTGGTGATCGTGATTCCCTGCCGCTACTGCCACAGCGGCGTGAGCGTGTGCAAGCTGTCGGATATCGATTATGCGAAGCAGCTGGCTTTTGCCGTGCTGGATGAGATGAAAGACGGGACGAAATAAGATAGAATGCGGGCGGATGATATCCGCCCCTACGCCTCAGCGACGGAATTGTAGGGGCGGTAATCTGCCGCCCGATCAAATAGCAAGGAGCTGATTGAAGATGAACATGCAGCTTTTGAATGATATTCTGACCTGTTACGGCCCTTCCGGCAGCGAAGGCCGCGTCGCGGACGTGATTGCCCGCGCGCTTGAAGGTCATGTGGACAGCCTGACGACGGACGTGATGGGCAACCTGATCGCCGTGAAGAAGGGCAAAGAGGGCGGCAGGAAGATCATGTTTTCCGCGCATATGGATCACATTGCGCTGGCGGTGATCGACGCGGATGAAAACGGCTTTCTGCGCGTGTGCGCCGTCGGCGGCGTCCATGCTCAGGGAATGACGCATCATCATGTCGCGTTCGGCAACGGCGTGCGCGGCGTGATCGGCGCGGATCAGGACGTTAAGGGCGCGCTGACGGTGGCCGATCTGTACGTGGATATCGGCGCTGAAAGCCGCGAGGAGGCGCTTTCCATGGTCGCCCTCGGCGATATGTGCGTCGTGATGCCGCAGGTGACGAAGCTGGGCGAAAACCGCCTCGCCGCCCCGGCGATGGACGACCGCATTGCTTGCTTCGTGCTGCTGGAGGCGATGCTCGCCCTCGGTCAGACGGACAATGAGATCGTGGCCGTTTTCTCCGTGCAGGAGGAGGTCGGCCTTCGCGGCGCGACCACGGCGGCCTATGCGGTCCATCCGGACATGGGCATTGCCATCGACGTGACCGGCGTGGGCGACGTGCCTAAGGCGAAGACGAAGCTGGCTGTTGCGCTGGGCAAGGGCGCGGCGGTTAAGATCATGGATCGCTCCCTGATCTGCACGCCGTCGGTGGTCGCCATGCTGGAAACGCTGGCTACGGAAAAGAACATCCCCATGCAGCGCGAAGTGCTGCCCTTCGGCGGCACCGACGCGGGCGCGATCCAGAGGACGCGCGGCGGCGTGCCCGCGGGCGCGATCTCGATTCCCTGCCGCTATATTCACAGCGGCGCGGAGACGGTTGATCTGCGCGATGTGCAGGCCTGCATCGATCTGACGCTGGCTTGTATGGAACATTCTGCCTGATAGTATTGAGTTTGACGGGAGTTTTGATGATGAACGAACCCATTCGCCTGACGAACAAGACGGCCATTGCCCTGCGCAGGAACGCAAAAAAGGTGCGTACCGCGTATCGGATTGCCGCATGTGTGCTCAGCGCGGCGCTTGCCGTTGCGGCGGTGTATCTGGGCTTGAGCAATCTGCTCATTGTGCCGCTGATGGCGGCGGCGATTGTGCTTCTGGACTTTGCCATCCTGCTGCAGGCCAGAAGCCGTTATCTGCTGCTGATCGGTCAGGCGATCTGTACGGAAGCCGCTGCGCAGGAGATTTCCGCCGGCAGCAGCGAAAAGACCCGCCGCGAACGCGCCATCAACGATCTGATGAGCGTGAAGGCGGACGTGCAGCGCGCGGAAAGCGGCCTTGACAGCCAGCTTGCGCCGGGCGTAAAGCCCTTCTTTGAAGAGGACGAGCCGGAGGACGGGGAAGACGAAGAGGACGACGATCTGCTTCCCGTGCGCAAAAACATGGGAAAGACGCTGGACATGCCGCAGGAACATGCGGCGCCCCGCAGGCGCAGGCGGCCGGATGGCAGCCTGCAGCTGATTAAGAACGAGGCAAAGTGAGGCTTCAGCGATGGCGGCAATCCTGTATACGATTCTGTTTTTGATGGGCGGCGCGGCGATCATCCGCGCGCAGCTGCCCGGGAAGAGCCCGCTTATGCGGGCTTTTCTGGGTTTGGCGCTGGGTCTGCTGATGGAAATGCAGCTGCCCGCGCTTTGCGCCTATGTGTTTGATTTTACGCTCAAGGCGCATTATGTCGCCGCGGTGCTGATGCTTGCGCTGGTCGGCGTGAGCATTGCCCTGCGCGATAAGCGCCCGGTAAAGGGCATGACCCATGAGGACAGGCGGCAGCTGGCGGCGATGGCGCTGGTGGTGCTTCCGCTGACGGTGCTCTCCGCGTATCTGCAGTATACGCATATGATCATGCCCGAAAGCGACGGCTCCTATTGGTGCGGCCAGTCGACCTATGGCGATCTGTGCATGCATCTGTCCTTCATCACGTCCATGCGGGATATGACCTTCCCGCCGACGTACAATCTGCTTTACGATACGCCGCTGAACTATCCCTATCTGGCGGATTCGCTCTCGACGACGATGCTCATGCTGGGCATGGACCTGCAGACGGCGGTGGTCTTCCCCGGCACGCTGCTGATGGCGATGACTTACGCGGGCTATATGCTCCTTGCGCAGCAGATTCTCGGCGGGCGGAACAAGGCGGTCGCCGTGGCGGCGCTGCTGTTCTTCTTCAACGGCGGCCTCGGCTTCCTGTATGATTTTGACCTTGCAGGCCGCGACGGCTTTGCAAAGGTCAGGGAGATCTTTACCGGATATTACAAGACGCCGGCCAATCAGCCGGATCTGAACCTGCGCTTTTCCAACGTCATTGCGGATCTGCTGATTCCCCAGCGCGCGCTGATGGGCGGCTGGTCGATGGGCATTCCCGCGCTGATGCTGCTGATCTCCTCCCTGAGGGAGCGCAGCATGCGCCAGACGCTGCTGCTGGCCCTGTGGGCCTGCTGCCTGCCGATGGTGCATACGCATACCTTCCTTGCGCTGGGCCTTTTCTCCGGCGGCATGGTGATCGCACATCTGATTGCAGACAAGGGCGACCGCAAGGGCGTGCTGCTGCGCGCGCTCGTCTATCTGGGCATCGTGCTTGCCTTGGCGCTGCCGCAGGTGCTGGGCACGGCGGTCGAGCAGACGATCGAGGGCGGCTCGCTGCGCTTCCAGTTCAACTGGGTGAACAACTCCGGCGGACGCGGCATGATCGACGGCTATTTCTGGTTCTGGATCAAGAATGCGGGCCTGCCGTTCATCCTGATGCTCTGTGCGGTGCTGGAAGCCCGCAGGCGCGGCTACGGCGATATCGTGATGGGCATGGCGGCGATCTTCGTCGTCGCGGAGACGATCCTCTTCCAGCCCAACGAATACGACAACAACAAGCTGTTCTACATCTGGTACATGTTTGCGGTGATTCTCGCGGCGGACTACGGCTCTGTGATCATGCAGCGCCTTGCCGGGCTGCGCGGCCGCTATATCCTGTGCGCGCTGTTCATCTTTGTCAGCGTGTTCTCCGGCGCGCTGTCCATCGCGCGGGAGACGATCTCCGGCTATCAGCTCTTCTCCCGGACGGCGGTGGAGGCGGGCAAGTGGATTGACGAAAATACGGAAAAGGACGCCATCTTCATGACAGGACAGCAGCATATCAATCCGGTTTGCTCGCTGGCGGGCAGGCAGATCATCTGCGGAAGCGATCTGTATGTATTCTTCCATGGGCTGGATTACCGCGCGCAGGCGGGCGCCTGCGAGGGATTCTACGAGTATCCCGAGCTCAACGCGCATCTGATCGAGCGCTACGGCGTGGATTACATCTACGTCAGCGACTACGAGCGGGCGGAGTTCGACGTGGATCTGACGTACATCGACGAGCATTATGATCTGGTGTATCAGAATCCGGATGTGCGGATTTATCAGACGGAATTTGCCGGAAAATAAAACATGCGGGAGGATGATATCCACCCCTACAGGAAAAATGATAGACAGATTTTTGAAATACTCGCTGGAGCGGGAAAAGAAGATCTGCGCCGTGCTGATGCAGGACGGGCAGATGAAGAAGACCAACCTGACGGTGCTTGATATCGACGCGGACGGACAGGGGTTTTCTGCGCGCCTGCCGGGCAGGAAGAAGCCCGCGCATTACGCGATGGACGATGTGCTGACCTGCGCGTATGCGCGCGGCGATCAGGGCGAACTGGAAAGCCTGAATAATGAATGATGAAGAATGAATAATGAAGAATTGATTACTGCCATTGCGCGGAGGGTGCATGAGCTTGGCGGTCAGGCGCTGCTGGTGGGCGGCTGCGTCCGCGATGGGCTGTTGAACATCCCCTGCTACGATATCGACAGCGAGGTGCATGGCGTGCAGCGCGACGCGCTGCTTGTGCTGCTCGAATCGTTCGGCGAGATCGACATGAGCGGGGAGCGCTACGGCATATTCACGATCAAGGGCGCGGGAATCGATATCGCGCTGCCCAGGCGCGAGCGAAGAACCGGACCGGGGCACAAGGATTTTTCCGTCGAGGCGGATCCTTTTCTGGATCCGGCGCAGGCGGCGGCCCGGCGGGATTTCACGGTCAATGCGATCATGCGCGACGCGCTGACGGGCGAATATATCGATCCCTACGGCGGCATGCAGGACCTTGAAGACGGCGTGCTCCGCGCGATGCCGGGCGCGCATTTTGAGGAGGATCCGCTGCGGGTTCTGCGCGGGGCGCAGTTCGCCGCCAGATTCCATCTTACGCCGGACGCGCAGACGATTAAGCGCATGAAAGCCATGCCGCTGGATTGTCTTTCCGGCGCGCGCGTGCTGGATGAGGCGAAGAAGGCGCTGCTCAAGGCGGACCGGCCGGATGTGTTCTTCCGCGTGCTGCGCGATGCGCAGGCGCTGGAGCCGTGGTTTAGCGAGCTGGCGGCGCTTTGCGGCGTGCCGCAGAATCCGGTGCATCACCCCGAGGGAGACGCGTTCGAGCATACGATGCTGGTGCTGCGCGAGGCGGCGCAGGTGCGCAATCAGATGGGGAATCAGATGCGCGATCCGCTGGCGTTCATGCTGGCCTGCCTTGTGCATGATCTGGGCAAGGCGGTTTCGACGAAGAAAAACGAAAAGGGCGCATGGCAGGCGATTGGGCATGATCACACGGGCGTGCCGCTGGCGGGCGATCTGCTCTCGCGGCTGGGCCTTTCCAAGGCTGTGATTGCCTATGCGCAGAATATGTGCGCGCTGCATATGCGGCTGCACACCTGCTATAGCGGCAAGGCGCGCGTGTCGCGCACCAATATCCTCTTTGATGAAGCGGTGAATCCGCAGGAGCTGGGCTGGCTGGTTATGTGCGACGCCCGGGGAAAGGGAAAGCCGCGAAGCGAAGCGGACGGGGAGGAAGCGTTCATCAGAGAGAGGCTTGCGGCCTACAAGGAGGCGGCGGCAAGACCGATGCCGGACGCGAAGATGCTGATGGAGGCGGGCGCCCAAAAGGGCCCGGCGCTCGGGCGCGCGATGCGCGAGGCGCGGCGGCTGGTGCTTTCGGGCGAGACGGCGCAGCAGGCGGCGCA
>JAFYOR010000019.1 GCA_017547805.1 Clostridia bacterium
CGGTGATCCCGCCGGATCTGCGCCCGCTGGTCCCGCTGGAAGGCGGACGCTTTGCGACCAGCGACCTGAACGATCTCTACCGCCGGGTCATCAACCGCAACAACCGCCTGAAGAGACTGCTGGAGCTAGGCGCTCCGGACATCATTGTCCGCAATGAAAAGCGCATGCTGCAGGAATCCGTGGACGCCCTGATCGACAACGGCCGCCGCGGCCGTCCCGTCACCGGTCCCGGAAACCGCGCGCTCAAGTCGCTGTCCGACCTGCTCCGCGGCAAACAGGGCCGTTTCCGCCAGAACCTGCTGGGCAAGCGCGTTGACTATTCCGGCCGCAGCGTTATCGTCGTCGGTCCGGAACTCAAGCTGCACCAGTGCGGTCTGCCCAAGGGCATGGCGCTGGAGCTGTTCAAGCCGTTCGTCATGGAGCGCCTGGTCAACACCGGCATCGTCCATAACGTCAAGAGCGCCAAGCGCATGGTCGACCGCGGCGAAACCCGCGTGTGGGACATCCTGGAGAGCGTTATCAAGGAGCATCCGGTTCTGCTGAACCGCGCGCCGACCCTGCACCGTCTGGGCATTCAGGCCTTTGAGCCGATCCTGGTCGAGGGCAAGGCGATCAAGCTCCATCCGCTGTCCTGTACCGCCTTCAACGCCGACTTCGACGGCGACCAGATGGCTGTGCACGTTCCGCTGTCCATGGAAGCCCAGGCCGAGGCCCGCTTCCTGATGCTGTGTGCCAACAACATCCTCAAGCCGCAGGACGGCAAGCCGGTTATCTCCCCGTCTCAGGACATGGTTATCGGCTGCTACTACCTCAGCTGCATCCATCCGGGCGTCATGGGTGAGGGCCGCCGCTTCTCCAACGAGGATGAGGCGATGATGGCTTACCTGACCGGCCAGCTGCACCTGCAGGCCAAGATCTCCGTCCGCGTCAAGCGCGAGTGGACGGGCGAAGTCTCCAGCGAGTACCTGCAGGAGAACAAGATCTACGGCGGTCAGGATGGCAAGACCTACTACAAGACCATTGAGACCACGCTCGGCCGCCTGATCCTCAACAGCAATGTGCCGCAGGATATGGGCTTCAAGCCGCGCAACACCCTCAATGATATGTTCGCCCTGGAAATCGACACCAAGGTTGGCAAGAAGGAACTGGGCCGTATTGTGGACATGTGCTTCCGCAAGCATGGCGTTTCCAAGACCGCCGAGGTTCTCGACGCCGTCAAGGCGATGGGCTACAAGTACTCCACCATCGGCGCGGTTACCGTTGCCGTTGCGGACGTTATCGTGCCGCCGGAGAAGAAGCCGATCCTGGAGGACGCCGAGCAGCGCGTCCGCAAGATCGAAAAGCTCTTCAAGCGCGGTATGCTGACCGACGAGGAGCGCTACAACCGCGTTGTCGAGGTCTGGTCCAAGACCACCGACGAGGTTAAGAGCAAGATCATGAACCACATGGACGACTTCAACCCGATTCGTATGATGACGGACTCCGGCGCCCGTGGTTCTATCTCTCAGGTTTCCCAGCTGGCCGGCATGCGCGGCATGATGGC
>JAFYOR010000020.1 GCA_017547805.1 Clostridia bacterium
GCAGCCTCGGCGATGAGCAGGGAGGCATTGACGCCGTCCTTGTCGCGCACGAAGGTGGAAGACAGGAAGCCGTAGCTCTCTTCAAAGCCGAAGACGAAGGTATGATTGCCCTTGTCCTGGAACTGCTGAATCTTCTCGGCGATCCACTTGAAGCCGGTCAGCGTGTTGAAGGTGGTCAGGCCGAAGGAAGCGGCGATCTTGCGCGCCAGCTCGGTAGAAACGACGGACTTAACCACAGCGCCGTCGGCCGGGATGGTGCCCAGCGCTTCGCGGCTCTTGAGGATGTAGTACAGCAGCACGCAGCCGATCTGGTTGCCGCTCATCAGATAGTACTTGCCCTCGTTATCCTTGACGGCGATGCCCACGCGGTCGCAGTCCGGGTCGGTGCCGAAGATGCAGTCCGCGCCGACTTCGTCAGCCAGCTTCATAGCCATGGCGAACGCGGCCGGATCTTCCGGATTGGGAACCTTGATGGTGGAGAAGTTCGGATCCGGGAGCTCCTGCTCCTTGACGATGTAAACATTCTCGATGCCGATTTCCGCCAGGATGCGGCGAACGGGCTTGTTGCCGGAGCCGTGCAGCGGGGTGTAAACGATCTTGAGCTCCTTGCCGGCAGTCTTCATCAGCTCCGGCTGGACGGACAGGGTCTTGACGTCGGCGATGTAATCGTCGTCGACTTCCTTCTTGCCGATCATCTTGAGCAGACCGGACTCCAGAGCCTTCGCCTCGTCCATCTCCACAGCGTCCTGATACTTGCAGGCGCGGATCATCTTGAGCACCTGATCGGCATACTCCGGCGGCATCTGCGCGCCATCCTCCCAGTACACCTTGTAGCCGTTGTACTGCGGCGGGTTGTGGCTGGCGGTGATGACAATGCCGGCGATGGCATGCAGGTGGCGAACGGCGTAGGACAGAACCGGAACCGGACGCAGCTCGTCAAACAGGCAGACATTGATGCCCTCGTTGCACAGCACGAGCGCGGCAGCCTTGGCGAATTCCGGGCTCATACGGCGGGAGTCGTACGCGATAACGACGCCGCGCTTGGCGTATTCCGGATCCTGGCTGTTGATGTAATCAGCAAAGCCCTTGGTCGCACGGCGGACGTTGTACAGGTTCATACGGTTGGTGCCGGCGCCCAGCACGCCGCGCATGCCGGCGGTGCCGAAGGACAGCTCCGTGTAGAAGCGATCCTCGATTTCCTTCTCGTTGCCTTCCAGCGCCTTGAGCTCTTCGACAGTCGCGGTATCAGCCGCAAAGTCACGCAGCCAGGCTTCATACTGCTCGCGATAGGTCATGGTCATCAATCCTCCACTATATTTCTCTGAATTGCGCATATGCCGATTGCATAAATACAAAATGGCACAGATATACCTGTATCAATTATAATGCAAACCGCCTGTTTTTTAAAGGGGGGATTTTGGCATAATCGTCAATTTTTTGAACGAGAGTAAAGAATCGGATGCAAACTTGCAATCCGCCGGCGCTTTGTGCTATACTATGGCATACAGCGCAAACGGGAGGGGGTAATCGCATGGCGCGCGCAAAGGGCATCAAGCCTATGGCACAGAATAAAAAGGCGTTCCACGATTACTTCGTCGAGGAACGGCTGGAGTGCGGCATGGAGCTTCACGGCACAGAGGTCAAAAGCATGCGTCAGGGACGCATGAACCTGAAAGAAAGCTTTGCGATCGTGAAGGACGGCGAACTTCTGGTATGCGGCATGCATATCAGCCCGTATGAGCAAGGCAACATCTTCAACACCGATCCCCTGAGGCAAAAGAAGCTGCTGGCGCACAAGAGCCAGATCCGCCATCTGGCGCAGGAGGCCGGCAAGATGGGTTATTCGCTCATTCCGCTGCAGGTGTATCTCAAGGACGGCAGATTCAAAATGGAGCTTGGCGTATGCAAGGGTAAAAAGCTCCACGACAAGCGCGATTCCATCGCAGAGCGCGACACCAAGCGCGAGATGGCGCGCGCGCTGAGAAGCAACAACAAATACGACTGATCCAGGGGATCACGGAAAATCCAGTATGCAGAGCTTCGGCTTTGACATAGCGTAGTGTTGTGCGCATTTGCTTCGGTGCATTGCTGACACAGGCTTTCGGCCTCGGGCGCGGAAGGATGATGATTGGCAGAAATGCTTCGCAAGTGGGTGCAGGCACAGCCTGCCCATGGGGGTGTACTGGTTTCGACGGGATCGTGGGCGGTCAGGTAAGCGAGCCGTGTCCCCGGGGCACGTAAAAACCGGGAAATTAAAAATTAACTGACAATAACAATTATTGCCTCGCGGCCTAATTAGGCTGCGCGTCGGCCC
>JAFYOR010000021.1 GCA_017547805.1 Clostridia bacterium
CATGCTTGTCCACGATTATATCGACTACTATAACAACGAAAGAATGAGATTAAAATAGCCGAACACGAAAACTCGCGTCCGGCTGAGATATTCTACGATTAGGGCCTTTTTTCACTGTCCGTTTTGATTAGAACAGTTCAGAAAGCGCTGCGGCTGTTTTTGCTATATGGACGGATGACGATGCAAACAAACGCACAATTAAAAGCTGCCGTGCCAGCCGGATGATCCGGTGAGCGGGCAGCTTTGTTTTATCTGTGAAAGAATCCGCCATCAGGCGTGCAGCTTGTCTGCAGGCAGATGTGCTGCGCAGGTATCCCAGAGGGTAGCGAGGGAAACGCTGGCATCCCGCGCGGGCAGGATGAAGGCGCGGCTTTCCGTGTGATAGAGATAGACGGCGTCGCTGCGGCGATGGGCGGCATGCACCTGATCCCAGGAGAATGACAGCGGCGCTTCCTTTGCCATGTTGTTGACGACGCGTACGCCCGCATCCGACAGGGTGACAAAGTACGCGGGGCGGGGTTTTTTGATGTTCAGGCGGCGAACCTGAGCGCCAAGCTGAAGTTCATAATGAAGGAAATAAGCTGCAGGCAGCCCCAGCGCGATGATCAGGAGCAGCCAGCCGATCAGACCGGCCTGCTCGGCGCGGGCGCGCATCAAGAAGGCAACACAGGAAAAGACGGAAAGAATCACCGCAAAAACAGCGGGCGAAACCCAGCGGCGGCGAAGAAGATACGTATCAAACCGGGCAAAACGGCGGAAAGTCTGCGAATCTATCTGAACATTGATAGTGATGGAATCTTTTTGCATGAGAATAGTCCTCCTGTGATCCGGCGCAGCGGTCAGCGTCGATAAGCTGCCTATATTGTGGCATAAAGCGGGCGCAAATGCAAGCGTGAGCGAACAAAATAAAGAAATGAAAAGGGGAATGCAAAGAAAACTGACAAAGAGCATGCAAAGCCATAATAATAGATTTATAAAGCAGATAATATAAAACATGAGGTAAAAAAGATGAAAAAATGACAAAAAATATGATAAAGCAGCCTAAACAAGGCTTGCCAGCATCTTAGCGGATATGCTATAATTGTGTCAACAATTCTGTATATGGCGGATTTCGCCACAATGCAGAAAATAGAACAGGAGGAATTTCCTATGAAGAAGCTTCTCGTTGTGGCCCTCGCTCTCGTGATGGCCCTGGCCTGCGTCAGCGCGATGGCCGAACCGATCACCCTGACCTACGCTGAGGTCAACCCGATCGACACCATCGTCGGTCAGACCGCTACCGCCTTCAAGACCAAGCTCGAAGAGCTGTCTGCCGGCGAAATCATCGTTGATGTTAAGGCTTCCGGCGTCCTCGGTTCCGAGGCCCAGATCCTGGACGGCGTCCTCATGGGCGGCGACACCATCGACTTCGTGCGTCTCTCTGCGTTCGCGCTCTCTAACTACGGCGTCAAGCAGGCTTCCCTGCTGAACGTTCCCTACACCTTCGAGAACCGCGATCATTTCTGGGCCTTCGCCAACAGCGAGCTCGCTCAGAAGTTCCTGCAGGAGCCGAAGGACATCGGCCTGCCGGTTTGGGGCCTGACCTATGCTGAGGAAGGCTTCCGTCACTTCTTCACCAACTTCCCGTGCACCCAGATCTCCGATCTGGCCGGCAAGAAGATCCGCGTCTCTGAGGACGTGATCATGATGGGCATGGTTAAGGGCCTCGGCGCTAACCCGACCGTCGTTACCTTCACCGAGCTCTACTCCGCTCTGCAGACCGGCGTTGTCGACGGTGCTGAGCAGCCGACCGCTAACTACAAGTCCAACGCCTTCCCGGAGGTTGCCCCGCACTTCATCCTGGACGGCCACACCCTGGGCGCTGTTCAGATCGCCGTCACCGCTACCGGCTGGGCGAAGCTGAACGAGCAGCAGCAGGCTTGGGTCATGGAAGCGGCCAAGTACGCTTCTGACTTCAACGCCAACCTGTCCGCTTCCGCTGAGGCTGAGGTTCTCGAGCAGCTGAAGGCCGAAGGCGTCACCATCACCGAAGTCACCGACAAGACCCCGTGGATCGAGGCTTGCCAGGACATCATCAAGCAGAGCACCAAGGGTCTGGAAGACGTCTACCAGCAGATCCTGGACATGAAGCCCTGAGTTAAATCAAGCGCTTTGTCCCGGTAAACTCATGATGTAAACAAGTGAGGGTGCGGGAGTTTCCCGCACCCTCTGCTTGTTTCATAAAGAGATCTTAACACGAAAGGACTTGAAGAACATGCCCAAGTTTTTCGACGCCTTCGATAAGATCAGGCCGCTTTACAGCTGGACGTACAAGATTGTTATGTTCATCTGTAAGATCCTGCTTATCGTTGACATCCTGGTGACGAGCATGGCGGTTGCCGGTCGTTACATCTCCTTCATTCCGGACCCGGCTTGGTCCGAACAGGTTGTTCTGACCTGCATGGTCTACATGGCCGTGCTTTCCGCCACCCTGGCGATCCGCACCAATTCCCACATCCGCATGACCGTTTTTGACCAGTATCTCCCGAAGAACGTCGTTAAGACCCTTGACGTCGTTTCTGACATCGCCGTCATGGTCCTTGGTTACATCCTGCTGACCAAGGGCATTGAGGTTTGTAACTCTCCGCTGGCGAAGTTCGGTAAGTACGAGTCCCTCCCGTGGCTCAGCCGCGTGTGGATGTACATCCCGATCCCGCTGGCCGGCGGCTCCATGATCATCTTCGAGATCGAGCAGCTGGTTGACCACATCAAGGCATTCTTTGTGAAGGAGGTGGCGTAAATGACCCCTGATATCATGTATACGCTGATCCTTCTGGGTTCCTTCCTCGCCATGATTTTCCTGCGCTTCCCGATCGCTTACGCTGTCGGTCTGGCGACCACGATCTGCCTGGCTGCGCAGGGCCTGAACCTGACCACGCTCCCGCAGCAGATGGTTAAGGGCATCTGGTCCTTCTCTCTGATGGCGGTTCCGTTCTTCATCACCATGGGCGTGTTCATGGGCACCGGCGGTATCTCCGACAAGCTGATTGCTCTGGCGAACGCGCTGGTCGGCTGGATGCGCGGCGGCCTGGCGATGGTTAACGTCGTTGCGTCCTACTTCTTCGGCGGCATCTCCGGTTCCGCTTCCGCGGACACCGCTTCCCTGGGTTCCATCCTCATCCCGATGATGGTCGAGCAGGGCTACGACGATGACTTCTCCATCGCCGTTACCATCACCTCCTCCTGTGAGGGTCTGCTCGTTCCGCCGAGCCACAACATGGTCATCTACGCCACCACTGCGGGCGGCATCTCCGTCGGCAGCCTGTTCCTGGCTGGTTACCTGCCGGGCGCTCTGCTCGCTGGCTCCCTGATGATCGGTTCCTACATCCTGTCCGTCAAGCGCGGCTACCCGAAGGGCGACGCGTTCTCCCTGAAGAACTTCATCAAGCAGCTGGGCACCTCCATCTGGGCGCTGGCTGCGGTCGTCATCGTCGTCTTCGGCGTTGTCGGCGGCGTCTTCACGGCGACCGAGTCCGCTGCTATCGCGGTTCTCTACGCTCTGTTCGTTTCCGTGTTCATCTACAAGGGCCTGGATTGGAAGGGCGTTTGGAAGAGCCTTGACCAGTGCGTTGAGACCCTGGCCATCGTTATGATCCTCATCGCGACCTCTTCCGCGTTCGGCTACTGCCTGACCACGCTGAACGTTCCGAACATGGCTGCGAACCTGATCACCAGCATCTCCAGCAACCCGATCGTTGTTGCGCTGCTGATCAACCTGATCCTGCTCTTCCTGGGCATGATCATGGACATGGCGCCGATCATCCTGATCGCCACCCCGATCCTCCTGCCGGTTGCGCAGGGCATCGGTATCGATCCGATCCAGTTCGGCATCATGGTCGTCCTCAACTGCGGCATCGGCCTGCTCACCCCGCCGGTCGGTTCCGTTCTGTTCATCGGCTGCGCTGTTGGTAAGCGCCCGATGGATAAGGTCGTTAAGGAGACCCTGCCGTTCTATCTGTGCATGATCATCGCGCTGCTGCTGATCACCTTTATCCCGGACATCTCCCTCATCGTTCCGAAGCTGCTGGGTGGCTATGTCACCACCGCCCCGGGCGTTCTGGGCATGCTGTAAGGCTTGAAGCTCAAATGCAACCAAAAAGAGTCCATCGAAAGATGGGCTCTTTTTTTGTGGGCTGAGCCCACACCCACATCCGACGCGGCTTTAGCTTCACGCAGAGAATTGCGCCCGAGGCCGGAAGAATCGTTTCGTTCGCGCGGAGGGCGCTCCGAAACGGCGGAATAAGGGTGGGCTGTGCTTGTGGTTATGTTGTTTTGCGGCGATAAATAAGAAATCGAAGGAGACAGGCCTTCGATTTCTTTGCATATGCAGTTAAACACAAAGCCACTCAACACGCTGCGCCTCGTGCCGTTCGGGCGGGATGAGCGTATCGAGCATCCTGTCAATGGCGCTTTCAGGTACGACGGCTGTGCGCGCAGCGTTGCGGCGCAGCTGCTCCGCCCAGTCGGTTTCCAGATACACGATGCGCACGCGCGCGTTGTAGCTTTCAAACAGGCGAACCGATTTGCTGCGCATCATCGGGGTCAGGCTGGTCGTGTTGAAGATGAAGGGCTGCTTTGCGCGAAGGTGCACGCGGCAGGCTTCCTGCGCCGCCTGCGCCACGCGTCCCTGATCGTCCGTGGGCTTGATGCCCATGGTCCTGCGCAGATCGTCCATGCTGACCATCGGCAGGTCCGGGTGGTTTTGTCTGATCCAGGTGTCCTTGCCTGTGCCCGGAAGACCGGACAGGAGAATCACCTCGCCCCAGCTGTCATCAAAGAGCGGCTGGTCGGGCAGGACGTTTCTGCCGGAAAGATAGGCGTACTGTGCGTGCGTGGAAGAAAAGCCGAGCGGGGAATGCAGACAGCCGGATTCTTCGGCAAGCTGAGAGAAGAGCTCCACAGCGGAGAGGCTTTCCTGCATGTCAGCTGCGATGCGGCCGAGCACATCTGCTTTTGCAAGCAGGCTGAGCAGATGGAGAGAAAAGCAGGGGACGAGCTGTGCGCCGGCGGCAATCAACGCCAGTCTGCGCTCGGGCTGCTCCTGCTCCAGCGCATGAACTGGGAACATGTGATGGCGAATGAGCAGGCAGATGGCCTCGCGCAGCTGCAGCTTTTCCGGCGAGCCGCAAAGACCAAATTCCTGCCAGAGAAGCTTGCGCACGATGTGCGTGCCGGTTATGCTGTGGCCGGGAGAAGAAAAGACGCCGTCTTCCAGCCTCGTTGTGCGCGGCTTGCCTGCGTCGTGCAGGAGCGCGGCGACGGAAAGCGCGATGCGCTGCGGCGCATCAAGCGTGCGGAAGGCTTCCAGTTGGCAAAGCTGGCTGCAGACCATGACGGTGTGCGTAAGGACGTCGCCCTCGCCGTGAAAGGCAGGGTTTTGCTGCGTGCCTGCCATTGCGCACAGGTGCGGACCGACGGGCGTATGCGCAAGCGCGTCAAAATCATAGACGAATTCAGGCGGGTGGGGAAGACAGGCAAGCAGATTCTGCCATGCGCTCATGGGAATCACTCCTTGTCGTAGACGGGAATCAGCAGGTCTTCAAACGGGCGGGAAAGACCGTTTAAGATGATCGGGCGGTCAATCCAGTGGGAATTGGACTCGGAAACGACCTGCGAAAAGCCGTGACGGACATACTTGACGCGTCCTGTGACTTCGCCGTTTTCCTCGATCTTGATGTAAAGACCTTCCATCAGCAGGCTGGGATCGGTCTCGCGGCAGGCACGGTCGGGATCGACGTTTGCACGCCGGGCAGCGGCGCGCAGGTTTTCGATGTGCGCCTCGCTGATGAAGCGGGAATTGCCCAGATGACGCATGAGGTCTTCTTGCCGCGTGTATTCGCCCTCGCCCAGCACAGGCACATGACAGATCGGCAGACCGGCTGTCATTTCGTGGCGCGTCTTTGTATCGAGGAAACGGTCGGTTTCCCGATCCAGAATGTCAAACTCCATGAAGTAATGCGGCAGCGCATCATAGAAAATCGAGTGCTTGGCATACATCCACTCGCCGTACATCACATAGCGGCAGCCGAGCAGCGCGTGGAGCGTATCGTAATGGATATTCGCCCACTGCTTGAAGAGGTTGTAGTGGCGCTCGCGGTAGCCGCCGGTGAGATAATGACCGCGCGACTGCAGCAGCAGATTGCCCTGCGGGTCAAAGGAGATTGCGGAGTTTGCGCCGTCGATCTTCTCTTCGATCACCAGATGCTTGCCGCTGATGGCGCTGAAGGGAACCTGAGAGAGATCCTCGTCGCCCGGCTGAAGGCGGGAACCTTCAATATGCGGCGTGCGGGGATACTTGATGATGCGGTAATCGATGGCGGACATAAAGATCCCTCCTTTATGAATCGATGCGGGCAATCATGAACAGATGGCCGGGAACGCCGCTGAAAGTCAGCGAGGTGCATCCGGCATCATGAAACAGCCCGGTGAGGATGGGTTTGGTTAAGAGGTGGATATGCTCGGGATTGTCATCTGCCTTAGACGGTACGGTGACGATGACGAAGCGGCGCGCGAGACGGACAGCAGAACGGATGGCCTGCTGCACATCTTCGATATGTTCAAGAACTTCCAGCAGCGTGACCACGTCAAAAGAATCATCCGGCGCATCCCATGTGCACAGGTCCTGATGAAGCGCGGTCAGCTGCGGGATGCCGCCTGCGGCGATGTCCGCAAGCGCCTGAACGCGATGGTCGAGAATATCCAGCGAAGTGACGTTTGCCCAGGGAAAGACGGTAAGGAATTCATTGAGGAATACGCCCCGGCCGCTGCCGATGTCCAGCAGGCTTTCCGGCTGAACGGACTTCAGGAACCCCATGACCATGCGCACGCGCGGCAGATCATCGTGCGGCTTGAAGCGGTAAAGTCTGAGCTGCGCGTCCTGCCCGGCGGTGAGGATGGCGAGGCGTTCGTCTTCGCTCAGGGTATCCAGCGGCGCATGCAGCAGCGCGGAGGACAGCGACGGCGCGCCCGTTCGCAGACTGACGCCGCGGATATAGGCGCAGGCAAGTGCCTGATGAATGTTCTCAAACTGGCGGCTCATGTGATGCCCTCCTGTTGCTGTTGATGATTATAGTATATCACAGAATATGCTGTGTGTGTCGCATAAAATGCAACAAGAAAGCGCGTGTGTATATGGTTGAGGGCGGAAGCGGGTGTGGGTACAGTCCACAAAGCGAAACGGAGAAATGAAAAAACCGCCCACGTGCGTACAGAAAACAATGTCTGCAGACACGGGCGGAAGCGGGTGTGGGCACGGCCCACTGGTGCGGATAGCGGGACTCGAACCCGCACGCTTGTTAGCAAGGGATTTTAAGTCCCCGGTGTCTGCCATTCCACCATATCCGCGTTTGTCTTCCTATTATATCACGGCGATTTGGAGAAGTCAATCAACGCAAAACCGCCGGGGATTTTACGCGGAAACAGCGGAGAAAAGGAGGGCAGGAATTGTCAAAATACGGCTTTACAAGCGACGGAGAATGTCATAAAATGATGATGAAAAGCTCTGAGCTCTTTTGCGCAAGAGGTCGGTTGTGTAGATCTTAAAACAATCGGCCTCGTGCGTCGGAGTTTGGTATTTGCGGCGCTTTGTCGGTGATGCCACCGGCGGCGCGCCGGTTTTGTTTCCAATTCCAAAAGAAACGGAGAGGATCAATATGGAAAATAAGATTCTGCATGACGTGATTGCGCAGTTCACCCTGCCCGAGGGCGAGTATACCGTTGCGCCGTATGGCAACGGCCACATCAACGTGACCTACTGTGTCGTTAAGAATCCGGGCGAAAACCAGCAGCGCTTCATTCTTCAGCGTGTGAACCGCTATGTCTTCAAGGAGCCGGTGAAGCTGATTGAAAACGTTGAGCAGGTGACGGAATTCCTTCGCGGCGTGATTGCGGGCGAAGGCGGCGATCCCTATCGCGAGACGCTGACCCTTGTTCCGGCCAAGGACGGCAAGAACTATGTCATCGATGAGGAAGGCGAGCTCTGGCGCGTGTATCTGTTCGTCGAGCAGACCATCTCCCGCGATCTGCCGGACACGACCGAGCTGTTTGAGCTTTCCGGCGCGGCGTTTGGTAAGTTCCAGCGCCAGCTGAGCGCCTTCCCGGCGGAAAAGCTGGTGGAAACGATCGTCGATTTCCATAATACCCCCGCGCGTTTTGAACAGCTGATGGACGCTATCCGCCGCAACGACGCCGGCCGTATTGACGATGTGCAGGAAGAGATTGCCTTCTGCATGAAGTATCAGCAGGAAGTGCACACGCTGCTGGATGCGCTGAAGGCGGGTGAGATTCCGCTGCGCGTCACCCATAACGACACCAAGCTCAATAACGTCCTGCTGGACGAAACGACGGGCAAGGGCGTGTGCGTCATCGACCTGGATACGGTTATGCCGGGCCTCGCGGCGTATGACTTCGGCGATTCTATCCGCTTTGGCGCGAACACCGCCGCTGAGGATGAGACCGACCTTGAGAAGGTGCAGCTGAGCCTCCCGATGTTTGAGGCGTTCGCCCGCGGCTTTGTCGGCGAGTGCGGCAGCGCGATGGGACAGAGGGAAAAGGAACTGCTGCCCATGGGCGCCAAGCTGATGACGCTGGAGTGCGGCATGCGCTTCCTGGCTGACCACCTCAACGGCGATAAGTATTTCCGCATCCACCGCGAGAACCATAACCTCGACCGTGCGCGCAATCAGTTCCAGCTGGTCCGCCGGATGGAGGAAAAGTGGGACGAGATGATGGCAATCATCCGCAGCATCTGATCCGCGGCGCTTTGAGCGGATACCGAGCAAAGAATAGCAAGAGGCACAGCGGTGAAAAACCGCTGTATCTCAGACTATCAAAAAGGATTTTTGACAGTCCGGTGGACGGGGGAACCTTTCCCCCGCCACAACCACCCCCTACATTTTTCAGCCGCGCCCTGCGGGCACAACTGAAAAATGCAAAGATACGATTTTTCTACCGGGAAATAGGCTTTCCCTCACGAAAAATCGCTGCGGTCGCGCCGTACACGCCGCCGCGACCGATTACATTAGTTGTTCGATGCAGGTTTTTTGAAAAACTGAGGCACAGCGGTGAAAAACCGCTGTGCCTTTTCATATGCAGGGTAAGTGTGTTAATATGGAAGCGGGAAAACGACATAAATCCGCGGAGGTGCCGGCATGAGGAAACCGAAAAAAGAACAGCTTGAATTTTTGAACTGGGAATGGGGCGTATTCTTCCATTTCGGCATCCGTACCTTCAACGAGGGACATGCGGATTGGGATATGCAGCCGATGGCGCTTTCTTCCTTCAATCCCACGGCGCTTGACTGCGACGAGTGGATCAGAGCCGTCCGGGATGCAGGGGCAAAATACGCCGTGCTTGTCTGCAAGCACCATGACGGTTTTGCAAACTGGCCGTCCGCCTATACGGAATACTCAGTCAGAAATACGCCGTGGAAAGGCGGAAAAGGCGACGTGGTGAAAGACTACGTCGAAGCATGCCGCAAATACGGCATAAAAGTCGGGCTGTATTATTCGCCCGCACAGTTTGGCTCGGCAAAGATGAACGCGAAAGAATACGATGATTACTTCATCGATCAGATCCGCGAGCTTCTGACGAACTACGGCAAAATCGATTACCTCTGGTTTGACGGCTGCGGAAGCGAGAATCACCAGTACGATACCATCCGGATCATCGCTGAAATCAGACGGTGCCAGCCGGAGATTCTCATATTCAATATGTGGGATCCGGATACGAGATGGGCGGGCAACGAAGCCGGCGTGGCGCACAGCCCGAACAGGCTGATTGTCGGAGCGCTTGACTTTTCCATCCAACAGGAGATGAAGGAGCTGCTCAGCGAGCCGGCGTTCCTGCCGGTGGAATGCGATTGCCGCATGCGGCTTGCCAACTGGTTCTTCAGCGATCAGGACGCCCATACGGTGAAAACCCTTGACGAGCTGATGGGTCTTTACTATTATTCTGTGGGCAGAGGGGCCAATCTGCTGATCAACATCGGACCGGATCGGACGGGAAGGCTGCCCGAGGAAGACCGGCGCGCGCTGCTTTCCTTCGGCGCGAAAATCCGCGAGAATTTCACGGAATTCGCCGCCTGCCGGGTGGCGGCGCAGGAGAAGAAGCTGACGCTTGAAATGCCGGCGCAGCTGATCAATCATGCCGTGCTGACCGAGGAGATTACGGAAGAGGAAATCGAAAGCTTTGACATCAAGGCCTATCCCTATCCGTACGGCGCGCCCGTCACCGTTTACCGGGGTACGACGATCGGACACAAGGCGATCTGCCAGTTTCCGGCGATCAGAACCTCGAAAATCGAAGTATCATTTGACCGTGATAAGCGCGTTGAGGCGCGGATCAAGTTCATCCGGCAATACGGAGATATCAGCGGATGAAATTCGTGCGCTTGCGCTCGGCTTCCGGCGCGGGCGGAAGGATGCCCTGTTCCTTTGCGGCTGCAAACGATTTGATCATCCATGCGACGTTGCGTCCGGTTGTGCGCATGGTCTGCATGCCTTCCTCGTCGCGGATCACCTCTTCGGGGGTGTTGCCGTGCACCATCGGCCAGTACTGGCTGGGGGCAAGGGGCATGCCGCCGATGATGAAATATTTCTGCAGCTGGTCAAGGGCGGCTGTCGTGCCGCCGCGCCGCGCGCTGACGATGCATGCGCCGACCTTTGCGCGCAGCGTACTGCCGCCGCAATAGAACATGCGGTCCATGAAGGATGTGAGCGCGCCGGAGGCGGCGGCGTAATGCACGGGCGAGCCGACGATCAGCGCATCGCAGGACGCCATCTTGTCAAGGGCTTCGTTCACGCCGTCGCCTGTAAAGACGCAGCGGCGGTTGTTTTTCGCGCAGCCGTGGCAGCCGATGCAGCCGCGGACGGCGCCGTTGCCGATCCACAGGATTTCGGTTTCAACGCCCTCGGCGCTGAGCGCCTTTTCTACTTCACAAAGCGCGGTATAGGTGCAGCCGTGCTGATGCGGACTGCCGTTGAGGAGCAGAGCCTTCACGAAAATCATCCTTTCAGACGTGTTTTGTCCATTATACGATGAGAGCGCTGGAAGATGCAAGAGGAGACGGCTGTGCGATCTTTGACCAAAATTTTCATATATATCTTGAAGCACCGTCACAAATCCTGTATAATAACGATGAACAATAGTTCCATTATGGAGGAGGATGTTTACTATGGGCGCTACTCTTTTGATCATGGCTGCGGGCATGGGTTCCCGTTACGGCGGCAACAAGCAGGTCGACGGTCTTGGCCCGAACAACGAGATCCTGATGGAGTATTCCATCTATGATGCGATCCGCGCTGGTTTTGACCATGTCGTGTTCGTTATCAAGCCGGGCATGAAGGAACTGCTCGCCGGCATCTGCGGCGATCGTGTTTCCAAGAAGGTCAAGGTCGATTATGTTTATCAGGATTTCTCCAGCATTCCTTCTTTTTATCAGATTCCGGCCGAGCGCACCAAGCCGTTTGGTACCGTCCATGCCGTGCTGATGGGCAAGAGCGTGATCAACCAGCCGTTCTGCGTGCTCAATGCGGATGACTACTATGGCGTTTCCGCTTTCCAGACTGCCTATGATCACCTGCAGAAGCAGGCCGCTCAGGGCGAAGGCGCGATGGTTGGCTACATGCTCAAGAACACCGTTTCCAAGAACGGCACCGTTTCCCGCGGCGTGTGCAAGGCGGATGCGGACGGCAACCTGACTGAGGTTGTGGAAACCCTGAAGATCAAGCTGTGCGAAAACGGCGAGATCCGCGATATCGACAACGGCGAGCCGGGCGTGCTGCTGGATCCCGAGGCGCCGTCCAGCATGAACTTCTGGTGCTTCAGCCCGTGGATGTTCGATGAACTGGAAGCGTACTTCCATAACTTCCTCAAGGGCCTTGCGCCGGACGCCATCAAGGCGGAAGCGCTCCTGCCGGTCTTTGTGGATGACATGATGAAGGCGGGCAAGATGTCCGTGAAGGTTCTGACCACCGACGCGCAGTGGTTCGGCGTGACCTATAAGGAGGACAAGCCCAACGTTCAGGCTTCCCTCAAGGCCCTGCATGACAGCGGCGTGTACCCGGCCTCCCTCCACGAGTAATCGTTTTTAGCCATCCCGTGCGGCAGCCTCAGGGTTGCCGCACGTTTTTTTCATCCCGGATGCAATTTCAGGGAATAATTGACACGGAAGATGCGTTAAATATATGGATGTGTATGATCTGACCGGCACGGAAGGAAAGGAATGAAAAACGGAGGATGAAAATCAGGCTGAGCGGCGCGCAGATGCGCAGCCATGAAAAAGTGAAGAAAGCGGCCTTCTTTTCCATCGCCGTGAACATCCTTGAGATCATCGCCGGCATTGTCATGGTGGTGCTGGTCAATCGGATGCTGACTGCGGGGGTTGAGGAAACCATTGCGCGCATGACCATGCTCCTGTGTGTAACGGTTGTTGGCTGGGGCGCGATCACCGATATCGGCGCATCGCTGACCAGCCTGCAGATGATTCACAAAACGCAGGAGCTTGAAACGGCGTACGGACAGCTGGAAAGCCTGAACCGGGAAATGCGCGCGCAGCGACACGATTTTCTGAATCATATTCAGGTGGTTTACAGCCTGATTGAGATGAACGAGCCGGGCGAGGCCATGGAATACATGGATCGGATTTACGGCGACATGCAGCGCGTGAGCCGCATGCTGCGCACCGCCTGTCCGGCGGTGAACGCGCTGATTCAGGCGAAGGTTGTCGAGGCGGAACAACGCGGTGCGGAGCTCAAGCTTTCTATCGCGGCCAAGTGGGATGACGAGATGATGCCTGCGTGGGAAATCTGCCGCGTGCTGGCCAATCTGATCGACAATGCGCTGGATGCGGCGCTTTCCGGCGAGTTTGCGCAGGGGGAAAAGCCCACGGTGGAGCTGGTTCTGGGCGAGGATCTTCGCAGCTGGTTCTTTTCTGTGCGCAACAATGGACCCAGAATTGACGAGGCGACGCGCAAACGGATTTTTGAACCGGGCTTCACCACCAAGGCCACCGGTCAGGGAATGGGGCTTTATATTGTCAATCAGGCGATTACGGAGCTTGGCGGCAGAATTACGCTGGAATCCAAAGAGCAGGACACGGTTTTTTCCGGATTTGTCCCCAGACGCAGGCTGAAATTGGCAGAAAATGCCGGAGAATGTGAAGAAACAACGAAAAAGAATGACAATTCGATAAACTGAACGCGTAAATGCCATTGACAAGTTAACAGAAATGTAATAGAATTGTCGTATGATGAAATGGGTGTCGGGATCTCTGTATCATTTTGCAGAGAAAACGACGCGCATACCCGTGAATAACGGGAAACGAAAGAGGGGATAGACCGATATGAAAAACAAGAACATGAAGCGACTGGCGGTGCTGGCGCTTGTGTGTGTGATGGTGATGGTATCTGCCGTCGCTTTCGCCGCGAGCTACAGCAAGGTTTACGGCCAGACGCAGGATAAGATTCGCGTTCGCGAATCCGCGTCCACCAACGCGGCGGTGATTGACAATATCGTCAAGAACGCCTGCGTGTATGTGACGTCTTCCAAGACGAGCGGCAGTTCTACGTTCGTTCAGATCAGGTATCGCGCGAGCGATGGCATGATCGACACGGGCTGGGTCTGCCAGAGTGACGGCAAGAATACGTATGTCAAGATTCTCAGCGCTGAGCAGGCGAAGAAGCAGTTCTCCGTTTCCGGCGGCAATCTGCCCAGCAAGAAGGTGGGCACCTTCACCGCTGCCCAGCGCGCGGTGAGCGAGAAGGCGACCGACAGCACGTACATCCGCCTGGGCTCCAGCGGCGCTACGGTCAAGAGCATGCAGACCAAGCTCAAGGCGCTCAATATGTACACCGGCGAAATCACCGGCAATGCGGGTGAAAAGACGGTGGCGGCCATCAAGGCCTTCCAGAAGAAGCACGGCCTCACGGCTGACGGCATTGCCGGTCCGCAGACGATCGCCAAGATCGACGCTGTTTATGCGGCGCAGGGCGGCAGCCAGTCTTCTTCCACTTCTTCTTCGACTTCCTCTTCTTCTTCCAGCACGGCGTCTGGTCTGAAGCTGGGCTCCACCGGCACGGACGTGCGCAACCTGCAGGCCGACCTGACCACGCTGGGCTACTACTGGGCGGACATCACCGGCAACTTCGGCGCGAAGACCGAGGCGGCTGTCAAGTCCTTCCAGAAGGATAAGGGCCTGACTGCGGACGGCGTTGCGGGCGCGAAGACTATCGCGGCGCTTGCCAATGCCATCGCCAAGAAGGGCAATACCGGCAGCACGAGCACCGGCAGCGTCAGCAGCGGCACTGCCCTGAAGCTCAACAGCAAGGGCGATAAGGTTTCCCAGCTGCAGAGGGATCTGACCACGCTCAAATACTATTACGCGGACATCACCGGCAACTTCGGCGCAAAGACCGAAGCGGCTGTTAAGGCATTCCAGAAGGATAAGGGCCTGACTGCGGACGGCGTTGCGGGCACGAAGACCCTTGACGCGATCGAGGCGGCGCTCAAGAAGTCCGGCAGCAGCTCCAACAGCTCCAGCGGCAGCTCCAGCTCCTCTTCTGCGGGTCTGAAGCTCGGCTCCACCAGCGAGAGCGTGCGCAACCTTCAGAAGGATCTGACCACGCTTGGCTTCTACTATGGCGACATTACCGGCCATTTCGGCACGATGACCGAGAAGGCGGTTGAAAAGTTCCAGAAGAGCCGCGGCATGACGCAGGACGGCGTTGCGGGCGATAAGACGCTCGCGGCGATTGCCAGCGCGCTCAAGAGCACCGGCAACTCCAGCGCTTCCTCCTCCGGCAGCGCGGACGGCGCCCTGCGCGAGGGCGACAGCGGCACCGCTGTTACCGAGCTGCAGACCATGCTCAAGAAGCTGGGCTACTACTACGGCGACATCACCGGCAACTTCGGCGATCTGACCCGCAAGGCGGTTCGCGCGTTCCAGGATAAGGAAAACCTGACCGTCGACGGCATTGCCGGCAGCGCGACGATGAACAAGCTGCGCAAGCTGACGGGCTCTTCCTCCAGCTCTTCCACCGGTACCAGTTCCGGCTCTGCGGTTACTGCCGCGGATTCCTACGGCCGCGTGACGAAGGACAACGTCAATCTGCGCTCCGCCGCGTCTACGACTTCCTCCGCGAAGGCGAGCCTGAAGAAGGGTACCCTGCTTCGCATCACCGCGACCAAGACCGCCGACGGCATGAAGTGGTACTACGTCAGCGTCAAGGAAGGCAAGTACACCTATAAGGGCTATATCCGTTCCGACATGATGGAAACCATCACCGAGGCGGAATACAACAAGGCCGGCGGCGATTCCAGCAGCAACTACGGCGATATGGAAACGCTGGGCATGATCAAGGTGACGGGCGACGACGTTGCCCTGCGCTACAGCCCGGATAAGAATGCGGCCAAGGTCGGCTCTGCCGATAAGGGCGATACCTTCTACTATATCGATACGGTTTCCGGCTGGTTCCAGACGAAGGCTGGCTACTGGATTTCCAGCAGCTACGCGAAGGTTCTCAAGGATGACGAGATGGATGATTACATCTCTTCCGACGGCAGCGATGACAGCTACCAGCTGTATTCCACCGGCTCCACGGTTCTCTTCATCCAGACTGCGCTGGATACGCTGGGTTACTACAAGGGCGAACTGACCGGCCATTACGGCCCGAAGACCGAGGCGGCTGTCAAGTCCTTCCAGAAGGATAACGGTCTGAACAACGATGGCGTCGTCGGTTCCAAGACGCTTGCCAAGCTGAGCGAGAAGTATTACGCGAAGATCGGCAACACGGCTGTTGGCACGTATCAGGCGACGATTTACAACATCAGCTGGCCGACGGAGTATAACGATACCTTCAAGAAGCTGGGCTTCGTTCGCGGCAACGAGAAGGCGACGCTGACCGATATCGCTACCGGCCTGACGTTCTCCATCTACGTGCAGAGCACGAACAAGAACCACGCCGACGTTGAGCCGCTGACGGCCTCCGACACGGCGACCATGTGCCGCATTTACGGCGTGTCCACCTCTTCCAAGATTCCGTGGAACCGCCGCGCGATGGTGCTGACGATTGGCAAGTATCAGTTCGTCTGCTCCATCTACGGTGAGGAGCATGGCCAGGACGACAAGCCGAACAACAACTACTCCGGCCAGTTCTGCGTGCACTTCAAGGATTCCAACATCAACTCCGGCGACGGCGGTTCCGTGTCCGATGATAAGAATCATCAGGCGATCATCAAGAACGCTGTGACGACCCTGAAGAACAAGGAAGTCACGATGGAAGACGGCACCAAGAAGAAGATCACGGTGACCGAAGTCCCGCCGACGCTGTAATTCCTTTGCTTCCCATCTCCACCCCTCTTTATAAACAGAAACGGCGCGAGCAATCGCGCCGTTTCTGTTGTTGAGGGAAAGCGGCGTTTCTTTGTCAGCGGTCTTGGGGCTTGACAATCGATGCATTCTTGACTATAATTGTTCCCGATATGAAAAAGCGATGATGCGGAAAGAGTCCGATTCAGGCGCCTTGCCAAAGCGAGCCGGGGATGGTGAAAGCCCGACGCAGGACGAACCGGCGCAGCCCTCTGCATAGCTTCCGGCGATGAGCCGGACGTAACCCGCGTTAAGGGTGAGAGAGGGCGTGGCCTTTTTGGCTGCGTCAACCGGAGTGGTACCGCGAATCGCGTCTGTTCGTCCCCGGGACGGCAGGCGTTTTTTTATTTCGTGCCTGCGGGCACGACCAAAGGGCTTTCCGGTCGCCCCTTGGAAACCTTCGGTCCCGAAGAGAGCAAGGTTAATAGCATCGGAGAAACAGGGCCATGAACGGCTTATAATGAATAGGAGAGAATATCATGAAGAAGATGACTTCCGGCGAACTGCGCAGCATGTGGCTGAATTTCTTCAAGTCCAAGGGTCATGCCGTGATCCCGAGCGCGTCCGTCATCCCGGAGAACGACCCGACCGTTCTGTTTACCACCGCGGGCATGCATCCGCTGGTTCCTTATCTGCTGGGCAGCAAGCACCCGGCCGGCACCCGCCTGACCGACGTGCAGAAGTGCATCCGCACCGGCGATATCGACGAGGTCGGCGATGCGTCCCACCTGACCTTCTTTGAGATGCTGGGCAACTGGTCCCTTGGCGATTACTTCAAGAAGGATATGATCGCCTGGAGCTGGGAATTCCTCACGAGCGAAGAATACCTCGGCCTTGATAAGGATAAGCTCGCGTTCACCGTTTTTGAGGGCGAGGGCGACATCCCGCGCGACGATGAAGCCGCCGGCTACTGGATGGACAACGGCGTGAAGCCGGAGAACATCTACTACCTTGGCCGTGAGCACAACTGGTGGGGCCCGGCGGGCCAGACCGGTCCGTGCGGCCCGGATACCGAGATGTTCATCATCCGCGATCAGGCGCCCTGCGGCCCGGATTGCTCCCCGGCCTGCTCCTGCGGCCGCTTCCTTGAGATCTGGAACGACGTGTTCATGCAGTACAACAAGAACGCGGAAGGCCAGTACGTCCCGATGGCGAACAAGAACGTCGATACCGGCATGGGTCTGGAGCGCACGATCTGCACGCTGACGGGTGCTAAGTCCGTTTATGAAACCGACGCCTTCACCGACATTCTCGGCAAGATTTCCGAGCTGTCCGGCAAGAGCTACGGCGAGGATGAGGCGACCACCAAGGCTTTCCGCATTATCGCCGACCACCTGCGCACCTCCACCTTCATCATGGGCGACCCGCGCGGCGTGAGCCCGAGCAATGTCGATCAGGGCTACGTCCTGCGCCGTCTGATCCGCCGTGCCGTGCGTTACGGCATGGGCCTTGGAATGGGCGAAGGCTTCACCTGCGAGATCGCGAAGGTGATCATTGCCCAGTATGCCGAGGTGTATCCGGAGCTCAAGGCGAACGAAGCCTTTGTTCTGGAGCAGTTCAAGCTGGAGGAGAGCCGCTTTGCGCGTACCCTGCGCCAGGGCGAGAAGGAGTTTGCGAAGGTCGCGTCCCGCCTGGGCGAGAAGACCGAGATCGCGGGCATCGACGCTTTCCACCTGTATGATACCTATGGCTTCCCGATTGAGATGACCCGCGAGCTGGCGGCCGAGAAGGGTCTCACCGTCGATGAGAAGGGCTTTGCCGAGCACTTTGCCGCGCACCAGAAGCTCTCTCAGGCGGGCAGCGAGCAGCGCTTCAAGGGCGGCCTTGCGGATAATGGCGTGCAGACCGCGCGCCTGCACACCGCGACCCATCTGCTGCAGGCGGCGCTGCGCCGCGTGCTGGGCGACGAAGTCGCGCAGAAGGGCTCCAACATCACCGCTGAGCGTCTGCGCTTTGACTTCAAGTTTGGCCGTAAGGTGACCAAGGAAGAGCTGGCGCAGGTTCAGGCGCTGGTGAACGAGTGGATTGCCGCGGACGTTCCGGTTGTCATGACCGAGACCACCGTTGAAGAGGCGAAGGCGGAAGGCGCCATCGGCCTGTTTGAGAGCAAGTATGGCGAGCGCGTTCGCATGTACACCATGGGCGAGTACTCCAAGGAGATCTGCGGCGGCCCGCATGCCAGCCGTACCGGCGAGCTGGTTTCCTTCAAGATCCAGAAGGAAGAAAGCTCTTCCGCCGGCGTGCGCCGCATCAAGGCGGTCATCACCGCGGATCCGAACGCGTAAGCGAAGGGAAACGCCGGGCGCTAATTCAAGCCGCCGCGAAGCGTGAAGGGAGTCTGAGGGATGAAGTCCCTCAGGCAGGATTTTAAGGGCGGCAGCCCTTAATGATTCCGATAACAAAAACAGAGAAGCGCCGCAGGGAAACCTGCGGCGCTATTTTGTTTTTGCGAATTCTGCGGAATACTGTCTGAATCTTCCGTCGAAAGAGGAAGAAAAACCGAATATTTCACAAAAATGAATAAATTGTGTCGATTTTGTAATAATTTGCAAAAGCCGTCATATAATGGAGTATCCTGCAATGAAAGAAGAGAAGCGCGATGGAACACACAATCAGAGAGCTGGATGCAAGGGCGCTGGAGCATGATATGCGCACGCCGATTGCCAATGTTATCGCGCTGGCGCAGCTGTCGATGCATGCGCTGGAGGATGGAGGCGCGCAGGAGAGGATTCTGCCGTATTTAAGCAAGATCCTTGTTGCGGCGCATGAACTGCAGATGCTGACGGGGCAAATTGTCGGCGGGAAGCGGGCAGGGAAGGAAACGTTCACAGCGCTTGACATTGCAAAAACGCTTGGCGCAACGCTTGGCGCGCAGGCCGCGCAGAAAAAGCAGATGCTGCGTATCGACGTCAGCGCTCTGGGGATGGACGCGATGGAGGGAGAACGCACCGCGCTGATGCGGATCCTGACGAATCTGCTTGGGAATGCGATCAAGTATACGCAGGACGGCGGATGCATTTCCCTGACGGCGCGCAGAAGGGACGCGGCGGAAGTGGAATTTGCGATTGAAGACAACGGCATAGGCATGAAGCCGGAATTCATGGCAAGGATGTTTGAGCCGTTTGCCCGCGCGCCGCAGGCGGAACGCACACAGGCGGCAGGCTGCGGGCTGGGGCTTTCCATCGTGCGGCAGCTGACGATGCAGATGGGCGGCAGCATCGATGTAAAAAGCGAATGGGGAAAAGGAACGGCGTTTACGCTGAAGCTGCCGCTGCGGACGGTATGCCGGGCGGAGGATGCGCTGCGCGGGAAATGCTTCCTGCTTGCGGAGGACAACGACCTGTGCGCGGAGATTGCGCAGGCGCTGCTCAGCGGCGAGGGGGCAAGCGTATGCCGTGCGGCGGACGGTGCGCAGGCCGTGCGCCTGTTTGAATCACAGCCGGCAGGCGCATTCGATGCAATCCTGATGGACATGCGCATGCCGCAGATGGGCGGTTGTGCGGCGGCGGCGGCAATCCGGGCGAATGCGCGCACAGATGCGGGACGGATTCCGATCCTTGCGCTGACGGCGGATGGCGACGCGGGAGACGAGCGCGAGGCGATTGCTTCCGGGATGAATGCATGCCTGAATAAACCGCTGGATATCGGGCGTCTGCGCGCGGCGATGGGGATTTGCGCGGATGACCACCGGGAAAACGGCGGAAGGGTTTCTCATGCGGGCTTTTGACCTGCGGCGGGGATGGGCGTTGTCCTTCCCCCTTTTTTGTTGTCAGCGAGCAAAAGGCGCTGCGGCGTAGAGCATCACAAGCGCTGCGCTGAGCAGCGCGCCGCCGATGATATCGGAAAGCCAGTGCACGCCGCAAAGCATCCTGCCGGCGATCATGAAAAAAGAGAAAGCGGCGATGAGCAGCACAGCCGCACGCCTGAGCGCCTGCCTTTTGATGCGGCTGCGCAGCTGCATCGCGGATGTAGACATCACGCACAGGACGAGCACGGTTGTGGAGGAAGGATAGGATGCTTCCAATGCGCCGTTGATCAGAACGGGGCGGAAGTTGACGACAAACACCTCAAAGAAAACGTAAGCCGCCATCACAATGAGATAGAAACCGCCGAGCGCAAGCAGGCTGCCATCCACGCGCAGCAGGCTTTTTCGCCGGATCCATTGCCAGAGCCCCAGCAGCGCAAAGCAGAGCACAAGGGCAAGCGGAATCAGGCTGAGCCAGTCCGTGAGGAGATAAACGGAGAGATGAACGCCTGTCAGGCGATGGAAATAGCCGTTCATGGCTGCAAAGCCGACGGATGAGTTCAGCGGTCCGATGGCTTTGACATCGACTGCGCGGACAGCCAGCGTCCACAGCACAAACGCTGAAAGGAAGCAAAGCGCCACTGCGAGCCGCTTGTGATGGATGGGTTTCAATGAAAAGACCTCCCTGTAAAATGAATTCGGCTTTCGCCTGAATACACAGTACAGGGAGGTTTGAAAATGCGCAAGAAACGGAGCGTCACAACGGCGACACGATTCGTATCACGGCTTTCAGACGGCGAAAAAAGGCTTTTCACTGTCCGGCGGGCGCGGGAACGGATCGCTTTGCTGCCAGAAGCCCTCCTTTGATCGCCAGCAGGATGAACAGATATGCCGCTGCATACGGCTGCGGACTGATGATAAAGAGGAAAAGCGCGGCGGCGTGAAGGGCGAGGGATAGCCTGCGATTATGGCGCAGCCAAAGGGAAGCGCGGCAGCTGCGCAGCACGAGGGACGCAATGCCCGAGAGAATCAGCGCAATGACGGCGGCCCAATAGGCGGCCTTGACGCAGGGGGCAATGCGGTTCAGGGTCAGCGCGGAAGCGGCGGCAACCATGCCGTCCTCATGCTGCGAGAAGAAGGGAAGAAACAGGAACATGACGGCGCTCAGGTCAAGCAGGCCGAAGACCAGATCAAGGAAACGGCTTTCCTTCTCCTGATGCTCCTGCTGCGCGAGGGACAGCGCTTCGCCGCCGGTGAGCAGCGCATCAATCGTCACACCAAAGAATTCCGCAATTGCTTTGAGCGAATCGATGCTTGGATATCCTCTGCCGGATTCCCACTTTGAGATGGCTGTGCGCGAAACGAAAAGGGCCTGCGCGAGCTCCTCCTGCGTGAGCCCCTTTTGCTTTCTGAGGGCCTGCAGTCGTTCGTTGAATTCCATGAATACCGCTCTTTCTGTATGTTATGGTAGAACCGGGTTCATTTTCTGTATTTCGCTTCGATTTTCAGATAGACAATCATCAGCAGAATCAGCCAGACGATGACTGCGAGCATGATGAGGAGGAACAGCGGCGAATTCTGCTGAAGGAATAAAAAGGGAATGCCCATGGCTTCATAAAACGCTGCGGCAACAAACCAAAGCGTGGAAACCGCTTTGTTGTAGGCGGGAACATCCCGAATGGCTGGCGGCGCGACATTGGCAAAGAACCCCACGGCTTTGTCCGACTTCCGGCAGCGGATCGCAATTCCGGCGAAAATGGCGGCAACGGCGCTCCAGATGATAAAGGCGATGATCACAGGCGATACCTCCTCTGCGTGGCGAGCTCCTTTGCCTTCGATGCTAGCATGAGCGCAGAAAAAAGTCAACCCACAGCGGATTGACTGTGGGTTGATGCGGTTGTTTACTTTTCAAACGGGAAAACAAGATCGTTCTGCCTGCGGACTTCATCCATGATGCCCATCACGGCGATGGTCTGTGCGGCGGTCATGACACTGCTGTGTGTCTTCCCTTCAAGAACGCAGTGCTGTGCTTCGCGGATCTCGTACTCAAAACCGTTGACCTCAAAGGGCTCGCAGAAGACGAGGGGCTCCTTGCCGTCCGCATACAGCGTGATGCGCTCGGGATTCTTGAATTCGGGAATCTCAATGCGTCCAAGCGTGCCGTAGATCGCGGCGAACGTGGGAATGAAGCTGCCGATGGCGCAGGTGAGCTGCGCGACGGCGTTCCCCCTGCGAAGGAGAATGGCATCGGTTGCGTCCGTTCCCTCGGGATTCATGACGAGGGTGCTTTTGACGACATCAAATTCGTAACCCAGCGCCATGCAGGCAAAGCCGATTGCATAAACGCCGATGTCCAGCAGCGTGCCGCCGGCAAGCTGGGCGTCAAACTTGCGCGCCTGACGCGCTGTGGTGTAGCCGTAGGTCGCGGTGACAGCGCGGATTTCGCCGATTGCGCCGTCGGCGAGAAGTTTGGAAAGATGGCGGTAGACCGGGATGAATTTCGTCCAGAAGGCTTCCATCACGAATACGCCTTTTTCCTTCGCCAGGGCGAAGATTTCCCGCGCCTGCGCGGCGTCGGTGGTAAAGCTCTTTTCGCACAGGATGTGCTTGCCGCCGGCGATGAGCGCCTTCATGTCGTCAAAATGGCAGGAGTGCGGCGTGGCGACGTAAACGATATCCACCTGCGGGTCGTCTGCCAGCGCCTGAATGGAGGCATGGCGGTTTGCGATGCCGTAGGCGTCGGCGAAGGCGTTCGCCTTGTCAAGGCTGCGCGAGGCGACGGCCGCGATGTGGATATCGTCCATGCGCGCTGCGGTCTCGGCGAAGTTTTTGGCGATGGTGCCGGTGGCGAGAATGCCCCAGCGGACGGAATGCTTCATGGCATGATCCTCCTTGATCGGTGAGTTTTGTCAGGCGGAGCGGTGTTTTTTCTTCCTGTCCAGGCGGATGCGGCTGGCGGTTTCCTGCCAGAGCGGCGGGTAGAAGAGCATCAGCATGGGGAAGATTTCAAGGCGGCCGGTCAGCATATTAAAGATCAGCACCCACTTGGACAGGTCGGTCATCGCGCCGAAATTGCACGTCGGGCCGACGGCGTTGAGGCCCGGGCCGATGTTGTTGAACGTTGCGACGATGGCGGTGAAGCTTGTCACCAGATCCTTTCCTTCAAGGGAGATGATCAGGACGGAAAGGCAGACGATGAACGCGACGGCGGCAAAATACAGACTGACGGCGCGTACGGTCTCTTCCTCTACGTCCCTGTCCTCAAAGCGGACGCGGCGCACGCCGCGCGGATGGAGCGAAAGATGCATCTGGCGCAGGAAGGCCTTAAACGCGATGATGATGCGCGAGACCTTCATGCCGCCGCCGGTGCTGCCGGCGCAGGCGCCGCAGAACATGAGCATCACGAGGATGAGCTTGGAGAATGTCGGCCAGAGGTCAAAGTCAACCGTCGCATAGCCGGTGGTGGTGATGATGGTCGCTACCTGGAACGCCGAATTGCGCAGGTTGTGTTCAAGCGTGAGCGCGGTGTCGTAGATATTGGCGCAGATGAGCAGCGCCGCGCCGGCGATGATCGCCAGATACCAGCGCATTTCCTCGCACCGGGCAGCTTCGCGGAAGCGGCGCAGGAGAATCAGGTAGTAGACGTTGAAATTGACGCCGAAGAGGATCATGAAGATCGTCACGACCCATTGGATATAGGGCGAGAACGACGCGAACGAATCGTTCCTGAAGCCAAAGCCGCCCGTGCCCGCCGTGCCGAACGCCGTGCACAGTGCCTCATAAGGGATCATTCCGCCCAAAAGCAGGAGCACGAACTGCAGCGCGGTCAGCGCGACATAGAGCATGTAGAGGATGCGCGCGGTGTGGCGGACCTTGGGTACCAGCTTGCCCACGGATGGGCCGGGGCTTTCCGCTTTCATCAGGTGCATGTTGCTGCCACCGACCATGGGGATGACCGCCAGCAGAAAGACGAGCACGCCCATGCCGCCGATCCAGTGCGTAAAGCAGCGCCAGAGCATCGAGCAATGGCTCATGCTTTCTACATCCGACAGGATGGAGGCGCCGGTGGTTGTGAAACCGGAAACCGTCTCAAACAGCGCGTCGATGAAGCGCGGGATTTCTCCGGTCATCATGAAGGGGGCTGCTGCAAAGATGGAGAGCAGAATCCAGGAAAGAGAGGTCGCGACGAAGCCTTCGCGGGCGAAGAATTCGACGTTCTTGCGCTTGATGCCTGCCAGCGGGAGGCTCACAAGCGCGCAGGCGACGGCGGTCAGCACATACGCAAAGAGCTCTTTTTCGCCGTAGAGCACGCCGCACAGGATCGGCAGGAGCATAAAGAGCGCTTCCAGTCGGAGCACCCAGCCAAGGACGTAGGTAACGCTGATAATACTCATCGCTCAACCTCACATAAGAATGTCGCCGATATCCGTCAGGCCCGTATGCGTGGTGACGATGATGACGGAGTCGCCCGGCTGGATGGCGTCCATGCCGCGAGGGAAGAAGATTCGTCCGGCGCGGTTGATGCAGGCGATGAGCAGGTTATTCTTTTTCTCCAGCTGCATGAGCGGGATGCCGACGACGGGCGAATCCTTCTCCACGTGGAAGGAAACCGCCTCCACGCGTCCATCGAACATGTGATAGAGGGTTTCCACGCCGCTGCCGCTGGCGTTCTGCCTGCCGCGAATGTAGGCGCCGATCATTTCGGCGGTGATGTGTTTGGGGTAGACGACGGAGCCGAGGTCAAGCCCGTCAATCACATCGGAGAATGTGATGCGGCTGATCTTGGTGATCGTCTTAAGGCCCTTTATCTGCTTGGCGTGGAGCGTGAGCAGGATGTTTTCTTCGTCAATGCCGGTCAGCGCGACAAACGCTTCGGCGCTGGTGATGCCTTCTTCCCGGAGCATGGCTTCGTCGCTGCCGTCGCCGCAGACGATCAGCGCGCCGGGCAGCAGCGTGGTCAGCTCTTCGCAGCGCTGCCTGTTCTTTTCAATGATCTTGACGTCCATCTTCTGGTGCAGCAACTGCTGCGCCAGATAAAAGGAAGAACGGCCGCCGCCGATGATCATGCAGCTGTGAACGGCGCGCGAACGCAGGCCGATTGCATCGAAAATCCGGTGCACATCGCTGGAGGCGACGGTGATGGTGATGTCATCGCCGGCCTGAAGCGTAAAGGAACCGTCCGGAATGACGATCTCACCGTCGCGCTCAACCGCGCAGACGAGGAAACCGAACTTGAAGATCGGGGTGAGCTGCATGAGGCTTTTGCCGCACAGGAGGTTATCCTCGGGAATCCTGAAGCGCACCAGCTCCGCATGTCCTTTTGCAAAGGCGCTGATTTCCAGCGCCTGCGGGCTTGCAAGCAGGCGGGCGATTTCGCGCGCGGCCTCCAGATCCGGGTTGACGATCATGGAAAGGCCGAGCTGTTCGCGCAGATACGCGAGCTCCTGACTGTAATCGGGATTGCGCACGCGGGCGATGGCGGAGATATTGCTGCGCAGCTTCTTGGCAACTGTACAGCAAAGGAGATTGAGCTCGTCGGAACCAGTGACGGCGATAACCAGATCGGCGTTTTTAAGCCCGGCGTCTTCAAGCACGCGCAGGCTGGCACCGTTGCCGCATACGCCCATCACATCGATGACATCGGCGACATCGCGCAAAAGACGCTCGCTTGTGTCGATGACGGTGATGTTGTGCCCTTCCCGGGCGAGTTGTTCAATCAGGGTTTGCCCCACCTTGCCGCAGCCGACAATGATGATGCTGAAGACCCTGTTTCTGTTTTTTGCAGTCTGCTTATGCATGCTGCTTCCTCCATACATAAATGAAATTGAGAGATTCCGATTCATTTGCGTAAGAATATTATATCCCTGCGCAGGGGGATATGTCAAATCGGCGTACAAAAAGCGGACGACACCCGATGGCGGATGCGTGAAAAATGAGAAAACCTGTCAAAAAAGAAAAAAACAGAAAAAAGGGGATTGACTTTTTTGCGCAGCGGGATTATAATTCTTTTTGTTCGGATTGATAGCTCAGTCGGTTAGAGCACCCGCCTGATAAGCGGGAGGTCGGTGGTTCGAGTCCACTTCAATCCACCATATTCCTCAGTAGCTCAATGGCAGAGCATTCGGCTGTTAACCGAAGGGTTGTAGGTTCG
>JAFYOR010000022.1 GCA_017547805.1 Clostridia bacterium
CAGCGCAGGCCAGAGCCGCATCAACGTGGGCACGATGCACGCCGGCACAGGCCGCAACGTCATCGCCGACAAGGCGACGCTTGAAATTGAGGTGCGCGGCGAGACGACACAAATCAACCGCTTCATGGCTGAATCCGCGCGCAACGCCTGCATGGGCGCGGCGGCGATGTTCGGCTGCGAATGTGAAATCACCACGATGGGCGAAGCCGAAGGCCAGCAGAGCGACATTGCGCTGCTGGACCGCATCGCGGACATCGTCACGCGCGATCTGCCGGATCTTTCAATCTCCTCCGTGCGCAATGCGCAGAACTGGGGCAGCGAGGACATTTCCGTCATGATGAACCGCGTGCAGGAGCACGGCGGACAGGCGACCTATATGCGCATCATGACCCGGATGGCCAGCGCGCAGCATACCGTCCGGTTCGATTTTGACGAGCAGGTGCTCGCGCGCGGCGTCGAGGTATTCAGCGCCGCTGCGCTGGATATCCTCAGATAACGCAGCTCACAGAGCAATCCCCCTTTCGGGAGGCGCCGAGCCCCTCCCCTACAGGAGGACAATTTACGAAACAAACTAATCTAAAGGACTGAAACCCCATGGCTATTCTTTTTCAAAATGCGTGGATTCTCACGATGGACGATGAGTTCCGCGCCATCCGCAACGGCTGGCTGCTGGTTGAAGGGCGCGATATCGTCGATCTTGGCGAAGGTGAATTCTTTGGCGACTGCGACGAGCGCATCGACTGCCGCGGCGGCATTCTGATCCCCGGCTTCGTCAACACCCACTGCCACGCCTCCATGATTCCCTTCCGCACGATGGGCGACGACTGCAAGGACCGCCTGCGCCGCTTCCTCTTCCCGCTGGAAAACGAAGCGATGACCCCGCAGCTGGTGTACCTTGGCGCCAAGTACGGTATTGCGGAATCCATGCTCGCCGGCACGACGACGTTCGTGGATATGTATTATTTCGAGGACGAGGTCGCGCGCGCCTGCCTGCAGACCGGCATGCGCGGCTATCTGGGCGAAACGATCATCGGCCAGCCGACCTGCGATTATCCCGAGCCCTACGGCGGCTTTGAGCTGGCCGAGCAGATGCTTGAAAAATACAAGGATAACGATCTGGTTCATCCCATCCTCGCGCCGCACGGCACCACCACCTGCGACGAGGCCTGTCTGCGCCGCGCGCATGAGCTTGCCGTCAAGTATGACACGCTGATGACGCTGCACGTGAGCGAGATGGATTATGAGATGAAGCATTTCGCCGACATGGGCACCACGCCGCTTCAGTGGATGGACAAGATCGGCACTGTTGACAAGCATCTCCTTGCCGCGCACTGCATCCATGTCAGCGAGGAAGATGCGCGCATCATGGGCGAGCGCGGCGCTTCCGTCGCGCACTGCATCGCCAGCAACACCAAGGCCGGCAAGGGCGTTGCACCGGTCAAGGCGCTGCTGAAAGACGGCGTACCCGTCGGCCTTGGCACGGACGGCCCTTCCTCCGGCAACACGCTCAACCTCTTTGACCAGATGCGCCTGTTTGCCAACTTCCACAAGAATGAAAACCGTGACCGCAGCCTCTTCCCCGCGCGCGACATTGTGGCGCTGGCCACCCGCGGCGGCGCAAAGGCGCTGGGCGCAGAAAACGTTTTTGGTCAGCTGAAGCCCGGCATGCGCGCGGACATCGTGCTCATCTCCCTTGAGGAGGCGAACATGTTCCCGGTGTACAATCCCTATTCCGCGCTGGTCTACTGCGCCAACACCTCCAACGTCCGTCTGGTCATGACCAGCGGCGTCATCCGTGTGCGCGACGGCAAGCTGGTGCATACGGATCTGTATGCGCTGCGCGAGCAGCTTCGCCGGGAAATGAAGCCCTTCCTCGCCGCGGCGGAGCGCTACACGGACATCATCTGAGTGGGCCGTGCCCACGCCGGTGGGCTGTGCCCACACCCGCATCGCTTCGCGCTTGTTTGAAGCGCCGCGCACGCGCAAAAAGCGCTTCGCGGCTTGCTTTGCATAATCTCGCAAATCTCTTTGCGATAATGCGGCTGTGCCCACACCCGCACTGCTTCGCGGCTTGCCATGTATGATCCCGCACAGCGAATCAATTTGCGAAAAACCGAACATTTAATGGGATGTAAGCAAATTTCAATCGGACAATCCGAACATTCATCAGAATAAAATTGACTTTCGATCGCCCTGATGCTAGAATGAATCGACAATTTCCGAACGATCATTATTATTCTTGGAGGAACCCGCTGATGAGTCGAAAGAAAAACCTGCTCGGCATGCTGCTCGTTGTTCCGGGCGTGCTGTTTGTCGTCTTCTTCATGCTCGTCCCGCTGTTTTCGCTCTGCCTGACCTCCTTCTTTCCGCAGCAGAGCTTCTCGTTTTCTTCCTATTGGGGTCTTTTCAAGGATGTATACTTCCAGCAGGTTTTCATGCGTTCCATGCGTCTGAGCCTGCTGTCGACTTTCGTGTGTGCGCTGCTGGGCTTCCCCACCGCGTACTACATCTCCAAGCACTCAAAGCATAAGGGCATGATGATGGCCTTCGCGGTGTTCCCGATGTTCACCAGCCCGGTCATCCGTTCCTTCTCCTGGATGGTTATTCTGGGCAAGCGCGGCATCGTCAACAACTTTCTGGTGGCCATCGGCCTGTTCGCCAAGCCGCAGAGCCTGCTTTACAACGAGTTCTCCATGACGGTGGGCTTTGTGCAGCTCTTCCTGCCCCAGATGATCCTCTCGCTCATCGGCGTGATGGACAACATCCCCGACGACCTGACCCTCGCTGCGGGCAACCTTGGCGCAGGCCGGCTTCGTTCTTTCTTTGAGGTGGTGTTCCCGCTGAGCGTCTCCGGCCTTGTCACCGGCAGCGTGCTCGTCTTCACCGGCTGCATGACGGCATACACCACGCCGCAGCTGCTGGGCGGCGCGGATACCCGCGTGCTTTCCACCATGGTCTACCAGTACGCGATGAGCCTGCGCGACTGGACGCAGGCGTCCGTCGTCGCGGTCGTGATGATTGTCGTCACGATGCTCGTGTCCTCGGTCTTCAATACCGTCAGCAAGAAAGTCAACCCGATTGCATAAGGAGGAGAACTCATGGCACTGCTCGAGCTTTCCGGCATCACCGCCGGCTATGACAAGAATATCATCCTCAAGGATTTCAACCTCAGCGTTGAAAAGGGCGAATTCGTCTCCCTGCTGGGCTCCTCCGGCTGCGGCAAGACGACCTGCCTGCGCCTGATCGCGGGCTTCTCCGAGCCCATGGCAGGCACCATGACCTTTGACGGCAAGGACTACACCCACGTTCCGCTGCACAAGCGCAACTTCGGTTTCGTCTTCCAGAGCTACGCACTCTTCCCGCATCTGACCGTCTTTGACAACGTGGCCTTTGGCCTGAAGATGCGCAAGATGGACAAGGAAACCATCCGCAAGGAAGTCATGCACATGCTTGAGGTCGTCGACCTCAAGGGCTTTGAAAACCGCTTCCCGCGCGAGATGTCCGGCGGCCAGAGGCAGCGCGTTGCGCTCGCCCGCGCGCTGGTCATCAAGCCCGACCTGCTGATGTTTGACGAGCCGCTTTCCAATCTCGACGCGAAGCTGCGCGTCAAGATGCGCGTTGAGATCCGCCGCCTGCAGCAGGAGCTTGGCTTCACCGCCATCTATGTCACCCACGATCAGGAGGAGTGCTTCGCCATCTCCGACAAGGTTGCGATCATGAACAAGGGCGTCATCGAGCAGATGGACACCCCGAGCGAGATCTACAACCGTCCGAAGACGGAGTTCATTGCCCGCTTCGTCGGCTTTGAAAACTTCTTTGATCTTGAGCGCACCGGCGAATGTACGTTCAAAACCAAGCACGGCGTCACCATCAGGACCGAGAAGGATCACGCTGCCAGCGCCACGCTCAAGGGCTGCATCCGTCCGGGCGACGTGACCGTCGCGCCCGCAGGCGCCGACCTGCCCAACGCGATCAGCGGCAAGGTCATGGTTTCCACCTTCCTTGGCCAGCACAACCAGCTCAACGTCGCAACCGACATCGGCGAGTTCGTCGTCAGCTGCGACCAGACTCAGGTTTTCCCCGTGGGCGAGACGGTTACCCTCTCCCTCGCGGCGAACAAGATTATTCTCATTGACTAACGAAGACACAGGAGGAACCCGTCATGAAGAAGATTACCGCTCTTCTCGTCGCCCTGCTGGTCATCTGCCTCGCCGTTTGCGGCGTCGCCGAGGACAAGCCCTACGCTGGTCAGACCCTGACCATCAGCAACTTCTCTTTCAACGCCGAGCTGCTCCAGAAGAACATCTATGATCCGTTCATGGAGATGACCGGCTGCGAACTCGTGGTGGACATGGGCGGCAACGCGCAGCGCGTCACCAAGATCACCGAGTCCCCGGCAGACTACGACGTGGTCATCATCGGCGACATGTTCGTCAAGCAGCTGATGGACGCGGGCGTCATCGACACCCTCGATTCTTCCAAGCTGACCAACCTTTCTTCCATCTACGAGACTGCCCGCGCGCCGATGGGCGAAGGCTACGGCCCGGCTTACACCTTCAACCGTCTGGGTATCGTTTATGACAGCGCCTACTGCGACGTCGAGATCAAGAGCTTTGCCGACCTGTGGAATCCGGAGCTGGAAGGCTGCATCGCCATCCCGGACATGACCGCCACCACCGGCCCGATGTTCTACTTTGCCGTTGCCGAGACCTTCGGCCTTGTCCCGGGTCAGGACGACGAAGCGATCTTCGCCAAGCTCGCCGAGCTCAAGCCGAACGTCGTGAACACCTACACCTCCGCCAACAACACCATCACCATGCTCAACCAGGGCGAAATCTCCGTCGCGGTTCTGCTTGACTACTCCTACACCACCGCCAAGAACGCCAACCCGGATTACGTTTGGGTTGATCCGGTTGAAGGCATGTTCGCCGGCTACAACATGCTCAACATCATCAAGGGTACCGAGGTCAAGGATCTGGCGACCGAGTTCATCAACTTCTACCTCTCCTACGAAGTGCAGCTGGCTGAAGCGCTGGACGGCGTGGACAGCCCGGTCAACACCGCCGTTGAGCTCGCGCCGGAGCAGGCCGCGAACTTCACCTACGGCGCGGAGATGGTCGACAACCTCAAGCTGGTTGACTGGAACCTGATCACTGCCAATCTCGCCAACTGGACTGCCAGCTGGAACTCCGTCTTCTCCGTCAAGTAATTGGGCTGTGCCCAAACCCACTTCCGAACAAGCTTTAGCGCGCTCCCTGCTTGAGCGCACGAGGCCGAAGGTGTTTCCTTCGGGCGACAAGCCCTCGGAAACGCGGGCTATGCCCGCACCCACTTCCGAAGCAGCTTTGTTGCTCATCCCACTTTCGCGCCCGCGGCCGTCAGCGTGTTTCGCTTCGGCGGAGGGCCTCGCGAAACGTGGATGTTCGGATAATACGTTTTCGTGAACTGATTTTCCGGCGGGGTTCCCCGCGGACCCCGCCGGATTTTCCAAGCATCCTTTCTGAACGACTGATTGAAATTGGAGCGTGTCCGCTATGAAGAAGCATTTCGGCCTTGGTTTGATCACCTTTCTGGTCTACGTGTTTTTGATCGGCCCCCTGCTGGTCATCGCTCTGGCCTCCTTCAGCGAGACGAAAGCGCTCGTCTTCCCCGGCAAGGGCTTTACCCTTGAATGGTACGCCAAGGTGCTGACGATGACTTCGTTTATCGAATCCGCGAAGCTTTCCATTGTCATCGCCATCGCCGGTACCGCCATTGCGCTGCTGCTGGGTCTTCCGGCGGCCTATGCGCTCAACCGTTTCCGCTTTAAGGGCAAGGAATTCATCAAGACGCTGTTCCTCTCTCCCGTGCTGATCCCCTGCATCGTGCTTGGTTTCATCATGCTGCGTTACGTTGTTAACGCTTACGATCTGGAGGTTGTGCCCAGCCTCCTCATCGGTCACACGCTGCTTTCCATCCCTTATGTCATGCGCGTGGTCACGTCCTCTCTGGCAAACTTTGATTTTGCCACCGAAGAGGCCGCCTGTTCTCTGGGCGCAACCCGCGTATACACCTTCTTCAACGTCGTCCTGCCCAACATCAAGTCGGGCATCGCCTCGGCCTGCATCATGTCGGTCATCAACTCGTTCAACAACGTGTCGCTGTCCGCCTTCCTCACCGGCCCCGGCGTGACGATGCTTCCCATCGAAATCATGAGCTATGTCGAATACCACTTCGACCCGACCATTGCCGCCATCGCCACCATTCTCATGGTTGCGACCCTTGGCGTCATGCTGCTCATTGAGAAGACGCTCGGTCTTCAGAGCGTCGTATAAATTGCCCCAAGCGGCCATGTGCAATCTAATTTGACCATGGCCCGTTTTCTTTTAACCTCTCCATACGATCCAAAGGAGCGAATGTAGAATGAAAAAGGTTGCTGTCATCATGGGTTCTGACTCCGACTGGCCGATTGTCAAGGGCGCGTGCGCGCAGCTCAAGGACTTCGGCATTCCGTTTGAAGCGCACATTCTCAGCGCGCACCGCACGCCTGTGGAGGCCGCGGAGTTTGCGCGCAATGCCCGCAAAAACGGCTTTGGCGTGCTCATCTGCGCTGCCGGCATGGCGGCGCATCTGGCCGGCGCGTTTGCCGGCAACTCCACGCTGCCTGTCATCGGCATTCCGATGAAGGGCGGCGCAATGGATGGTCTTGATGCGCTGCTGGCAACCGTGCAGATGCCCTCCGGCATCCCGGTGGCGACCGTCGCGCTCAACGGCGCGAAGAACGCCGCCGTCCTCGCCGCGCAGATTCTCGCCGTTTCCGATGACGAACTCGCCGCGAAGCTCGACGCTGCGCGCGAGGACATGGCAGCGCAGATCGCCAAAAAGGAAGCTGCGCTGCAGGCGGAGCTGCTCGCCTGACCGGGCTGTGCCCGGACCCACTTCGCTTCGCGCCGGTTTATACGCCGCGCACGCGCATCAGGCGCTCCGGGACTTACCTGTGCTCGATTTGTATCTGCGCAGCTCTTAAGTATAGAAAATACCGTATCAATCAATAGGAGAAACAATCAATGGGTGGTTTCTTTGGCACCGTCGCCAAGCGGGACGTCGTTCTGGACGTTTTCTTTGGCGTCGACTATCACTCTCACCTTGGCACGCGCCGCGGCGGCATGCTGATCCACGATCAGACGGACGGCTTCCAGCGGCAGATTCACTCGATCGAAAATACCCCGTTCCGCACCAAGTTTGAAAAAGACCTGCACGAATTCCACGGCTGCAGCGGCATCGGCTGCATCAGCGATACCGATCCCCAGCCCCTGCTCGTGCGCTCCCACCTTGGTCTTTACGCGATTTCCACCGTCGGCATCATCAACAATGCTGAAGCGCTGATCAGTCAGTACTTTTCCGACCACGGGCACCAGTTCATGGCCATGAGCTCCGGTAAGGTCAACTCCACCGAGCTCGTTGCCGCGCTCATCAACCAGAAGGACGACCTCGTTTCCGGCATCCTGCATGCACAGGAAATCATCGACGGCTCGATGACGCTGCTCATCCTGACCGAGAAAGGGGAAATCCTCGCCGCGCGCGACAAGCTGGGCCGCCTGCCGGTGCTCATCGGCAAAAAGGACGACGGCTTCTGCGTTTCCTTTGAATCCTTCGCCTATCAGAAGCTGGGCTATGTCAACCATTACGAGCTGGGTCCCAAGGAAATCGTCCGCCTGACGGCGGATTCCTGCCAGACCATCTCCCCCGCCGGCAAGGATATGCGCATCTGCGCGTTCCTGTGGACGTACTACGGCTATCCCAACTCCAACTACGAAGGCAGGAATGTCGAGCTCATGCGCATGCGCAACGGCGAGATCATGGCCGAGCGCGAAGCGCGCGAGGGACTCATGCCGGACGTTGACTACGTTGCCGGCGTGCCGGACAGCGGTGTTCCGCACGCCATCGGCTACGCAAACCAGAGCCACAAGCCGTTTGCCCGTCCGTTCATCAAGTACACGCCGACGTGGCCGCGCTCGTTTACGCCCGCCAATCAGGACGTGCGCAATCAGGTAGCGAAGATGAAGCAGATTCCGGTGCCGGAGCTGATCGAAGGCAAGAAGCTGATGTTCATTGACGACTCCATCGTCCGCGGCACGCAGCTGCGCGAAACCGTTGAATTCCTCTACGAATCCGGCGCAAAGGAAGTGCATATGCGCTCCGCCTGCCCGCCGATCATGTACAACTGCAAGTACCTCAATTTCTCCCGCGGCAACAACGAGCTCGACCTCATCGCCCGCAGGACGATTCAGGAGCTGGAGGGCGACGAAGGCCATCAGCACATCGCTGAATACGCCGACGCCTCCACAAAGCGCGGCCAGTGCATGCTCTCCGCCATCTGCAAAAAGCTCGGCTTTGATTCCCTCGGCTATCAGCAGCTGGGTGACCTGCTCGACGCCATCGGCATCGACCGCGACAAGGTCTGCACCTACTGCTGGACCGGTCGCGAGTAACCGGGCTGCCGGGCTGTGCCCGGACCCACATCGCTTCGCGCCGGTTTTAACGCCGCGCACGCGCAGAAGGCGCTCCGCGGCCTGCTCTGTGGTTTTCCCCGGGCGGATCATATCCGTCTTTACCTATTCTTTCCACGAAGTGGTGAGGGGAGTCTGAGGGTTCGGATTTATCCGAACTGGGACGGGAGTGAATGACACCCTAGTAGGGTGTCAGAGCCGTCCTGACCGACGAGCGTCGAGCGAGGAGATAGAAATCCCTCAGGCAGGTTTGGGCGGCAGCCCAACGTCTCTCATTCTCTTTTGATACAACTTTCCCTTTTTACAATTAGGAGGTTTTGCCTTATGAAGAACTCTCATTCCGCTTCCTACGCCGCCGCCGGCGTGGACGTCACCGCCGGTTACGAGGCGGTCAAGCGCATCAAGCCGATGGTGGAATCCACCTACATCCCGGGCGTCATGGGCACGCTGGGCGGCTTTGGCGGCATGTTTGCGCCGGACATGACCGGCATGAAGAAGCCGGTGCTCGTTTCCGGCACCGACGGCGTGGGCACCAAGCTCAAGATTGCCTTCCTCATGGACAAGCACGACACCGTCGGCATCGACTGCGTCGCCATGTGCGTCAACGACATCGTCTGCGGCGGCGCTGCGCCGATGTTCTTCCTTGACTATATCGCCTGCGGCAAGAACGATCCCGCGCGCATCGCGGACATCGTTGCCGGCATCACCGAAGGCTGCCGCCAGAGTGAGTGCGCGCTGGTCGGCGGCGAAACCGCCGAAATGCCGGGCTTCTATCCTGTGGATGAGTACGATCTCGCCGGCTTCTCCGTCGGCATCGTCGACGAGGAGAAGATCATCGACGGCAAGAAGCTTGCGCAGGGCGACGTGCTCATCGGCCTTGCCTCCACCGGCGTGCATTCCAACGGTTTCTCCCTCGTGCGCAAGGTGTTCGATGTGGAAAACTGCGACCTGAAGACCCCGATGGACGAGCTTGACGGCAAGTCTCTGGGCGAAACCCTGCTCGCGCCGACCCGCATCTACGTCAAGGCAGTCAAGAGCCTGCTGAATCACGGCGTCGATATCCACGCCATCAGCCACATCACCGGCGGCGGCTTCTACGAGAACGTGCCGCGCATGATGACCGACGGCCTGACTGCGGAGATTGCGCTTGATTCCTTCCCGCGCCTGCCGATCTTCACCCTCATCCAGAAGACCGGCAACATTCCGGAGCGCGACATGTACAACACCTTCAACATGGGCATCGGCATGATCCTCGCCATCCCGGCACAGCAGGCGGAAAAGGCGCTTGAAACCCTCAAGGCCGCCGGCGAAACCGCTTACCAGATCGGTAAGGTCATCGCCGGCGAAGACGGCGTCGTCCTCAAGTAATCCTTCTTCAAACCGGCGCGAAGCGATGTGGGGTCAAGGGGCCCAGCCCCTTGGCAGGGTCTTAGGGGCAGCCGCCCCTATCGTCTCCTCATCGCGAAGCGCATGATCGGGAGCCAAAGAGGAGCCGAAGGCGACAATTTGGGCTCTTCCCCAGTTTTTTAGCATTCCATTCCTGCCAAGGAGAAAACGCCATGCAGAATATCGCCGTATTTGTTTCCGGCGGCGGCACGAACCTGGAAGCCCTGCTCTTGGCGCAGGAAGCCGGTCAGATCCCGCACGGACAAATCACGCTCGTCATCGCGAGCAACACCGCCGCCTATGCCCTGACCCGCGCCGCCAATCATGGCGTCAAGGGCATCGCGATTCCCAAAAAGGGAAAGACGCAGGCAGAATTTGAAGCCGCAATCAGCGCCGAGCTCGCCGAAAACCATATCGATTTCATCATCCTCGCCGGCTTCCTGTCCATCCTCTCCGAGGATTTCACGAAGCAGTGGCCCGAGCGCATCCTCAATGTCCATCCGTCCCTCATCCCGTCGTTCTGCGGCAAGGGCATGTACGGTCTGAAGGTGCATGAAGCGGCGCTCGCCAAGGGCGTTAAGGTCACGGGCGCGACGGTGCATTTCGTCAATGAAATCCCCGACGGCGGCAGGATTCTCCTGCAGAAGGCCGTCGAAATTCAGGACGGCGATACCGCCGAAGTCCTCCAGCGCCGCGTAATGGAGCAGGCCGAATGGCTCCTGCTGCCCAAGGCTGCCGAAATGGTCGCCGCCGAGCTTGACACCGCCAAGTAAGTTTTATATGCGCGAAGCGATGTGGGGTCAAGGGTTTGGACTCCTCCAAACTGGGACGGAAGTGAATGACAGCCCGGTGGGCTGTCAGAGCCGTCCTGACCGACGAACGTCGAGTGATGAGAAAGAAGCCCCTTGGCAGGATCATAAGGGCGGCAGCCCTTATCGTCCTCCTCCCCATGTAAAGCCGTATCAGCAAGCCGGACAAGAGCCGCAGGCGACGATTCCGGCATTGACATCCTCGCATAAAACATGCCCAAAAAGGAGCAACACATATGAACGTCTATGAAACCGGTCTGATGAGCGAAAAGCTCGCTGGCAACACCTATCCCGGCCGCGGCATCGTGCTGGGCGTGACCCCGGACGGCAAGACCGCCGTCAGCGCGTACTTCATCATGGGCCGCAGCGTCAACAGCCGCAACCGCGTGTTCTGCGTCGAGCCGGACGGCATCCGCACCGAAGCGCACGACCCGTCCAAGATGGTCGATCCGCACCTGATCATCTATCATCCGGTGCGCGAATGCGGCGCAGGCCTCATCGTCACCAACGGCGACCAGACGGACACCATCTGGGAGTTCCTCGGCCGGGGCGAAAGCTGGGAAGCCGCGCTGCGCACCCGCCAGTTTGAGGACGACCGTCCCAACTGGACGCCGCGCATCTCCGGCATTCAGGCCAAAGACGGCAGCTACAAGATGTCCATCCTCAAGGCTGCCGACGCCGCCGGCAGCGCCTGCGCCCGCTTCTTCTATGAATATCCGGCGATCAAGGGCCTTGGTCACTTCCTGCACACCTATGTGTGCGACGGCAACCCGGTGATTCCGACCTTCCAGGGCGAGCCGGAGCGCGTGACCATCAGCGGCGACATCGACGCGTTCACCAGCGAGCTGTGGGAAAACCTCAACCCGGACAACAAGATCTCCCTGTTCGTGCGCTACACCGACATTGAAACGGGTAAGTACGAGCAGCGCATCCTCAACAAGCACCTCGGCGACTGAGTGGACTGTGCCCACACCCACTTCGCTTCGCGTCGGTTTTAACGCCGCATTCGCGCAGAAGGCGCTCTGCGGCCTGCCTTTGCAAAGCATTGACTGAGGATTATTTCGCATTTTCTATTTACTTATCGATATAAAGGAGCGACCACCATGAACGAACTGGAACTCAAGTATGGCTGTAACCCCAACCAGAAGCCGTCCCGTATCTTCATGAAAGACGGCGGTGAGCTGCCGATCCGGATCCTTTCCGGCAAGCCCGGCTACATCAATTTCATGGACGCCTTCAACTCCTGGCAGCTGGTCCGTGAGCTCAAGCAGGCAACCGGCCTGCCCTCCGCCGCGTCCTTCAAGCATGTTTCCCCGGCCGGCGCTGCCGTCGGTCTGCCGCTTTCCGACGTCGACCGTCAGATCTACTTTGTCGACAAGGATGCGGAGCTTTCCCCCATCGCCTGCGCCTACATCCGCGCGCGCGGCGCTGACCGCCTGTGCTCCTACGGCGACTGGGCTGCCCTGTCCGACGTGTGCGACGCGGCGACCGCCCGCTACCTGAAGGCCGAGGTTTCCGACGGCGTCATCGCCCCGGGCTACACCGAGGAAGCGCTGGCCATCCTGCGTGAAAAGCGCAAGGGCACCTACAACGTCGTTGAGATCGATCCCGATTACGTGCCGGCTGAGCAGGAATGCAAGGATGTTTTCGGCATCACCTTCCAGCAGGGCCGCAACAACTTCAGGATTGACGAAGCGCTGCTCTCCAACATCGTTACCGAAAGCAAGAATCTGCCCCCGCAGGCGAAGATCGACCTGATCATCGCGCTCATCACGCTCAAGTACACCCAGTCCAACTCCGTCTGCTACGTCAAGGACGGTCAGGCGATCGGCGTTGGCGCGGGCCAGCAGAGCCGCATCCACTGCACCCGTCTCGCCGGTCAGAAGGCCGATACCTGGTATCTGCGCCAGCATCCGAAGGTACTGGGTCTGCAGTTCGTGGACAAGATCCGCCGCGCCGACCGCGACAACGCGATTGACGTGTACATCTCCGACGAGTACGAGGACGTGCTGGCCGAGGGCGTCTGGCAGAACACCTTCAAGGTGAAGCCGGAAGTGCTGACCGCGGAGGAAAAGAAGGCGTGGATCGCGACCCAGAGCGGCGTGACTGTCGGCTCCGACGCGTTCTTCCCCTTCGGCGACAACGTCGAGCGCGCGCGCAAGAGCGGCGTGCAGTACATCGCCGAGCCGGGCGGCTCCATCCGTGACGATCACGTCATCATGACCGCCAATAAGTACGGCATCACCATGTGCTTCACGGGCATGCGCCTGTTCCATCATTAACCAGCGTTCCGCTGGACCGGCATCCGAAATCATTTGTCTGTCCAGTATCTTCTGCGCACGCGGCCGATTGTGTCCCGTTCGCGCAGAAGGCGCTCCGGGACTCGCTCATCATCCTCTCAAAGCTGCTTATACAGCTGCGAAGCGATCATGGGGTCAAGGGGCGAAGTCCCTTGGCAGGATTTTAAGGGCGGCAGCCCTTAACGTCCTCCATGCACAGCCGTATCCGCGAGCCAAAGAGGAGCCGCAGGCGACAATTTTGGCTCCGCACAACTCGCTTCCTACTGATTATTGGATACAGCGTTTAGTCGGAAAAGTCTACTCCAACTGAATTCGGAACCGTAAGCGTCGCCTCCGGATCCTGTTCAGTTCTGGTTTCTTGGGATATTGGGTTACGTTGGGCTGCCGCCCCAACCCGCCTGAGGGATTTCTATCTCCTCGCTTGACGCTCGTCGGTCAGGACGACTCTGACACCCTACTAGGGTGTCATTCACTCCCGTCCCAGTTTGGATAAATCCGAACCCTCAGACTCCCTTCTCCGCTTCGCGCTGTGAAACGCAGAAATCATCCCGCAAGGAGGATCCTGTCATGAAACTTCTGGTCGTCGGCGGCGGTGGCCGCGAGCACGCCATCATCAAAAAGCTGAAAGAAAATCCCGCGGTTGAAACCATCTATGCCCTGCCGGGCAATGGCGGCATTGCCGCGGACGCCGTCTGCGTGCCGGAGATCGGCGCAAAGGACATTCCGGCAATCGTCGAATTCGCCAAGGCTAACGCAATCGACTTCGCCGTTGTCGCGCCGGACGATCCGCTGGCGCTGGGCTGCGTGGACCGCCTGCACGAGGCCGGCATCCCCTGCTTCGGCCCGGATGCCGCCGCGGCGCGCATCGAGGCGAGCAAGGTCTTCTCCAAGAACCTGATGAAAAAGTACGGCATCCCGACCGCCAGCTACGAGGTGTTTTCCGACGCCGCCAAGGCGCTTGACTACCTCAAAGCACAGTCCTTCCCCATCGTCATCAAGGCGGACGGTCTGGCGCTTGGCAAGGGCGTGCTCATCCCGACCAATTACGATGAAGCCGTCGCCGCCATCAAGTCCATCATGGAGGACAAGGCGTTCGGCGATTCCGGCAACGAGGTCGTCATCGAGGAATTCCTCACCGGTCCCGAGGTCAGCGTCCTCGCCTTCACCGACGGCGTTGCGATTGCGCCGATGGTTTCCTCCATGGACCACAAGCGCGCCGGCGACGGCGACACCGGCCTGAACACCGGCGGCATGGGCACCATCGCGCCGAACCCGTATTATACCGCGGACGTGGCTAAGGCCTGCATGGAAGAGATCTTCCTGCCGACCCTCGCCGCCATGCGCGCGGAGGGCTGTCCCTTCAAGGGCTGCCTGTATTTCGGCCTGATGGTCACAGAAAACGGTCCGAAGGTCATTGAGTACAACTGCCGCTTCGGCGATCCGGAGACGCAGGTCGTGCTTCCGCTGCTGAAAACCGATCTGCTCACCATCATGCAGGCGGTGGAAGACGAGCGCCTTGACGAGATCGACGTGGAATGGAAGGATGAAAGCGCAGCGTGCGTCATCCTCGCCTCCGGCGGTTATCCGGGCAGCTACGCCAAGGGCAAGGAGATGACCATCCCGGCGACCTGCGCGGAAAATGTCACCGTCTACCACGCCGGCAGTGCGCTCAGGGACGGCAGGCTCGTCACCGCAGGCGGCCGCGTGCTGGGCGTCACCGCGACCGCGCCGACGCTCAAGGAAGCGCTTACGCAGGCGTACGCCGCGTGCGAAACGATCCATTTCGACGGCATGATGAAGCGCAGCGACATCGGCCAGCGCGCGCTTGCCGCGATGGAAAAATAAGCAAATCCGGGGGGAAATCCACCACATTGTTAAAACTTTCCCAACTTTTATTGGTAAGTTTTTAGGTGTGTACAATTGAGAATACTTATGGTATTATAGACGGAAACAGCCGCCGGCTCTCCTGCAAAGCAGGCGGATCGGCGGCTGTGCGCTTATATGAACTCCGCTGCTTCTCCCCGAGGGGACGCAGCGTTCACCCATGACGAATCTTTCTTGAAGAGGTGCTTTATGGCGTATTATTATTCCGAACCGTCCCATACCTTCAGCGAGTACCTGCTTGTTCCGGGTTACTCCTCCTCCCAGCACATTCCGACGAACGTGTCCCTGAAGACTCCGGTTGTGCGCTATAAGAAGGGGCAGGAAGAATGCCCGCTGACCATGAATGTGCCGATGGTCTCCGCTGTCATGCAGGCCGTTTCCGGCGAGAAGATGGGCATTGGTCTGGCGCGCGAGGGCGGCATCGCTTTCATTTACGTCTCCCAGCCGATCGAAGAGCAGGCTGAGATGGTTCGCAAGGTTAAGAACTACAAGGCCGGTTTCGTGATCAGCGACTCCAACCTGCGTGTCACCGACACCATGGCTGACGTTGTCGCCCTGAAGGAAAAGACCGGTCATTCCACCATGGCCGTCACCGACGACGGCACCGGTACCGGCAAGCTGCTGGGCATCGTCACCAGCCGTGACTACCGTGTCACCCGCATGGATCCGGCCACCCCGGTTGCCGAGTTTATGACCCCGGCGGAGAAGCTGATCACCGCGCCGGAGGGCACTTCCCTGAAGATTGCCAACGACATCATCTGGGATCACAAGCTCAACAGCCTCCCGATCGTCTCCAAGGAGGGCAACCTCGTGGCGTTCGTCTTCCGCAAGGACTACGACTCCCACAAGGGCAACCCGCTGGAGCTGCTGGATGAAGACAAGCGCTACGTTGTCGGCGCGGGCATCAACACCCGCGACTATGCCGAGCGCGTTCCGGCGCTGGTTGAGGCCGGCGTTGACGTGCTGGTCATCGACTCCTCCGAGGGCTATTCCGAGTGGCAGGCGCTGACCATCAAGTGGATCCGCGATCATTACGGCGACAAGGTCAAGGTTGGCGCCGGCAACGTCGTCGACGGCGAAGGCTTCCGCTATCTGGCGGACTGCGGTGCGGACTTCATCAAGGTCGGCATCGGCGGCGGCTCCATCTGCATCACCCGTGAGACCAAGGGCATCGGTCGTGGTCAGGCGACTGCCGTGATCGACGTCGCTGCGGAGCGCGACAAGTACTTTGAGGAGACCGGCATCTACGTACCGATCTGCGCCGACGGCGGCATCGTGCAGGACTACCACATCACCCTTGCGCTGGCGATGGGCTCTGACTTCTGCATGCTTGGCCGTTACTTCTCCCGCTTTGACGAGTCCCCGACCACCAAGGTGCTCATCAACGGCAGCTACATGAAGGAGTACTGGGGCGAAGGCTCTGCCCGCGCACGCAACTGGCAGCGCTATGACATGGGCGGCGCGAAGAAGCTGAGCTTCGAAGAGGGCGTCGATTCCTACGTTCCCTACGCCGGCTCTCTGGCCGACGGCATGGCGACCACGCTCTCCAAGGTTCGTTCCGCCATGTGCAACTGCGGCGCGCTGACCATCGAAGAGCTGCGCGACAAGGCGAAGCTGACCCTCGTTTCCGCCGTTTCCATCGTGGAAGGCGGCGCGCACGACGTTATGCTGCGCGACTCCGTCAACGGAAAATAAGTGGGCTGTGCCCACACCCATTTCGCTTCGCGGCGCTTGAACCCGCTGCGTTCGCGCAGAGGGCGCTCCGCAGCTGAGCTTTGGGGTGAGGAAAACAGGCTTTGTGAAAAGCACGAAACCGGTGACAAAAGTCGCCGGTTTCTTTTTATGCATGACGGATGAGGTCCCCGCCCGCAGGCGGTGTGCTTGCTCAACTATTTCTTTTCCAGTAAAAAGTTATACCTGCTAAGTCAGGGATCGGAGATCCCTCCGCGCGTGCAACCCCATTAGACTATACAAAGCATAGTGGGTACGGGCACAGCCCGCAAGCAATGCGAGAATCCTTACTGGGGAACATTATAGGCTGCCGCCCAAACCCGCCTGAGGGGCTAACGCCCCTTAACCCCATCTTAGCTTCGCGCACATAAACCGCTTGTTTGGGATATCACGCAGCGAAGCATAGTGGGTGCGGGCACAGCCCGCCTACCCGCCGTATATTTCTCAAATCCCCTTTTTTCGCTTGACGAAAACGGAATAATCTGGTATGATTCATTATACATCGTCGCCCGTGGGCGTGCGAGACAGCGATACGACTGACGGAAGTGGACGACCACATGAAGTATCGCGGCGCGGAAGCGCTTTTATGCCGACCGTCTGGGCGCACTGATTTCTTTCGGTGCGCCCTTTTATATTTCCAAGGGCCACCACTCCACAAACGACTCTTAAGGAGGAAAATACCATGGAATTCAAGACTGATATCGAAATTGCACAGAGCTGTCAGATGCGCCACATCCGCGAGATCGCGGAAGTTGCCGGCGTTGATGAGAAGTATCTGGAGCTTTACGGCAACTACAAGGCCAAGATCGACTACAATCTGCTCAAGGAAAACAGCCGTCCGGAAGGCAAGCTGATCCTCGTCACCGCCATCTCCCCGACCCCGGCAGGCGAAGGCAAGACCACCACGTCCGTCGGCCTTGCCGACGGCATGCGCAAGATCGGCAAGAACGCCATCCTCGCCCTGCGCGAGCCGAGCCTTGGCCCGGTCTTCGGCGTGAAGGGCGGCGCGGCTGGCGGCGGCTATGCGCAGGTCGTCCCGATGGAGGACATCAACCTCCACTTCACCGGCGACTTCCACGCCATCGGCGCGGCGAACAACCTGCTCGCGGCGATGCTGGACAATCACATCCAGCAGGGCAACGCGCTGGGTATCGACGTCAAGAAGATCACCTGGAAGCGCTGCGTGGACATGAATGACCGTCAGCTGCGCAATGTGATCGACGGTCTGGGCGGCAAGATGCAGGGCGTCCCGCGCGAGGACGGCTTTGACATCACCGTCGCCTCCGAGATTATGGCGGTCTTCTGCTTGGCGACCAGCATCACCGACCTCAAGGAGCGCATCAGCCGCATCATCGTGGGCTACACCTACGACGACAAGCCGGTCACCGCAGGTGACCTGAAGGCTGCCGGCGCGATGACCGCGCTGCTCAAGGACGCGCTCAAGCCCAACCTCGTTCAGACGCTGGAAGGCACCCCGGCCTTCATCCACGGCGGTCCGTTCGCCAACATCGCCCACGGCTGCAACTCCATCATGGCGACCCGCATGGCCATGAAGCTGGGCGACTACTGCGTGACCGAGGCCGGCTTCGGCGCGGATCTTGGCGCGGAGAAGTTCCTTGACATCAAGTGCCGCATGGCGAACCTGAAGCCGTCTGCCGTCGTCGTCGTGGCGACCGTGCGCGCGCTCAAGCATCACGGCGGCGTTGCCAAGGCCGACCTTGGCAAGGAGAACCTCGAAGCGCTTGAGAAGGGCCTGCCCAACCTCCTGCGCCACGTTGAGAACATCACCACCACCTATCAGCTGCCCTGCGTCGTGGCGATCAACCGCTTCCCGACCGACACCGAGGCGGAGCTTGCGCTCGTGCGCGCCAAGTGTCAGGAGCTGGGCGTGAACGTCGCGCTCTCCGAGGTCTGGGGCAAGGGCGGCGACGGCGGCGTGGAGCTGGCGAAGGAAGTCGTCCGCCTGTGCGAAGAAGGCGAGAACAACTTCCGCTTTGCCTACGACGCTGACATGACCATCGAGCAGAAGCTCGCTGCCATCGTCAAGAACGTTTATCGCGGCGCGGGCGTGTCTCTCACCCCGGGCGCGAAGAAGCAGGCGCAGCAGCTCACCGAGCTGGGCTTCGGCTCCTGCCCGATCTGCATGGCAAAGACGCAGTATTCCTTCTCCGACGACCAGAAGCTGCTGGGCGCGCCGGTGGGCTTCACCGTCACTGTCCGCAACCTCAAGGTTTCCGCCGGCGCGGGCTTCATCGTCGCGCTCACCGGCGACATCATGACCATGCCGGGTCTGCCGAAGGTGCCGGCGGCGGAAAAGATCGACGTGGACGAGAACGGCAAGATCACGGGTCTTTTCTAAGTGGGCTGTGCCCACACCCCCTTCGCTTCGCCTTGCCTCAAACGGGATCGCACGCGCAAAAAGGCGCTCCGATCCCCTGGTAAGACGCAAAGCGTATAGTGTGGGGAATACGTTAAGGGCTGCTGTCCTTAACAACCTGCTTGAGGGACCCTGTCCCTCAAACTCCCTTCATCGCTTCGCGATACACTCATTAAGGAACCCTCAGGTTAGCCTCCGGGTTCCTGTTTTCTTCTCATTCTTATTCAGGAGGAGCTTTTCATGGGCTACAATTCCCCCAAGGAGCTGACCGCCGCTTATTCCTCCGCCGGTGCGGCGAAGGCGAAAAAAAGCGCCGCCGATCTGCTCGTGCTTGGCATCCTCGCCGGCGCGCTGATCGCGCTGGGCTGCGCTGCAACCAATACCGCCGCGCACGGCGTCGCGGACGTCGGCCTTGCGCGGATGATCTGCGGTCTTCTGTTCCCCTTTGGCCTGTGCATGGTGATCGTCACCGGTGCGGAGCTCTTTACCGGCAACAGCCTGATCGTCATCTCCGTCCTCGACCGCAAAGCCAGCTTTGCCGGGATGCTGCGCAACTGGCTGCTCGTCTATCTGGGCAATTTCATCGGCGCGGCGCTCGTCGCATGGTCCTGCGCGGCGTTCGGTCAGCTCAATTACTCCGGCGGTCAGCTCGCCGTGTACACCATCCGCATCGCCGCAGCCAAGTGCGCGATCCCCTTTGCCAACGGCGTTGGGCTGGGCATTTTCTGCAATGTGCTGGTGTGTCTGGGCGTGCTGATGGCCATGGCTGCCAAGGACGCCGCCGGCCGCCTGCTGGGCGCGTTCATTCCGGTCAGCTACTTTGTCATCTGCGGCTTTGAGCACTGCGTAGCGAATATGTACTACATCTCCGCGGGTCTTTTCGCCGCGGCCAATCCCGCCTATGCGGCGCTGGCCACGCAGGCAGGCATTGATCTGTCCGTTCTCACGGTCAGCAATTTCCTTGTGACCAACCTGATTCCCGTTACGCTGGGCAACATCATCGGCGGCGCGGCAATGGGCGCTACCATGTGGTTTGCCTATCTCCGCCACGAGCGAACCTGATTTCCCTCCCGTTTCTCTCCATCGAGAAACGGGGTTTTTTATTTTGTTCTTTCATGGTATAATGGTTGCATCTACTTTGATCCACACGAGGTGCAGACATGTCTTTTTTGAATAATCTCAGGAAGCTGGTGGGCATGAAGCCCACGGGCGACGATGACAAAACCCTTCAGGTGAAGGACAAAATCCGCGGCCTTTCCTTTACCGATCTTCTTGACCGCTACAACGCCTGCGAGGACGAGGCCGAGAAGGCTGTCATCTTTACCAAGCTCTGCAAGGCCCTGCCCGATTCGCTGTTTTTGTGCGTCTTCTGCTACGATGGAGAAGACCCGAATGCGCGCGTCAACGACCGCACGCTGCATGCCACGCAGGGCAGCAAGCGCCTTTACGCGGTCAATCAGGACGCCGTCACCAGCGGCAATCCGGGATACCGCCTTGCCAAGAAGACGGACTCCCGCCGGATGCACCTGCGCACCCTCGTCAACAACAAGACGAAGCAGGAATGGGTGCCGCTGTTTACCAACTTCAGCAAGCTCCTTCCGGTTTTCGGCACGAATTTCCGCATTGCGCTCATCTCCTTTGAGGAGGCGAAGGTCATTGCCAAGCCGTATGCCGGCATCATCATCAACCACGGCAAGGATTCCATCAAGCTCTCTGCAGAAGAGCTGAAAACCATCCGGTAAGCCGCAGGAGGAACTGCCATGCTCGAAAAGCGCTGGGCCACGCCCGAAGACAGAAACGACATCATCGACTTTATCGATTACATCTTCTCCAAGGCGCACAGGCCGCATGACTTTGCCACCCTGCTGCCCAAACTCTACGGCGGAGATGCCGATACGACGCCGCATCACTTCATCATCAAGGAAGACGGAAAGATCCTCGCCGCGATTCTCGCCTATCCGGTGAAGATGACCATCGCAGGCGAAGAGCTGATGACCATCGGCGTCGGCTCGGTCAGCACGCATCCGCGCGCACGCGGCCGCGGCTTCATGGACGATCTGCTCGCCGCAGTCGACGCGCATGCCAAAGAGCTTGACGCCTCCTTTGCCGTCCTGGGCGGCGATCGCCAGCGCTACGGCTATTACGGCTTTGATCTCGCCGGCTGTCAGCTCGTCTCCAGCCTTGGGACGCACAACGCCCGCCACGCCTTCAAGGCAGCAGACACAACGGGTCTTTCCCTCGTCCCCATGCAGCAGGCGCATGTTCCCTTTGCCGCGCGGCTGCACGCCGCTCAGCCGTCCTTCTGCGAACGCAGCGAGGAAACCTTCGTCACCATCCTCAAAAACTGGAGCAATAACCCCATGGCGATCCTGCGCGGCGGTCAGATGATCGGCTACTGCGTAATCAATCCCATTTCCGGCGGACAGTTCGTCTCCGAGCTGCTGCTTAAAAAGGAAGAGGATTGCCCCGCCGTTCTGCGCTTGATGAGCGAAACGTACGGCAATCTCTCCATCCTGACTCCGCCGTGGCACAAGGAGCGCGTGGCGCTGCTGACCGGCGTGTGCCAGACCTTCTCCCTGACGCCCAACCACATGATGAAGTTCTACCAGCCCGAGCGCGTGAAAGCGGCGCTTCATAAGCTCGGCGCAAACGGCGATTCGCTGCATTTTGACGGACTCACGCCGCCGCTGCCGCTCTACGTCGCTCCGGCAGACGGAGTTTAAGCAGACGGCTTTTTTCCGCGCGAAGCGATGAAGGGGTTTGGGGGTCGGATTCATCCGAACTGACCGACGAGCGTCGAGCGAGGAGTCAGAAATCCCCAAACTGGGTCTTAGGGGCAGTTGCCCCTAACGTCTCCTTTATCAATCGCCGGCCGGCATGCGCTGCGGCGCAAGGACCTCATCCGTCCCTGCGGGGCACCTTCCCCAAAGGGGTATGCATATTCCTTTCAAGCTTCTTTGAAAAACCTGCCGGAAAAGCCAAATCCCTCCCTGCTTATTCTGCCTCTTTCGCTTCTTCTCAGCCAAATAAATAATGCCTCCCGCTTTGCTCTGCGGGAGGCATTTATTCGTTCAGCTGATTATTCCGCGGCCGCCACGAACTCAACCGCCAGCGCGGTCGTCTGCGGCGGGATGGACATGGTCATCGCGCCGTTGGTATAGGCGATGATTTCATCGCCAATCGCCAGCTCCGGCGCGCCGTCCAACAGGTGAATGACCGCCTGACCGTTTCCATTGTTCTGCTCAATGGTGACGCTGCTTTCGCTCACTTCCGTCACCACACCGGACACCGGATACATCCCGACCTTCATGCCGGAAATCTGCGGCGGAATGGAACGGGTCATCTTGCCGTCAAAATCGACGAAAACATACTGACCAAAGGCCAGCGCAGCAGCGTCCACGCCCTCAAAGACGGTCGTAGCATCGTAGTTCACGCGAAGCTCGCCCAGCGTCGCATCCTGAATGATGAAGTTGTTCTCTTCCACAGTCGCAATCAGGCCTTCAGCGCGGAACGTCTCCTGTCCCTGCGCTGCCTCCATCGCCTCAATCGCTTCCTTCTTTTCGCTGGAAACGGTCACAAACGCGATCACGGCGCACACGATCACAAGGCCGATCATCACAAGCTTCTTCATATTCATATCATTGATCCTCCAATTGATTGTCACAAGAATTTCGTCTGCCCCGGCGGGTTGCCGGCAGTGCCGGAGCGTTGAACAGTATATAGACGCAGCGCAATGGTAATTTCATCCCGGCAAATTGATCTTTTTTTCGCACAGAGAAGAAGCATAACAGAAAACCGCAGCCCTGTCAAGCTGCACTTCAGCCTGTCAAAAAAGCTCTTGACAGGCTGGTGGACGGGGGAACCTTTCCCCCGCCACGACCACCCCCCTACATTTTTCAGCCGCGCCCGCTGGGCACAACTGAAAAATGCAAAGAAACGATTATTTCTTCCGGGAAATGGGATTTCCCGGAAGAAATAATCGTGCGGTCGCGCCGTACACGCCGCCGCGACCGATTGAATGCGCCGCTCAATGCAGGTCAAATACATAGAACCGCAGCCCTGTCAAGCTGCGGTTTTGTTGCTTTTCCTTGTTATCTGCCGGTGACACGATCCCAAAGGTCGCCGATGTCACCCGTCAGTTCGTCAAGGCCGGTTGCCTTACCAATGCGCTCCGCAAGGGATTTGACCTGACCATAGAGCGTATCGTCGTCCGTGATGCTGACCTCGGTGATCTTGCTGTCCGCCTTTTGGACGGTCTGTGTAATCAGCTGCTTCATCCGGTCGTCGAGCCCCGCGCTGTACTGATCTTCAAACTCGACTGCAACCAGCGCGCGGTTTCCTTCCACGATGACCTCCGCATCGTCGATCTCGCTGATGCGTTCAACCGCATCGGCAATCTTCTCCGCCATGCGTCCCATCTCCGCCGGCGTCATCGCAGCGTTCGCGCTGCCGGCTGCTGCGCCGCCGTTCATGCCGCTTGCCATCCCATTGAGCATGTCGTTTTCGGCGGTCGTCATCGGACTGTTCTCCGGCATCATGGTGGTTTCCGGCTGCATGGTCGTCACCGGCGCCATCGTTGCATTATCCGGCGTGAACGTGGCGACAGGGGCCTTCGTCTGGCCGACCATACCCGCATTTCCCGCGGCACAGCCGGCGAGCGTCAGCGCAAGCAGGAACACGCAAAGAACAAGAAGAATGCTTTTTTTCATCATCAATCGCCTCCTTGCGCTATCATGCCCAAGGAGACGAAAAGTATATCCCTGTTTCCAAAAAAGTTTTACTCGTCGTAGAACGTACAGCCGCCGATAAACTCCCTGAGGATGGACGTCGGCGGGATTTCATCCTCCGTATCGCAGTCGACAAAGTAATTCAGGAATTTGACCATCCTCCGCGTCCTGACGTAATGCTCGCTGTCCGGCGCAACCTCCTTAAGCAGCGGATACGCGCATTTTTTCAGCAGCGGAATCTCATAGAACAGCGACGAATCGAACATCACATCCGCCCGCTCCTGATAGGGGAAGATGTACTTCTCCTCGCCTGCGCGCACGCTGTCCCACATCTGTATCGTGCCGATGGCGTCCATGCCGCGCGTGCGCTGATCGCGCACAATGCGCCGCAGCAGGCGCACATCCGTCGCGCGGATGCGGTTGTGGTTATCCAGATTCAGCTGCGTCAGCGCGCTGATATACACGAGGAACTTAAGTTCCCTGGGGATATCGTCGCTCAGCTGCGGATTCAAGCCGTGAATACCCTCCACGATGATGATCTCATCGCTGCCCACACGCGTCATGACGCCCTTTTCCTCGCGCCGTTTATGGATGAAGGAATAGCGCGGAATCTCCGTTTCATGCCCCGCCAGCAGCTCGATAAGCTGCGCGTTGAACAACGGCACGTCGATGGACTCCAGACACTCCAGATCCGGCTTGCCGTCCGGCCCGAGCGGCACCTCATCGCGATTGCGGTAATAGTTATCCAGAGAAATGGCAACCGGGCGCTTTCCGCTGACGCGAAGATGAATGCCCAGCCGGTTGGCAAACGTCGTCTTGCCGCTGGAAGACGGGCCTGCGACAAAGACAATCCGTGCGCCGCGCGCGATGATCCGCTCGGCAATCTGCGCAATCGCCCGATCATGCAGCGCTTCGTTGACGCGGATGAACGTGCGGATTTCGCCGTTTTTGATGATATCATTGACGTCCGCCGCGTTCTCGCAGCCAAGAATGCGCGAAAACTCTGCCGACATGGCGTATGTGCGCATCAGCTGCGGCCGCTCGGCGAAGGGCGCGACGGGGCCGTCCGCTTCCTCCGGCAGCATGAGCACCATGCCGGGATAATAAAACCGCAGCGCAAAGCGGTCGATCTCGCCCGTGGTTTTGACCATGTCGCCATAGAAATACTCGCTGAGTCCGTCGCAGGTATACACATCAAAATGCTCGTACGGGCGGTATGTCAAAAGACGGACGGTATCCTCCTGTCCCTGCTTTTCAAACAGCGTCATGGCCTCCCTGCGGGTCATGCGGCTCTTTTCAATCGGCAGATTCTCCGCGCAGATGTCGCGCATAACCTGTTCGATCCTGCGAACCATGGCCGCCGTCAGATCCAGCCCTGAGACGGTCGTATAGATTCCCTGACCGATGCTGTGCTCAAAGCGCACCTTTGTCCCGGGCGCGATGCGCCGCATGGCAAGCAGCAGCAGCAGGCGCGCGCTGCGTTCATACGTCCTGCGTTTTTCCTCGTTCTTTGCGTTCATGCAATCCCTCCTTATGGATTACGTTGGGCTGCCGCCCAAACCCGCCAAGGGGCTGAGCCCCTTGACCTTACATCGCTTCGCGCTGTTTTAAGTTCCTTTTCGTTTAAGATAAAAAAGACCGCTCCACAGAAACCCTCCGTCTCAGGAGGCGCATCTGATGCAGCGGTCATCCTATTCATTTCAATCCGGTCGTATGACCGCATCCATCATTCCATATCCATCGCGTACGCCGCGGCGCTCTTGCCCGCCAGCGCGCCGGTGGAAAACGCAATCTGCAGGTTAAAGCCGCCGGTATGCGCATCCACATCGAGCACCTCGCCCGCGAAGAACAGGCCTTCCTGCTTGCGGCTCATCATCGTGCCGGGCAGAATTTCCCTGACTTCCACGCCGCCGCGGGTGACAATCGCCTCCTCAATCGGGCGCGTGCCGCCTACGCGGAGCGGAAGAGCCTTGAGCATCCTGCCGATGGTCAGGCGCTGCTCACGGGTGATCTGGTTGATCGCCGTCTCCGGAGAAAGGCCGCACAGCTCCGCAAACACAGGACCCATGCGCGCAGGCATCAGCGACACGAGAACGGAAGAAAGCTGCTTGCGCGCATTCTCCGCAAACTCGCGCTGAAGGCGCAGATCGATCTGTTCATCCGTCAGCGCAGGCTTCATATCAAGCGTCACGTTCACGCCGGAAAAATCATCCGGCATGTGGCTGGAAAGCTCGATGATCAGCGGACCGCTGACGCCAAAGTGCGTAAAGAGCATCTCGCCCAGCTCGTCATAGATCGTCTTCTTGCCAGCCTTCGCCTGTACGCGCACGTTCTTCAGGCTCAGCCCCTGCAGGAGCTTCGGCCATTTTTCCTCGATCGTGAGGCCAACGAGCGATCCCTTCACCGGTGTGATGGTATGTCCGTTCTCCCTGGCAAAGCGATATCCATCGCCCGTGGAACCGGTGGACGGATAGCTCACGCCGCCGGTGGCGACGATGACGCTTCTTGCGCGCAGCGTGCCGCCGCGGGTAAAGTCCACCGCAAACAGCTTGTCCTCTTTGCGGATATGCGACACCTCGCAGTTGAGTTCAACCTGCACGCCCGCATCCTTCATACCGTGATGCAGCGCTTTGGTCACGTCGCTCGCCTTCTCGCTCTGCGGAAAGACGCGGCCGCCGCGCTCGACCTTCGTGGGCGTACCAAGCATTTCAAGCAGCGCCGTCACGTCCTCATGGGTAAACTGACGGCAGGCCGCATTGAGGAACTTCGCGTTTCGCGGCACCTGGCCAAAAAAGTCGTCGATATCCGCCACGTTGGTCACATTACAGCGGCCTTTGCCGGTGATATAGATTTTCTTGCCCAGCTTCTCGTTCTTTTCCAGAAGGATGACGCTCGCGCCCGCATAAGCCGCCTGCAGCGCAGCCATCATGCCCGCCGCGCCGCCGCCGATTACCAGCACATCACACGCGCTCTTTGCCAACATAGACCCTGTATTCATCCCAGATTCCTTCCATCAGACGGAAATGCTCGCTCAGTTCTTCCTTGCGCCGCAGGCCCAGCGCCACGATCAGCGCGTTGATCACAGACAGCGGCGCCGCCATGGAATCCACAAAGGACGCCATGTCCGTGCGCGCAGTCAGGCAGACGCTGCTGGTGGCATACACAGGGGACATCGGACCGTCGGTCAGGCCGATGACCTGCGCGCCGCGCGCCTTGGCAAAGGACATCGCCTCCAGCGTACGCGTAGAATAGCGCGGGAAGCTGATGCCAAAGAGCAGGTCCTTTTCATTGATGCGGCTGATCTGCTCAAATACGTCGCCGCTCGCCTCGGAAACGATGCGAACATTATCAAAAATAAAGTTCAGGTAATACGCCAGGAACTGCGCAATCGGTGCCGCAGATCGCAGGCCCATGACATAGATATTGCGCGCGTCAATGATCTTTCCGACGACCTCGTCAAACGCCTCGGCGTTGATCTCTTCAGTCGTCGTGCGGATGTTCTGCATGTCGGCATGCAGAACCGTGCGCAGCACCTCGCTCTGATCGATGTCCGTCGCCATTTCAAAGCGCTGAACAGCGGTCAGCCAGTGGCGCACAAGCTCCTGCAGCGCGCGCTGCAGCTGGGGATATCCTTCGTAGCCCATCGCCGCCGCAAAGCGCACGACGGTCGATTCGCTCACGCCAACCTTCTCGCCCAGCTTGCTGGCGGTCATAAAGACCGCCTTGTCATAGTGCTCGACGATGTATTCAGCAATCTTGCGGTGGCCCTTGCTCAGCCGCTTTCCGGACTGGTTGAGCCGCCGCATCATATCCTGCATATCCTGCATGTTGTTTTCACACTCCCGGCGCAGATTTTGCGATTCTCTTTGGTCATATTGTATCAAACGAAAACAAAAAATGCAAGAAGATTTTCGTCTTCCTGCATCATTTATGCTTTCATAGCAGATTACAGCCAATTTTTGATCGATTCCGTCGCTTCCTTATCCGCCAGATCAAAGGAAAGCACCGTTGCCGTTGCATAGCCGCGCTGCAGCCATGCATAATCTCCATCAGTTTCTTCCTGCTCCGGGGCAATTGCGCCGCCGAGCGCATAGCATACCGTGCCGTCTTCCCCAACCGTTTTGACATACTCTTCGTCGTATCGGATCCGCTTCATCGGCGCCGCGACGACGCCCAGCGCTTCGTCAACCGCCGGGTAATTGAGATTCAGCAGCGTGTCCGGCTTGAGCGGATGCTGCATCAGGCGGTCAAGCATCCCGACAGCCAGCGCGGCAGCCTTGTCATAGGTGTCCTCGCGGCTTGCGGCAAGGGACACGGCAATCGCCGGCCTGCCGTTAATCACGCCTTCCATCGCCGCGCCAACCGTACCGGAATACAGGATATCCGTTCCCGCATTATACCCGTGATTCACGCCGGAGATGACAAACTCCGCCTGCGGGCAGAGCATAAGCAGCCCCAGCTTCACGCAGTCCACCGGCGTGCCGCCGATCGCCCATGCGCGTACAGCGCCCGGAATCTCCATCTCCCGCACCGTCAGCGCATGGCGCAGGGTGAGGGAATGACTTGCGGCGCTGCGCTGTCCGTCCGGCGCGCAGACGTAGATCTCGTGTCCCGCATCCGCGCACGCACGGATCAGCGCCGCAATGCCCGGCGCGAAAATGCCATCGTCGTTAGAAATCAGGATTCGCATCTTCTGCTTTCTCCCCGGGCAGCGCGCCCGCATCGCTTTCCTGTTCATCATAATCCCTGAAGAAGAACGCGGTCATCGTTCCTTCAAGGTTTTCAAACTCAATGCGCAGATCATAAGGCAGGATATTCCTGAAAACCATGTCGCTCTGAGAGCCCACGGTCGCGTCAAACCCCGCAGGCAGATAGCTGACGCCGCCCTGAGAATGCCAATGCATCTCCTCAATGACCGCGGACAGGCGCAGCACGATGTTGTAAATCGTCGAGCAGATCTGGCATACGCCGCCGCCATAGCCAAACTCGCTGTCTCCGGCAAGGATAGGCGCAGAGCGATAGCCGTTTTCCTTGGTGTATGGACCGCAGATGTCGTTAAAGGAGAAGCACTCGCCCGCCTTCACCCGGATGCCTGTCAGCCGCTCGCTGGCAAGCCGGATGTTGTACATGCGTCCGGCGTTGCCCTCTTTGTTCAGGCTGGTCGTATAGAACGTCGTGAACGCATAGAGCAGATCGCCCGGCTGCGCCTCGTCCCATGGGACAAAATCGTAGAGGCGCAGGTACTCCGTCTTGACGCTTACATTCTTTTCTTCGCGCATGTAGGGGAAATACGCGCGTCCATCGCGGATCTTTTCAATCGACAGCCACGATCCGGCCTTGACCTCGATGGGGTATTTGTAGCCCTCGGGCTTAAAGGTCAGGTCCCGGAGCGCCACGCCGACGGCGACATGCTTGCTCGTCCCCGGCAGCGGACCGGCAAACGGATCCTTGCGCTGCACGCGCTCGACATATTTCGTGCGGACATAGCCCATGCCGTTTGGGCTATCCGCAAAAGCGATCCGCGTCCATGTGCGGCCCTTGACGTACACATCGACGATTTCGCCGGCTTCCACCGTGCCGATCACATAGGAATCCTCTTCGCCCCAGCGATGCACATCCATGCGTTTTCCGATATAGCCGTAGAACTCCGCTGCTTCCTGCGTTTTTTCTTCTTTCGTATCCTGCGCCAATGCGCAGCGCGCCGCCGTGCCGGTCACGCACAGGCAGAGTGCAGCCAGCAGCGCTGCAATCAGACGCCCCATCACTCAGCCCTGTATACGCACACCGTCAGCACGCCGCCATCGGCCTCAAGCGCGAAGCGGACGTCGTAAGGCAGCGTGTTTTCAAGGCGCAGGTCAATGTTTCCGGCGCCCACCGCCGCATCAAAATCCAGCGGCGCATAGGAGATGCCATAGGAAGAATGCACATAGTGCAGGGAAACATGAATCGGAATCTGCAAAATGGCATTGTACAGCGTCGTGGACACCTGACAGATGCCGCCGCCGTAGCCCAGCTTATCGCTGGAGGTGTAGTTGATGATCGGGCCTTCCTGATAACCGTTGCCCTTGGTATACGGCGCGCAGTATTCGTTGAAGGAGAACTTCGTTCCGGCGGGGAACACGACGCCGTCAAGCCGCGTGACGCCCTGCATGATGTTGTGCAGGCGACCAACCTGCGTCTGCGTCCGCTGCTGCGGATCATAATATGTCGCAAAGACAGCCAGCAGATCGCCCGGCTGCGCCTCGTCCCACGCGACGCAGGGCTCCATCTCGATGCTGCCGGTGGCGGCAATGCGCCCGGTGATGCGGTCGTAAGGCAGGGTGACAGACATATCCTCGGCAAGCGCGCTGACCGGAATGACGCTGCCCGCCGGCGCAACGCGCAGCAGCACGCCCGTCTCACTGTGAAGGATTTCCACGTCCTCGATCGCGCGCGCGGCATAGGGATAGACAACCGTGCCCGGAACAAGCGGCCCATAGGGATCAAGGCGCTTGTAATAGCGCAGATGATCCGCCCGGACATAGCCTGTTTCGCCGTCCTTGCGGACATACGCCCACTCGCCGTCCGTCATCATGACGGCGACCTCTTCGTTTTCATACACCGTGCCCAGCAGCCGGGAGTTGGGGTTCTTTTCCTTGCGGATGGAGAGGTTCACATCCGCCTTTGCGGTGTACACATGCTCAAAAGCAACCCGCTGCTCAAAGTCCTGAGGCAGCACGACGTCATCACGCGCGGGCTCAACATTCACAATCAGGGAAGAAAGGACGTAACCCTCCACGCCGTTTTTGACGACGCGATGCCAGTTCTTCCCCAGTTCAAGGATGCAGACCTGATCCCCGGCCGCATACTCCTGCAGTTTCTGCGCAGATTTGCTCTTCTCGCTGCGGATGGTCGCCGCCTTCTCCGCCACAGCAACGAACTGCGCCGCAGCTTCGTCATCATATCCGGCTGCTACAGCCAGATTCGTCACGTTCTTGGTCAGCAGATAGCCGGTCACGTCATCCTTGACAACCTTCGTCCATTCCTTGCCGTATTCAATCACGTGGATGATCTCATTCGCCTCCACACTGCCCAGCTTCTTGCCGGAGGTGGATTTCGTCTGACGGATGGTCATGTCTTTTGTAACCGTCGCCGTGTACAGGATCTCCTGCGCCAGCGCAGCAGCGCAGCAGACAAGCAGCAGCGCGGCGATCAGACAGGATACGATTCTTTTCATCTGCTTCATGCTCACTTCGTTCATGATGTCATTTCCGGCAGGCTGCCGGTTTGTTCCTCACTAAGAAAGGGACTGCGCAGAAGAAAACGCTGTCTGCGTTCCTCTCCTCAGCAGTCCCCTTTTCTTCTTTTCAGCTGCGCCACATCAGGCGGCTGCGGACGCGGGGATTACTCCTCGTCGTCTTCCTCATCCTCTTCGTCGAAAACCTTGCGGTTGCAGTTCGGGCAGAGGTGATCCTCTTCCATGTCAAACGCTTCTTCATCGAAGAAAACGACCGTACCGCAGTGCGGGCACTCGTACTCGATGAGTTCGCCGTCAAAGTCGTCGTCCTCATCGTCGTCTTCATCGTCGAAATACTCGTCGTCATCCTCCTCGGCCGCGTCAAAGAGGGCTTCCTCGATCTCGCTGACGTCGGTGTCGATCTCATCGACATACTCAGCGAGTTCCTCGATACGCTCGCTCAGTTCTTCATTCTCCTGAGCAACCGCTTCCAGCGTCTCAATCAGCGCGAGCATCAGCTTGCCCTGATCGTTATCGCTCTTCACACCCATACCTTCCGCCAATCCCTTGAGATAGGCCACTTTCTTTCCAAGCATGCTCATGGTCAGGCCGCCTTTCTTTGCTGATTGATGCAATTACGCGCGGGACATGTAGGAGCCGTCGCGGGTATCCACGCGGATCTTGTCGCCGATGTTGACGAACAGCGGCACAGCGATCTGATAACCGGTCTCCAGGGTCGCCGGCTTGGTGGTGTTGCTGGTGGTGTCGCCCTTGAAGCCCGGCTCGGTGTCGGTGACCTCGAGCACGACGAAGTTCGGAGCGTCAACAGAGAAGGCCTTGCCCTTGTAGAAGCGGATGGTGGCCATGGTCTCTTCCTTCATGAACTTGATCGCTTCCTCGACCTGATCCAGGGTCAGCGGGATCTGCTCGAAGCTTTCCGGATCCATGAAGTAGTAGAACTCGCCGTCGGTGTAGACGTACTGCATTTCCTTGGTCTCGATGGTCGCGCGCGGCTGCTTGTCGGTCGGGTTAAAAGAACGCTCGACGACGGCGCCGGTCATGACATTCTTAAGCTTGGTGCGAACGAAGGCAGCGCCCTTGCCCGGCTTAACGTGCTGGAAATCAACGATGGACCAGACGCCATTTTCCCACTCGATGGTAACGCCCTTGCGGAAATCGCCTGCAGTAATCATATGGAAATCCCTCCAAGTAGTAAATTATATGATGTACAGCCGTGCGCCGCCTATTGCGGCGCCGCTGAGCAATGTACACTCGTGCTCCGATTTTACCACGTTTGCGTGAAAATATCAAGCTTTTTCATCAATTCACGCCGGTCAATTGCCGAAAAACCTTTGTCTTTCTTAGGATTTTCCGCCTTCAAACGCCTCCTTAAGACGCTGCATCGCGCGCTTTTCCAGCCGCGAAACGTATGAGCGCGAAATGCCCAGCAGCTGCGCCGCCTCCTGCTGGGCATGCACCTGCCCGTCGAGCAGCCCGTAGCGCATCTCAATCACCGTTCTTTCCCTTCCCGTGAGCACCTCGCCCACCAGCCGCCGGATCTCCCCAAGGCTCAGCCGCCGCTCGACCTCGCCATGTACCTCCGTGCCGTCCGTTCCCAGCACATCCACGAGGGTGATTTCATTCCCCTCGCTGTCCGTGCCGATGGGATCCTGCAAGGAGATTTCACCCCTGCGCTTCTGGCTTGCGCGCAGGCACATGAGGATTTCGTTTTCGATGCATCTGGCGCAGTAGGTGCTCAGCTGCGTGCCCGTTCCCGTTTTATACGTATTGATTCCCTTGATCAGGCCGATTGTTCCGATGGAAATCAGGTCCTCCTGATCGTATCCCGGGACGGTATACTTGCGCGCAATATGCGCCGCCAGCCGCAGATTATGCTCGATGAGTTTTTCCCGCGCCGCATGATCCCCCTGCGCCATGCAGGCAATCAGCTCGCCCTCCTCCTCCCGCTCCAGCGGTTTTGGGAAAGCGCTCCCCCGGGAAAGATAGCCCAGAAGAAACAACGCGTCCTGAATGATAAAGACCAACAGCTGCTCAATCATCGCAATCACCCCGGGAAGTGTATGCGCAAAACCGCGCGGCCTTGCTACGCGAACGCGCAACTCAGCCGTAACACAAAAACACCGGGGCATAAATGAACATTATGCTCCGGTGAATTCTCTTCAGTTTTCCGCTACTGGAAAGCAGCAGAAGCCAACGGCATTCTATCGCCCTTTATTCTCCCGCCAGATACGCCAGAATCTCCGCTGCGTTGGTGTCCGGCTTGACCTTGGGCATCACCTTTTCAATCACGCCGTTTTCGTCGATCACATATGTCGTACGCACGACGCCCATGCTGACCTTGCCGTAGAGCTTCTTTTCCTGCCAGACGTCGTACGCCCTGATCGCTTCAAGCTCTGTATCGGCAAGCAGGATGAACGGCAGATCATGCTTGGCGGCAAACTTCGCATGCGAAGCGACGGAGTCCTTGCTCACGCCGATGACGGCAACACCCAGAGTTTTGAACGCCTCATAGCTGCCGGCAAACGCGCACGCCTGCCGCGTGCAGCCGGGCGTGTTGTCCCGGGGATAGAAATACAGTACGACCTTCCTGCCAAGGAACGACGACAGGGACACCCTGTTTCCTGCCTGATCCAACAGGGTAAAGTCAGGCGCCTTCATACCTGCGCTGAGCATGTTCCTCTCTCCTTTCTGCACTCGCCCCTCGTTTGCCGGCCTTATTTCCTGCCATTAAGCAGCGGCTGCGCAAACGTACGGTTGAACAGATCGATCAGCGGCCCCATGAAGAATGCCGTCAGAATCGTGCCAAGACCGACAAACGCCGTGATCCCGCTGACAGCGCCGCCGCTGAGCAGATACAGCCCGATGCCGATGGCAATGCACACGAAGTCCGTCGCAATGCGGATGTACTTGAACTTGCCCAGCTTCCATGTGCCGCTCATGATCAGCGCGACGGCGTCGTAGGTGGAAACGCCCATGTCCGCCGTGATATACAGGGAAGAGCCAAGGCACAGGAACACAAAGCCGAAAATAAAGCTCAGCGTGCGCGTGATCATGCCCGGATCGGGGAAGACCGCCTGCAGCGCCGCGTAGGAAAACTCCACGACATAGCCCAGCAGGAACAGATTGATGAACGTCGCCACGCCGATATAGTGTCTGTCAAAGGCCAGCGCGAAGAGCAGCATGACCGCGTTGACGATGACATAAAGCGTACCGAAGGGGATCGGCACGAACGCATCCATGCCGCTCATCAGCGACTGGAACGGATCCACGCCCATCGCCGCCAGCTTGAACGCGCCGACGCACACCGCGGAAATCATCACGCCGGCGGCGCACATCGTCACGCGCTTTGCAGAAATCTTTTTGCTTTCCATGTTTTCTCCTTATCAGGGTCTGATCGTGATCGTGTGATGGAAGGGCGTATAATCGGTCAGGTACACCGTCGCCGCGCCGGGCGTCTTGGCCTCGCTGTCCTCCTTGCCTTCGGTGAAGTGATGCACGCCGAACGCCGGACCGATCTGCATCGACGTTTCATCGTTCATCGCCTCAAAGAAGGAATCGCGCAGGACGAGCACCTCGTCTCCGTGCACAGGCATGGTCATGTGCTCGTTGGCGATGCGGTTGATGCCGTTGAACGCCAGCTCCACGCGCCACGGCGCGCCGACGACGCCCGAAGTCTTCATCTCAACCTCCAGCCCTTCGTCCCCTTCGCGGATCGTCACGTCGATGTCCATATCCGGGCCGAGCTTCTTCTTTCTGGCGGCGTTGTCCATCTGCCACCAGTCGCTCGTTTCCGGCTTCTCCTCAAAGGGCAGGTAATACCAGCCGCGCATCGTCTGATGCAGATGGAAGCCGTCTTCATCCTGCGTCATGGTTTCCGCCTTGAAGGCGCGATGCTCGCAGAAGCTGCCGCCGATCTTGACCGCCAGCTTGATGGACCCGTTATGCACCCAGAGGAAGTTTGACTTGCCGCGCATAACGGTGTAGGTGTACTTACCGCGGCGCACGCGCGCGATGCCGGAATCGGCGTAGAACGCGCTAAAGCGCTGCGGCGTGCCGCTCTCCCCGTATTCCGCCGCTTTCAGCGCGGGATTGAGCATCAGGTCGATGAGCACGTCCGGCCCGGGAATGCCCTTGTCGTCGATGATGTCAAAAATGTGGTTGGCCATCGCAAGGAATTCCGGAATCTGATGCTTCACGCCCATGGACAGGTACTCGATGTAGTACGCATCCGGATACACAAGACGGTCCTTGTCAAAGCGCGTGGAATTGGCGGTAAACACGCTGTCGTCCGGCTCCCAGTAGGTCAGCATCATGCGCAGATTGCGGATGACATGCGCCTCATACGCCGGATCGTCCAGCGCATCGGCCAGCAGGAGCATCGCGTCATTGTTGACGGAATTGTAGTTGCCGGCGGATTTTTCGGCATATTCGCCGTCCTGATTACAGTCAATGCCCTCTCTCAGATAAATGTCCGCCGCCTTCACGAGGTCGTCTTCATCAAACATTTTCCCGCAGATCGCCAGCGCGGAGGCGATTGCCCAGCGGTGATTGGGCGTATGGAAGCCGCCCTCCAGCAGCCCGCGCGCGCCCATGTGGATGATCCTTTCAAGCCGTGCCTTAAGCAGCGCCTCGTTTTCATCAAGCGTTTCCTGCGCCATCAGATAGCGCAGGTGCGGAATGATCTTCCAGATGCAGAAAGCCGTGTCCGGCGCGGAGAAGAAATTACAGGTTACATAATCAAACAGGCCGTTCTCGTGCTGCACGCGATCAACGTAGTCAAGACCCAGCAGCGCACGCTCAAGAATCAGCGCGTCGTGATAATACCGGCTGTCCCGGTTGAGATACGCGGAAATCATGGACGCCGCGCGGTAAATCGCAAACTTCGCCTGATAGACGCCGTCCGGCTGGGTGAACGCGCCGTAATACGGACTGCCCTTTTCAAGGTTCTGGATGACGAGCGAACGAGCGACGCTCTTTTCCGTATCCTGAAGGATTTTCTCGTAATGCTTTTGCATAAATCTTCTCCTTCGTCATTCTTCCCGCAGCGTAAGCAGGAAGGTCTTGATTTCAAATGGATCAAAGTGTATCCGCCGGGGACATTCGATGGCTTTCGCCTGCGCTTCCAGCATATCCGTCTCATGCGCCGCGACGATGCCTTCGTGAAGCGTCACAGCGGTATCCGTCGGCTTGCCCATCGCCTCATACGCGCGAACGAGCAGCGCATTTTTTTGCGTTTCCGATACGCGGACCGCCGAAACGACGATGTTCTTTTCCTCCGGCAAAAGCAGCGCTTCGCCGCCCGTCGTGCGGGAAAGGTCCGCCTCTCCGTTCAGCGCCGCCGCCTCATCGAGAATATCGCTGCCTTCCAACGTCCCGGCGAAGGGGTACAGCGCATAGGTCATCGTCTGCACGCCCCTGTCGGCGTGCATATCCGGCATGGTCGGCGCGCGCAGCAACGTCAGGCGAATCTCGTTTTCCCGTACGCTTACGCCGTACTTGCCGTCGTTGAGCACAGCCGCGCCGCCCGCCGGATCGCACAGCGCCGTATAGCGATGATTGCAGACCTCGTATTGATCCTTGTCATGCTGCCTTGAGCGGTGCGTCGGGCGCTTTACATAGCCAAACTGCGTCTCAAACACCGCGTCGTCCGCCAGCACAGCAAGCGGGAACGCCGCTTTGAGCAGCTTGTGCTTCTCCTGCCAGTCGATTTCCGTCTCAAAGTCGACGCGCTGCGCATCGTGCGCAAGGAGGATCGTCTGCACAAACTGCGAATCATGCAGCCTGCCCGTCACGCGCAGCGCAGCGCCGCGCGGATCCTGCGTAACGACCACGCTGAACGCATCATCCAGCGCAACCGGCATGCTTTCCGCCATTGAGCCGATTTCCCATGCGTCATAGCAGGTATTGACGTCCTTGAGCATCACAAACCGGTTGCCCGCGCCCGCCATGTATTCCCGTGTTTCTCCCGCGCGGCGCAGGCTCACCACCTCGCCGCGGCGATTGACGCGCAGCGTCAGGCGCGCATTTTCCAGCACGAAACCGTCCTCCGTCTCCCTTGCAAAAGCAGCGCCAACGGGCGCATGCGCCGGCAGGCCGCTCCTGCCCATCTCTTCAAGCAGCGCATGGCATCCGGCGATCACACCGCCAAGCTCCTCCTCCGCGCGCTCATGCACGCGCGCAATGGACGTGCCCGGCGCGATGTCGTGGAAGGTGTTAAACAGCAGCGTGTTTTCCAGCGCGTCCGCTTTTTCCTTCCAGCTCTCTATCAGCGCTTCGCCTTTAAGCAGCCGGCTGGAAAATGCATGGTGAAGCGTACGCAGCGCGTTTTCTGCCCGGCGGATGCCGCGCTTGGTCTTTGTCTGCGCAGTCAGCGTGCCGCGATGCCATGCAAGATACAGCTCGCCCCGGTAAATGTTTTCCGTATTCTGCACGCTTTCGCGCTCAAAATAGCGCACCGGGTTTTCCATCCGGCAGCGCGGCGCGCCTTCCAGATCCGCGCAGCGGCGCGCAATCTCGATCATCTGCCGCGTCGGTCCGCCGCCGCCGTCACCAAAGCCGAAGGGATACAGCAGGCCGTCGATGCCCTCCTGCTGAATGCGATCCTCCTCCCAGCGCGTGATCAGTTCGCCGGAATCGAAGTTCGCGTTGTTTTTCTTGAAGAGATGCGAGAGCACGCGGCTGCCGTCGATGCCCTCCCACCAGAAGACGTTATACGGGAAGGGATCCGCCTCCGGATCCTGACGCACCAGCTTCTGCGTGGCAAAGTACCTGACGCCGCATTTTCTCATGATCTGCGGCAGCTGCGCGCAAAAACCGAACGTATCCGGCATCCACGCCAGCACGCTGTCAACGCCGAGATTCTCCTTAAACCAGCGTCTGCCCAGCACAAACTGGCGGATCAGGCTTTCGCCGCAGGGGATATTCGTGTCGCTTTCCACAAACAGCGCGCCCTCGGGATAAAACGCGCCCTGCGCTGCCCTTTCCTGCACGCGCGCCCAGACATGCGGATAATGCGCCTTCAGCGTTTCAAGAATCGGCGGCTCGCACAGCAGGAAGCGATAGTCTTCGTATTCCTCCATCAGCGCCAGCTGGTTGGCATACGTCCGCGCGCATTTTCGCGTCGTTTCCTCCACCGGCCACAGCCACGCCAGATCCAGATGCGACTGACCGAAGATCGTGTATTCCGGCGCGGTCGAGCCGTTTTGGCACGCCAGCGCCGGGGCAAGCGCCCTGCGCGCGGCTTCAACGCTCGCCGTCATCTCCTCACGCGGCAGCTCAAAATCCGCAATCCGCGTAAACTCCTTGAGCGCATGGACGATCTTCATCGTGCGCAGGCTCTTTTCCGGCAGCTTTTTGACCAGACTGTAGAGTGTCAGGTAATCCATCTGCGCCTGAAAGACCGACTCGTTCCACACGCCGACAAAGCTTTCGCACACGGTCTGCTGCTTTTGCGGCGGCTCAGGAACGGGCACCTCCCACGGCGCGACAGGTCCCGCGCCCTCGTTGCGCACGCCGTGCCCTGCGTAGCACTCGGCAAGGATATCATAGCGTTCCCCTGCCTTGGCGCAGCGCGTCAGCGTGATGTAACGATGCTTTTTATCGATTGCCCCGGCTTCCTCGCCGTTGACAAAGACGAGCATCTCCTCGCCCGCGCCGATATGCAGCACAAGCCGTTCGCCGGCGAGCGCCTCCGGCACGGTGAACGCCGTCTTAAACCAGCCGTACGCCCACTTGGCCCCCCACTTCAGCCCCGGCGGCGCGGGAGCAAACGCTTCCTGTTCCGCGGCGAAAAGGGAAAGATGCGCCGTCGTTTCAAAATACGCCAAAGAGAGCGGCTGCACGCGATGAACCGTATGCTTATCAAATTGTTCCGCCCAGATTTTCAACCGGTCTTCCCATTGCCTGCCGATGTTCATCGCCTTCTGCTCCTCCCGTAAATATCGCATCATGACGAAAAACGAGGCTTTTGAGCCCCGCTTTTCTTTCCATTCCTCATTTCAGGCACTCGCTCAAAAACAGCATTGCAAGCGCCTGTCCATAGGGCATGGGTTTAATTTCGATTTTCTTGTAAAAATCCCTGCTTTCGCGCCCCATCGGCGTGCCGTAGGATACCTGAGAAACCACGCCGTCCTGACCGATATAGGAAAGAATCGGATCAAGCGCCCTGAGCGCCGTCTCCTCATACTCCGGCGCGATCAGCCCCATGCGCACCGCGCGCAGAAGACCATAGCCAAAGCCGCAGGTCGCGCTGGATTCCACATAGCTGGTCGGATCGTCAAGGAGCGTATGCCACATGCCGCTCTCGCTCTGGCAGCGCGCAAGGCTCTTCGCCTGCCTGCGCAGCGCCGCGACCAGCTCTGCCTTGACCGACTCGTCAACGCTTACCATGTCGATGAATTCCGGAATGGCGATCGTCACCCAGCAGTTGCCGCGTCCCCAGAACGCCCCGGCAAAATTGTGCTGCCCGTTAAACGTCCAGCCGTGATACCACAGTCCGGTTTCCTTGTCGGCAAGGTATTTGATGTGCAGAAGGAACTGGCGCTGCGCTTCCTGGATATATTCGCGCTTGCCTTCAATGCGGCCCATGTTCGCAAGGAACAAAACCGTCATAAACAGCGTATCGTCCCACAGCTCCTGATCGTTGAGCGTATCGGACGTCATGTGCTGGAAGCCGCCCTCCTGCGTGCGGGGAAAGCGTTCCATGATCCATGCCGCCGTCTCGCGGCAGGGCGCAAGGTATTCTTCTTTCCGCAGATACTCCCCGACGAAGCTCAGCGTCAGGAACGGCGTGACGGTATTGACATTGACCGCAGGAAAGCCGATCTCCAGCTGCTGGTCAAAATAGCGCGTGAAGATCTCCATGTACTTGTGATCCTGCGTCTGTTCAAACAGCTTCCACAGGCCGTAAAGCCCCACGCCCTGCGTCCATTCCCAGTGCTGGTAGCGGCGGATATCGTCGCCGGCGAGGTTCCTGTCCTTCATGTTCTCAAGAAAAATCTCATCGTCCTCATACAGGATCGGCGTGAACGCACCGATGAGATTCCCGAGCTTTTCTCTGATGATCGCCTTGTGAGCAGTCCTTTCCATGGCCTGCCTCCATTCATTCGTCGTTGAGCTTCGCTTCCAGCGCATGAATCAGCTCAAGCAGCTGCGCAGGGGTGGAAACTGTATAATCCGGCTGCCAGTCCGGCTCCTCCACGGTGTGAAAATATCGCGGCGACCAGTCAAGCCAGACGGAGATGAGCCCCTGCCTGTTCGCGCCGGCGACGTCCTTTTTCAGGTTGTTGCCAATCATGACGATGCGCTTTTTGTCCGCTTCGCCAAGCCCCAGCTTTTCATACGCCGTTTCAAACATCACCGCGGCAGGCTTTTGCTGTCCGACAACCTCGGAGACGACCCAAGCGTCAAAACAATAGCCCATGCCGTTCTCGCGGTAAACATTCTGGAAGGATTCCCACTCGCCGTCGGCGACAAGCGCGATGGTAAAGCCCTCGTCGTGGAGCGTTTTGAGCATCTCGCCCGCGCCGGGAATGAAATCCGCCCTGAGCACGATATCGCGTTCATCGCGGATCTGCGTCGCCTCGTCAATCAGCGTATCGCCGCTGTCGGTAAAGATAATCAGCTTCTTACTCATAGGTAAACCCCCGCAGCGTCAGTTCCTGCGCCCTGTGGCAGGCGACGTAGTGTCCGGGCTCCAGCTCCTGATATTCCGGCACCTCGCGTTTGCACTTCTCCGTGCAGAAGCGGCAGCGCGTATGGAAATGGCAGCCGCTTGGCGGATTGGCCGGGTTGGGAATTTCGCCCTCCAGCGGAATGCGTTCGGACTTGACCGTCGGATCGGCAACCGGAACGGCGGAAAGCAGGCTCTCGGTATAGGGATGCATCGGATGGGAGAAGAGGCTGCGCGTTTCCGCAAATTCGACCATCTTGCCAAGGTACATGACGCCAACCTTGTCCGAGATGTATTCAACGACCGACAGGTCATGGCTGATGAACAGATACGTCAGCCCAAGCTCCTTCTGAAGGTCATGCAGGAGGTTGATGACCTGCGCCTGAATCGAGACATCCAGCGCGGACACCGCCTCGTCGCACACGATCACGCGCGGGGAGATGACCAGCGCGCGGGCAATGCCGATGCGCTGGCGCTGACCGCCGGAAAATGCATGCGGATAGCGCTTGAGGTATGTGGTGTTCAGGCCCACCTTTTCCGCAATTTCCATCACGCGCCGCTCGATTTCTTTCTTCGGCATCTTGGGAAAGTTGGCGACAAGCGGTTCCTTGATGATGTCGTAGACCGTCATGCGGGGATCCAGCGAAGAATACGGATCCTGGAAGATCATCTGAATCTCCTTGCGGTATTTCTTCATCGTCGCCTTGTCAATCTGCAGGAAATCGATCGTTTGCCCGTCCGCGGCGGTATACATCACCTTTCCTTCGCTGGGCTCATACGCACGCACGATGCAGCGTCCCAGCGTCGTCTTGCCGCAGCCGGATTCGCCGACGATGCCGATCGTCTCGCCCTCCATGACGGGGAAGGAGACGTCCGTGACCGCCTTGACGACGAGTCCCTTGGAGGCAAAGCGCATGTGCACATGCTGAATATCAAGAATCTGATCTCCCTTGCTCATGCGTTCTCCTCCTTTCCCGCGTTCGGGCAGCCGGTGCAGGCAAAGCAGGCGATCTGATGCCCGCCGCCCACGTCGACCAGCTGCGGGTCGTATACGTTGCATACGCCCTCAATGCGCCTATGGCAGCGCTCGTAGAAGCCGCAGCCCGCCGGCAGGTTGAGCGCCAGCGGCACCGTGCCCTCGATGGAGAACAGGCGCTCCTGCGCCTTCGTGCCGATCTTGTGCACGGAGCCGATCAGACCCTGCGTGTAGGGATGCTGCGGGTTTTTGTAAATTTCAGTCGCCGGCGCGGTTTCCACAATCCTGCCCAGATACATGACCGCCACGCGGTCGCACATGCGCGCCACGGTGCCAAGGTCATGGGTGATAAACAGGATGGACATGCCAAAGTCCTTCTGCAGTTCCTTCATCAGCTCCAGAATCTGCGCCTGAATCGTCACGTCCAGCGCGGTGGTCGGCTCGTCGGCGATGAGCAGCTTAGGATTGCACACCAGCGCCATGGCGATCAGCGCGCGCTGCAGCATGCCGCCGGAAAACTCGTGCGGGTACTGGTCATAGCGCTTTTCCGCGTTGGCGATGCCGACCTTTTTCATCACGCCCAGCGAAATTTCCTTCGCCTTCTTCTTGTCCTTGGTGATGTGCAGCAGCGTCGCCTCGTTGATCTGGTTGCCGATGGTATACATCGGGGAGAAGGCGACCATCGGCTCCTGAAAGATCATGGAAATCTGCTTGCCGCGGACGGAGCGGATTTCCTTGCCGCGCGGATTGAGGGACAGCAGGTTCACCCAGCCCAGATCGTCCGCGTCGAAGTTGATTTCGCCTTCGGCTTTGCACTTCTTGTCGTTGATGCCCAGAATCGCCTTGCTCGTCAGGCTCTTGCCGCAGCCGGATTCGCCGACAAGGCCAAGCGTTTCGCCCCTGCGGATGTCAAAATCCACGCCGCGCACGGCAGTGAGCGTGCCTTCGTCAATCCTGATGTTGACCTTGAGATCCTTGATTGAGAGGATGACGTCATTGGTTTTTTCCATTCAAGTACGCTCCTTTCTGCCTTATTTGTACGGGTCTGCGGCGTCACGCAGGCCGTCGCCCAGGAAGTTATACGCCAGCACCGTGATGATCACGAAAACCAGCGGGATCATCTTCCACGGGCACTGCGCGACGGAAACGAGATCCTCGGTTTCCTTGAGCAGCACGCCCCAGCTCGTCGCCGGCGCCTTCATGCCAAGGCCGAGATAGCTCATGGACGTTTCGCCCAGAATCGAGCCCGGAATGCCGAGCGTGAGGTTGACGATCAGGTAGCTGAGGAAGCCCGGCACCAGATGCTTGATAATGATCTTGAAATCGCTCACGCCGGCAAGCTTCGCCGCCATGACGAAATCCTCCTTGCGCAGGGCGATGAACTTGCCGCGCACCACGCGCGCAAGACCCGTCCAGCCGATGAAGGAAAGGATGATCGTGATGTAGAGGTACATCGCGGAAACGGAGATGCCCGGCGGAATCGCCGCGGACAGCGCCATCCACAGCGGGATGGACGGGATCGCGGAGAGCACCTCGATGATGCGCTGAATGATGTTATCGACCATGCCGCCGAAGTAGCCCGAAATGCCGCCCAGCAGGATGCCCAGCACAAAGCTGATCGCCGCGGAGACAAACGGAATCGTCAGCGACACGCGCGCGCCGAAGAGGATACGCGAAAAGATGCAGGCGCCGGTGGAATCCGCGCCGAAGATGTTGACGCGCACGCTCCTGTCCACCTCGCCGGCCTCGTTGACCAGGCCGTAGAGATGCAGATTGCTGGGAATGAGGCCAAGCAGCTTATACTCCCCGCCTTCAACAAACAGATCGATGTAGTATTTTTCGCTCGTATCTTCGGTGATGATGACCGACCACGTTTTTTTGTCGTTGACCTTCTTGAGCTTGTAGACGTAGGGACGGCTGAAATCGCCGTTTTCGTCCTCCCAGTAGATCTTCGTCGGCGCGGTATTCTTGTAAAGCGAGGAGAATTCCTCAAGCCCATAGGGCGCAATGAAATCGGCAAACAGCGCGCCCAGATACAGCACCAGCAGCAGGCTCAAAGAAAACTGCGCCAGCTTGTGCTTTTGCAGCTTGCGCCACATCAGTACCCATTGGGACGCCAGATAGTACGATTCGTCTTTTGCGGTTTTCTTTTTGAAGAATGCCATCTGCTCATCCCCTTTCCGAGAATCTGATGCGCGGATCCAGCCACGCCAGCGCGATATCCGAAAGCAGCGTGCCCACCAGAACAAGCACCGCCTGAATCAGCACGATCGTGCCGGCAAGATACATGTCCTGCGACTTGAGCGCGGTCAAAAGCACCGGACCCTGAATCGCCAGATTCATGACGATCGCGGACACCGTGGAGCCGGAGAAAATCGTGCGCAGCGAGCCTGCCATGCCGGATACAACCGGGTTGAGCGCCGCGCGCAGGCAGTACTTATAGGTGATCGTTGCCTCGCTGCAGCCCTTGGCGCGCGCGGTGAGGGTATACTGCCTCGCCTGCTCGTCAAGCATCTGCGCGCGCACGGTGCGGATGATGCCGCAGGTGCCGGAGGTGCCGATAACGATCAGCGGGATCGCGCAGCGGCCAAGGAACTCCGGCACATACTCCCAGCGCATGCCGTTTTGCAGCATCTCGGTGGAAAAGAGGCCCAGATACACGTTGCCGGTCTTCACATAGATGTAGTACATGATGATGATCGCCAGCAGGAAATTGGGCGTCGCCGTGCCGATGAAGCCGAAGAACGACCAGATGTAGTCGCCCGCGCTGTACTGATGATTCGCGCAGTAAATGCCGATGGGCAGGGAAACGGCGTACTGGAAGACGAGGATGATGAAGGATACCGCCAGCGTCAGATACAGCCTGTCCATGATGACGCTCCACACGTCGCGTCCATACTCAAAGGAGTAGCCAAAGTCGCCGTGCAGCACGATGTCCTTGATCCAGTTGATATACTGAACGACCCATGAGTCATCCAGACCGAACTGCGCGCGCAGGTGCGCGATATCTTCCGCCGTGAAGACCTCGCCCTCGGCGCTCATCGCCGCCACGTAGGAGGTGACGTAATCGCCCGGGGGCAGCTGGATGATGAAGAAAATGACAAAGGAAATGATGATCAGCGTGGGAATAAAGAGAAGGATTCTCTTCAGAACGTAATTGCGCATGGAAACAGCGTCCTTTCAAGGGCCATGAAGAAGAAATGCGAGAGGCAATTCTTATGAGAACTACCTCTCGCACCTTCACATCATGTTATGAACATTTTGCCGTGCAGGGCGGAAACCTTACTCCGCGATGTACCAGCACTGAGAGTGGGCGATGCCCATATCGCGATAGATATCGGACCAGACGCCGTCCGCCAGGAAGTTCTTGATGCGGGCGTTGACGGCATGGTAGGTCGGAGCAGCCTCGACGTAGCCAATGGTCCACATGTTCTCCTCGTGGAGCTTCAGCATCTCAAGGGCGATCGCGGTGCGGTCCTCCGCAGCGGAGGTCACGTCCAGCTTCTTCTTGAGCTCGATGAGCTTGGCCAGATCGCCGGTGGCGGTCGTCTCGTCCATCGTGCCGTACCAGGCGACGTTGGTGGCATAGCCCGGAACCATGGAGTTCGGCTTGAGGATGATGGAGATATCGCCGATGCCGGTGACCGGGTAGAGCATGCACTCAACGGCGTTGGCCATCAGGTCGTTGTCGATGTTGCTGCGGTCGCTGTCCTTGAAGGTGCACTTGATGCCCGCGGCGCGGAAGTACGGCTCAAGGATCTTGTAGGTATCGGCGGCGCCGTTGTCGGCGACGGAAACGATGTTGAGTTCGAAATCGGTGCCGTCGGCGAAGTCATAGAAGCCGTCAGCGCCCATGACGAGGCCCGCGCCCTCAAACAGGGTCTTGGCCTTGGCGACGTCATACTCGGTCCACTTCTTGGCCCATTCCTCGCTGTAGCCCAGCGCGCCCGGCTGCGGGGCAGCCTGACCGCCGGCGAGCCAGCCGTCAGAATACAGAGCGGCGAACTCTTCGCGGTTGACGCAGATGCTCATCGCCTGACGGAAGTCAGCGTTGTTGAAGAGCGCCTTGTGGTTCGCGTCTTCGATGTTCAGGTTGAAGTGGAGCTGCGTCGGGACGTTGCCCCAGTCGCTGCCGGACCACTCGTAGATGTTGATTTCGGTTTCGGATTCCAGGATCGTCGGGATGGATTCCATGGCGACGGTCTGGTAATCGACGGTGCCGTCCAGCAGGAGCATGAGCTGCTGGTCAACGTTGGAGACGGTGGTGTAGGTGATCTTGTCGATGTAGGGCAGCTGGTTGCCGGCCTTGTCGACCTTCCAGTAGTACGGATTGCGCAGGTACTCGTAGTACTCGCCCTTGATGGAGTTCTTGCCCGCCTCGGTGGAGAGCACGAACGGATTCAGGGTCGGGATGCCCGGGTAGTTCCAGAAGTAGTAGAGCATTTCCTTGCCCATCTTGCCCACGTCGGAGAACTCGACGCCGCAGATTTCCTTGCCGATGGCCAGCGCTTCCGCGTCCTTGCCGTCGATGACGTTCTGCACGAGCTCTTCAAAGATGTGCTTCGGCGCATAATGCCACTTCAGGTCAACCGTCAGCGCCTCGATGAAGTCGTACTTCGGGGTGCCGAAGGTAACGGTGAAGGTGTAATCGTCAACCTTCTCCACGACCGCCGGGGTGCCGTCGGCGTCCTTATGGCAGTTGCGCACGCCCTTGGAGTCGACCTTGTTCAGGCAGACGGCGTTGTAGAACCACACGCAGTCTTCAGCGGTGAACGGCGCGCCGTCGGACCACTTCATGCCTTCGCGCAGATAGATGGTGTAGACCTTGGCGTCCTCGCTCACGTCGTAGCCCTTGGCGACGTTGGGCTCGGTTTCACCGGTGACGGTGAAGCGGAAGAGGCCTTCCTCAATCAGCTTGCCCGCGTCCCAGTTGCCGCCGCCGGCCGCGCGCTTGAGCTCGCCGCCGTAGGTGCCGATGGTCAGGTATTCCGCGTCTTCCACCATGGGCTCGACGGGAAGGTTCTCCGCCAGCGCGCACGCGCCAAGGCACATGACCATGGCCAGCACGAGGGCGATCCACGTTTTGATGTTGCTCATATGAATCCTCCTGTTCTTGCTTTTGCGATGTCGATACATTCCGATTAATTCTATATTATCATATTCTGTGTATCATGCTACGCAATAATTGTCTTTTTCCTCTCAAAACATCGCATTTTTTGCTTTGCATTCCCCTTGCATTTGCCGCCATCTATTCATTTTTTATGAATTTTTACGCATTTTTTGCCGTCTTCTCCCCTTTACAGTCGTTTTGCCACCTCATAAAATGCAACATTTGCTTGTGAATATGCTGCAGCTGTGCTACACTTGAAGTAAACCGGCATGCTGCCGGCGGCATCACCGGCAAAGCACAGCAAATCTCCGTCTTTCGCACGCGAGGCCGGCATTTTGAGACAAAATCTGCAGCACAGGCAGGAAAGGGAACTCCCATGCTGATTTACAACCTCGCCCTGTATGAAGACAGGACGTTTATCCGCGTCAACGCAGAAAACGACCCCCTGTTTTATTTCTTTGACTATGATGTGCGCTCCGCGCAGATCAACATGCAGTTTCAGCATTTTCATCCCTTTTATGAGCTTTGCGTGCTGCTGGGCAACAAAACGACCCACTTTCTGGAAGGCAAGCCGTACAATCTCAATACCTTTGACATCATGGGCATCGCTCCCGGCGTGCTGCACATGACGCAGTACCCCGAAGGCGATCCCTGCCGGCGGCTGATCATCCAGTTCAGCCTGCCGCCAAAGGCCGCAGGATTATCAAACGAATACGAGCAGCTGCTCAGCGTCTTTCACAGCGGGTTGCCCATTTTCCGCTTTGAGCCGGAACTGCGCGCCAAGCTCTACCGCCGCCTCAACGACATCTTCCTCCTCGCCGGAAAGAGCGACCCGATGCGCAACCTGAGCATCCACATCAAGTTCGTCGAGTTTCTCACGCTGCTCTTCCTCAATCAGGACAAGAACCAATACGCCGACGAAGCAGAAATGACCCCGGCGGACAAAAAAATCTACGCGATCGCCAGTCATATCCACGCCCACTTTGCCGAGCCGCTGTCCCTTGAATCCCTCGCCGTGCAGTTTTTTATCAGCAGCTGCTATCTGTCCCATCAGTTCAAGGCCGTCACCGGCTTCACGATCACCGACTATATCCAGATGACACGGGTGCGAAACGTCCAGTCCATGCTCCTGCGCGAGGACGTTCCCATCACCGAGGCGGCGCTTTCCTGCGGCTTTCAGAGCTTCTCCCAGTTTAACCGCGTGTTTCAAAAGCATATCGGCATGACGCCCTCGCAATACAGAAAGCTCAACCGCAGCCATCCCGCATGGCTGGAAGAATGAGTTTTTCTTGCTGTTTTCTCCGGTTTTTGCTATTGTATATCCTGTATGAATTGATATCCTTGATGTGATCGGGAGGCTTTTATGGCTCAACGCACAAAGGCGTGCAATCTGCGCCTTACTCCTCTATATTGCCTGCAGCAGGCCGGCTATTTCTTCGCCATCGCCGGCATCGGCGCATTTGCCGTCACGTATCTCATGGACAAGGGCTTTGCCGCCGGACAGATCGGCCTGATGCTCGCGTCCACCAACATCCTCTCCTGTCTGCTGCAGCCGATCATCGGCAGCTATGTGGATCGTCGCTCGATGGCGCTGCTGCCCAAGATCATCCTCGGCTTCCTCTGCACGGCGTTCGTCTGCTTTTCCTCGCTTGAACTCTTTGCGCTTCCGCTCGCCGTCATGGGGCCGCTCTTTATTTTTGCTTCCCTCTGCTTTGGCATCACCGTTCCGCTGAGCAACTCGCTGTGCGCCTATTATTCGCAGAGCGGCTGCCGCATCGATTACGGCATGGGCTCCGGCGTGGGTTCGCTGTGCTTTTCCTTCTCCTCGCTGATCGTCGGCTACATCATCGCCGGCCTCGGCACGCGCTTCATGATGGCGTTCTGCCTGATGTTCATTGGTCTTGAAATTGTCGTCGTTACGCGCTATCCGCGAATCGATGAAAGCGCGCAGGGCAGCGCGCCCACCGCTTCCGTCTCCAGCCTTTCCCTGCCGGCTTTCTGCCTGCGTTATCGCCGGTTCCTTCTGACGCTGCTGGGCGTCATGTGTCTGGCCGCCTGCCATGCCATGGCGGAAAATTACCTCATCAACGTCTTTAACCGCATCGGCGGCGGCAGCGAGCATGTCGGCATCGCGCTCTTCCTCGCCTGCACGACGGCGGCCCCCTTCATGATCTTCTTTGAAAAAATCCAGAAGAAGACGGGCGTCGTCATTCTCCTGCGCCTTGCGGGTCTTTTCTATGTGCTCAAGGCGTCGCTGCTTCTCTTCGCGCCGTCCATCGTTTCTGTGTATCTGATCGAGCTGCTGCAGACCTGCACTTACGTCTTCCTCTATCCCCCGCTGTATTATCTGGTCAGGGAGCGCATCGCCCCCACCGATACCGCCAAGGGACAGACCATCGCCTCCGCGCTTTATACGCTGGGCACGGCGATGGGCAATTCGCTGGGCGGCACGGTCATCGACGCGTTCAGCCTCAGCGCGATGCTTTTCCTCGCCGCGGTTATCGCCGCAACGGGCACGCTGCTCATCAATTTCACGATTGCTAAGGCTGACCCGATCAATTGATCACTATCTGCAAACGCATAAAACGAAGGACGCATCCGTTCAAACGGATGCGTCCTTATTATTTTCTTCTTATACGATTCTTAATTAATCTACTCTAGCGCAATACTGGGATACGTTGGGCTGCCGCCCAAACCCGCTCGGGGACATTGTCCCCGAACCCCTTCTTCGCTTCGCGCACTTAAACCGCTTTTATCTGAGAAAAGTATTACTTAATGCAGCCTTCCATCAGCGCATCAAACATCTCCTGCGTCAGATCGCAGTGATAGAACAGGTCGTAATGGCGCGCGATTTCCTCATACAGATCATACTGCGCAGCGTCCGGATAGAGCGCCTTCGCCATCCACGTCATGCCCAGCAGGCGCTGAACGCTCGGCGGGAAGCCCATGAAGTTATAGGGCATCTGCGGCACGAGGACGTAATTGCCTTCCGCCACAGCGCGCACAGCCTGCCACAGCGGATCGTTCTGCGCCGCGTCGTAGGTGGAGTGGGAGGCGAACACGATCATGTCCGGATCCCAGTTCATGATCTGCTCAAGGTCGGTTTCGTTGCCCGTTCCCTTGGCAGAAGGGGATTCCACCACAGCCAGATTGTCAGAGAGCATATCGATGATCGGGCTGTGATAGGAGTTCTTCGCGATCACGCCGGTATACGTTTCGCCGGTGATGTACAGCAGGCGGGTCTTCTGCACGCTCTCACCGATCGCCGCCGTGCGGTCGTATACTTCGCGGCAGTAAGCGGCCAGCACCTGCGCCTCTTCCGCGCGGCCCAGCAGTTCACCCAGACGGCGGTACGTTTCATCCATGGTTTCAAGGCCCATCGTGATGTGCACGAACGGGATGCCCGTCTGCTCCGTCAGCGCGTCAAGGTCCTCGGCGATGCCCTTCTTGGTTTCGCCCACGTCGATGACGATCTGCGGCGCGGCGGCAAGCAGCGTTTCAAGGTTCAGGTTGCCTTTGCCGCCGTAGAGCTGGCCGATGGCCGGTAGATTGTAGTATTCCGGCGCGATGTATACCTCGCTGCCCGCGTCCCACTGGCTGGTCACACCCACGAGCATATCCGGCGCGAGGGCAAAGACGACAATCTGCGCACCGACGCCGGAAACCGCCACGCGGGTGATTTCCTGATCAATCGTCACGGTTCTTCCCGAGTCATCGGTAAAGGTTCGCGTGCCTTCCGCCAGCGCGCAGGCGCCCAGCAGCAGCACAAGGGTGAGGATCAGCGCAGTCCATTTTTTCATCGTTCTTTCCTCCTTAAAATACCTTCTTGGGCGCAATGACACGCCCGTATTCCGTCTGTTCAAAGACGGCGTCAACGCCGTAAAGCGTTTTCACCAATTCGGGAGTCAGCGCCTCGTCCGGCGTGCCCAGCGCCGCTACCTGTCCGCCGGACAGGGCGAGAATCCGCGTGGCATAGGTCAGCGCATGCTGCGGATTGTGCGTGGAGAGCAGCACGGCGTATCCTTCATCCGCCAGTTCGCGCACAAGCCTGAGGATGCGCAGCTGGTTGCCGTAGTCCAGCGCGGACGTCGGTTCGTCCATGATCAGCACGTCGGAGCGCTGGGAAAGCGCGCGCGCGACGAGCACCAGCTGCTGTTCGCCGCCGGAAAGCTGCGCAAAGCTGCGGTCCTTGAGCGACGCGATGCCCAGCCGTTCAAGCGCCGCCAGCGCAGCGTCCGTCTGCTCCTTTTTCGGCTGGGAAAACGGCGACGCCAGCTGGCGCGTCGTGCCCATGAGCACCGTATCCAGCACGGAAAACTCGAACGTCGGCTGGTGAATCTGCGGAATGTAGGCGATGCGCCGCGCCGCCTCCCGCCGGGAAAGCGCCCGCACATCCGTGCCTTCGCTCAGAATCTCGCCGGAAAAGTCCTTCAGCCGCCCCAGAATGCAGCGAAAGAGCGTGCTCTTGCCCACGCCGTTGGGGCCGAGAACCGAAAGGAATTCGCCGCCTTTCAGGTCAAAGCTCACATCGCGCAGGATCGGCCGCTGGCCATAAGTAAAGGAGACGCTGCGGCATTCAAGCTTCACCATACGTGCTCCTTTCTGGTCATCAGGAAGATGAAGAACGGCGCGCCGACGAATGCCGTCAGGATGCCGATGGGGATTTCCGTGGCGGCAAGATTTCGCGACACATTATCCACCAGCAAAAGAAACAGCGCGCCCATCACCGCAGAAGCCGGCAGCAGCCGCCGGCAGTCGCTGCCCGTCAGCTTGCGGCAGAGATGCGGAATGACCAGGCCAACCCAGCCGATCATGCCGCTGGCAGCGACGCTTGCAGCGGTGAGCAGCGTCGCGCAGAGGATCACCAGCGCGCGAAGCAGCACGGTATTGACGCCCATGCTCTCGGCTTCCTCCTCGCTGAGGGTCAGCAGGTTGATCTGCCAGCGCATCAAAAGCAGCGGCAGCGCGCCAAGCGCCATCGGAATCAGCGCAAAGCGCACATCGCTACCCCGCGCGCTGGCAAGGCTGCCCATCAGCCAGTAGGTGATCGCCGGGAGCTCGTCCCCCGGATCGGCAATGAGCTTGAGATACGATGTCGCGGAGGAAAACAGCGAGGACACCATCACGCCCGCCAGCAGGATGCCAACCGTGCGCGCGCCCCGGGTCCGCTTTCCGATGATGAACACGAGCGCCACCGTCGCCATGCTCATGGCGAAGGCCAGCGCCGTCGTGCCGCCCTTGCCAAAGCCCAGCAGGATCGCCAGCGCCGCGCCGAAGCACGCGCCGGAGGACGCGCCGAGGATATCCGGCGCCGCCATGGGATTGTTAAACACGCTCTGATACGCCGTGCCCGCCAAAGACAGGCACGCGCCCACGAGCATCGCCAGCACGATGCGCGGCAGGCGGATGCTCAGCACCACGGCCTGCATGCCCGAAGACCAAGTCTGTTCAAGCGGTATCACGCGCGAAAGCAGAATTCTTCCCACCTGCGCAAGCGGCACATCATAACGGCCGAGCACGAAGGAAAGCATGAAGAGCGCAGCGAGCGCAGCGCCAAGCCCCGCCATCAGGGCAGCAAACCTGCGGCGGGACATCGCCGCCGGGTGTTGATGATGCATCTGCATATGCTTAAGTCCTTTTCACAAAATAAACGCCCGCGTCCCACAAAAAGGACACGAGCGCAAATACGCCGCAGAATGCGGACAGTCTCTGTGCACAGCGTCTCCTTTTCAAAGAGGAAGGCTGCAACGTTTCCATTACAACCCCGGTTCCTGTTCCATAGCCGACGCCTTAGGAAGCGGAACTCGAAGACTTGATAATAATATATCAATGACACGAATTTGTCAATGCCCTTCGCTATATTTCGCCTGAAATTTGACACATTTATCTCTTTTCTCTGCGTACAAGGAAAAGCCGCCTGCCGCGCAGAATAACGAAGCAACCAGCATGCTGCCGGAGGCATTACCGGCAAAGCGCCGTAAATCTCAATCTCCGGCGCACGAGGACGATTATTTTTAGGTTTATATAAATAAAGGAGGAAACGGGCATGTGCGGACGCTTTTATACCGGCGAAGAGGATACGCCGCAGGAGATGCAGGCCATTCTTGACGCGCTCAATCGCAGGAACACGCCCGCCAAGGAAGGCGAGATCTTCCCCGCCGACACCGCCGCCGTCATCGCCAACACAAAGCGCCTGACGCCCGCGCCGTTTGCCATGCGCTGGGGCTACGACACCGGCGGACGGCGCATCATCAACGCCCGCAGCGAAACCGCCGCGCAAAAGCCGCTCTTTGCCGACGGGATGGAAAAACGCCGCTGTCTCGTGCCGGCAGCCGGCTATTTTGAATGGGCGCGCCGCAGCCGGGAAAAGACAAAATACCGCATCGCCGACGTACATACCCCCTTGATCTTCATGGCGGGGATTTATCGCCTGACGGACGCCGGCGCGGAGTTTTCCATCCTCACCCGCGAGCCGGACACAAGCGTTTCCTTCCTGCACGACCGCATGCCGGTCATCCTCCCCCGGGAATATCACAGCGCATGGCTGGATCCGCGCAGCAATCCGCAGGAAATCCTTTCCTTTGCCGCGGCGGATCTGTGCGCCGTGCCCGTTGCCGGGCAGGCGGAGACGATCTCGTTTTTCGATGCCTTTGATGCATAAAAGCGGGCAGTGCCCGCTTCCACATCCGAAACACTCAGTACTTCACGCATCTGTTGCTCACGAGGCCGATATTTGCGCAGTTTCCTATGAAGTCAATAAGGGGCACATCCCGCAAAGGATGCGCCCTCTGTTTGTCCGTTCCTTAGTCAATCCATCCGTCGCCGCCGCACATTTCGCAGTTGCCGCTGTTGCAATAGCGTCCATCACAGCGTACACGGACCTGCTTCTGCACGCGCAAGCCTTTCTCCCATCGCCATTCGGTTTTCCAGTACCAAATACTGCCGCCGCATTCGCTGCAGTCTCCGCTGCCCTTGCACTCCGGGCACTGCGTGCGGGAGGCGGGCTTGGGCGTGGCGGTGGATTGGGAGGTGGGCTTGGGGGTAGCGGTAGCCGCCGGCTCGTCAAGCCTCCACATCTCATTTGGAGTCGCAAGATCCGTCAGGTTCAGATACGTCAGTTTGGGAAGCGTCTTCAAAACGCTGATGTCTTCAACTTTCGCGTAAAACATCCAGAATTCTTCCAGGTTCTTAAGTCCCTTTATCGCACGGATGTCTTTGATATCAGGATTATCGCCCAAATCCAAATACGTCAGATTAACCAGACCGGAAAGCGGCGTGATGTCTTTAATCCTATTGCTGCTCAGATCCAGTTCTGTCAGCTTGGTCAGGCCGGAAAGCAGCGTGACATCACGGATCTCATTACTGCTCAGACTCAAACACGTCAAATTAACCAGACCGGAAAGCGGCGAAATGTCGCTTAACTGATTACCGCTCAGCTTCAGTTCCGTCAGTCCGGTCAGGCCGGAAAGCGGCGTGATATCGCGAATCTCATTGCTGTTCAGACTCAAATACGTTAAATTAACCAGACCGGAAAGCGGCGTGATGTCAACGATCTTATTGCGGGACAAAACCAGTTCTGTCAGATTGAACATATGCCGGAAGTCCGATGCATCCGAAATCTTTTTACCGGACATTTCCAGTTTATTCACCTTCAGCAGATCTTCATAGGTGATGCTGCCCTTGTCTTTTCCAAGCGCCTCGCGCACCGCCTTCTCGACCTCCGCTTCAACAAAAGTATGCGCCTGCGTGAGCATATCCTGAGACATGGCAGCAACAGCAGCCGTCACGGCGAACAGCATAAGCATGCACAGCAGCATCGCGATTGTCTTCTTCATCCTCATTCGCCTCCCGGTTTCATATTGGCGTTTGTTTCTTTTGGTATTCTGATTATATCACATGCGCCCACGCTTGTGTTGCGCACCATGCAACAAAAAACATCTTATGCTTATACGCTTAAAGTAGGGGCGCATCCCACATGAAGATGCGCCCCGTTTCACTCAGTATTCAACCTTTCCCTTGCCGCCACAGGTGCTGCAGTCCTGCGTCTTGCTGCCGCGGCACTTGCCGCAGTTTTCCTTCACCGTTTCATACTTGCTGCCCTTGCCGGAGTAATTGGGCACGGACACGCGCTTTTCAAAGTAGCCCCTTCCGTTGCACTGTGTGCAGGAAACCTTGCCGTTATTGCAGCGGGTGCAGTCCTTCGTGCGCGTGGTGGTGGTATTGGAAGGCGAGGGATTCCACGTAGAAGTACCTCTTTCAGAAGTGTCAGAGTAACCGTCGAAAACATACTCGTTCAGCCGATATTGGGTATCTTCAATATCATTGGTAATCACATCAAGACTGTAATAGACGCTGATATCACCGATAAAAGAGCGAACAATAATTGTCGCCTTCTCAGACATACCGGTACCAATCTTAAACGTTCGTTTCGCAGAACCCGGGCCGATGTAGAGAAGGCTCCAGGATTCATGGTACTCTTTTGGTTTTCTGTATTCCACGACTTTATAGTACCCCGATGCAACCAATGCATCCACATATTCCTTCATCTGGTACCAATCAGCGGGATTCTTCATGCCTTTACCGTAGGGACTGGCATATAATCCACGGCCTTCGTACTTGTAACAGTACCAATTATCCTCTTGAGAAATATGATCACATTCATCAATCCCCAGATACTCCTCCGGCGACATCACCAGCAGACCATTGTTTCCCACAATAGGCGCCCGCCCCTCCGCCAGCGCACCGGCGCACAGCATCAGCATGCACAGCAGCATCGCGATTGTCTTTTTCATTCTCTTCCGCCTCCCGGTTTCATATTGGCATTTGTTCCTTTTGGTATTCTGATTATATCACATACGCCCGCGCTTGTGTCGCACATCGCGCAACAAAATACATCTTATGCTCATACGCAGAAATCAAGGGCGCATCCCGCGTGGGGATGCGCCCTTGACTTGATCGCCTTGAATCTGTTGATGCTGATTACTGCATTTACGTCAATTATCGAATTTCATCAATATCATTACCCAAGAAAGAACGCAAATACAGCTCGATCAGATTGGGTAATCCCTTCAGTACGCTAATATCTTCGACTTCCGTACCGTATAGAGAAAGCTCAGTCAATTGAGTCAAGCCTTTCAACGCACGAATATCGCTGACATCAGTTTTGCTGAAATCCAATTTAGTTAGTTTTGTAAGTCCTGCCAGCGCACTGATATCGCTGATATCATTACCACCACAGTTCAGCTCGGTTAGTTTCGTGAGTCCTGCCAGCACACCAATATCGACAATATCATTCCATCCGATATCCAATTCTTCCAGATTTTTCAGACTCTGCAGTGCACTGACATCAATGATCTCATTGCTGTTGATCATTAACCTCTTCAAACCGGTCAAGCCTGCAAGAGAACTGATGTCACTGATATCATTGTAATTAAGCACCAGTTCAGTCAGGTTTTCCAGTTCCGCCAGCGCACTGATATCGCTGATCTTATTTGTGTTCAGGTTCAAAGCAGTCAGGCTTTTCAGATTCTGCAAGGCGCTGATATCGCTGATTTCATTGCTGTACAGATGTACTTCCGACAGATTCGTCAGCTCTGCAAGCGCACTGATATCGCTGATCTGGTTATGGTGGAGATTCAGCACCTTCAGATTCTTCATGTATCTCAAATCTGAAACATCCTTGATCGGGATATCTTTGCTTCGATACTTTAGTTCAGTAATCTGCAGAAGATCTCCATAGGTGATCTCACCATTGGGCTTATCCAATGCTTCGCGCACCGCCTTTTCAATCTGCGCATCGGCAAAGGTATGCGCAGCATGAAGACTCGTTTCCGGCTCTGCGCACACGCTGCACTTTCCGTCATTGCAGTTTTCTCCCGTGCAGGCCACCTTCGTCATGCCGCCGCCGTAGGCTTCCATCTCCTGATAGCCCTTGCCGTCGCACACGTCGCACAGGCCGTCGCTGCCGCAGACATCGCACACCTTTTTGCAGGTCGGGCACGCGCCGTTATCACAGCCCGCCATGCAGGCGACCTTCGTCGTGCCGCCGCCGTAGGCTTCCATCTCCTGATAACCAAGGCCCTTGCAGGTGTCGCACACGGTATCCCCGCCGCAGATCGCGCAGTCCTCCGCCAGCGCGCCCGCGCATAGCATCAGCATGCACAGCAGCATAACCATTGTCTTTTTCATTCTTCTTCGCCTCCCGGTTGAGTATCGATGCTTTTTTCCTTGCGTTATTCTGATTATATCACACTTTTCCATGCCTGTGTCGCATCGCAGGCAACAAAAAAGCAGTTCCGCGCAGGAAACTGCTTTTGGATTCACTTATACTATTCTCAAATTAGAATGTACCAATCCATTTCTTCAAGCACGCCGGTAATGCAAAAGCATTTATTGCAGAATACGGAACCGAAAGCATCGCCTTCGGCTCCTGTTCGGTTCTGGTTTTTCTTTGACGAATAAGAAGACGTTGGGCTGCCGACCCGGGGAACTCGCATAGTCGCAGCATTCTGCTGCTCCTTGCGATTCCCGACGCTTCGCCTGCCTGCTTCCGCCACTGGCGGCGGCAGGCTTCGGTCCCAAACCCGCTTGGGGATTTCATCCCCAACCCCCTTCTCCGCTTCGCGCTGTTCTAAGTAGCATTTTAATCTGAGAATAGTATTACAGCAAAAACAACTCGCTGACAAACACCGCCGCGCAGGACAGCACCGCAACGGTAAACAGGCTCCTGCCGGAAAACGCCAGCGCCGCGCCGGCAATCAGCGCAAGCAGGCCGGACCACACGCTGCTGGTGGAATGGATGATATCCGGGAAGGTCATCACCGCCAGCGTGACATACGGCACATAGTAAAGAAAGGAGCGGATAAACCGGTTGGTGATCGGCTTCCTGATGAGCGTCAGCGGCAGCACACGGATGGTATACGTCACCGCAAACATGATGAAAATATACACATAGACGTTACGCTCCATGCTCTTCCTCCTTCACCGGGAACAGGATCGCCGCGCCGGCGGACAGCGCCACCGTCAGGATGATCACGCGCATGCCGGACGCCATCGAGGCAAACGGCTCAAGCTTTGAAAGCACGAAGCTGCACACCATCGCAAGCGGCACAAGCCCCGCCAGCACCTTATTGGTCCGCATCGGCGGCACGATGATGGCAATGAACATGCCAAAAAGGCCCACGCTCAGCGCGCTGACCACGCTGGCGGGCAGCGCATTGCCCATAATCACGCCGAAGCACGTGCCGATCGCCCAGCCGGGCACAGCCATGGTCATCGCGCCATAGGTATACCACGGATTGAGCATGCCGGGCGTGGCAATTTCAATGCCGAACACCTCGTCCGTCACCTCAAAGCCGACGAGCATGCGATGGATCAGTCCTGTTTCCTGCGAGATCTTCTGGGAAAGCGCGCAGGACATGAGCAGATAGCGCGCGTTGGCGACGACGATCATCGCGACCATTGCCAGATATCCGGCATTTTCCTCGATGACCTTAAAGCCCGCGTATTCGCCCGCAGAAGCATTATTGAGCAGGCTGGCCAGCGTCGCCTGAAAGGCGGTCAGCCCGGCATTTCGCGCAGCAATGCCCAGCGTGAACGCCACCGCCATGTAGCCAAGGCCGATGGGCACGCCGTCGCGCATGCCGCGCAGAAACCACGATTGATTTTCCTGATGCATAAGCGCATCCTCCCCGTATTGGTTTATATAAGACGATCTTGGATCAGTTCGACCATCTGGGCATCCGCCGGGCAAAGGGCAAAGGAGGAAAGCTCGTCTGCCGCAGCCCATCGTGCATCCTGATGCTCAAAGAGCGTGATGTCTCCCGAGGCAATCCTCGCGCGCATCAGCGTCAGATGGACAGTCAGGTCGGGATAGGCATGCGTGACGTCGATCACTTCCTCGTCCGTCTCCAGCACGACGCCCAGCTCCTCACGGCATTCGCGGATAAGCGCCTGCGCCTTCGTCTCCCCGGGTTCAACCTTTCCGCCCACAAATTCCCACAGTCCGCCGCGCGCCTTATGCGCCGGACGCTGGCAAAGGAGAATACGGCGATTGTCCTCATGCATGATCAGCGCAGCAACAACCTCAATCACTGTCATTCCTCCCGTGCATAATGGGTGAATATAAATACATAGGGGATATTATACGCCTTTGCCAACAGCGTGTCAACATTCCGCCCCGTCCGGTTATTTTCACTTTTCCTTTCTTTATCGATAAAAAACATGGTATACTGGTCACAGCGCTCATCATCACAAAAGGAGGAACTCCTCATGATCAAAAGACTGCTCATGATTGCCGCGCTTATTTCGATGCTTCTGTGCCTCTGCGCCGGCGCCCGCGCACAGACCCCTTATTCCGATCTGTCCGCCGCATGCCGCGACGTCCGCGCCTATGTGCGCGATTTTCACCAGAGCCTCACCTTCACCCTGTCGCCGCAGGCCATCGGCGGACGTACCAATGCCGAAATCCGCGACATCCTGACCGACGTGCTGGAAGGCTACATCGACTACTCCATCGAACTGAGCAGCGAGGATGCCAACCTGCGCGTGACCGTCTACGGCAGCATGCGTCCGGCGCTTAAGCTCCTTCGCGCATGGGAAACCGGCGATCAGTCCGCGCTTACCGCGGATGAAATCCGCACGCTGAATATCGCGCTCGCACTCGCACAGGAATGCCGCAGCAAAGCGGGCAGCTCCCTTGAAATTGAGCGCGCGGTTTACGACGTCGTCTGCCGCGATATCACCTATACGACGCAGGATCCCCTGCCCTCCTTCTGCACGGAGGAATACATCCGCCTCAACAGCAGTGTCGGCGCTCTGCTCGACGGCGAGACCACCTGCCTTGGTTATTCGGAGGTCTTTTTCCTGATCGGCAAACTCGCCGGTCTTGATGTGGACATGCAGTACGGCTTCCCCGGCGGCGGAGCAGGCGGCAAGCACGCGTGGAACACCGTGCGCATCGGCGAAAAGGTCTACACGGTGGATACCTGCTGGGGCGACTCCTACGGCGACATCTTTGAACCGGCCACGCCGGACTACCGTTTCTTCAACACCGGTGACGATCTCATGCCTGCAAACCGCTGCGCGCATCCCGAAGCTGCCATTGCCCAGGTCAGCGCGCAGACCGACCTTGCGCACACCGCCTTTGGTCTCGCCGGCGGCGGCAAGACCTGCAAGGATCTGGATGAAGCGATCGACTATGCGCTCTCCTGCCGCAGCGCCGGTCAGTCCTATGCGCACGTTTTCATCCCGGGCCAGAGCATCCCGCTGGAAACCGTCGACAACACATCCGTCAAGCGCATCAAGGCGGAAGGCATCGCGACTACCTGGGGACGGATGGCGTATAACTTTGCCGGCGGCACCTACATCATCTATCGCTGGGTGCTTGAATAATGCGGGCTGTGCCCGCTTCCACTTCCGAAACGCTTTACAAGTCCTGTATCTTCAGCATCCGCGGCTATCGCTTTTTCACATTTCCTGTCAAGTTCATTGCGGGCTGTGCCCGCTTCCACTTCCGAAATGCTTTACAAGTCCTGTATCTTCAGCGTCCGCGGCCATCGCTTTTTCACATTTCCTGTCAAGTTCATTGCTGGCTGTGCCCGCTTCCACTTCCGAAATGCTTTACAAGTCCTGTATCTTCAGCGTCCGCGGCCATCGCTTTTTCACCAACTTCATACAGAGAAACAAAGGCGGAGAGCATCAGCTCTCCGCCTCTTTTTGTCAAAAAACCTGCATCAAGCAGCCAATGCAATCGGTCGCGGCGGCGTGTACGGCGCAACCGCAGCGATTTTCATGGAGGAAAATCCCATTTCCCCGGAATGAAAATCGTTTCCCTGCATTTTCCAGTTGTGCCTGCAGGGCGCGGCTGAAAAATGGCAAGGGGTGGTCGTGGCGGGGAAAGGATTTCCCCGTCCACCAGCTTACTCAAGTTCCGCGATCTCGTTATACAGATCCGCATAGCGCCCGCCCTGCGCAAGCAGCTCTTCGTGCGTGCCGCGCTCGACGATCCGCCCCTTTTCAAGCACCATGATGGCATTCGCCTTGCGGACGGTGGAAAGCCGGTGGGCGATGACAAACGTTGTGCGGCTTTCCATCAGGGCGTCCATGCCCCGGTCAATCAGCCGCTCTGTACGCGTATCGACGGATGAGGTCGCCTCGTCAAGGACGAGAATCGGCGCTTTGCTGATCGCCGCGCGCGCGATGTTAAGCAGCTGGCGCTGTCCCTGCGAAAGGTTCGCGCCGTCGTTTTCCAGCATCGTATCATAGCCGTGCTCCAGCTGCATGATAAAGCCATGCGCGGAAGCCGCCTTCGCCGCCGCAATCACTTCATCGTCCGTCGCATCAAGCCTGCCGTAACGGATGTTCTCGCGCACGGTGCCGGTGAACAGATGCGTATCCTGCAGAACCATCGCGATGTTCTGACGCAGCTGTGCGCGCGGTATCTTCTCAATCGGCACGCCGTCCACGGTGATTTCGCCCTGCTCAATCTCGTAGAAACGGGAAAGCAGGTTTGTTACCGTCGTCTTGCCCGCGCCGGTGGAGCCGACAAACGCAATCCGCTGTCCCGGCTTGGCGTAGAGAGAAATATCATGGAGCACAGGCACACCGGGCACATAGCCGAAGTTCACGTTTTTGAGGATCACATGGCCTTCGATTTTCTCCATGGGTTGATTGTCGGCGTCCGCGCCCTCTTCAAGCTCATCCAGCACCTCAAACACGCGCTCCGCGCCCGCCAGCGCGGCAAAGACCGTGTTCATCTGCATGGAGATCAGGTTGATCGGGCGGTTGAAATGGCGGGTGTAATTGAGCGAGACGGTCAGGCCGCCGATGTCAAAGCCGCGCAGGACAACCATGATCGCGCCGACGCACGCCGTGATGGCATAGATCAGGTTGCACAGCTGGTGTGTCACCGGACCCATGATGCCCGCGCGGAACTGCGCGCGGATCTGCGCGGCGCACAATTTCGTGTTGAGCTCGGCAAACTCGCCGTTGACAATCTCCTCATGCGCAAAAACCTTGACAACCTTCTGTCCGGAAATCGTTTCCTCCGCATAGCCGTTGAGCATGCCCAGATACTTCTGCTGTTCCTTGTAGGCGCCGCGGCTGCGCTTGATGATCTCCTTGCTGGCAAACATCAATACCGGCGTCATCACAATCGTGATGGACGCCAGCAGCGGGCTGGTGTACACCATCAGCACGACGGTACCAAACAGCGTGATCGCGCCGGAAATGATCTGCATGAGCGTGGTGTTGAGCATTTCGCCCACGGTGTCCACGTCGTTGGTGAAGCGGGACATGATGTCGCCTGCGGGATGCGTGTCAAAATAGCGCACGGGAAGGCGCATCATCTTATCCATGAGCGTCTGGCGCATATCATGCAGCGCGCGCTGGGAGACGCTGAGCATGATGCGCTGGCGCAGAAACTGCGTGACAACCGCCACGGCATAGATCGCCGCCATCACCGCAAGGCCCGCTGTCAGGCCGCGCAGTCTTCCCGTCAGGTCCGTCTCAAGCGGATCATAATACAGAAAGCTGTTCATGATCGGGCGCAGGATATACGAGCTGGCCAGCGTAAAGACGGTGCAGATCACCGCACAGGCCATCGCCGCAAACAGCATCTTCTTTTCCTTCGCCAGATACGCCCACAGACGCAGGATCGTCTTTTTCATCTCCTTGGGCTTGCCGCTTGCGCCCATCGCGCTGCCGCGGCCCGCGCCGCGGCCCATGGTCATGTCCTTTTTCTGCGGACCGGAAGAGGCGGAGGAAGCCGCATAGCGCGCCTCAAGACGCGATTTCTGTTCGTTATTCATGCGCGTCCTCCTTTCTGTCCCGCTGGGAATCGCAGATCTCCGCATACGTGGGACAGGAAGCAAGAAGCGCCTCATGCCTGCCCATGCCCACAATACGCCCCTCGTCCATGACGATGATCCTGTCCGCATCGGCGATGGAGTCAATGCGCTGGGCGATGATGATCTTCGTCACGCCCGGCATCTCCTCGCGCAGCGCGCGCCGGATTGCGGCGTCCGTTTTGGTGTCCACAGCGCTGGTGGAGTCGTCAAGAATCAGCACCTGCGGCTTTTTAAGCAGCGCGCGGGCGATACACAGCCGCTGCTTCTGCCCGCCGGAAAGCGTGGTGCCGCCGCGGCCCAGCTCCGTTTCATATCCATCCGGGAAGGAGCGGATGAACTCATCCGCCTGCGCCAGCTTCGCCGCATGGATGATTTCCTCATCCGTTGCATCCGGATTGCCCCAGCGCAGGTTTTCCGCAATGGTGCCTGAAAAGAGCGTGTTCTTCTGCAGGACAACCGAAATGCTCTCGCGCAGGGCAGCAAGCGGCAGTTCTCTTACATCCGTGCCGTCCACCAGCACGCGGCCTTCGTCCGGATCATACAGGCGGGGAATCATGGAGACAAGCGTCGTCTTGCCGCTGCCCGTAGAGCCGACGATGCCCACCAGCTCGCCCGGCTGAATGTCCGCGTTCACGCCGCTGAGCACCATACCCGGGCTGTTCTTGAAATACCGGAAGGAAACGTTTTCAAACGCGATCCTGCCGCTGCTTACCCGGCGGTCATGCCCCGCATCCGGCGCATCCGCGATGTCGGGCACGGTGGAAAGCACCTCGCCGATGCGCCGGTGAGACGCCGCGGCGCGCGTGCCCTGCAGCACGAGGTTGGCCACAAAATCAAGCCCGTTGAGCACCTGGGACAGGTAGGTGATGAATGCCGTCAGCGTGCCCAGCTCCATGGACCCCACCATGATCTGCCGGCCGGAAATATAGACGACCAGCAGCGTCGTCACGTTGATCGCCAGCGCGGACGCGGGCTGCAAAAGCAGCATCATCTTCAGCGCGGAAACACTCTTTTTCATCAGTTCGGAATTGATCGCCGCAAACTGCGCCCGCTCATACTGCTCGCGGACAAACGACTTGATCACGCGCATGGAAATAATCGTTTCGCCCAGATCCGTGTTGAGCTCATCCAGCTGCTTCTGCATGCGCGTGTAGCGCGGGGACGCGCTGATGATGATCGCCGCGATGGCGCAGGCCAGCAGCGCCACCACCACCAGCATCACGCGCGCAAGCGTCTGATTGAGCCGGAAGGACATGACCAGCGCGCCGACGATCATAATCGGGCTTCTGAACATGCCGCGCAGGCAGCTCTGGCTGAAATTCTGGATCTGCGTCACGTCGTTGGTGATGCGCGTGATCAGCGAACCGGTGGTGAAACGGTCGATATCCGAAAAGGACAGCGTCTGAACCTTTCTGAACGTATCGCCGCGTACCCCGGCCGCCAGATGGGAAGCGCCGCGCACGGCAAAGAACGCGCCCAGCACGCCTGTGACCAGCATAAAAACGGCCAGCAGCGCCATGAGCAGGCCGTTTTCAAGAATATAGGAAATGTCGCCCGTCGCCGCGCCCTTATTGATGATATTGGCGTTGATGTAGGGCAGAATGAATTCGCCGCACGCCTCCATCATCATGAACACGGGTGCCAGCACAAAGCAATACCAGCGCTTTTTGATGTGGGGAAGATATCGTTTCATGTCCATTCCTTTCCGTCCGCGTGATTGCAGCGCATGGCGCGCAGACAGGATCGTCCCGTCTGCGCACCACGCTGTTTTTCCCATGTTTATTCCTTTGCCATCTGCGCCGCCGCTTCAAGCAGCGCGCCGCGCTCGTTTTGCAGCGTCCCGCGGATGACGGCGTCAAGCAGCGCAGAAAGCACCACGCCGGTTTGGGGACCCGGGCCGCTGAGCTGCATGACATCCTGACCGGTCACCGCAAGCTCCTTGAGCGAGCAGCACAGCCGCTGCGCCTTTGCCATGCGCGCATGCGCCGCAAAGCGTTCAAGCCTGCCGGCTGCCTCCGGGCTGCGCAGGGCGCTGCCCAGGGCAAGCATATCCTCAACCGCTTCCATGCCATGACGTCCAAGCGCATAACGCGCACGCACATGCAGCGCGCCGTCCTCCTCCTGATAATCGTCAAGCGCGCCCTTGACCGCCAGGAGAATGCGGTTCATCGTCTTATTGGAGCAATGCAGCCGTTTGATCACGCGCTCCGCCGGCGTCTGGCTGCTCGCTGTGCACAGCGCAGAAAGCAGCGCCGCCAAGCGAAGCTCGCCATCCGCCGGAACCGCATCGACCGCGCAGAGCAGCTGCTCGTAAGCCGCCCCGCCAACCGTCTCCATCTCCGGCACGATGACGTCGATGATTTCCTTGGGCAGATATGCCGACGGCTTCGCAGCAGCAAGCAGTTTAAGCAGCTCTTCCCGGGTACGTTCGCCGGAAACGCAGCGCAGGTTCCGGCGCAGGGCAATCGCGCCGGCCTTCGTCTCCGCGTCGATTTCAAGGCCGTAGCGTGCGGCAAAGCGGAACAGGCGCATCACGCGCAGCGCATCCTCGGAAAAGCGCGCCATCGGATCGCCGACCGCGCGTACCACGCGCCGTACAAGCAGATCCTCGGCGCCGCCGAAGGGATCCACCAGCCCGTCGCGGTCGTTATACGCCATGGCGTTGATCGTAAAGTCACGCCGCGCCAGATCCGCACATACATTCTTGACAAAATCAACCCTGTCGGGATGGCGGCCGTCGGAATAATCGCCGTCCATGCGGAAGGTCGTCACCTCATAAAAGCCGCCGTCCATTTTCACCGTTACGGTTCCGTGTTTCAGACCCGTGGGAATGCAGTTTTCTTCGCCAAAGAGCGCCATCGTCTCTTCCGGCAGCGCGCTTGCACAGATGTCCCAGTCATTGGGCGCCTTGCCAAGCAGCGCATCGCGAACGCAGCCGCCCACGACATACGCGTCATGCCCTGCGCAAAGCAGCCTTTCCACGACCTTCGCCGCGCCGTTTTCCATCTGAATACGCGTCATCACCAACACCACCTTATCGTATCGCCTCCGCAAAGAAGGCGGAATTCCGCAGGAAACCAGCGATCCGTATCCACGCTGTCCATTCCTATTGACAGATTATAGCATAAATGCTGCCGGTTTTGTCTCACAGTATGCGACAAATTCCCGCAAAAATCTTCTCCTTCGCCGCGCACAGCCGCCGCGTAGCCGGCATACGCTTGATATCAGAAAACGAAAAGGAGGAGGGCGGAAGCCCCGCTTCCGTCCGCAGATCGATGGATAATCAGAATTCCGGTCTCAGCGACGCTGCCCGCATCGCCGATCCCGCGCAGATCCCCGGTTCGCTCCTGCCCAATGCCGGCGAGGGCGGCCCCATCTTTGATGGCAGCGATCCCGCGCAGACGCCCGCCGTCCCCCTGCCCAATCCCGGCGAAGGCGGCCCTGCATTCCCCGGCGTCCAGCCTCTGCCCCAGACGCCATCCTTCGTGCTGCCCAATGCAGCGGTGCGCTTTGTCAGCGCGGCGCGCGGCTACCCCGCCCTGCGCGTGAGCATCGACGGCACGCGCGTGGCAACGCTGCTTTCCGCCGGCGAAGCCTCCTGCTACAGCCGCATCGCCTCGGGCGTGAGAACCGTGACCGTCATCGGCGCGGACGGCTACATCTACCTGCAGCGCGCGCTCAATTTCAGAAACGGCAGAGCCTATATCGTCGTCATTGCCCCGCGCAACGGAGGACTGGACCTGACGCAGGCAGAAGACACCTGCTTCTAAGCGGGCTGTGCCCGCACCTACTTCCGAAGCGGGCTGTGCCCGCACCCACTTCCGAAATACGCTGCCATTTCCGTTTCTTCCGCGTACGTGGCCGATGGTTATGGAGACATTTCCTTCAGTGCAAGCAAAGCGGGCGTGTCCGACAACGGCACGCCCGCCTGTTCATTCGTTTTCGTTTCTGTCCTTCATCGCCCTCAGGCGGAGCTCATCCGTCTTTTCGTCGATGAAATCCGGCAGCGTCTCCCTGAGCGTACTGCCCAGCAGGCGAAACGCTTCCACGAGCGCCGCACGCGTTTCCTCCTCCATCGCGCCGGCGGCGCGGATGATCGCCAGCACGTTCCTCGGCTCAAACAGATCGGAAAGCTTATGCCCGTCCGACACGCTGAGCACGCTGTAAATGCCGTCGATCACCTGTCTGCGCAGCTCCGGGGAGAGGCTTTGCAGCCAATGCTTCAATGTGATTTCCGCCAGACGGCTGTCACCGCTCAGGCCGTCGGCCACAAGCAGACTGCCGCCCATCACCTTCCAGTGATAGGGCAGGTGCTGCAGCACGCTCACGCCCTCGCTGCGCACAACGGTGAAGGGCTCGCTGTGCCACAGCAGGATACCGACCATGGAAGCCTGCGGCACAAAGACGCGAATGCGCATATCCACACGCGCGAATTCCTCGCTGCCGATCACCTCTTCATTGAAGCCCGGACCGTCAAAGTTATACACACAGGCGATGGCGTCCTGCGTTTCCTTGCCGGCAAAGATGGAGGCATACGCCGCCAGATTGCCGCCCTTGGAATGGCCGCAGAGGATCAGCGGACGGGAAAGCGTCGCCGCCGCATCGCCGGCATAAAGAAGCGCGCTGCGCTGCGCCGGCACGACGCCGGAATAGCACATGTTAAAGTCTTCCTTCCAGCCGACAACCGTCTTATCTGTGCCGCGGAAGGCGACGATTGCCGGTCCGTGCGCAGGCAAGCAGGTCAGCGCGCAGAACTGCTCCTCGCGCTGGACGTCAAAGCGATGGACAAAGCCGCACAGCCGCAAACCGCCAAAGCGCAGGCTCTCGCTGACCGCCTGCAAAAGCCGCTTATCCTCCCTGGGGCTGAAGGCCAGGGGCAGCTCGCCCGCTTCGTGCCGCGCAAGGATTTCCCGCGCCGCATCGCCAAGCAGCACATCCTGCGCATCAAATGCTTCGCCGACAATATCGTCAAAAGGCATATAGGCCAGATAGCTCAGGATCAGCGCATCGACTTCGCCCGCCGGCACCTGATCAAACGGAAGATCGCCGCGCCACAATACATAATCGATGATATTGGCCACTGCACATCCGCTCCTTCCCGTGATTTGATTATACGAATCGGCGCTGCGGCTGTCAACTGCGGCGTCGCTGTGCACTTCTATATATATAACGACCAAATCAAAGCGAAAAACCCTGTCGCCGCCTGAAAAACTTTCGATTATTGACCGGTATGAATTGACAAGGACGCGGGCGTGGCATATACTATTGTAGTTATTCCTTTTTTGTCCCGGCGCAATGGCGTGGTTCATGCCCGCCGGATCAAACGGAGGTTGCCCATGCTATACCGATGGAATATCACAATCCCGCAGCTGTCCGGCGCACAGGTTCGCCGCGCGTATCTCTGTCTGCCCCGCGCATATTACGAGCAGCCGGACCGGCGCTTCCCCGTGCTCTACATGTTTGACGGGCACAACGTCTTCCTTGACAGCGATGCGACCTACGGCACCAGCTGGGGCATGCTCGATTATCTTATCCGGGAAAATCCCGGTCTGATCGTCGCTGCAGTGTCCTGCAACACCGTGGGCAACGGACGGCTCATCGAGTATTCGCCTTATCCGCACTGTTCTTCCCGCCTTGGCTTTATCCCCGCGCGCGGAGAAGAAACGATGGACTGGCTGCTCCATACGTTCAAGCCCATGATCGACGCGCACGTGCGCACCCTGCCGCAGCGCGAAAACACGATCATCGCCGGTTCCTCGATGGGCGGACTGATGGCGCTGTACGCCGCGCTTTGCCATAACGATCATTTTTCCCGTGCCGCCTGCCTCTCCCCCAGCCTCTGGACGGATCCGCAGGCCGTGCGCGCGATGATCAAAGACGCCAACATTGCGTCCGACACCGTGATCTACATGGACTACGGCAGCTGTGAAATGGGCAATCACGGCGAAAACGCCGGCATCCTCGCGGATGCAAGCCGGCTGCTGCTTGAAAAAGGCGTTCACCTGACGTCCCGGATCGTTCCCGGCGGCATGCACTGCGAAGCCTCGTGGCGCGAGCAGATTCCGGTCTTCATGCGCTGCCTGAACGTGCACAAATAAGCGTTTCCCTTCCCACAACATAAGGAGTTTATATCATCATGGAAATCCGTTATTTCAAGAATTACTCCCACTGCCTCGGACGCGACATGGAATTCAAGGTTTACGGTCATGCCGGCAAGCCGGTTCTCTTCATCCCCTGCCAGGCAGGCCGCTTCTTCGACTTTGAAAACTTCCACATGGACGACATCTTCCGTCCGTGGATCGACGCGGGCAAGCTGATGGTCTTCTCCATCGACACCATCGACGGCGAGACCTGGGCGGACAAGGGCGGAGACTGCCGCCGCCGCATCGAGCGCCACGAGCAGTGGTTCAATTACGTCGTGGGCGAGATGGTGCCCACCATCCATCACCTCGCGGGCGAGCGCAACTGGCATCAGGAGCCGATCATGACCTTCGGCTGCTCCATGGGCGCGCAGCACGCCGCCAACCTCTTCTTCCGCCGTCCGGATCTGTTTGACGCGGTGCTCGCGCTCTCCGGCGTGTACGATTCCACCGATTCCTTCGGCGACTACATGGACGATCTGGTTTACGCCAATTCCCCGTGCCACTACATCGCCGGCATGCCTGCCGATCACCACTACATCCGCATGTACAACGAGCGCAAGATCTTCATCTGCGTCGGTCAGGGCGCGTGGGAGGACGAGCTCAAGAAGAGCACCGGCTGGTTGGGTCATGTCCTTTATGAAAAGGGCATCCGCGCCAGCGTCAACTTCTGGGGCCTGGACGTCAACCACGACTGGGACTGGTGGTACAAGCAGGTCGTGCACTACCTGCCGCAGATCGTCGGCAGCCCTGAGGGCTGATTCTCATCCGTCCGAGTTGGTAGGCATTGACTTTTCTGCGCACGTGGCCGCATGTGTCCCGTTCGCGCGGAAGGCGCTCCGGGACTCGGTCAACGAAAGCCGCTCTCCCCTTGCCTCGCTGCGCTGATAAGCACGAAGCGATGTAGGGTCAAGGGTTTGGACCCTCCAAACTGGGACGGAAGTGAATGACAGCCCGGTGAGCTGTCAGAGCCGTCCTGACCGACGAACGTCGAGTGAGGAGAAAGAAATCCCTTGGCAGGATTTTAAGGGCGGCAGCCCTTAACGTCTCTCTTGCTTTTCATCCATTCACATATAACCCTTTAAAACAAAAGGAGCGATTCTTATGAAGAATTTTGTCTTTATCTCTCCGAACTTCCCGACCAACTACTGGAAGTTCTGCGCCGAGCTCAAGAAGAACGGTATGAACGTGCTGGGCATCGGCGACTGCCCGTATGACCAGCTGATGCCGGAGCTGCAGGCCTCCCTCAACGAGTACTACAAGGTTTCCTCCCTTGAAAACTATGACGAGGTCTTCCGCGCCGTCGCGTTCTTCACCTTCAAGCACGGCAAGATCGACTGGCTGGAGAGCAACAACGAGTACTGGCTGGAGAAGGACGCTGACCTGCGCACGGCCTTCCACATCACCACCGGCTTCCAGGCCAGCGACATGGAAGCGGTCAAGTACAAGTCCGCGATGAAGGCGTACTACGCCAAGGCCGGCATCAAGACCGCCCGCTATCACCTCGTCCACGACTACGCCGGCTGCAAGGCGTTCATCGCCGAGGTCGGCTACCCGGTCATCGTCAAGCCCGACAACGGCGTGGGCGCGTCCAGCACCTACAAGCTCAAGACCGATGCGGACGTGGATTACTTCTTCGCCACCAAGGACAATTCCGTCCTGTACATCATGGAGGAGTTCGTCAACGGCACCGTCCACACCTACGACGCGATCATCGACTCCCATGGCCAGCCGCTCTTTGAAACCGGCAACGTGACCATGGACTCCATCATGGACACCGTCAACACCAACGGCAACTCCTGCTACTACATCGAGCAGCGTCTGCCGGACGCCATGCGCGAGGTCGGCCGCAAGACCGTCGAGGCCTTCGGCGTCAAGAGCCGCTTTGTCCACCTTGAGTTCTTCGTCCTCAACGATGACCAGCCGGCGCTGGGCAAAAAGGGCGACATCCTCGGCCTGGAGGTCAACATGCGTCCCTCCGGCGGCTGGAGCGCGGACATGTTCAACTTCGCCAACTCCTGCGACGTGTACAAGATCTGGGCGGACATGATCTGCTTTGACAAGCGCACCACCAACGACGCCGGCGCGGAGCACTTCTTCTGCTGCTACTGCGGCCGCCGCGACGGCAAGAACTTCGTCATGGACCACAACGCGATCATGGCCAAGTACGGCTCCCGCATCAAGATGGCCCAGCGCGTCCCGAAGGCGCTCTCCGGCGCGATGGCGGACATGATGTACATGTGCAACTGCGCCTCCGAGGAGGAGAAGCAGGAGTTCTACACCAGCGTGCTGGCTGAGTACTGATTGCCTGCGGCGAGGCTTTATTGCTTCGCTCCGGCTTAAATCCATATCGTTCAGGCAAAAGGCCCGCCGATACTGCAAAGCATAATTTAACAGCGCTCCGAGCACTCGGAGCGCTGTTTTGTTTCAGTCGTCAAATTGGAATGGGCTTACTCGATTATTTGCTTTTGAGATACTTGATACAAGCGAGAATAACCAACATAACTGCAGCAAATTCTGCAATTTCCTTTCCATAGAGAAGAATCATTACCAGAACCGTTTCTACACTTGCCACATTGAACCTCCTTCGTCGAATTCAGGTTATCCGGACATATCGAACAGCCGAAGCGCTGGCTTTTGTTTTGCAAAACGGAAATGATTCAGCGGCTCCATTCACATTGATAGCGGACAACGGTTTCGCCATCATAGGTTTGCGATACCGCTGCAACGCGAAAACCATTCTTCCGATAAAACCCAACGGCATCCCGATCGGTTTGGGCATATACAGAAATCAAACCGAAATCATTGACCACTTGATTGATCATATACGAACCAATCCCTTTGCTGCGAACAGCCGCATCCACCGCAATGCCTGTAATCTCGATTTTCTTCTGGTCCACAAAAGTAACAACGATCATCCCCACAATACTGCCTTGGCAGAAGCACGCGAAGATTCTTACGGAATGATCGCTTAAGAACTGATCTGTCTTCCTGCTGAACTTTTCTTCAGTCGGCATAAACATGCAGTGCTTATAAATCCCGTATGCCTGACAAATCTCATCCTTTTGCGTGAATTCTATCAGTTTCAGTTCCATCGCTTGCACCTGCACATCCCATCCGTCAAGTCGTATGAATCCAGTACCGCTCAATCCATCTCTGACTGCGCGGCTCAAAGACCTTCGATTCATACACGCCGCCGTTTTTGAGGATCGTCCGCCTGCTCGCCTCGTTTTCCTCATAGCAGCAGACCAGCACGTCTGAAATCCCAAGCTGCCCGCATGCCTCAAGCGCAGCCTCAAGCATTCTCGTCGCATAGCCCTTGTTCCGCTCGCCCGGGCAGACGCAGTAGCCGATATGCCCGGCGTATTTTTCAAGGAATTCGTTGAAGCGATGCCGGATCTGAATGACGCCGACGACCTTGTCGTCTTCCTTTCGCACGCAGATATACTGCGTCGTGTCGTCCTCCAGCTGGTCAAGCCAGTCCTGCGTGCTGCCGAATTTCCTCAGGGAACTGCTCCCGTCCATCGAATCCCCGCTTTTGAGATATTCACGGCGGAATGCCTGAATCTGCCGGTCATATGTCATCGAAGGTTCAATCAGCTTCATCGTTGCGTTCCTCCGTCCTCTTCAGGTTCCTCCAGCTTCATAATTATACCACATCGCATTTCAGGGGACAACGCTCATCCTCCTTTCATAGCAAAACGCGGCGCAGATCCCCTGCGCCGCGCAACGCTTCCCCGCTTACACTTCCCAATTATAGATCGGTTCGACAGCCTTTCTGTTGCGCACGATCAGCCAGAGCAGGCACGCAAATCCCGCCGCGCTCAGCAGCGCCGCCGCCGCCGGATAGCTCATCACCTCGCCCATCGCGCCTACCAGCAGCTGAATGCCCATCGCACTCAAGGACACCAGCACGTCAAACAGGCCGTACACCCGGGCGCGCATATCAGACGGGAGGTACTTCTGCACCGCAGCCTGCCGGATCGCCGCTGTCTGCGAGCCGAGAAAGCCGCACAAAAAGCGCAGCACAATCATCACCGGATAGGCCATGAAGAGCATCGCGCCGTCGCAAAGCTGATAGATCGCATACACCCGGACCGTCAGCCAATAGCGCTTGTCTTCCGGAATTCTGAAAAGATAATGCACCGCCGAGCCGATCAGGCGGCCGATCGTCTCCGCCGAGGTCAGCAAACCGTACATCGCCGTCGTAAGACCGCCCGCCGTCTGGAAATGCGCCATCGCCATGACGCCCACGCCGTTGCCCGACGCGCTTGACAAAGACATGTAGCCGAAAATGCTGCGCACGCCCTTTTCCCGCTTCAGGTAACGGAATCCCTCCAGCAGGTCATCCGTGTACTGCCTGATGGACGGCGCTTCCTGCCGCCGCTCATGGCGGTGATCGATCATGGATTCAAACGCCGAAGCGATCAGCAGAAATACGCCCTCGGCAAGGATCAGCACCTCCACGCCGAATCGGGCATACAAAAGCGCGGCAAGAGGCGTGACCAGCGTCGTCGCCAGGGGATAGATGACGCCGGAGACGGCGTAGCCCTTCTGCGCAAAGCCTTCCGGGATGAGATCGGGATACAGGCTGTTATACGCGAGGGAATACACCGAGCCGACGCAGCCCATGACAAAGCTGAAGACCAGATATGCCGCATACACAAACCCGAACCGACGGATATACCAGAGGAATGCCAGATACCAAAGCCCGCTGAAAGCATCGAGCCCGACGATGACATGCTTGCTGTTTACCCGGTCGATCACCGGGCCAAGGAGGACCGGCAGCGTCAGGCCCGGAAGCATCGAGATAGCGCCAAAGACGCCGATGAGCCATGTCGACTGCGTCTCATCAAAGACGACGAGGCTGAGCCCAAGGTTCATCGCCACGCCGCCGATGGCGCTGATGAGCGTGCCGAGAGTGATGATGGTGAAGTTCTTCGTCCAAAGGGTTTTCTTTTTCATAACGCACCTCCGTGCCGTTTTCTGCAAATAGCATAGCACGGAATTTAAGCAAAAAGAAAGACCGTTGTTTTGGGAAAGTTCATCTCCAAAACAACGGTTTAATGCGCCTGAATGAGCATTATTCAGGAAAGTACCCGATTTCCTCGCTGATGCGCAGCGCCTCCTTATAGCGGCGCTGGCTTTTATAGTATTCAATCAGGTACCGCCCATAAAAGCGCTTATATCCATAACCATAAATCCTGCCCGCATCCTCATACAGCGCTCTGGCAGTCTCTTCAAACCCGGGGATTTCTGCATCTTCGTTCGCCAGCATCATCTGCGCAAACACAAGCATCTTTTCCAGCAGATCCGCGCTGAACGATTCGGGCCACTGCTCCCCCGCGAACGCAGCGCGCGCCAGCGCAAGCTCCGCAAGCCCCTCTTCCCTGCGGCCAAGGCGCGCATACAAAAGAGCCAGTTTCTGATGCAGCAGCATGTTATAGTATATATCGCTCCTGATTTCCTTTGCTTGCGTCAGTTCCTTCAGCGCGCTTTCATCCTGACCGATTTCAAGGTATGTTGCGCCAAGGTTATAGCGAATGTAACTGCTCATGTCCTCGCGATAACCGCGGCACAGCGCCAGCGTCCGCTGAAAATACCGCTGCGCCAGCATGATGTCGCACCGGTTGCAGGCGCATGATCCCAGCAAATAGCTGCTCCAGATCATCGTTGCCGGGTTGCCTTCATACGCAGCCTGCGAAAAAGCCTGATCCGCCAGCTCGCTGCATTGGCTGTAATGCCCTTGCCGGTAAGCGCAGGCCGCCAGCTTATACGTCGCCAGCGCATACGGTCTGATCTGCGCCGCCTGCTTGAGAATCCCGTATTCCTCTTCCTGCGTCTGCTGACAATCCGCCTTGACAAGCAGCACCCATTGCTGTTCCGTCGGACTCAGGCAGGACAAAAACGCCTCGATTTCTGTAAGGCGCTCTCGCATTTCATGAGCATTGTTCACGCTCGCCGAGGACACCAGTTCATACAGCTGCAATCTGACCGAAAACTCGCTGCGCAAAAGCCTTTCCCTGTTTTCTTCAAAGAACGCCTTTTGCTCTTCATACGGTTCGCCCGCGTCCATCAGGAAAAGAAACTGGTCAAGCTGACGCTGCGCCTCCTCTTCCAGTTCGGGATCGCGGACAAAATCGATCCCGAGCGCAGCAAACAGCCGGTCGATAATTTCCTCGCCCGGTTCGGCGCTGCCGCTTTCGATCTTGCTCAGATAGCTCGCCGCGCAGATGCCCTTACAAAGCCCCTCCTGAGAAAGATTCTGGGCGAGGCGCTCCCTGCGGATGAGATAGCCGGTGTATGCGCTCATGGGTCTGTTCCTTTCCACAATCGGTTCACAGCCTTTTGGCAAAGCAGATGACGCGGTTCATTTCCTCAAAGCCCAGCGCAAGATGGAAGGCAAGGCTTTCCTCGTTGCTCAGCTCGCAGTCGCTGGCAAACTCGCTGCAGCCCATTTCCCTCGCCCAGTTTTCGCAGGCGGCAAGCAGCGCTTTCGCCATCCCGCGCCGCTGATGCGCCGGCTCAACAAAGACGCCCTCCAGATAGCCCACCGGGCTGCTTTCCGTTCCCTCCACATAATCATGGCGCAGCTGGCACTGGGCAAAGCCGACCGCCCTGTCCTCTTCAAACGCCAGAAAGACGGCGCATTCAGGGGTGGCGATCAGCGCTTCAAACTCCTGCGTCATCTCCGCAGCCGTGTGACTTGTCCACATTTGCACAGCCAGCTTTGCCGCCGCGGGCGCGTCCTCCCGCTTCGAACGAACGATTGCCATCATGCTTTCCTCCGGTTACAGCACCATAATCAGCGTGCCCGCCGTGATCAGCGCCGCGCCGGCGAAGGACTTCATCGTGAACTGCTCATGCAGGAAGATGAACGCCAGCACCAGCGTGATGACGACGCTGAGCTTGTCGATCGGCACGACCTTGCTCGCCTCGCCGATTTGCAGTGCGCGATAATAGCACAGCCACGATGCGCCGGTTGCAAGCCCCGAAAGGATCAGGAACAGCCAGCTGCGCCGGCTGATGGAAGACAGCCCGCCCTGCGTGTTGGTCAGGAAGACCATTCCCCAGCTCATCAGCAGCACGACCACCGTGCGCACCGCCGTAGCAAGGGTCGAATTGACACCCTCAATTCCGATTTTTGCCAGAATGCTCGTCAGCGCGGCAAACACCGCAGACAACAGCGCGAATACAGCCCACATATCCATTTCTCCTTTGCTTTCTGTTATGATTTTCCATTATATCACAGCGCAGGAAAAAAGAAAACGCGGCGTATCGCCGCGTCGCGTATCGGGATTCACTCAGTCAGCAATCTTTCAGTTTCTTTCATGTCCTTTGCAATCAGCGGACGCATACTGTCTTTGTACTTCGACAAATTAGCGCCATGAAAACAGGCGCATATTCTTGAAATGTATTGTGGTTTTGCCTTGCCTATCTGTGCAAGAGCCTGAATGCACTGTCTGGCAGTAATCGGTTTTTCGTCCGTGACATGAGCAAGATAATCATCAAGAATTGTATCGAAACGGTTTTCATCATCCCACCGCGCATTGGCGGCAAGAATATACAACACCCGGTTTCTTACCAATGACTTTGGATGGTTAAGCAAGGACGCAAAGGCATCAAAGTATTCATACCATTTATCGGTATCCTGACTCTCGGAGATGATTTGATCCGCAAAGGCACACGCATATTGATCCTCTTTTGATGTCAGTTTTGCGATGATTTCCTGCACGGCAACTCGCCTCCAAATTGGAATTTGTTAATCCAAGACTTTTTGGTAGTAAGCAAATTCCTCGTCCCGTTTCACTTCACGATAACCCAGCTTTGTATAAAAAGCATTCGTTCTTTCATTCCAAAGCGGTGTATCAAGTTCAATTTTCCTGATGCCGGGATAGAAGGTTTCTACCATTTTCATCAAGGAAAGACCATACCCCTTCCGATGGTGGACTGGGGCAATAAATATTCTGCCAATGTACAATGTTTCACTGTCTTTGTCCAAAAAGCAAATTGCGCCGCCAACGATTTTTCCATCTATGACTGCCTGTAGCAAATGTCCTTCGTTTTTCATCTGAATGTGCCATGGAATGGAATCATAATCAGGAGGTGCATCCGGTTCGGAAGCACCAATACGAATATCGCTATCAAACGCAGCCTTTGATATAGCCACAATTCTTTCGATATGTTTCAATTCTGCATTTTCTAATGTCATAAAATCATATCCTCGTCAAATTCAAGTTTATCAATACGGTTTCATTATATCACGCATCATTCAGGCTCACAATCTCAATGCTTTGTAAAAAAGAAAACGCGGCGCAGAAGTCTGCGTCGCGTTGATGCCGCTTAGAACGGAAGCGTAATCTTGGGATCCTTCTCGCGGGCGCGATAGATCACGAAACGATTGCCGATGCACTGCACCGGTTCGGCGTTCGCGCCTTCGCAAAGCTCGGTGATCGCCTCGCGGGCGGAAAGCGGGCAGTTCTGCAGAACCGTGCCCTTGATCAGCTCGCGCGCCTCAAGGGCGTCAGAAAGCTGCTTGATCATGTTCTCGTTCACGCCGTCCTTGCCGACGTGGATGATCGGCTCCATCGTATTGGCCAATCCGCGCAGATACGCGCGCTGTTTGCTCGTCATATGTTTCCTTTCTCGGGGCTGCCGCCCCAAACCCCGCCTGAGGGATTTCATCCCTCAGACTCCCTTCATCGCTTCGCGAAGGGATAAGATATCTGAATATATGCGCTTGCAAGGGCCTGTTGCCCGAAGCAAGCATGGCTCCGCTCGCGTGTGCCACGCCCACAGTCCCCGCAAACCTGCGGCGGAAGTGGGTGCGGGCACAGCCCGCTTAGTCGATGAAGTCGAATTCCATCTCGTCGATGATGACGGTGTCGCCTTCCTTCGCGCCGTTTGCACGCAGCGCGTCGATCACGCCGCGGGTGCGCAGCATGCGGTGGAAGTAGTTGAGCGACTCCTGATCGGTGAAGTTGACGGAATTGACCAGCTGCTCCATCGCCGGACCTTCGACGATGTACACGCCGCTTTCCCTGACGATGGTGAAGGGCGCCTGCTCCTCGGCGATGATCTCCGGCTCCTCCGGGAAGACCACCATCTCCGGCAGGGTCGGCAGGATGCGCACGATCGCGCCCATCAGCTCATCAAAGCCCTGTCGCGTCGCCGCGGACACCGGGTAAACCTCGATATCCGTGCCGCGCAGATGACGGCGCAGGCGCTCCAGGTTCTCCTGCGCGCCCGGCAGATCCATCTTGTTGGCAGCGACGATCATCGGACGCTCAGCCAGATCGCCGTAAGCGACCAGCTCGTCGCAGATCTGCTCAAAATCCTCGATCGGATCGCGGCCCTCGCTGCCGGCGACGTCCACAACGTGCACCAGCAGGCGCGTGCGTTCGACGTGGCGCAGGAACTGGATGCCAAGGCCAACGCCATCGCTCGCGCCCTCAACCAGACCCGGGATATCCGCCATGACAAAGTCCATGCCGTACTGACGGCAGATGCCAAGGTTCGGCGCAAGGGTCGTGAAGTGATAATTGGCGATCTTCGGCTTAGCCGCCGTCACAACGGAGAGAATCGTGCTCTTGCCGACGTTGGGATAACCCACAAGACCGACGTCCGCGATGGACTTGAGCTCCAGCTCAAACTCCATCACTTCGCACTTCTGGCCCGGCTTGGCAAAGTTCGGCGCCTGACGGGTCGGGGTGGCAAAGTGCGCGTTGCCCCAGCCGCCGCGGCCGCCCTTGAGCAGCACGACCTGCTTGCCCACCTCATGCATGTCCGCGCACAGGCGGCCATCCTTGGTGGAGCGCACAATGGTGCCCACCGGCACCTTGATGATGACGTCCTTGCCGCTCCTGCCGCGGCAGAGCATGGCAGAACCATTCTCGCCGTTTTCAGCCATGTACTTGCGCTTGAAGCGGAAATCCATCAGCGTGTGCATGTTGTTGTCCGCCAGCAGGATGACGCTGCCGCCATTGCCGCCGTCGCCGCCGTCCGGGCCGCCGTTCTGCACAAACTTCTCGCGATGGAAGGAAACCGCGCCGTTGCCGCCGCTGCCGGCCTTCGCGGTGATTTTTACCTGATCGACAAACATTTCTTTCTTCCTCTATATAGTCAATCGTCATAATGGTTATAACGCAGAAAAGAGTATCCGAGGAATTATAACCTTTTCGCCCCTTTTCGTCAAGCCATAATTTGTCCCGGAAGCGGATTTTGATTCGTCAGACATTTAACGCAGAAAAGCAGAAAAAACTTTGAAAAAATCAGAAAAAATGCTTGCTTTTTCTTGACCCCTGTGCTAATATACATAACCGGCACATCCTTGTTCTGCATGGGACATTGCAGAGCCAGAGTCCAAAAGGAGGTGAAAGAGATCATGAATAAGTACGAACTGATCTACATCATCGATACCGCTGTCGAGGAGGCTGCCCGCAAGGAGCTGATCGAAAAGTTCAACGGTATCATCACTGCCAACGGCGGTGAGGTTGTCAAGGTTGAGGAGTGGGGCAAGCGTCGCCTGGCCTACGCCATCGACTACAAGACCGAAGGTTACTACGTGTTTGTCGGCTTCAACGGCGCTTCCGAGCTGCCCAAGGAGCTCTCCCGTAATTTCGGCATCAACGAGAACGTTATCCGTTCCCAGATCGTCAAGCTTCTGGAGAAGAAGAGCAGCGTCAAGCCGCGTGCGGCCCGCGTCGCTCCGGTCGCTGAAGAAGCTGAAGCTCCGGTCGCTGAGTAATCAGTAACCACGAGCGAAACGTGAACAAGAGGATTCAGCATCTATGAATAAGGTTTATTTGATCGGTAATCTGACCCGCGACCCTGAGATGAGGTCGACCCAGTCCGGCGTGAACGTCTGTAATTTCTCCATCGCGGTCAACCGCCGCTTCAGAAATCCGCAGACCGGCCAGCAGGAGACCGACTTCTTCAACATCGTCGCCTGGCGCCAGCTCGCTGATCTCTGCGGCCGTTATCTGACCAAGGGCAGGAAGGTTGCCGTGGTTGGTTCCATCCAGACGCGCACCTATGAGGCGCAGGACGGAAGCAAGCGCAACGCCTTTGACATCGTCGCCGACGAGGTCGAGTTCCTCTCCGCCGGTCAGGGCAATGCTGCCTCCGGCGAATATCACGCTGCCCCTGCCGCCGCGCCCGCGCCGCGCGCTCAGGCTCCGGCCTATGCGCCCGCCGACAGCGGATTCACGCAGGTGGATGACGACGAACTTCCGTTCTGATTTTAACCGAAATTAACATTGATGAGCCGGCAAAGATCCGGCAATGAAAGGAGAGCATTCCATGTCTGAAGATCGTGGAGCACGCCGCCCGCGTGGCCGCAAGCCGCGCCGTAAGGTTTGTGCGTTCTGTGTCGACAAGATCGAGTTCATCGATTACAAGGAGTTCCGTGACCTGAACTCCCGTATGCGCCGTAACATCAACGAGCGTGGCAAGATCATGCCGCGCCGCATGTCCGGCAACTGCGCCAAGCATCAGCGTCAGCTGTCTGAGGCCATCAAGCGCGCTCGTGCCATCGCGCTGCTGCCCTACACCGCTGAGTAAGCTTGTAAACAGCAAAGCAACGAAAGCGCCTTCCGCAAGGAAGGCGCTTTTTTGTATCTTGTTTCGAAGATGCAAAAACAAACTTAGACGAAACCGACACAGGCAGAAAAGACTGGTAGGCAGAACGCCCGGCAACATAGCCTTCCCCTTTGGGGAAGGTGGCATGCCGAAGGCATGACGGATGAGGTCCCGCCCGCAGGCGAAGTGCTTGCGCGACTATTTAGTTTCCCGGAGAAGATGATGTCTGCAAAGTCAAGGATCGGGGCACCTTCTGCTCGTGCGATCCCATTCAAGCCGCAGCAAAGCGCAGTGGGCTGCCGCCCACACCCGCTTGGGGATTTCATCCCCAAACCCCATCTTCGCTTCGCGCATACAGGCCGCTTATTCTGGGAATCGCACAGCGCATTTCCACCAAGCAGGCTGCGGAGCGCCCTTTGCGCAATCGCAGCGTTTTAGCCGCAGCGAAGCGCAGTGGGCTGCCGCCCACACCCGCTTGGGGATTTCATCCCCAAACCCCATCTTCGCTTCGCGCATACAAGCCGCTTATTTGGGGAATCACGCAGCGTTTAAGCCGCAGCGAAGCGTAATGGGTGCGGGTTCAGCCCGCCGGCTTGTTGTGCGCAAAAACACTTTATGCTATAATAAGCGTGAAATGAGGTGAGCCCATGGATTATCGCGCAAAACGAATCCGGACTTTTGAAGAAACCATGCGCATCTGTTCCGCCGAGGACACATTGCGCGCCGCAGTTTCGCACGCCTGCACGGCACAGCAGATCATCTGGCAGGAGGATGAAGAACCGCGCTGGACCGCATGCCATGACCGTCCGCCGATGAGAATCACATCTGCAAAGCGCAGTTTTGAGGCTGCGCGCACCTACGCGCAAAGCGGAAAGAAAGTCTGCGTGCTGAATTTCGCTTCCTCGGTTTCTCCGGGCGGCGGCGTGACCTACGGCTCGCAGGCGCAGGAAGAAAGCCTGTGCCGCGTCAGTTCACTCTATGCCGCGCTGAGCGACGCGCACGCCAAGCCGTTCTATACCCGTCACTGGGAGATGATCCACGCCGGGACGATGAAGCGTGAAAACCGCGACGACTGTATCTACACGCCGGGCGTAGTCGTCGTGCGTGAAGATGCCAGGGACGAGCCGCTGCTTGAAAGCGCAGACCGCTATACGGTGGACGTCATCACCTGCGCCGCGCCCGACCTGCGGCCTGTCGACGACAGCAGCCGTTATGCCCCCACGCAGGACGAGCTGATGGCGCTCCTCGTCCGCCGCTGGAGACGGATTCTCGCCGTTGCCGCAGCAAACGGCGCACAGGTGCTGATTCTTGGCGCATTCGGCTGCGGCGTGTTTGCTAATCCGCCGTGGCTGGTGGCGCAGGCCTTTGATCGCGCGTCGGAAACGATCGACCGCTGTTTTGAAACGATCGAATTCGCCGTGTATTCCAAAAACGCCGATTCCCCTAACCTTCTCGCCTTTGCCGCGCTTGACAGAGCATAACCGATACGCAAAAGGATCCGTTTTCCGGGTGGAAAACGGATCCTTTTTACTTTTTACTTTTTCCCTTTATGCCGTGATCTCATGACATACACCCCGCGCGTCCTTCACCTGCCACGGAGAATCCGACGTCAGCATTCGGTCAAAGGATTGCGCAAGCTTCGCCATCGACGCCCCGCCTGCAAGGCGTCCCTGCGTTTCGTTCAGATGCGTCACAAGGATTGCGCTGCGCACATCCGGCAGCACCTCCCTTGTTTGCACCAGATCGGCCTTCACCCTCGCCATCATCGCCGCCTCGTCAAAGAAGCCGTAGCGCAGCTGGTGCTGATGGGGATTGGGAACGTTCGTCCTGTCCTCCATATCGGGGTTGATCGCTTCCTTTTTGCACTCCGTCGGAAACGGCCCCGCGCCGTGCCGCGTGAAATAGGATCGGGTGACATACACCACCTCGGCATCCGTTTCGCCCGGGAGCGCGGCAATCCGCCTTGCCGAGGCAATGGACGTCGTGCTGCTGGGCGTCAGGTGCGGGAAATCCGCCATATTGTTTTCATCCAGCGCAAGCCCCTGCCCCGCCTCAAAAACAATTCGCTCAAAGGAAGACGCCATCGCCGTCCAGTCCGCGTAGGTCTGCGTATGCGCCTTCATCTCCTGCATATCCAGCCACGCATGCTCCGCAATCCCCTCGTCATCAAAGAGTTCCTGCCACACATGCGGAATATGCATGCCCAGCGCCCCGATGCGCTGCGGCAGATACTCTCCGGTGATGCGGCGGCAATACGCGAGGAATTCTTCCCGGGAGAGCTTGGAAAGCGCTCCCCACGCAAGCGCCCAGTCCGCATGCAGATACCGCAGCCGGGTTTCCTGAATGCCGCAGCCGCAGGAGCCATGTCTCGCCTTTCCCCTGATTTCCTCGATCACCTGCCCGAGCATCATGTCATACGGCGTGGAAACGCGGCATCCGGCGGCGATCATCAGCCGGGGAGAGCGCCCGAACTTCCGTTCAAGCGCCGCCCTTTCCTGGCAGAACAGCAGCGGATTGACGATGAAATCCTCGTCCGCGCAGGACACCGCGCCCCCAAGCGACGCAGACCCGAAGTGATGAAACACGTGGCGCTTTCCATCCGCCGTTTCAACCGTATGTCCCCGCTGAGCGCCGCCGTTGATGAGCACATTCAGACATTTTCCCCCGGCGCCGCCCGCGCAGAATGCAGTCGCAAGTCCCTTTCCCTCGTCGCCGTAATTGCAGCCGATGATGATCGCGGCTTTTCTCACTTCGCGTTCCTCCCTGTTACCAGCTGATCAGGCGTTTGAGTCCGCCCGCCACATTCTTCTTTTCCGTTTCCGGCTTCCACGCAGCATTCTTTGCGTCCTGCGCGTGCTGCTTGACGATATCCACAATCGCCCCGGCGATGCTGTCCACATTCACAAAGCGCAGATGGCCTTCCGGCAGCTGCTTGCCAAAGGACTGCTCCACCCGTTCCCTGTACATATCCGTCCTGGTATGGGTGACATGCAGGTGGTGAATTTCAAAGCGCTTTTCCGCCTCCCGATACAGCTGCGGCGTTTCCACATGCTGCTGCAGCGGATCGCCGGTGGCGCGGGCAAGCGGTTCGCGCGGGAGATAGGGATTGAGCGGCTCATCGCCCATGGTGATGATCAGTCCCTTGCAGCCGCGCTTGTGGCAGTCAAGCTTCGTGTGATGCAGGCCCATGTACCACGCCGCCGTGTAGGATTCATAGGCGTTTCCGCCGCCGCCGTGCTCCATATACACCTGATCGAGCTGCTCGGCAATGCGGATGTCCGACTCAAACTGGGAAATCTGGATCGGTGCGCTGTCATACGCCAGATCGCCGATGCCCATGATCATGAACTCCACATCCTCCACCTGATCATAAAGAAGCGTCATCACCTCGTTGAGCTTCTTGGCCACCTCCGCCGACGCCGCGCCCATGCTGCCCGTCACATCCAGCGCAAGAATGACCGGCACGGTTCTGGGATGCTCCTTCGTGTCGCAGCATTCGCGGATCACGCCCTTCGGATTCAGTCCCGGATGCAGGCGTCGCTGCGCGAAAATGTCCCTGTCCGTCAGGCCGTTATTGAGCACGCCGCGGTCATCCACCGTTCTGCCCATCGTCGTGCTGTATCTGACAAAACTCTCTCTCGTCCAGTTGCCGTGTCCCATACTTACGCCTCCTTTTCCTCATCGTCATCATCAAAGAAGTCGCCCATGAAGTCCATCTTCCCGCCCATCATCATCATCGGAATCAGGGCGGAATTGTCCTTTCCCTTCATCATGCTGGAAAGCATCATGTATTTCATCATGCTGTTCTTGCCCTTGCTTCCCTTCAGGCCGTTTTTGCCGAACATGGAAACGATCTTGCCGTAGAGATAGGTACTGCCCATGAACACATGCCTTTCCGGCAGCAGGGTTTCCACGGTAGTATCCTCGTAATTGATGGCTGTGATGGTATTTCCGTCCGTGGAAAGCACGCAGTAGGGACGGCCGCCGCTGAGAATGATATCCCCGGAGGCCACCTTGTTGGTCGGCACGACGAAGAACCACTCGTCCCCCACATCAAAGGCAAAGTGATCGCAGTTGATCAGCGTCTTTTTGCCCGGGTCATACGCCCGCCAGCCCCTGGCGGTTCTCACAGCGATCAGTCCGTTCATGGAAAAGCGGCACATGCCGGGCGCCACGCGTCCACAGATGCTTTCAAAGGGATTTGCCATAGTTTTTTCCTCCTCCGTCCTCATTTTGGGTATAAGAAATACAGCTGCCCGCAAGTTGCGTATTTTTGCGGCAGATGCCCGTGGGCAGTCTGTTTCTCTGTCTCTATTTTGGGTGCAAGAAATACACCTGCCTGAGCCTGCATTTTTCAGTCAATCAGGAAGTCGGGTGTATCCGGTTGTTGATTTCTGGGGAAAGCGATCGCCGCTTATTCCTTTTCCCTGTTCAGGCGGAAAGCGACCGAGCGCTTCAGATATTCAAGATAGTCCTCATCGCGGCACATGGCCTTGCCGGGCGTGTCGGAGAGCTTGGCGACCGCGCGTCCGTTGACCATCTGCAGCTTGATGACGATGTTCAGCGCCTTTTCGCAGGTATCGTTGGAGCAGAAGGTGCCGATGCCAAAGGATACCTTCGTGCGGCCCGCAAACCTGTCATACAGCGCCTGCGCCTTGTCAAAGTTCAGGCTGTCGCTGAAGAGCAGCAGCTTGGTTTTCGGATCCGCGCCGTAGCTTTCGTAGTGGGCGATCATCTTCTCTCCCCACTCGAAGGGGTCGCCGCTGTCGTGGCGGACGCCGGTGAAGTTATTGACCATGGAGCGGTTGAAGTCCAGCAGGAACAGATCCGTCGTGATGGTGTCGGTCAGCGCGGTTCCGTTATCGCCCTTGTACTCGTTGTACCAGTCCTCCATGGCGTAATGGTTGGTGTAAGCCAGCGGGATGGAGTCGATGCCCTGATACATCTGCACATATTCATGGGCATAGGTGCCGATGGGCGTCAGGTTGTACTTCATCGCCAGATACACATTGGACGTGCCGACGCAGTTGGTGGTTTCGCTGGTCAGGCGGCGCACCACCTCATCCTCCCACTCGCGGGAGAGGCGGCGGCGGCAGCCGAATTCCGCAAAGCTGAACGTGTACTTCCCGGACTGGAAGTCGCGGATCTTCTGGTTAAGCTTCTCCTCGGCGGATGCGCGCAGCACGGCGTAGTCGTAGCGCAGGCGGAAGTACACCTCGTTGACGATTTCCAGCAGGTAGATTTCAAACTGCATCGCGGAAAAGAGCGGACCGCGCACGACGATGTTCAGCGTGCCGTTTTCATCAAGCGAGGTTTCCACGTAATCCCGGATCGGCCGCCACAGGCGCAGGAATTCCACGTAGTCATTCTTGATGAAGCGGATGGAACGCAGATAGTCGAGTTCCTCCCTGGTAAAGGTCAGCGTGCAGAGGTGATCGATCTGCGCGTTGATCTCCTCAAACATCTCCTGCGTGAAGACAACGCCGGCATTGCGGCAGCGGAAGTAGTACTCGCCGCACAGATCTGTGTGCTTGTGGAAGATCACCTGATCCATGTTGAATTTGTACAGATCCGTATCCAGCAGCGATACGACAATCGGTTCAAGTTTCATCTTAAGCTCCTCCTATGGCATGCATACAGCCGATTCAGCACCCTGCCCCGGCATTCAGGGAAATCGTCCCTTCAGCGTTCTTTCGGGCAAGGATCAGGGAATAATGGGTGGTGAATTCATCGCCCAGATCAAGTCCCAGCCGGTTCTGCGCGTCGTAACGGCACCACGGCAGAATATACCGGCTGGAGAGGATCGGCGCGTATTCGCCCGCGGGATCAAGCAGCGCGTGCAGGTCCTCCATCGTGTAGGAGAAGTAATTCTCCTCGCATTCCCGCTTCCAGTTTTCCGTGTACTTGTATTTGAGGATCAGGTGCGCAAGATTGCGCCGGATGCTCACAGAGCCCCACTGCCGCTCAAAATCCTGCAGCTGGTATTCCGGCAGCCGCTGCCTGATCCGCTCCGTCGCAGCATCGCTGACCCGCGCGCCGTCGTCATCGCTCGCGTACATCATGTCCCGGGCAACCAGATACCCGGGCGCGATCTGCCCGATCAGCCGGGTGATCATCGCACGGTCGCAGTCGTAATGGAAGATCTCATGCAGCACGGAGGAGAAATTGACGGCGATGCGCCTGCGCTCAATTCCCAGTTCGTCAATCATGCGGAGCATTTCATCCGCATCGCTGAAAAACCATGTGTTTTCGCTGCGCCGCAGGTTTGCCTGCGCGATCATCTCCGGGTCAATATCAAACCCGATAAAGCACATCGCCGGAAAGAGCGAGTGCAGGAAGCGGATCAGCGAGCCGTCCGCGCAGCCGTAGTCGATGATCAGCTCCGTCCCGGGCACCTTATCCATGAAGAACGCCTTGTCCCACATGGAGCGGCGCATTCTGTCGTTGTATACGCTGTAATTTTCAATCTGTGCCATTGCCTTTTCCTTTCGCCCATCAGATCACGTCGATCTGGCAGCTGCGCATGGTTTCAAGCGCGGCGAGGTGCTTTTCAACCGTCACGCCGGCGCAGCAGGCCTCGCGCACGACGATTCTGGCATCCGGGTAGTGTGCCTTGAGCAGCAGGGTATTGCTGACCACGCAGATATCCGTGCACAGACCGAGCAGCTCAATCGTCGTGTCCGCCGGTTCTTCCATCATCCCGCCGATGAGTTCCGGCAGGCGAACGCTGCCGAACGTGGGCTTTTCCAAGAGAATCGCATCGCCCATGGCTTCCACGATTTCATCGCGGATCTTCCAGCCTTCCGTTCCCTTGATGCAGTGCTCAACCGGCAGCTTCCTGCCTTCGGGCGTGCTCAGATAATCCTGCGCGTGGGTGTCCAGCGTCGCGATGATCGTTTCCCCATCCATGCGCGCCGCGCGGATGCGATCAACCACCGCAGGCACGATGGCCTGCGCCTGCGCGCTGCCCAGCGCCGCGTCGATAAAGTCGTTCTGCATATCCACAACAATCAGGAACTTGTTTGCCATATTTCTGACCTCCTGCATTATCCTTATCGGTTTCATGGAATGTAGCGGTAGAGCACCGCCGGGCGGCCCCGTCCGCTTTTCTGTATATCCTCCGTCTGGCTGATATGACCCGTCGTTTCATACCGGGCAAGGATGGAACGGCGGAAATTACTCTTATCCATCTCCTCGCCAAGCACCGCCTCAAAGATCATCTGCAGCTCCCGCAGGGAAAACGCATCCGTACTCTGCAGGAAATGGAAACCCACATCGGTGTAAGAGATCTTGCCCTGCAGGCGGCGGATGCCCGTCCGGATGATCTGACCGTGATCAAACGCCAGCTGCGGCCCGTCCAAAAGAATCGTTTCCGGCCCAACCAAAGCCGACTGCTTCGCGTCATCGCACACCGTGAAGCATGCAAGCTTCACCTCTTCACGCGTCAGGCAGCCTTCAAGCCGCTGCCATGGCACCAGCACCAGATACGCGATGGAAATCACCCGCCCGCGAGGATCGCGGCTGACGTCGGTGAATGTGAACAGCTGCTCTCTGTACGCGCCATCGATGGGAAGCATCTCGCGCAGCAGGCTTTCTGCTGCCGTTTCCGCAGATTCCTCCAGCGGAAGCAGATGCCCCGGCAGCGCCCAGCACCCCGCGCAGGGTGCCTGCGGCCTGCGCGAAAGCAGCACAGCCATCTTTCCGTCGCGCACGGTGACAATCATCAGGTCGACCGCCACATGAATCTGTGCGGACGCCAGCGTTTTATGCATGTGTATCATCACCTCTGCATTTAATAGTCATCTTGACCACAATTAGATCATACACCACTTTTCAGCATTTGTCAATAATTATTGTTAATTTGACAATAATTATTTTTGAGCGTTCAAGACGGCGCACGCCCTCTTCGCGCAAAAAAAGCGACGCCCGGCTAAAACCCAGGCATCGCCTTATCCGCTTCCTCAGAAAGATCACGTGCCCCTCCGCGCTGCATGACCCATGCTTTCCGTTTCACGGCAAGCACGCATCTGCCATGCAATCATCAGATTCCGTAAACCACAATACCAGCCGCCGCAGAGATCACAATCACAAGAATGGGGGACAATTTCTTTTTTGCCGCATGCTTGTAGGCAAGCATCGAAGCAGCCAGAATCGCCGTGATGGCAATCGCCCGCACGTTACATGCCACAGCCGTGATCGATCCAAAGCAGTTGCCAAAGATCATATACACGCCCGTTGCAAGCACAATACCGATAACACAGGGCTTCAGACCGCGCACGACCGCCTGCACATACCGGTTCTTCATCGCTGTTTTAAGCAAAGCTGTCACCAGCAGGATAATCACAAACGACGGAAACACAACCGCCAGCGTTGCGACAACCGCCCCCAAGAAGCCAGCCTGACTGCTACCAATATATGTAGCGAGATTCACCATGATCGGTCCGGGCGTGCTTTCGCTGACCGCAATCATATACGCGAGCATTTCCTCGTTGAGCCAGCCGCAGGACAGAACCACATCACGGATCAACGGAATTGCGCCATACGCTCCGCCGAACGCAAAACAGCCGACTTTCAGAAAGCCAAGAAACAAATCAAGATAGATCACGCCTTTTCACCGCCTTTCTGATCGGGCGCGCCGTTGAGAACGAAGATCGTCAAGCTCACAACCGCCGCAATCAGCATAAGACTGATGGAAGAAAAGTTCCATGAAAATACATTGATACAAAGCATCGCCATCGCGGAGAAGACCATTATCGCTCTGGGCAGTTTCTTCTTGTTCATTTTCTTCATCATGGTCATCGCAGCATCCAGAATCAGGATGCCGACAGCAATCTTGATGCCCTTGAACGCATTGGCAATGATCGTCAACTCCAGAATGTGATCAAAGAACATCGAAACGAGGAAAATCACGGCAAAAGACGGAACAATCATCCCCAGCGTTGCGACCAGCGCGCCAATAACCCCCGCTTTCTTGTATCCGGTAAAGGTAGCGCAGTTGATGGCGATCGGACCGGGCGTAGATTCCGCAATGACCGTTATATTCATCATTTCATCATGCGTAATCCATTGCTTTCTTTCCACACAGATATTTTCAATTATAGAAATCATTGCATAGCCGCCGCCAAAGGTAAACAAGCCGATTTTAGCAAAGGTCAGAAACAAATCAAGCAGGATATTCACGTCCGCTCCCCCTCCTTCCTGTATTCGCACTGACAGCTCGTCCAATCCCGATCAAGCATCAGGGATGCGCTTCGCATCTGTTCAAACTGCCTCGTCAGATAGTCAACAGCCGCCTGCAGCGGAAGATAATGGGTGTGGTGGCCGAATTTTTCACCGCAGACCAAACCCGCGTCTTTCATCACCTTCATATGCTGTGAAATTGCCGATTCCGAGACGCCAAACTTTTTGGATAGCGAACGCACACAATGCTTTCTTTCCAAAAGAGCCTGAAAGATTCTCAAACGCATCGGCTCGCCCAATGCTTTGAGCATACGTTCCAGTTCCATCCTGACCCTCCGTTTGATTCAGTATTGGCTTAATTATACCGTCGTCATTTATTTAAGTCAATACTTAATCAAAATACGTCAAGAACGCCTTGCGCATCCCTGCATACACGAGAATCGGGAAGCAGCATGATACAGTTCATGCCGCTTCCCGATTCCTGTAAGCCTGTTTTCCCAAAACTTCTCTGCTCCCGTATTTCGCCGCTTGCGGTGCGGTTCAGGCTGCTTTCCCCGTTGTCAGAATCATCGCAAACAAGCCGCCCGCTGCGAGCCCCATCCCAAGATCCGCCAGATATGCCATCATATCCGGCGACTTGCCCATCAGCAAACTGCATACGACGATCCCCATTGTCATGTACAAAAGCCCTGTCACGCAGCCGCGCATCGGACCGCCGCCATGCTGAATCGCCGTTGCAACCGCCGCGAGAATCGCCACAAACTTGACGACCTGATTGATCGCCGTCACCGCACGGTCGCTGGCATCCCACCAGCTCAGCAGCAGCGCAAATACCGCCACGCAGATCACCGTGATGCTCGCGCCGATCAGCACGCCCTTCATCACTGACGCCAGCGCATGGTCTCCCCGCCTGCCTTTTCGCTTCGCGCTCTTTCGCATCGACCGTGTGAATGAATCAATGCCCTGCTGGCTCATATCAGCACCCCTTTTTCATGCAAAAAATCCCGCCTCGTCACGGTCAACCCTATGACGAAACGGGATTCTTTATGCTTTGTTTGCCCTTTTTCCGCACCGCCGCGCTCACGTGTGCAAAAGTCTGCCTTCACACAACGCATCGGCGGATGTCGGTCCGCGGAACGCTGATCAGATCAGCGTCTCGGCGTCGTTGGAGATGGACAGGGTGTCGATGTTCTTGACCGCCCAGCGAGCGAGCTTCATCTGGGTCTTCGCCTCGCCGCACTCAATGGTCAGCACGTCGTCCTTGATGCGGACGATGGTGCCGTAGAAGCCGCCGATGGTGCAGATGCGGTCGCCGACCTTGAGGTTCTTGAGCATGTTCTGCGCTTCCTTATCCTTCTTGCGCTGCGGACGGATGAGGGTGAAGTAGAACACGACGAAAATCAGGATCATCGGCAGCAGCTGAACGAGCATGACGATGAACTGCGCGCCCGCGCCGATTTCCTCCGTGCCGTTAGCGGCAGCCTCGGCCAGCATGTTGAGCAGAGAATAATTCATGGGAAAAGACCTACCTTTCAAATATCATACAATTGATAATTATAGCGTGTTTTATGAGAAACTGCAAGTATTGATTGCAATTTCAGCGGTTGACCTTTGGGGATTTCATCCCCAAACCCCGACAAGGGATTTCATCCCTTGACCCTTCTTCGCTTCGCGCAGTATAAAGCAACTGTTCATGCAATCCGCTGCTTTAGCCACGCCAAGCCGCTTGAAACGCATAAGCCGGGCTCCGGAGCGCCCTTTGCGCGTGCGGAACCATTTGAGGCAAGGCGAAGCGATGCGGGTGCGGGCACAGCCCGCCACCGTTCTTTAGCCACGCCAAGCTGCTCATTCCGCTCAAGCCGGGCTCCGGAGCGCCCTTTGCGCGCACGGAGCCATTTGAGGCAAGGCGAAGCGATGCGGGTGTGGGCACAGCCCGCCACCGTTCTTTAGCCACGCCAAGCTGCTCATTCCGCTCAAGCTGGGCTCCGGAGCGCCCTTTGCGCGCGCGGAGCCATTTGAGGCAAGGCGAAGCGATGCGGGTGCGGGCACAGCCCGTCGATGCGGATACGGGCACAGCCCGCTTAGAAATTGCGGGACATGTCGTACTTTTCAAAGAACTCCTTGCGGAACTCCTCGTAACGGTCCTCTTCGATCGCCTTGCGGATGCGCTCCATCAGGCGGATGAGGTAGCGCAGGTTGTGGATCGTCGCCAGACGGCCGCCGGTAATCTCGCCCGCCTTGATCAGGTGGCGGATATACGCGCGGGAGTAGTTCTGGCAGGCGTAGCAGTCGCAGCCCTCTTCAATCGGGCCGAAATCATGGGCATAGGTCGCATTGCGGATGACCAGACGGCCATGGTCGGTGAAGCAGGTGCCGTTGCGCGCGACGCGGGTCGCCAGCACGCAGTCGAACATGTCGACGCCGCGGTACACGCCCTCAACCAGACAGTCCGGGCTGCCCACGCCCATCAGATAGCGCGGCTTGTTCACCGGCATGTACGGCATGACCTCATCGAGCATGTCGTACATGATCGGCTTGGGCTCGCCGACGGACAGACCGCCGATGCCGTAGCCCGGGAAATCCATATCGGAAAGCACCTTCGCGCTCTCAATGCGCAGATCCTTGTAGAACGCACCCTGCACGATGCCGAACACCGCCTGATCCTCGCGGGTATGGTGCCGCTTGCAGCGCTCCGCCCAGCGGTGCGTGCGGTGCATGGCTTCCATCGCCGTGCGGTGATCGCAGGGATACGGCGAACAGACGTCAAACGCCATCGCAATATCGCTGCCCAGCGCCTGCTGGATGTCCATCGAGGTTTCCGGACCGATGAAGCGCAGGCTGCCGTCCAGATGGCTGCGGAAGCTTACGCCCTCTTCCTTGATCTTGCGCAGGCTCGCAAGGGAAAACACCTGGAATCCGCCGGAGTCGGTGAGGATCGGCTTATCCCAGGACATAAACTTATGCAGTCCGCCTGCCTCGCGCACCAGATCCTCGCCCGGACGCAGATGCAGGTGATAGGTATTGGAAAGAATGATCTGGCTGCCGATTTCCTTGAGCTCGCGGCTGGTCATCGCCTTGACGGTCGCCTGCGTGCCGACGGGCATGAAGATCGGCGTCTGGATATCGCCATGGGGGGTGTGCACCACGCCGCGGCGGGCATGGGTCTTCGCGTCCTTTTTGACGAGATCAAACGTAATTGCGGGGGGCATAGTCTCAGTCCTTTCCCTCAGTTTTTTCTGTCATTCCAATCAGTCGGTGATAAATGTGGCGTCGCCGAAAGAAAAGAATCTGTATCTTTCCTCTACGGCGGTTTCATACATCGCAAGCGCCTGTTCGCGGCCCATCATCGCGGAGATGAGCATCAGCAGCGTGCTCTGGGGCAGATGGAAATTGGTAATCAGCGCATCCACCGCCTTAATCTTCACACCCGGGGTAATAAAGATCTGCGTAAAGCCGCTGCCCGGGTGTACAACGCCGTCCTCGGTCGCGACCGTCTCCAGCGTACGCACGCTCGTGGTGCCGACGCAGACAATGCGCCCGCCGCGCTTTCGCGCCGCGTTGATCGCTTCCGCCTGCTCGGGCGTAACCTCGTAATACTCGCTGTGCATATGGTGGTTGGATACATCCTCCTCCTTCACCGGGCGGAAGGTACCCAGACACACATGCAAAAGTACCGGCACAACCTCAATGCCCTTTGCCTTTACGCGCTCAAGCAGCTCGGGCGTAAAATGCAGGCCAGCCGTCGGCGCAGCCGCGCTGCCGTCCACCTTGGCGTAAACGGTCTGGTAGCGCGTCTTATCCTCCAGCTTTTCGTGGATATACGGCGGCAAGGGC
>JAFYOR010000023.1 GCA_017547805.1 Clostridia bacterium
GGCCTCGACGGCCCTTCGGTCAGCGCCGTTCTGACGTGCCACTGGCACGTCATTCATTACGGCTTATTCAAATCCTGTCTCGCTTCGATGTTTTTTCGCAAAAGAAAAAGCTCTTGATTTCTCAAGAGCTTTTCTTTCTGGTCGAGGTGACAGGATTTGAACCTGCGACCTTTTGGTCCCGAACCAAACGCGCTACCAAGCTGCGCTACACCTCGATATCTGGAGCCAATGAGGGGACTCGAACCCCTGACCTGCTGATTACGAATCAGCTGCTCTACCAACTGAGCCACATTGGCGTTCAAGGCCCTACGGTCAGTTGACCGCCTGACAAGAAGAGAGTATATCAGAGGTATGGGGGAAAGTCAACCCCTTTTTTGACAATTTTCAGAAAAAGTTTTTTCGCCAATCAAAACCCTGTGCAGGAGACGGATAAATCATTTGACGCGCGGGCATGCGGAGGGTACAATAGACACAAGAATGCGCTGGGAGGAACTGATGATGAAGATAAAGCCCGGGAGCGGTCTGAAGGCTGTGCTCTTTGATCTTGACGGAACGCTGCTCAATACCCTTGACGACCTGGCGGAGAGCACGAATGCGGCGCTTGCTGCCCATGGCATGCCGCTCAGGACGACGGACGAAGTGCGCAGGTTTGTGGGAAACGGTGTCAAAAAGCTGATTGAGCGAGCTGTGCCGGAAGGCACGGACGAAAAAACGCGCACAGCGGTGCTTGATTCCTTTGTCGCGCATTACAGGGAGCATGAACGCGATACCACGCGCCCGTATGAGGGGATTTCTGCGATGCTTGAAATGCTGAATGCGCGCGGCGTTAAATGCGGGGTGATTTCCAATAAGATTGAACCTGCGGTCAGGGCGCTGTGCGCGGAGTATTATGGTGATCTCATTCAGACGGCTGTTGGTGATGCGCCGGGCAGGCCGGTCAAGCCCGATCCGCAGGGCGTATATGAAGCGATGAAGCGGCTTGGCGTTCCGGCGGAGGGCTGCGTGTATGTGGGGGATTCCGATGTGGATATTTACACCGGACATAACGCCGGGCTTGCCGGCATCGGCGTGACGTGGGGCTTCCGCAGCGAAGCGCTGCTGCGCGAGGCGGGCGCTGACCATATCTGCCATACCGCACAGGAACTGCTGGATTTGCTGCTTTCTATGTAATGATGGAAGCGGAGGGGATGCAAATGAAGAAGACGTTTGATGCGATTCTCTTGCTGGGCATCTCTCTGGATGAAAACAGCGAGCCTAAGCCGGAGCTGATCACGCGGGTTGATGAGGCGGCCAAGGCGTTTCAGGAGGGACTGCTGGGGGAAAACGGCGTTTTGATCCCCTGCGGCGGCGTGCTGCCCGGGCGCACGCGCTCGGAGGCGGACGTGATGGCGGCGCTGCTTGAAGCGCGCGGCGTTCCGCGCGAGCGGATGCGGCTGGAGGACAAGTCGCAGGTGACGATTGAAAACATGCGCTTTGCGGCGAAGCTGCTGGAGTACCCCAAAAAGGCGCGGGTACTGGTCATCACCAGCGATTATCACCTCACGCGTTCGGTGCTCACGGCGTGGCGTGCCGGACTGAAGGCCAAGGGCCGAGCAGCGGCGCTCGTTCACGACGAGGTGTGGAAGGAAAAGAAGGGCAAGGAGCTTGCCTATACGGTGGATATGCTTTTTGGCTGGCAGGACGAAGGAAAATCCCGTCCGCAGTGGACGTATAAGCTGTTTGACGCGGTATTCGGGAAGAAAAAATAAGACGGCGGCGTATCTTGCACGAAATATATGATGAAGGAAATTTCCTTCGAAAAAACGCTTGACCCTCACGCTGCGTCATGCCTTAAGCTGTAGGTACGCGGGAAACCGCGAATACAAACCGGAGGGATACTCCATGAACGGCAAGGACAGGCTGCTGACCGTCGGCGAGGCAGCGGCGCGCGCAGGCGTGAGCATCCGGACGCTGCGGCATTACGATGCGATCGGCCTGCTCAGGCCACAGAACGTGACTTCGGCGGGATACAGGCTTTACGGCGAAGAAGAAATGAGAAAGCTCGAGCGCATTCTCTTTTTCAGGGAGCTGGATTTTCCGCTGGACGAGGTAAAAGCGATCCTATCAAATCCCGCCTATAACGAGCGGGAAGCGATTGAGCGCCAACTTGCGCTGATGAAAAAGAAGCGGGAGCGGCTCGATTGGCTGATCCTGCGGCTGGAAGGCGCTGTGAATGGAGAATGCGATCCGGAGTTTGAGGTGTTTGGCATGAAGGAGATTGAGAAAATGAAAAACGAATACGCGCAGGAGGTCAGGCAGCGCTGGGGCAAGACCAAGGCGTACGCGCAGAGCGAAGAAAAGCATGCCGCCTACGGCGAGGCGCAGTACGGCGGCATGCTGGAGGAAATGGACGCGCTGATGGCGGAGTTTGCCGCTGTGCGCGGCGTAGCTGCGGCGGATGCGCGTGTGCAGGCGCTGGTGGAGCGCTGGAAGGCCTGCATCACGAAATGGCATTATGACTGCACGGATGAGATCCTTGACGGGCTTGGAAAGATGTACGTGTGCGACGAGCGTTTCACCGCGAACATCGACAGGCACGGCGAAGGCACGGCAAAGTGCATGAGCGACGCCATCGCGGCGTACATCGACGCGAAGCTCGCGTAAATCTGCGCGGCGGATATTGACAGGAAAACGCCGCCAGAATATAATAAGAACAACTCAATAGCACAGACCTTTGAGAGATCTTCAGGGCAGGGTGAAAGTCCCTACCGGCGGTAAAGCCCGCGAGCCTTCTGGCTGATCCGGTGTGACTCCGGAGCCGACAGTACAGTCTGGATGGAAGAAGAGTGGTTCTCCTTTAGTTATGCTGTCTTTTTGCAGCCCCTGATCGCTCTGCTTTCAGGGGCTGTGTGTATTTGGGAAGAGAATACACCGCGCCAAAAAGAGCGCAGAAGGAGCAAACCTATGGCAAGCATCCGAAACAAGAAGGCAGATACCGTCTTTACCCTGACCCGCTGCGGCCTGCTCGCGGCGATGGCTGTGATCCTCTTTTACATTGAGATCCCGGTCGTGGCGTTTTATAAGCTCGACCTGTCCACCCTTCCGGCGATTCTCGCCGGCTTTGCGATGGGTCCGCTGGAGGGCGTCGCCGTGATTCTGGTCAAGGATCTGGTGCACCTGCTGGGCACGAGCACCAGCGGCGTGGGCGAGCTGGCAGACTTCCTGATGAGCTGCGCGTTCGTCGTACCCGCCAGCCTCATCTACCGCCACGCGAAGTCCCGCGCCAGCGCAATCCGCGGTATGGCGATCGGCTCGGCGCTGATGGTCGTGGCGGCGGTGCTCATCAATTACTTCATCCTGATCCCGGCGTATCAGGTGCTGATGAACCTGCCGCTGCACGTGATCATCGGCATGGGCGCGGCGGTGCTGCCGTTCATTGACAGCACGCTCAAGCTTGTGATCTTCATCACCGCGCCGTTTAACATCCTCAAGGGCGTCGTGCTCAGCTTCGTGACGTACCTGCTTTACAAGCGCGTCTCCCCGATGCTCCATAAGAAGGGCGGACGCGAGGGCGGCGAGGTCAAGGGCAGCTGCCCGTGCGCGAAGAAATAAGCGGACTGTGTCCGCCTTCCTCTTCCGAAGCGGAAAGAGCAGGCGGCAAAGCGCCGCGTACGAGGCCGGATGAATCGCTTTGTTCGCGCGACGGGCGCTGCGAAACATCGCTTAATACATGAAATAATCAGGTGAACCAATTGATTTCTTTTGAAAATATCAACGAGAATGCGCTCAAGCGCATCGGTTTCTGCCTTGGAAAGTCGCTGCGCGCAGGGGACGTGGTGCTCCTGCGCGGCGAAATGGGCGCAGGCAAGAGCGTTCTGACGCGCGCGGCGGCGCAGGGCATGGGCGTCATCGGCCCGGTGCCAAGCCCCACGTTTACCATCCTCAACATTCACGAGGGAACAACGCTCAAACTGTATCATTTTGACCTGTATCGCCTTGAAAGCGCGGATGCGCTCTGGGAGATGGGGCTTGAAGAGTACATTCCCTCAAGTGACGGCGCGTCCTTTATCGAGTGGCCGCAGATGGCGGAAGAGGCGATGCCGGAAAGTGCGTTGGAGATCGAGATTGTCTACGCGCAGGAAGGGCTTGCGCGCAGCGTGACCATGACGCCTGTGGGCGGATTTGATGCGGCGCGGCTTGACGGGCTTGCGCAGATGCTGGAGGAATGCCATGAATATTCTGATGATTGATACGTCCGGTCCGGCGTGCGGCGTCGCGATTGTCAAGGACGCAAAGCCCTGCTATGAGGCGGAGCTGAACATCGGTATGACGCATTCCCAGCGGCTGATGCCGATGGTGGACGCGGCGCTTGCCATGGCGGGCATGACGCCGGCGGATATTGATCTGTTCGGCGCGGTGGTGGGTCCTGGCTCTTTTACGGGTGTGCGTATCGGCGTGTCCACAGTCAAGGCGCTGGCGCACGCGCAGGGCAAGCCCTGCATCGGCATCGACGCGCTGGAGGCGCTGGCGCTCAACGTGCCGGAGTTTGACGGCGTAATCTGCCCGATTCTCGACGCCCGCGCGCAGCAGGTGTACGGCGCGATCTTTGAGGCCGGCATGCCGCCCAAGCGCATTTGCGAGGACGCGGCGGAAAAGCTGACGGCGTTCCTTGATCGCGTTGAAGCGACGGGAAAGCGCGCGGTCTTCGTGGGCGACGGCGTTGCCGTGAGCGAGCGTGCAATCCGCGAGCGGCTGGGAGAAAAGGCGGTCTTTGCGCCTGTGCAGCACTGCGGCCTGCGCGCGCTCAATGCGGCGCTGCTGGCCGGCGAATACGCCGAACATGCACAGGATTATGTTACGCTCCTGCCGCTGTATCTGCGCGCGCCGCAGGCGGAGCGCGAACGCGCGGCGAAGGAGGCTGCAAAGAATGGCTGAGTTCATCCGCCCGATCCGCAAAGAGGATGTTCCGCAGATCGCTGAAATTGAGAAGCTGTGCTTTGCAATGCCGTGGAGCGAGGAATCCATCCGCAAGGATGTTGAAGAAAACGTCGTCGCCTGCTGGCTGGTGCTGGACGACGGCGCGGGCAGCGTGCTTGCCTATGCGGCGATGTGGTTTGTGCTGGACGAGGCGCATGTGTGCAATGTCGCCGTGCATCCGGATCATCGCGGCAAGGGCTATGGCAAAGCGATCTTCGGCGCGCTGGTTGACACAGCGAAGAAGAATTCCATGAGCCTGATGGAACTGGAAGTGCGCAGGAGCAACACCGTTGCGCAGAACCTGTATCATTCCTTCGGCTTCATCGACGTGGGCTACCGCAAGCGCTACTACGAGGACAACAAGGAAGACGCGCTGCTGATGTTCAAGGAATTCCACTACGAAGACGAAGCGGAAGAAACACAGAATGCTGAAGACGCGTAAAACCGCCGCGAAGCGAAGACGGGGTTTGGGGATGAAATCCCCAAGCGGGGGCAAAGGGGCAGCAGCTTCTTCATCGTTCTTTTTCGTAAAATCCGCATACAATCAGAGGACGAAGGCCGATTTCGGCCGTTGCCCTCTTTTCTTTTTGGTCAAAATGGAGTACAATAGATAATCGGATAAGAATGGGACGATTGTGTTTAAGGAGCGGTAGAATGCAGCTTGACGTGATGGGCGCAAAGGTCGATGTGACGCTTGAAGGCGAGAAGGGCCGCGGCGTGCTGTTTCTGCACGGCTGGGGCTGCGGCGCGCAGATGATGGAGAGCATGCAAAAGACGCTGAGCCCGAAGATGCGCACGGCAGCGATCGATTTTCCCGGTCACGGGAAAATGGGCAAGGCTGAAGAGCCGCCCTGCCCGTGGGGTGTCCCGGAATATATGGAGATGACGGCGCAGATCATCCGCCGCCTTGATCTCGCTCCCTGCGATATCGTCGCGCATTCCTTTGGTGGCAGGGTCGCCATCCTGCTGGCCAGCACGTATCCCGAGCTCGTCGGACGCATGGTGTTGACCGGCGCGGCAGGGCTCAGGAAGCCTGCAAGCGGCAAGAAAACCGCAAAGCAGCAGGCGTATAAGACGCTGCGCGGGGCGATGAACCTGATGGAAAAGACGCATCTGTTCGGCAGCCTGCCCGAAAAGGGAAGGGAAGCGCTGGTGCAGAAATTCGGTTCGCCCGATTACAGGGCGCTGACGCCGGAGATGAGAAAGACGTTCAACAAGGTGATCGCGCAGGACCTGAGCGAGCATCTGCCGCGGATCAGCGCACCGACGCTGCTTTTCTGGGGTGAAAACGACACGGAAACGCCGCTCTGGATGGGAAAAAAGATGGAAGAGATGATGCCGGACGCCGCGCTTGTGTGCGAGGCGGGCGCGGGACACTTCGCGTATCTGGAGCGGGCGGATAAGTTCAACAGGATTCTTCTGAGCTTCCTGACGGAAGGGAGATAAGATATGGGTTTGATATGGGGCATTCTTGAGGCGGCTGTGCTGACGGCGTGCTGCCTTGGCTGCGGATGGCGGCTGATGCATTACTTTCAGCTGGAAAGCTATCAGCTGCCGGGCTATGCAAGAAGCCTGAAGCGCAATGCGCAGCGCGCGCTGATTCCCTGCGCCGCGGTGTCAGCCGTCGGCGTAGCCGCGATTGTGCTGCGCCTGCCGGCACTGATCGGCCTTCTGATGGCGGCTGCGATGGCGGCGGTGGTCTTCATGCGCGCGCGTAAGGAAAAGCTTAAAAAGCCGTTTGTCGTGACCGAACGCGTGAAGCGGCTGATCGCGATTCACGCGCTGAGCACGCTTGCCGCTGCGGCGCTGTGTCTGCTTGCCTTCCCGAAGGTGATTGCGTATTTGCTGCCGGCGTTTGAGGCGCTGCTGCTGGTGCTGGCGGCTGTGCTTGCCGCGCCAGTTGAAAAGCACATCAATCAGCAGTTCCTCAATGACGCGAAGGCGCGCCTTGCCGCGCAGCCCGGGCTGATTAAGATCGGCATCACCGGCAGCTACGGCAAGACGAGCACGAAGTTCCTGCTGCGCGATATCCTGAGCGTGAAGTACTGCGTTCTGGCGACGCCCTCAAGCTTCAACACGCCCATGGGCGTTACCCGCGTCATCCGCGAACAGCTCACGCGCACGCATCAGGTGTTCATCGCGGAGATGGGCGCGCGGCATGTGGGCGATATTGCGGAGCTGGTGGAGCTGGTGCATCCCACGATCGGCCTGCTGACCAGCGTCGGTCCGCAGCATCTTGACACGTTCGGTACGATTGAGCGGATCAAGAACACCAAGTATGAGCTGATGGAGGGACTGCCTAAAGACGGCAAGGCGGTCTTTGCGCGCGACGGCGCGATCTGCGAAGAGCTGTATGCCAGATGCCCGCTTGAGGCAAAGTACATGCCGGGCGATCTGTTTGAGGCAAGCGAGATTCAGGCGGGACCGTGGGGCACGCGCTTTACGCTAACCGACAGGGAAAGCGGGGAGAGCGTCCGCTGCCAGACCCGCCTGCTGGGCGAGCATTCCATCGCCAATCTGCTCTTGTGCTGCACGGCGGCGAGGCTGCTTGACATGAGCCTTGATGAGATTGCGCAGGGCGTCGCCCGGTGCCAGCCGGTGGAGCACAGGCTTCAGCTGCTGGATGGCGGCGGCGGCGTTTCCATCATCGACGATGCGTTCAATGCTAACCCCGTCGGCGCAAAGGCTGCGCTGCGGGTGCTTGAAAACTTCCCGGGAAGGCGCATCATCATCACCCCGGGCATGGTGGAACTGGGCGGCCAGGAGGCGGCGTTCAACCGCAGCTTCGGCGAACAGATGGCGCGCAGCGTGGATGTGGCGATTCTGGTCGGCAAAAAGCATACGCAGCCCATTGTCGACGGGCTGCTTGCGCAGGGATTTGCGCCGGAGAATATCCACGTTGTTGCCAATCTTGATGAAAGCACGAAGGTGCTGCATGCCATGATGAAAGCCGGCGATGTTGTTCTTTACGAGAATGATCTGCCGGATAATTACAGCGAGTGAGGAGAGTAAACCAGTATGAGTCAGATGAATGTTGCAGTGTTCTTTGGTTCCCGCAGCTGCGAGCACGATGTGTCGATCATTTCCGCGCTTCAGCTGATCGAAGCGGCGAAAGGCGCAGGCTTTGCCGTCACGCCGGTTTATATCTCCCGCGAAGGCCTGTGGTACACGGGCGAGGCGCTTGACAAGATCGAGACCTTCCGAGAGTTCAATCCCATGGGCAAGGGCATCCAGCGCGTGACGCTGGACGTGAGCGCGAATGCCGGAGACCTGTGGGCGTGGCCGCCGCAGCGTGCGGGCCTGTTTGCCAAGGTGCCCGCGCCGGTGGCGCATATCGACGTGGCGATCCCGGTCATGCACGGCCTGCATGGCGAGGACGGCACGCTGCAGGGCCTGTTTGAAATGGCGAACATCCCGTATGCTTCTTCCGGCGTAATGGGATCGAGCGTCGGCATGGATAAGATCGCCATGAAGCAGCTGCTGCGCGGCGCCGGTATGCCGGTGCTGGATTTTGTGTGGTTCACCCGCGACGAACTGGCGCACGCGCGCGAGGAGATCGTCGCCAAAATCGAAAAGAAGCTCAAGTATCCGGTGTTTGTCAAGCCGGCGTCTCTGGGTTCTTCCATCGGCGTCTCCCGGGCGGAGAACCGCGAGGAGCTTGACAAGGCGCTGGATCTGGCGGCGAGCTACGACCATCGCATTCTGGTCGAGGTCGGCATCAATAATCCGGTGGAAATCAACTGCGCTGCGCTTGGCTACGGCGAAGACGTTCAGGCGAGCGTGTGCGAGATGCCGGTGTCCTCTTCCGGCAACAAGTTCCTCAATTTCTGGGAGAAGTACCTGCGCAACGCCAGCACCAAGGGCGGCGAGAGCCGCGGCATGAAGAGCCTTTCCCGCGTGGTGCCGGCGCCCATCGGCGATGAGCTGACGGAGCGCATCCAGACGATGACCAAGAAGATTTTCCGCATCCTTGACTGCCGCGGCACGGTGCGCATCGATTTCATTCTGGATGAAAACGAGATGCTCTATGTCAACGAGCCCAACACCATTCCGGGCAGCCTTGCGTTCTACCTTTGGAAGGAGTGCGGCGTGAGCTTCAGCGATCTGGTCAAGAAGATGGTGGAGACGGCGCTGCTGGCGCATGCCGACAAGAATAAGAACGTCTTTGCCTACGACTCTCTGATCCTGCAGAAGGTGACGGCGGGCGCGAAGGGAACGAAAGCTTAAGCGGGCTGTGCCCGCCCCCGCTTCCGACGCAGTTTTTTCGGAATGCATACTTTGGCACACGAGGCCGAAGCAATCGTTTCGCACGCGCAGAGGGCGCTCCGAAACGGAGGTATAAGCGGGCTATGCCCGCACCCGCTTCCGACGCAGTTTTTTCGGAATACACACTTCGGTACACGAGGCTGATACAATCGTTTTGTCCGCCGCGAAGCGAAGAAGGGTGCAGGGACAATGTCCCTGCGCAGGGCTTGGGGCGGCAGCCCCAACGTATCCTCAAATAACAGAAAAAAACCCTCCCCAGCCGGGGAGGGTTGATGTCCCTTTTTGAATCAATAACCGAGGTCTTCGTTCACCAGCAGGACGATAAAGCGGCGACCGCCGGGCGCGCGTTCAAAGGTGCTCGTGACAGAGCACATGGACTTTGTACAGGCGGACTGATCGCACTTACCCGTCTGTGCGCAGGGGGTGGCAAGACCCAGACGGCGAGCATTCGCCGGGCAGGCGACGGTCTTGATGCGGCGCACAGCGTCCGCCGTGCCGCCGGACACGAGCTTGTTGCGGCCGACAATCAGACAGACGGTCTTGGGACCGAAGGCCATTGCGCCTACGCGGTTGCCCGTACCGTCGATCTGCACGATCATGCCGCTTTCGGTAAGCGCGTTGGCGGAGGCGAGGTAAAGATCCGCGTGCATGGCGCGCGCAAGGAGTGCGGCGCGGTCCGCGGGTGCGGCCTCCCAGTGCCAGAGCACTTCGTGCCCCTTTTCGCGCAGGCGGTCGGCAAGGCCGAGATTCTTGACCGTCATGCTGCCGCCGACGGCGATGAGCGCGCCGGGCGCCGCATCGCCAAGGACAAACGCGGCGGCCTGTTCGGCGGTTTCAAACACGTGGGATTCAAAGCCGCGCGCACGGAGCGCAGCGGCGGTTTCTTGGAGCTTTGCAAGCATGGTATAGCCTCCTTTGTCGAGGGTGATACCGGTATTATACCATAGAATAACCTCGACAGAAAGGGGGCGGAATCATGCTGGATGAATTGGGTCTGCGGCTTGCGGACAAGATGACAGCGGCCTTTGCGCGCTGGTATGCGCCCAACAGGGTGCGCTTTAAGCGCAGCGCCATCGGCTTCCGCCTCGCGCTGATCTTCGGGGGAATCAAGCGTACGGCGCAGCTGGTTTTTACTCAGATTGCCGAATCGGACGAGGAAGACGGAATCCTGCAGCGCATTCTTCAGGATCCGATTGAGCCGGTGGATGCGCCTTCCCTCAGGCAGAAACTTTCGGTTGCGCTTTGGCACGCAGATGCGTTTATGGCGGGCAAAGCGTTTGCCTATCTGCTGCTGATGACGATGATTTCCGCTTGCCTGCTGGCTGGAAGCGGGGCGCGTTCGCTGGCGGTGATGGCTGCTTTTTTCTGCATGAACTGGCTGGCGGAAGCCTTCGCCGGGGATTATGAACCGGTCTGCGGCAGCGTGCGGCAGCGGTATCTGACGTCGGTTCTGCTGCGCGCGGGCGCGTATCTGGTGCTGCTGCTCCATTACTTCATCGCCTATGCAGCAAACGGCCTGCAGATTAACGTTGTACTGCAGGGTGCGATGATCATGACGGCGATCGTGCATGTGATCTGCTACATCGCCTTTGCGGCATTCAACAGGCGGCAGCATGTGTTTCTGCGCGTGCTGTGCGGCCTGCTGGGTATAGCGCCGGCGATGGCCTGCGCGGCGGGCATTGCCCTTGGCGCGTCAACGGCGGCGCGGGAGACGATGGTGGCTGCAAGCGGTTTTCTGTGCGCGGCGGGCGCTGCGCTTGCGTTCCTGTCCTGGGAGATCGGGACGGTGGGCGAGCTGAGCGGCGGCAGGCTGCAGTATTACCGGCTTTGGCAGAACATGACGAGGATAATTGGTTTTTTCATGATGCTTCTGGGCGCGTGGATGTGCGCGCAGTGAGGCGAAGAACGGAGGATAAACAAATTGGCGAACGAACGTATGGAAGCAATCCGCAATTTCTGCTTCATCGCGCACATCGACCACGGCAAGTCGACGCTTGCCGACCGCCTGCTGGAAAAGACGGGCGTGTATGAAAAGCGCGAAATGGTGGAGCAGATTCTTGACTCCATGGAACTGGAGCGCGAACGCGGCATCACCATCAAGAGCAAGGCTGTCAACATGACCTACAAGGCGAAGGACGGCAAAACCTATACGCTCAATCTCATCGACACGCCCGGTCACGTCGACTTCACCTACGAGGTGTCCCGCGCGCTGGCGGCCTGCGAAGGCGCGCTGCTGGTTGTGGACGCGACGCAGGGCGTGGAGGCGCAGACGCTGGCCAATGTTTACATGGCCCTTGAGCATAACCTTGAGATCATTCCGGTGATCAACAAGATCGACCTGCCCAGCGCGCGCCCGGACGAGGTGAAGGGCGAAATCGAGGACATCATCGGTCTTGACGCGAGCGAAGCGCCGCTCATCAGCGCGAAGGTTGGCCTCGGCATTGAGGACGTGCTGGAAAGCATTGTCACGATGATGCCCAGTCCGAAGGGCGACGAGGAGGAACCGCTTCAGGCGCTGATCTTTGACTCCTTCTACGACAACTACCGCGGCGCGATCTGCTTTGTGCGCATCGTGTCCGGCACGGTTCGTGCGGGCATGAAGATCCGCATGATGAACACCGGCGCGAGCTTTGACGTGGTGGAGGTCGGCGTGCGCAGCCCGGGCTATGTGCCCAAGGACGAGCTGCGCGCGGGCGATGTCGGCTACATCGCCGCCTCCATCAAGGATATCCACGATACGCGCGTGGGCGATACGATCACCGACGATGCGAACCCGGCGGCGGAAAGCCTCCCCGGTTATCGTCAGGTAACGCCGATGGTCTTCTGCGGCATCTATCCGGTGGACGGCGCGGACTACGAGAACCTCAAGGACGCGCTGGAGAAGCTGCGCCTGAATGACGCGTCGCTTTCCTTTGAGCCGGAGACCTCCCAGGCGCTGGGCTATGGCTTCCGCTGCGGTTTCCTCGGCCTTCTGCACATGGAAATCATCACCATGCGCCTTGAACGCGAATTTGATCTTGACCTGATCACGACCGCGCCGAGCGTGATTTACAAGGTGTATCAGGCGGACGGCACGGTGCTTGACGTCGATAACCCGAGCAACCTGCCGCCGGTCGGTGAGATCGAGCACATGGAGGAGCCGTTTGTCAAGGCAAGCATCCACACGCCGCAGGAGTATGTCGGCGCGCTGATGGAAACCTGCCAGAACAAGCGCGGCATCTTCAAGGACATGGTTTACGAGGGCAACCGCGTATGCCTGCACTACGAGATGCCGCTCAGCGAAATCATCTTTGATTTCTTCGATCAGATCAAGAGCCGCAGCCGCGGCTACGCCAGCTATGACTATGAGTTCTTCGGTTATCAGGAGAGCGATCTGGTGAAGCTGGATATGCTGCTTAACGGCGATATCTGCGACGCGCTGTCCATGATCGTGCATCGCGACCGCGCCTACACGCGCGGCCGTTCCATCGCGGAAAAGCTCAAGGACGTCATTCCGCGTCAGATGTTTGAGATTCCGATTCAGGCGGCGATCGGCGGCAAGGTCATCGCGCGCGAAACGGTCAAGGCGATGCGCAAGGACGTTCTGGCCAAGTGCTACGGCGGCGACATCACGCGCAAGCGCAAGCTGCTTGAAAAGCAGAAGGAAGGCAAGAAGCGCATGCGTCAGCTGGGCAGCGTGCAGGTTCCCAGCGAGGCGTTCATGGCTGTCCTTAAGATGGACGAATAAGTGGGCGGTGCCCACACCCGCATCCGACGGGGCTTGAGCGCCGCTGCTGCTTTACCGCCCGAGGCCGGAACTGTGTTTCCAGCGGGCAAAGGGCCCTCGGAAACGCGGTAGTCGGAGAGCTGCGTGGGTGGTGCCCACACCCGCATCCGACGGGGCTTAAGCGCTGCCGCTGAGGCTGGATGCGGGATTTCGATTCTGATCAGGGGTACACAAGTAAATATGACGACATTGGTATATCATGCGGGAAGCATGACAGCGCTGATTCTGGCGGTCATGGGATATGGCGCGCTGTACAGGCGTTCGCGTCTTCCTGTATGTTTTTTCCCGCTGACGCTGGTTTCGGGCATTTCGGTTGTTTTATATGGATTCGGCTTTGCCGGCCAACTGAGAATCGGGTGTTACGCGATTCTTCTTTGCGGCATTGTGCTGCTTGCTCTATGCCGCAAGGGGTTTCATCCCATATCGTTTTTTTCGGATCCGAGCATCGTCTTCTGCCTGTTTGCGGGCTTGTGGCTCTTCGCCATCACACGGGATGTGTTTCTCTCCCATTGGGATGACGGCTCGCACTGGTATCGGATCTGCAAATCGATGTATGCGGAAGGGGCATTCCCCACAACGCCGGACATTTTGTACCATAACTATGTGCCGGGATGCCAGCTTTGGGTGTATTTTGTCCTTCGCTTTGTTCAGTTTTCGCAGGCAAACTGCATGTTTTCGCAGGGACTGATCAACATTGCCTGCGTTGCGGCGCTGTTTGCCGGCATGAGGCAGGCGAAGACGCGATTTGAAAAGGCTGCGGCCATCGTGCTGATTGCGTTGGCGAGCGTGACGCTTTGCAGCATGAGCATGGGAACATACGGGCTGCTGGTGGATCTGCAGCTGGGGCTTGCCGCTATGGCGCTGCTGATTCTGCTGCTTGACCAAGGGGAGAACAGCGGAGCTTTGCTCCCGGCGGCGATGGTATTTGCTTTCCTGCTGCTGATCAAAAACAGCGCGGTATTCTTCGCGGTGATGATTTTTGCATGGGCGGCGTTCAGCCATCGCTGGCGCGGAAAGCTTCTGTTTGGAAACGGCGTTCTTATGCTGCTGCTGCCGATGGCGCTGCGCTTTGCCTACAGCGTGCGCGCAGGGATTGTCTACAGCGAAGCGGTGGCCAGCCCACAGAGTTTTTCTCTTTCGCGCTTTGCCGACATGTTTGCGCTTAAGGATATGCAGGTGCTTCGCACATTCCTGGGGCGCTTTTCCTACAAGGTGCTCATCGGCGACACCGGGTTGTCGGCGGCGGTTTATGTCAGCGCGGCGCTGCTGGGGCTGGTGTATGTTTGCCTGCGGATGGAAAAGAAGCGCGAAGCGGAGAAGGTCGGAAAAAACCTTCTTTTCGGACTGGTGATGCAGCTTCTTTACATTGCGCTGCTGCTTGTGATGTATCTGTTTGCCATGAATACCAACGAGATGCTCTCGGTCAACAGCTTCTACCGCTATTATGGTTCGATGGTTGCGGTGTTTGCCGGCATGGCGGTGTATACGGCGATGAGCATGCTGCTCAGCTGCAGCATCGCACCGAACGGGACGATGCGGGTCTGCGTGATGGGCATGCTGATCTTTGCTGTGCTGGCGATTCCGGGCGCGTATTCCAAGCGGTATATCCTCGGCCGCGAACGTTTTGCCATGCCGGATCATTACGGGCAGAGCTTCTGGCGGACGATGGAATACCACATTCCTCAGAACAAGCAGTATTCCGGCGAGCGGTATGTCGTCTTCTGGGACAGGAATGAGTATAGTGACAGCGCGCTGATCAATATGGGCGTTGAGTACAACATCGGCGCATGGATGCGTTCAGAAAAGGTGATTGCCATCGAACGGGCGCAGCTGCACAGCGGATTGAGCGCGGAGCAGGAGGAAGCGCTTGCCAGCTGCGATCATGTGGTGTTCATGTCGGATATGACGCAGGAACGCGAGCTGATCGCGCCGTACATCAGTGTTTCGGACTTGACAATCGGTCTGAAAAGCAAAGAATAACGACAACGGAGGGGCAGACATGAATGCTGCGTTTTCTGTTTACATCCATATCCCCTTCTGTGTGAAAAAGTGCGCCTACTGTGATTTTGCATCCTACGGCGGATGCATGGAGCAGATGGGCGCGTATGTGGACGCCGTCTGCCGCGAGATTCGCGCGCAGGCGGCTTTATTTGGCAAAAGAAGGGTGAAAACCGTCTTCTTTGGCGGCGGCACGCCGACACTCATGACAGGGGAGCAGGTGCAGCGCGTGATGGATGCGCTGGGCACGCATTTCTATATAGAAGAAACGGCGGAGATTACCATGGAGGGCAACCCGGGTACGCTGACGGCGGAGCGGCTGCGGGCGTATCAGGCTGCCGGCGTGAACAGGCTGTCCATCGGCGTGCAGAGCATGGACGACGGGCTGCTTGCCGCCATCGGACGCATTCATACCACGGCGCAGGCGGTGCAGGCGGTGCGCCTTGCGCGGGAGGCCGGGTTTGACAACCTGAATCTCGACCTGATGTACGGCTTACCGGGCCAGACGGCGCAGATATGGCGGGAAACGCTGGAGGCTGCGCTTGCCCTTGCGCCGGAGCATCTGAGCTGCTACAGCCTGATTCTGGAGGAGGGGACGCCGCTTTGCGCCGCTGTGCGGGCGGGGACGTGTGCACCGCTGCCGGATGAGGAAGAAATGGACGCCATGGATGCGCTCACAGCAAAGCTGCTGGACGCGGCGGGATACACCCGCTATGAGGTGAGCAACTGGGCAAAGCCCGGGCGGCAATGCCGGCACAATATCGTTTATTGGGAATGCGAGCCATATCTGGGCGTCGGCGCTGCGGCGCACGGCGAAGTGGATGGCATGAGGTTTGAGCACACCGCGGATATCGGCGAATACATCAAAAACTGCGAAAACCCTGCATGTCTTAACCGCCCGGAGGGGAACAATACCCGCGAGGACAGGATGTTTGAGCGGGCGATGATGGGCCTGCGCATGATCTGCGGCATGGACGCGCAGCGTTTTGCGCAAGACTTCGGGCAGGAGCCGCAGACGGTCTGGCAGCGGACCATTCCTCAGATGATCCGCGATGGACTGATGGTGATGACTAAGGAGCGTCTTGCGCTGACCCGGCGCGGCATGGACGTGATGAACGGCGTTCTCACGCGCATGATGGAGGAATTTCCCGGCGATTGATCCAAAACATCAATTTGATGAACAAAAGCATCTTTGAGCGTCTGAAGTGTCACTTCAGGCGCTTAAATGTCTCAAAAACAGGTTAAATAAAGGACAAAGAAGGTCAAAAAGGGGCAAAAAGCAGTTGACAAAAGCGTCAAAGCATGGTATCTTTGTCATGCTGATTAGCACTCAAACAAGCCGAGTGCTAACAACGGCCTTCGGCCGGTTCATCCGATGCGGCTTCATGATAGATTCGGGTTTGGCGTACGAGGCCGCAGCCTTTAAAAGAAATCAGAATCAGTACACCAACCGAAAGGAGGCGCTGTCGTGGATCTCATCGAGCGCAAGTACAGAATCCTGCAGGCGATCATCGATGATTACATCCTGACTGCGCTGCCGGTCGGTTCAAGAACGATTTCAAGAAAATACGAACAGAAGCTCTCCTCGGCGACGATCCGCAACGAGATGAGCGATCTGGAAGAGCTTGGGTATCTGGATTCCCCGCACACATCGGCAGGGCGCGTGCCCAGCAACAAGGCCTACCGGCTTTACGTCGATCAGATGCTCAGGCCTATGGCACTCTCCAGCGAGGAGCAGGCGTTTATCCGCCAGTGCTTTGACCGGCGGACGCATCAGGTTGAGGATCTGTCGCTGCGCATTGCCAAGGCGCTCTCCTCGATGACGAACTACACCACAGCGGTGATGACCCGTACGCCCAAGAGCGATCAGGTGTTTTCCCATCTGCAGCTGGTGCCCGTCACCAGCCATCGCGCGCTGCTGATCATCGTGACCAGAAGCGGCGCGGTGCGCCAGAGTCTGATTGAGCTGGGCGGGATGATCTCCTCCGACGAACTGTACACGGTTTCGCGGATCCTGACGGCGCAGCTTGACGGCTGTCCGCTCAGCGATCTGAGCCGCAGGTTCGCTGCGATTGCCGGCGGCGCGCCGGGCGACATGCAGCACGTTATGCGCGCGCTGTCGATGGAAGCGCAGCAGGCCAGCAAGGACGAGGTTTCGGCGCTGGTGGTCGGCGGCCGGTCGAATCTGCTCAGGTTTCCGGAATACGCGGATGTTGACAAGGCGAGGTCTCTGCTGAGCGTTTTTGAGACGCGGGATAAGATGGTCGACCTGCTTTCAACCGGCGGCGAGATGGAGTTTACCGTGCGTATCGGCCCGGAAACGGGGCTGGAGGAAACGCGGGACTGCTCGATTGTCTCCGCCAGCTTCAGGCTTGGCGACGGTCGCGTGAACACCATCGGACTGATCGGTCCCACGCGCATGCAGTACGGCAGGGCGCTGGCGGTGCTGACGCAGGTTGGCAGGACGCTGACTGACGTGATCGATGAAACCGAAAGCGGCAGGGACAGCGAAGCATGAAAAGAGAAAAACAGGGACAGCCGTCGGAAGGGAGCGGAACACTCCGCGAGAGAATCCGCAAAGCGGCTGACAGCATAAAGGAAAGGGCGAAGAACATGAACAATGAAGAGAAGGTTCCCCAGCAGGAGCAGGCCGAGCAGGAGCTGCCGGAGCAGACGGAAACCGTGGAGCTTGACGCAGCTGCGCTGAAGGAAGAGCTTGAAAAGACGAAAGCGCAGTGCGAAGAATACCTTGACATGGCGCAGCGCAAGCAGGCGGAATTCGCCAACTACCGCCGCCGCACCGAGAGCGTGCGCACGGAAGCGTTTGACGACGGCCGCCGCGATGCGATTGACAAGCTCCTCCCGGTGATTGACAACCTCGAGCGGGCGCTGGCTGCTGCGGGCGAGGAGGAATCCGCGCTTAAGAGCGGTGTTGAAATGGTTCTTCGCCAGACGAAGGAAAGCTTTACCAAGATGGGCGTTGAAGAGATCGATCCCATCGGCCAGCCGTTTGACGCGGAATACCACAACGCCGTCATGCAGGGCACCGAAGAGGAGGGCGAGCCGGGCACGGTCTGCGCCGTCTTCCAGAAGGGCTACAAGCTCGGCAATCGCGTGATCCGCTTTGCGATGGTCAAGGTCGTCGCGGGCTGAGCGGGCAGTGCCCGAAACCGCATCGCTTCGCGGCGGCTTGAACAGGATCGCACGGGCGTAAGGCCCTCCGATCCTCTGCTTTCGCAAAACATCGCGGGCTGAGCGGGCAGTACCCGCAGCCGCATCGCTTCGCGGCGGCTTGAAGCCGCTGAGCTTGCCTTCCCCTTTGGGGAAGGTGCCCCAAAGGGGCGGATGAGGTCCCCGCTGCAGCGGATGACTTTTCGTTACGCAGGCAATACCCAACCGGGTATTTCCACATAAATCAGTAAGTAATTATTCTGACATAACCGTTTGATTGAATCAGGAGGAAATGAATTATGGCTAAGATTATCGGTATTGACCTTGGCACCACCAACAGCTGCGTCGCCGTTATGGAAGGCGGCGAGCCGGTCGTCATCCCCAACGCGGAAGGCGCCCGTACCACCCCGTCCGTCGTTGCGTTCACCAAGTCTGGCGAGCGTCTGGTCGGTCAGGTTGCCAAGCGTCAGGCTGTCACCAACCCGGACCGCACCATCATCTCCATCAAGCGCGACATGGGTACCGACAAGCGCGTTGACATCGACGGCAAGAGCCTGACCCCGCAGGACATCTCCGCGATGATTCTCCAGAAGCTCAAGACCGACGCCGAGGCGTATCTGGGCGAGACCGTCACCCAGGCGGTCATCACCGTTCCGGCGTACTTCTCCGACAGCCAGCGCCAGGCGACCAAGGATGCCGGCCGCATTGCGGGTCTCGACGTTCTGCGCATCATCAACGAGCCGACCGCCGCTTCTCTGGCGTACGGCCTTGGCAAGGAAGAAAGCCACAAGATTCTCGTGTACGATCTGGGCGGCGGCACGTTTGACGTGTCCCTGCTGGAGGTCGGCGACGACGTCGTCGAGGTTCTGGCGACCAACGGCGACACCAAGCTGGGCGGCGACGACTTTGACGATCGTCTGATCGACTACCTCGCGTCCGAATTCAAGAAGGAAAACGGCATCGACCTCAAGGCTGACCGCATGGCCATGCAGCGCCTGAAGGAAGCGGCTGAGAAGGCGAAGATCGAGCTCTCCGGCGTGATGAGCACCAACGTCAACCTGCCGTTCATCACCGCCGACGCCACCGGCCCCAAGCACCTTGACGTGACCATCACCCGCGCGAAGTTCGACGAACTGACCCGCGATCTGGTCGACCGCACCATCGCGCCGATTCAGAACGCGCTGCGCGACGCCGGCATGACCGCCAGCGAAGTCGACCGCGTCATCCTCGTGGGCGGCTCCACCCGCATTCCGGCGGTTCAGGAGGCCGTGCGCAAGATGACCGGCAAGGAGCCCTACCGCAACATCAACCCGGACGAGTGCGTCGCTGTCGGCGCGGCGATTCAGGGCGGCGTTCTGGCCGGCGAGGTCAAGGACGTTCTGCTGCTGGACGTTACCCCGCTGTCTCTGGGCATTGAGACGCTTGGCGGCGTCTTCACCCGCCTGATCGACCGCAACACCACCATCCCGATCAAGAAGAGCCAGATTTTCTCCACCGCTGCGGACGGCCAGACCTCCGTTGAGATCCATGTCCTGCAGGGCGAGCGCGAGATGGCGGCGGGCAACAAGACCCTCGGCCGCTTCCAGCTTACCGGCATCGCGCCGGCGCCGCGCGGCGTTCCGCATATAGAGGTTACCATCAATATCGACGCCAACGGCATCGTGAACGTTTCCGCGAAGGACTGCGGCACCGGCAACGAGCAGCAGGTCACCATCACCGCCTCCACCAACCTCTCCGAGGATGAGATCAACCAGCGCGTCAGGGAAGCGGAGCAGTACGCTGCCGAGGATAAGAAGCGCAAAGAAGAGGTTGAGACCCTCAACCACGCCGACTCCATGATCTTTGAGATCGAGAAGCAGCTGCGCGAGCTGGGCGACAAGATCTCCGCTGAGGACAAGGCGACGGTGGAAGCCGAGCTGGCCGAGTTCAAGAAGGTTCGCGAGACCAACAACGCCGAGCAGATCAAGACTGCGATGGAAAGCTTCACCCAGAAGGTTTATGCCGTCTTCGGCAAGATCTATCAGCAGCAGCAGGCTCAGGATCCGAACGCTGCGCAGGGCGGCTATCAGCAGGCGCAGGATGCGACTGGCGACGGCGCGGCTGACGCGGACTACGACATCCACTAAGCGGACTGTGTCCGCACCCGCATCCGATGGGACTTTGAGGACTGCGTAGCGCAGCATACGAGGCCGAAGGAAATGTTTCGTTCGCGCAGGGAGCGCTCCGAAACGGCGGAATTGGGCAAGGCGGCTTTAAAGAGCCGCGAAGCGATGAAGGGGGCTGGGGATGAAATCCCCGGGCGGGTTTGGGCGGCAGCCCAACGTAATCCCAACGCAGCAGACAGGAATCGAAGAGGAGCCGAAGGCGACGGTTTCGATTCTGGCAAAGCTGCTTAAAACCAGAATCAACCAACCACACAGCCGCCGTCCTTTTGGGGCGGCGGCGTCGTGCGGTTAAAAACGAAATCCCTGTAAGTGTTAAAGAGGGGTGACTGCTGTGGCAGATAAAAGAGACTATTACGAGGTGCTCGGCGTAGGCAAGAGCGCTTCGGATGATGAAATCAAAAAGGCATACAGAAAAGCGGCCAAGGCCAGCCACCCGGATCTCCATCCGGACGATAAGGAAGCCGAAGCGCGCTTTAAGGAAGTCAACGAGGCATACGAAGTGCTCTCCGATCCGCAGAAGCGTGCCCGGTATGACCAGTTTGGTCATGAAGATCCGCAGATGGGCGGCGGAGGCGGCGCGTATGGCGGCGGCTTTGGCGGTTTTGAGGATATCTTCGATATGTTCGGCGGCGCATTCGGCGGCGGCTTTGGCGGCCGCGGCAACGCGCAGCGCCAGAACGCGCC
>JAFYOR010000024.1 GCA_017547805.1 Clostridia bacterium
AAACCATTCGCAAAATAATCTCTTCGTATTGCTTCATGTCCGTCCATTTTCTTTTACTCATACTTAAAACGCCTCCTGTCGCTTTTATCCTACGACAGGAGGCGTTTTTCTTCAATGTCTATTTTTCGGGGTTCAGTTCAGGGGGAGCAGGCTCTTTTTTGTTAAGCAAAACCATGGCTTTAAGCGGTTTTGTGTTTGACTAGTCCCGTTTTCAAACAGCCAGATCAGAAAAACGAAAGATTAGGTGGGTACAAGGTTGGGCAGACAAAACCCGTCTGCCGGTTGGCAGCGATTTTTGAACGGTAATTCAAACTTCGCTGCCGACACAACCTCTGCTGTAGCCGCCTGTTTTCCATGCGCTCAAAGCCTTCGTGCTTTGGGCGTTTTTCTTTTTCCTGTTATCCCTCGGTGCCGCAGCCCTCCGGCTCCTTTTCGCTGCTGATTACTTTGCGACGAAAAGGAGTAAGGAACATGACGATGATCAACCTGAAGGATCACTATCCCTTCTGTCGGGAGGACTGCTGTATGGATGTGTCTGAGGAACTGGCTGAGCTGTTTGCTGTATGTGATCGACGAGAAGCAGCGTATCGTAGCCGCGTACGCTACCATAAGGCGTATTACTCGCTGGATCGTGGTGATGGAATCGAGCATATGGCGCTGCATGTGGGTGAATCGCCTGAGGAGATCTGTGTGCAGAACGAGGCGAAGCGGGAACTGTATGCTGCGATGAGAAAACTGCCAAATAAGCAGCAGCGGCGGATATACGCCTATTTCTTCATGGGCATGAGCATGACGGAAATTTCTGCAGCGGAGGGCGTCGGCTGTGCGACGATTTCGCAGAGCATCCACGCCGGCATCAGGAACTTAGAAAAAAGTTTGAAAACCTCCGAAAAAGGGGCCAAATATAAGCGATAAATTCTCCTGATTGATGAAGAGCCTTTGCTGGCTTTGACGCTCATGGAAAACGTGATCCTTGACAAGTGAATACGCTGCTGCGGGAACAGTTCCCCGTGTGCGGAGCGGCTTGTGAGACGGCGCGAGGATGGCTTTGCCGAGCGATTAACGGCTCACAGACCCTGCTGCGGCAGGCAGGGCGCGACGATGCACACGGGTATCATGAGACTTCCTCACGGCCCCTCATGGACTGGAGGGGAGTTCTGCTGCGCACGGGAATCGGCGCGGCGGAGCTATGCGGCTTGGCCAAAGCTGCCCACAGCGCGATGAAAATGCAAACAGCAGGCTTCGGATCTGTCCGGAGCCTGCCGTATCCTTGCGGCTGCGTGTGTGCTGTTCTACAATGATGGCGCAAGACATCACAGCACACACCGGCTGCACAACCAGAAAGGAGTATGCCATGGAACACAGAATGGTCGGTGAGAGCGAAATGATCCCGTGCCCGACGCCCAAGACCTACCGGGTGGAGGATATCGCCAGGATTCTCGGCATCGGCAGATCGTCTGCCTATAATCTGGTGAAGGCGGGGCATTTCAGGACGATACGCATTGGTTCTTCTATCCGGATTTCAAGGAAGTCCTTCGATGAGTGGTTGGAGCAGAAAGAAGCATGATCACAATCGGGAGGAAACCATATGGCAACGATCATCAAGCGCGGAAAGAAGTATTCCGTCGTATACAACTATGCGAACGATAAGGGCGAAACCAAGCAGAAATGGGAGAGCTTTGAATCCGAAAAGGCGGCAAAGAAGCGAAAGGCAGAGGTCGAATATCAGGCGGATCAGGGGACATTCATCCCGCCGAGCAAACAGACGGTGAGAGAATTCCTTGCGGACTTTGTGTCGCTCTATGGCGAGAAGCGCTGGGGCGTGTCGATGTATGGCAACAGCTGCGCGCTGATTGAGAATTACATCAATCCGATCATCGGCGATCTGCAGGTGCAGACCATTACGACACGGACGATGGACAAGTACATCCAGACGCTTCAGAAGACGCATTCCGTTTCAACCAAGACGCGGAGACCCACGACGAACCTGCTGACGGACGCGAATATCGGCAGGATCATCAAGCTCCTGCGTTGTGCGTTCAAGCAGGCTGTGCGCTGGGAGCTCATCGCGCGGAATCCCTTTGACAACGCCATCGTGCCGAAGGTGCACGGCAAGAAGCGCGAAATCTGGGATGCAGAGACGATCCGCAAGGCGCTGGATGCCTGCAAGGATGGGCGTTTGTATGTGGCGATGAATCTGGCGTTTGCCTGTTCGCTGCGCATGGGCGAGATATTGGGGCTGACATGGGCGAACGTGAATATTACGGACGCGGCGATTGCTGCGGACGATGCGTGGGTGTATATAGATCGCGAGCTGGTGCGCGCCTCGCGGCAGGCGATTGAGATGCTGGGTGAAAAAGATATCTACCACATCTTTGATCCAGCGATGAAAGGCACGACGACGCGGCTGATCATCAAGCGCCCAAAGACGGAATCGAGCATCCGCAAGATCTGGCTGCCTAAGACGCTGGCGTATATCCTGCGCGAATGGCGCAAGAGCCAGCAGGAGGCGAAGGAGTTCCTCGGCGAAGAGTATCAGGACTTTGACCTCGTGCTGGCCCAGCCGAACGGCAGACCATGCGACGGGCGGGTGATGGAGAAGCTCTTTAACAGCCTCAAGAAGGAAGCGGATCTGCCGGATGTGGTGTTCCACTCCCTGCGCCATTCCAGCACGACGTACAAGCTGAAGCTCAACCACGGCGACCTGAAAGCGACGCAGGGCGACACGGGCCATGCAGAGATCGACATGATCACGCGGGTCTACGCGCACATCCTCGATGAGGATCGCAAGCTCAATGCCCAGAAGTTTGAATCGGCGTTCTATGGCAACCCGGACTTGCGCAGTATCCGCGCGCCGGAGGAAGCAAAGCCGCAGACCCTGCCTGCAAAGCCGCAGGACCTGGCATCGCTGATCGTGCAGCTGCAGCAGTCGCCGGAGCTGGTAACGCTGCTTTCGCAGCTGGTGAGCGCTAGGGCGAACGGGATTCGCTGAAAGCGAGGAAAACCGCTTAGCAGGATTTTCAAAATTCTTAGCAGGGCCGTGGAAACGGTTCGTTCACGGATTAGCAGATCCTGCAGCTGATTTGCAAGGAACTGATGAATAGATGAAGCATAGAAAGGAGCGATGAAAGAGATTTGGACAAATAGAAAAAACGCCATCATGTTTAACCATGACAGCGTTTTCTGGCGCATCCAAGAGGGTTCGAACCTCCGGCCTGCCGCTTAGGAGGCGGCCGCTCTATCCAGCTGAGCTATGGATGCGTATGAAAGATGAGGGCTTTTACACCCTCATCGAAATGAAGGATGAATTCTCAGAGGCGGGCGAAGCTGTTCCAATTAGGAGGCGGACGCTCTATCCTGCTGAGCTACAGATGCAGATACCCCGGTTTCGCCGCGCGAAACCATCAATACGGTATTATAGGCGAAACCGGGGGAAAAGTCAATTCAAACGGCTAAATTCAGGGAGAATTGTGGATCACTTGCGCTTGTCGCCCATGGAGATGCCCATGGCACGCGCGGCGCGGATCTCGTGGCCGTCGATGGGCACGAACTTCGTCTTGCCGGCGACGGCGGAGAGCGGGTTATGGCTGACGACGTTGTTCATCATGCCGACTGCCTGACCGTACTGCTCGCTGGCGATGAGCTGCGCCGCGTGTACGCCGAAGTTGGTGGAGAGCATGCGGTCGTAGGCGCTGGGGCTGCCGCCGCGCTGCATGTGGCCCGGGATAACGGCGCGCGCCTCGATCTCGGGCATCTTCTCCTGAATCTGCTTGGCGAGGCGGTTGGCGATGCCGGAGAAGCCCTCTTCGGCGCGCTTGGCCGCGCGTTCCTTTTTCTTCATCTTCGCTTCGTCGGTGGACATGGCGCCCTCGGCGACGGCGATGATGGAGAAGGTCTTGCCGTTTTCAGCGCGCTCGCGCAGCGCCTCGCAGACCACGTCCAGATCGTAGGGGATTTCCGGCAGGAGGATGATGTCCGCGCCGCCGGCAACGCCGGAATACAGCGTCAGCCAGCCGGCCTTGTTGCCCATGATTTCGATGACCATGACGCGGCCAT
>JAFYOR010000025.1 GCA_017547805.1 Clostridia bacterium
GGGCAGCCCTCCGCGCCGCAGCCCACTGGCTTCGGCATGGGACAGCCCGCCGCGCAGCCCGCTGGCTTTGGCATGGGACAGCCCTCCGCGCAGCCCGCTGGCTTTGGCATGGGACAGCCCTCCGCGCAGCCCGCTGGCTTTGGCATGGGGCACTCCGCACCGCAGCCCGCTGGCTTCGGCATGGGACAACCCGCTGGCTTTGGCATGAAGCAGCCCGCCCCGCCGCAATCCGGTCACAGCGCGGACTTTTTCCCGCAGCCCGGGCGCACACCCGCGCCGGCGGCGCAGGCATGCAGCCTTGATTTCTTCGGCGAAAAGATCGCCGTTCCGCAGGAGGGCGGCTGGCTTGGCCGCTCGGCCATCGGCGCGCAGTGGTTCAAGGGCAATCTGCTCATCAGCCGCGAGCACGTGAAAATCGTGCCCATGGCGGACGGCAGGGCAGAGGTCGGCCCGGACAAGAGCCTCAACGGCGTCAGCGTCACCATCGGCGGCGTGAAGAAAACGCTCGGCCGCAGCGAAACCGCCGTGCTTTCTCCCGGCGATACCCTCTGGCTTTATAACATCCCGCTTCAACTGGAGAGGAAATAAGCATGAAGATGAATGCCCGCTGGTGTGATGAAATCGAAACCTACCGCACCATCAAGTCCGCCTTCGTCGTGGAAGGCGATATTCTCGACCTGCAGATGTGGACGAGCCCCGGCGGCTTCACCAACCTGACGCCGCTGGACAACTATCTGTACATGTATCTGAGTAATGTCGGATACAAGAACGTCGTCTTCTACAACCGCGTGGACGGCTTCTACAACAACATCGACCCCTGCGGCGATTCGCTCAAGGACTTCATGCGCATCAGCGGCGCGACGCAGGGCCGCGGCGGCAAGGCGCCGTCCATCGGCTCCGCAATTGAAAGCGTGCGCACGGCGATGCGCAACACGGAAGCCTCCTGCGCGATCGTGATGAACCTGTCCTCCCTGCTGGCAACCAGCCCGGAGCACATGGATCACACGGAACTTGAGTACTTTGCGGCGCTGCTGCTGGCCATGCGCGAGGGCATGAAGGCCCCGGGCATCGCCGAGGGGCAGAGCCTGAACAACATTTTCCTGCTGCTGGTCAACAAGGCGAACGACCTTCCGGCGTGGCTGTACCTGAACAACCCCTACATCAAGGTCGTCACCATCAGCAAGCCCACGCGCGAGGAGCGCAAGACCCTCATCGAGGGCCACCGCTACAGCGCGCCGGACGCGCAGGCGCTCACCACCGACGAGCTTGACAAGGTGGAAAAGCACCTCATCGCCATCACCGACGGCTTCACCGCCATGGAGCTTGACCGGCTGATGCTCCTTTGCCATCAGGAATCCGCCAGCTACCGCGACTACGCCAAGGTCATCAACGCCTACCGCTACGGCCAGAAGGACGACCCCTGGGGCAGGCTGCGCAGCACGGATCTGGTGAGCTTTGAGCAGCAGCTTGCCAAGGACGTCAAGGGTCAGGGCGCGGCGCTCAAGGCCGTTGCGGACGTCGTCAAGCGCGCGGCAAGCGGCCTTTCCGGCCTGCAGCATTCCAGCCACGGCCGTCCCAAGGGCGTGCTCTTCTTCGCCGGCCCGACCGGTACCGGTAAAACCGAGCTGGCCAAGGCCTTGGCGCGCACGATCTTCGGCGATGAAAGCGCGCTGCTGCGCTTTGACATGAGCGAATACGGTCACGACCATTCCGACCAGCGCCTCCTCGGCGCGCCTCCGGGATACGTGGGCTACGACGCGGGCGGCGAGCTGACCAACGCGGTCAAGAGCCATCCGTTCTCCATCCTTCTCTTTGACGAAATCGAAAAGGCGCACCCCAGCATTCTGGATAAATTCCTGCAGATTCTCGACGACGGCCGCATGACCGACTCCAAGGGCGAAACCGTCTACTTCACCGAGACGCTGCTCATCTTCACCAGCAACAAGGGCATGTACCAGACCCTGCACGACGGCAGGCGCGTGCCGCTGGTAGGCGTCAACGACGACTACGCGACGATCGAATCGACCGTCAACGCCGCCGTCCGCGATTACTTCATCTCCGATCTGGGCCGCCCGGAAATCCTCAACCGAATCGGCAACAACCTCGTCGTTTTCGACTTTATCCGTCCGGAGGCGGTGGAGCTGATCCTGCGCAAGCAGATCAGCAGCATCCTCAGCGGCATCGCGGATTCCCGCGGCATCACCGTCAAGCTGGATGAAACCACCCGCGCATGGCAGACGCTCGTCGCGCTGGCAGGGGAAAACCTCGAGTTCGGCGGACGCGGCATCGGCAACGCCGTGGAAAAATACCTGCTCAACCCGCTGGCCCGCGCCCTGACCGACCAGAACTGGCAGTCAGGCGAAACCTACGCCATCGAGGACATCCTCATTGACGAGGACGGCGTGAGCCTGACCGCCAATAAACAGGGATAATCCAACCAAATTCCATCTTTTGAGCGAGGTATTGACATGGCTCAAAACCAGCAAGTTGCGTATACCCAGCAGCTGTGCGACAGGGCGGATCAGGAATATTCCGGCATCTCTGCCAAAATCTCCAACCTGAAAGGCAAGCTGGCAGCATGCAAAAGCCAGATTTCAGCATTGAATTCCAGCATCGCACAGAAGCAGATGGGCATTGACGGACGCAATACGCAGATTGCACAGTCCCAACGCAACATCGCCCATTATCAGCAGGAATACAGCGATCTGATCAGCCAGTCCTACGACGCGGAGGATGAAAGCGAACTGCGGAGCATCCAATCTCAGATCAGAGAAGTGCGCGCCAAGGCCGAGCAGGAGCAGCAGAACATCCAGCGCATGGAAAGAGAGATTGCCGCGCTGCGTTCACAGATCGCTCAGCTGCAAGGGCAGGTCAACACCCTGAAGCAGCAGGCGCAGACCTACGCATCCAGCCTCTCTGATCAGTCTTCCAAGTGCAGCAAAATCGCCAGCACCCTCAATGCAAGCGGGCATCTCGTCGCGCAGCTCGCCTCCAGAATGAACAATCAGGCGTCCGGCTTTGATTCAGCCGGCCAGTCCCGGTTTGGCTCCGCCAGCACACAGATGGCAGGCTGGCGAAGCCGGGAAGCGCAGCAGGTGAACAGCCTTGGTTCAAGGGCCATCAGCATCGGTCAGAAATACCACGCCCTCGCCGCATCCGCTTCTCAGGGCAGCGGCAGCGCCGACGACCATGCGCCGGGCTCCGGCAGGAGGGCCGCAAAAGACGATATGGAGAGATAAACGATGGCAGCAGGAAATTCCATTTCAAGCGTCTTTGATTTTATCAATCAGGTTAAGCATCTCTATCCACAGACCGCTTCGGACATCAACACCAAGCAAAACTCTCTTGATGATATTCACCGCTATGTCGAGAAGCTGCATGCATATCTCGTCGATCTCAGCAGCCGTGCACAGTCAATTTTAAGCGAGCGTTCACGCGTCAGCGTCTTGCTGGAAAACGAAGAAAGCCGCCTTGCGCAGCTGCAAAGCCGCGAAAGGCAAAGCAGCAGCGACGACGATGACGACGACGATGATCTTCAAAGCGAAATTCAGGAGGCCGAAGAAAGTATTCGTTACCTGCGGGATCGGGAAGAAGAGCTTTCCCAAAGCTTTGACCGTACAATGGACTCCTATAACGAAACAAAAGCCCGAAGAGATTCTCTGACCCACACCGCTGCGCAACTTGAATCCGACCTGCGGGCAAAAAGGGGAAAATGCGGAACCATCGCTACCAAGTTATCTCAGGACGCAGACATCCTCGGCAACGAGGTTCAGGCCGTCAAACGGCAGGCAAGCGCATTGCACAGCATCGCCTCCATGCGCTTTGGAGCCTCCGCTTCGCAGGCTGCCGGCAGCCGTTCCAGCCGGGAACAGGAGCTGCTCCAGTATGAAAGCGATGCACGGACGCATGCGCAGCTGTATCAGATGCTTGCCGGCGGAGACAATTCTTCCTCCGCGCAGCACCGTCAGGCAATCACTCAGAGACTTTCCGGCGCATCCAATCCGCTCGCCCGGAATCTATACAACAAACATGCGGCGTCGGTTCAGATTGAAAACGATCATTACGAGGGAACCGCTCATTACAATCCCTCTACCGGCAGCATCAACCTTCATGCAGGTGCGGATGCGCAGAATCCCAAGGGCGCGGGCACCACATATTTCCACGAAGTCGGTCACATGATCGATCATAAATCCGGATCAGGCGGCTGGCTTTCCAGCGATCCTCAATACGGCAATGCACTCAAAGCCGATGTAGAGAGCCATATTTCCAACACGATGGCAAAAAACAACTGCAGCAGGGCAGAAGCTTTCGACATCATCAGCGATGAATTGACCGGAACAGAAAATCACAGCATTTCCGATATGTTCGGCTCGATGACGAACGGTCAATGTCAGGGCGACTGGGGTCACAGTCGCAATTATTGGCAGAATGATTCCACCGCATTCCAGAAAGAATCCTTTGCCCATATGTTTGAAGCATCCATCGGTTCTCCGGAAAAACTGCAGAGAATCCAGAGATATTTTCCCCGCGCATATTCTGTTTTTGAATCCTTGATCAGGAGGGGTTAAGCGATGATTATTCCCAATGACGAATACAGGGCCGTAGCAAAGCGCTTTAAGAAGCAGTTCGGTTATGGTGTTCCGCTGGATATGATTCCCATGACGGCGGATATGAACGAATTGATCCGCAATATCGAAGAGTGCGTTGCCAATGCGCATGACGACCTTCTTTCCCGATATGGCGTTGATCAGAACAATCCCGGCATTCTTTATTGATTTTCCATCACACAATCAACCGGCTCATACGCCGATCTATAAGGAGGAACCATTATGGGCAGCAAACTGACGAAGGTTACCGAAGGCGTCGATACCACCCGCGAAGAGATCGACGAAGCGATTGAAAAGGCCAGCGACGACGCAAGCGAAATTTCCGATCTGCGCAGCGCGCTGGAAGGCGTTCCCGAGGATACCGATGACGATATCGCCGCGCTCAAGGATCAGGTCGAGCAGAGCGGCGTTTCCGAAGCGACTTCCGACATGGAGGGCGACGTGCGCTCCACGCTGGAAAGCGGCAAGAGCACCGGCGAAGGCGTAAAGCAGGAAGCTGCCGACGGCGCGCAGAGCTCCCGCGAGGCTGCGGACGCCTACGGCAGCGCTGCGGACACCCGCTTCGGCAGCGAAGCCAGCGACGCCCAGTCTCAGGCGGAAAGCAACGCCGAAGAATTTGACGAGGCTGCGGATCAGGCGCAGGACGTCATGGATCAGGGCGACGACGATTTTGAGAAATTCCTTCAGGAAATTCAGGGCTGATTTGAGGAGGCCTGTATCATATGGCACAGTATTACTATGTGCTTGAACAGATCCCCGATCTGTCGCTGAGCAAGTACTCCTCGCTGGATCAAAGCGGCGTCGCGGGCGTGCTCACCGCGCACAGCAGCTTCTGGCGGCAGCTCAACCGCCGGGGACTGTTCACCGGGGAATCGTTCCATCTCTTTTACGAATACGACCCGCAGCGGCGCGTGGGCAACAAGCTGCGCATCGGTCTGCGCTTTGATACGCCGCAGGAGGGCAACACCTTCATCGCGGAGACGATTGCCTCCTCCGCGCTCAGCCCGTTTTATCATCTCAAGCCCCTGATCACGCAGGAGGACTTTGACAGGAGCGGCATTCAAGCCATGCGGCCCTATCGCTACAGCTCCCACCTGATCAAACGGGAACGCTTCCTCAGCGCCATCGAATACGGACGCGAGCAGTATTATCTGTGCAGCGAATGGGAAATGAACGAAACCGCCCGGCTGTATACCATGGACAAGCTGATGGCGTCCATCGACCGCCCGTGCCTGTATGTGGTGAGCATCTATCCGCGCGAATACGCCGAATCGATGACCACCAATCTGGATCAGACGCTCAACGCGCTGCGCAACGCCGTTCGTCCGCAGGTCAGCAAAAACGCGGGCGGCATCGGCGTGGCGGCAAAGGATGAGCACGCCAAATCCACGCTGGATTATTACGAGGATCTGCTGGAATCCCTGTCGGAAAATCCGCACTTCGTCGTCGACGTGCAGGTGCTCTCCGACGATCTGCAGCATGCGTGCCTGATTCTGGACGCCGCGGCCAGCGAAGCGCTGAGCGAAGGCTCCCACGACCAGCGCGCCTACGAGCAGAACCTGAGCCTGTGCCGGATTTCTCAGGAGAGCTTCGTCTTCTGCGCCAATCCCAACGCGCCGCAGACGCTGCGCGAGCTGCCCCAGCTTTTTATCCTTGAAGAACTGGTTCCCTTCGCCGTGTTCCCGGCGCTTTATCCGGGCGAGTGGATCGAGCTGGCAAAGGAAACCGTGCCGGAGGATTACGAAAGCGGCCTCTCCCTTGGCAAGGATGAAACGGGGCATGAGGTCTTCTTCCCGCTGAAAAACCTGTCAAAGCATGCGTTTCTGGCGGGCGTTCCGGGCAGCGGCAAGACCAATTCCATGATGCACCTGATCGGCGCGATGCACGGCACATACAAGATTCCTGTGCTGATTTTCGAGCCCGCCAAGCACGAATACCGCGCGATCACCTGCGTGCCGGGGCTTGAGGACGTGGAGCTCTTCTCCCCGAGCGCTTCCACCCGCTTCCCGCTGCACATCAATCCCTTTGAATTCCCGCAGGGCATGACCCTTGCCGAGCACATCCGCAACCTCATCGCCGTGTTTGACGGCGCGTTCTCTCTGGAGCCGCCGATGCCCTTCCTGCTGGATGCGTCGGTGGAAGAGGTTTACGCCGATATGGGCTGGTCCCCGGCAATGGTCAATCTCGGCGCGCTGCCCTATCCAACAATGAGCCAGCTCTACCGCAAGCTCGCCGACCGTCTGGAAAAGACGGACTATGGTCCGGAAATCAAGGGCAACCTCAAATCCGCGCTTCAGGTGCGAATCGGCAGCCTGATCACGCGCGAAATGGCGGATATTTTCGACGTTCCGCAGTCGAGCGTCAAGCCCGAGGACTGGCTCAGCCGCTCTGCGATCATCGAGCTTGAAAGCCTTGGCAAGGATCCGGCGAACTTCACCACCCTTCTGGTCGCCACGCTTATCCGCGAAACGCTCAAGACCATCAACTACATCAAGCCCAAGGACGGCCGTCCGCGTCACGTGATGTTCTTTGAAGAAGCGCACAACCTGATCGGTCCCTGCGCGGAAAAGGGCGCCGGACAGAACGCCGACCCGAAGATCGCTGCGACGGCGTACATCGTCAAGATGCTCGCCGAGGTCCGCGCGCTGGGCGAGGGCATCGTCATCGCCGACCAGCTGCCCACCGCCATGGCGCCGGAGGTCATCAAGAACACGTCGCTGAAGATCGGTCTGCGCATCACCGCGCAGGATGACCGCCAGCTGCTGGGCGGCACGATGAACGCCAATCCCGATCAGCTGGAAAAGCTCTCCATCTTCAATCCCGGTCACGCCATCGTCAGCTACGAGCCGCTGCTCAAGCCCTTCGAGGTGCAGCTGCCCTACTTCGTGGCGAAGGAAGGCGACCTCAGCGACAAGACCGTGCTTACCTCCATGCTCAAGGGACCTCATTACATGAACAATATCCTGCGCAGCATCGACATCTGCGCCGGAAAGTGGGCGCAGGATTCCGAGCGCATCCGCAAGGAAATCAAACGCACCATTGCCCAGCTGGAAGAGACGGACGCGAGAATCGCCGCCTCCGTGGAAAGCGGAACGGCGGACAGAAAACTCATCAAGAAAAAGGAAGAGCTCACCGAGCAGATCAACGATCTGCGCGCGCAGGCCCGCAAGCTCTCGCTTTCCATCATCTCTTACTTTACTCCGCTGATGTTCTTCCTCTCTCCCGTGCCAAGCGCACCGGAATTGGGCGAGAAGAAGACCGAAATCTGCAATGCGCTGAAAAATCATATGCGTTTTGCCAATACATACTTTGATGAAATCCTCGCGCTCATCAACGAATACAGAATCCGCAAAGGACATCCTCAGGCCACGGGCGTTTCCTACACCGGACGCAAGAACCTCTTCACCAAGAGCGCCAAAACCTGGGACCGCATGTAAATCAACCAAGGGGGAAATACCATGGAAAACAACAGCAAAGATTTCAAGAGTTTTAAGCCCGCCACTGAGCCGGTCGTGCGCCAGCGCCAGCGTCCGGCGGCAGCTGCGGCCGCTGCCGCCATGCCCTCGCA
>JAFYOR010000003.1 GCA_017547805.1 Clostridia bacterium
CCCAAAAACAGCGAAGCCGCCAGACCGAGCGCATAGGCGTGGCGAAGGGGGAAAACGAGCGCGCAGAGCTCCGCGCAGGCCGCGAGCATCGCGCCGGACGTCACGGCGCCAAGCAGGAAGAACAGCGCGGCGCACAGCATGCCCGCGCGAGACCCGAAACGGGCGCCGCACAGGGAGAAGACTCCACCTTCCTGCGTTTGTTCCATTCTGGCGTTGAGGCGCAGGAAGAAAAACAGCATCGCGCCGCCGGCGCTTAAAACGGCGGCCGGGGCGGCATGCCCGTGGGAGGAAAAAAAGCGGACGATTTCCCGTCCGGAGGCGAAGCCCGCGCCGACGACCCCGGCAAGGAGCGTCAGCGCGTAAACGGCGCTTTGCATCGATCAAATCCCCCTTTCCGCAGGACATCTATGCCGGAAAACGGGAAAAAAGACGGCGTGTTCTTTTCTTTTTTGCTGTCACGCTGTATAATAGAGCGTAATACTGCTCAATTCAAAGGGAAAGCTGGCGAACTGACTTGTTCAGACATCATATGTGTGAAATTGATCTTTCCGCCATCCGCCGTAATGTCGGCGTGATGAAGGAAAGACTGGGGAAGAATACGAAATTCCTTGCCGTGGTCAAGGCCGACGCCTACGGTCACGGCGCGGTGCCCGTGGCGCGTGCGGCGCTGGCTGCCGGGGCGGATATGCTGGCGGTGGCGATCGTGGAAGAGGGCATCGAGCTGCGGCGCGCGGGCATCACCTGCCCGATTCTGGTGCTGGGCGGCATCGAAGAGACGGCTGCCGAGGCCGTGGTGAAAGCGGACCTGACGCAGGCGGTGTTCAGGGAGGAGACGATCCGCGCGCTGCGTGCGGCGGGTCTTAAATTCGGCAAAACGGCGAAGGTGCATCTCAAGCTTGAAACCGGCATGAACCGCATCGGCGTGCGGACGGCGCAGCGCGTGCGCGAGCTGGTGGGGCTGATTGACAGCATGCCGTGGATTGAACTCACCGGCTGCTTTACGCACATGGCGACGGCGGACTGCGAGGATGACGGCGGCGCCACGCTTGAACAGATCCGCCGGTTTGAGACGCTGTGCGAGGCGATCCGCGAGGTGCATCCCGCGCCGATCACGCGCCATGCGGGCAACACGGCCTGTATATTCCGCTATCCGCAGGCGCATTTTGACATGGTTCGCGGCGGCATCGCGCTTTATGGCTATCCGCCCGTACCGCAGGCAACCGGGCTTGCACCGGCGATGCGCTGGGTGACGCGCGCGGTGATGGTCAAGGAGCTGCAGGCGGGCGACCGCGTCGGTTACGGCGGCACGTTTGCCGCCGATAAGCCCATGCGCGTGATGACGCTGCCCGTGGGCTACGCCGACGGATATCGCCGGGCAATTTCCGGCAAGGGCTGCGTGCTTGTCCGCGGACAGCGGGCCAAGGTGCTTGGCCGCGTGTGCATGGATCAGATCATGGTTGACGTGACCGACATTCCCGATGCGCAGGCGGGGGATGAAGCGGTGCTCATGGGCGTGCAGGGCGAGGAATGCATCAGCGCGGAGGAGATGGCTTCGTGGCTTGATACGATCAGCTACGAGGTGCTCTGTTCGCCCTCGCGCCGCGTGCCGCGGGTCTATGTCAATGAATAAGGAAAACAAGGATGAAATCCGCGCGGCGATGCGGGCGAAAAGGGCGGCGCTGGATGCTGCCGCGCAGCAAGAAGCGTCCCGTGCCGCTGCGCGAAGAATCCTTTCGCTGAATGCATACAAGGACGCAAAAACGGTGATGGCGTATGCCGCCGTACGCGGGGAACTGAGCCTTGCGCCGGTGCTTGAGGAGATTCTCGCTTCCGGCAAAACGCTGGCGATGCCCCGGTGCGAAACGCCCGGCGTCATGACGGCGCGGCGGATTACCGCCCTGGATGAACTTGTGCCGGGAATGTACGGGCTGCCTGAACCGGCGCCTTCGTGCGCGGTGATCGCACCGGAGGAAATCGATCTGATTCTTGTGCCCGGCACGGCGTTTGATCGCGCGGGAAACCGCATCGGTCAGGGCGGCGGCTATTACGATAGATATCTGCCGGGGACACGGGCGGTACGCGCGGGCATCTGCCATGATTTTGCGCTGCTTGAGCGCATCTGTGCGCAGGCGCATGATGTGCGGATGGATGCGGTTGTCACGCCGACGGGCGTCTTTATGCCGGAAAATAACGAAAAATGAACGCGGCCGCGCAGGCGCCGCTTAAGCAACGGGAGGAAACGACGATGAGCCAGACCAAGGCAAAGACCAAGCCGAAAAAAACACAGAAGAAGCCTCTGCGCATGGCGCAGCGCTGGGGAAAGCGCGTGCCTGCGATGGCGGGAAGAATGGTGCCGCTTGTGATCCTGATTGCGGTCATGGGCCTGATGTTCACGGCGCTGCAGGCGATTGAGATGTACTGGCTGCGCGCGGCGATTTCTGCGGCGGTGTCGGTGGTGATGGGCATTGTGCTCTATTCCGAAGGTCTCAACAGCGGCGTGCTGGATGTGAACGCCAGCCACACGTATATACAGGCGCAGACGGACGGACGTTCTTTGACGGAGGCGGATGATGCGGCGTGCTATCACCCGCTTAAGGCGCTGTGCGCGGCGATCATGGTGTTTGCCCTGCCGCTTGCGCTGTCCGTTTATCTGGCGCTTAATGCTCAGGAGTATACCTATGTTCTGCAGAGCCTGCCCAAGTGGCTGACGCAGACTTACAGTGTGCGCGGGGATGTGATGGCGCCGCTTGCTGCGTATGATCAGACGGCGGGCATGGCGATTGTTGACTGGGTCCGCCTGTTTGTGCGCCTGTTTATTCTGGTATTCATCAACCTGTTTGAGGATCCGCAGAAGATGACCGCCAGCATCGACCGCCTCTCTCCGTTGATGGTCAGCCTGCTGCCGATGTGCTACATGGTTGGATACCTGCTCAGCCCGCGTCAGGCGGAAAAGATCCGCAAGCTCAACCGCCGCGCCAAGAAGGTGGCCGTGCGCCGCGCGGAACGCCGCAAGGTTGCGCCGGAACTGCTGGGCGCGCAGAACCAGGTGCATTACGGTCACAAGAAGGAAGAAAAGGCCAGGAAGAAGAAGGAACTCATCTGAGGAAGATGGGTGCCGGTTGAAAAATATTGGTATATCTGATATAATAAAAAGACTGAGGATGGCTGCCCCGGTGCGCTGCACCGGGCGCTGTCCGTTCATCGGGGAGGAACAGCGCTATGAGAATCATCGCCGGACAGGCGCGCGGCAGAGCAATCGTCGCACCGCAGGGGGAGAAAACCCGTCCGACGCAGGACTATGTGCGGGAGTCCCTCTTCAATATCATCCGATGGGATATCGAGGATGCGCGCGTGCTGGATCTGTTTGCCGGCACGGGCGCGCTTTCCCTGGAGGCTGTCAGCCGCGGCGCGGCCTCTGCGGTCATGATTGATATGGATCGCGCGGCCTGCGAATGCATCCGCAAAAACATGGAAACCACGCGCCTGCAGGATAAATGCCGGCTGATTCCAAGGGATTACAAGACGGCGCTGTCCATGCTTGAGCGCGAGGGCGGGAAATTCGATGCCGTGTTTATCGATCCGCCGTATAAAATGGAGAATACGGGAGAAATGTGTGCGGAACTCTATGACAGGGGACTGCTCGCGGCGGATGCGCTGATTTTCGTGGAGCACAGGCGCGGCATGGCGCCGCTGATTGATCCGCGGTTTGAGGCGTATGACCAGCGCAATTACGGCGAGACGCAGATCACGTTTGTCCGCCTTGCGCGCAGGGAGGAGGCGACGGCGGATGAGGATGCTGTATCCCGGGAGCTTTGATCCCGTTACCAACGGACATATGGACGTCATCCGCCGCGCGGCACGCATGTGCGACGAGCTTGTCGTCGCCGTCATGCATAATCCGGAGAAAAAAGGATTCCTGCCGGTTCAAACGCGTGTGGAGCTGATTGAAGCGGCCTGCAGCACGCTTGGCAACGTGCGCGTTGTGGCGCATGGCGGGCTGATGATTGAATGCGCGGCGCAGGAAAACGCCGACGCCGTCGTTCGCGGCGTGCGCCCGACGGGCGATTTTGACAGCGAATTCCAGATGGCGCAGATCAACAGGATGATCGGCGGCGTGGAAACCGTGCTGCTGCCCACATCGCCGGAAACGGCCAATATATCATCGAGCATCGTACGCCAGATTGCCGCGTTCGGCGGAGCGATTGACCGATTTGTTCCGCAGGATGCGGTGGCTGCCGTCATGCAGGCGGCGCAGAAGGAAAAGAGCGGCCCGAACGGGCGTTAAGGAGGAGCAATATGGATCAGAGGGAACAGATGAACCAGCCGGAGGCGGAACAGGCGCGCGTGGAGCGTCAGCGCCATCAGGCCGAGCGCATCGCGCAGGAAGGCCCCTCCATTCGCGCGGAGAGCATCATCGAAGCCAGAGGCGTGATTGACCGCATTGAGGAGCGGCTCAGTTCCGGCACCCGCGTGCCGTTCAAGAACCATCTGAGCATGGTCAACGTGGGCGAGCTGCTCAACCTGACCAGCGAATTGCGCAGCGCGCTGCCCGACGCCGTGCAGGAGGCTGCCGAGATCATCCGCGATAAGCAGCAGATTGAGCTGACTGCCCGCCAGCGCGCGCAGGAAAAAACCAATCAGGCCAACGCGGATGCGAAGGAAAAGATTGAAAGCGCGGAGGCACAGGCCAAAAAGACGCTGGAAGACGCCCGTGCGCGCGCCATGGAAATCGAGCAGCAGGCCCGCGCAACGGCGGAGCGGATTCTGATGCAGGCCAACGCCGACGCGCAGATGCTCACCGAGGAAAACGAGATCGTCCGCCGCGCACATGCGCGCGCCAAGGAGATCTTCGATCAGGTTCAGATGGATACGGACGGCATGTACAAGCATGCCTACACCGAGGTCAACAAGATGCTTTCGGGTGCGACGGCTGCGCTCAACCGCAGCGCGCTGGAGCTTGCCGGGCTGCGCGATCAGCTGCTCAGCGCCGGCAGCGGAGACTCGGGCAACGCCAGATAACTGCCTGAATCAGGCGGACAGGACATAGAAAAGAGGAATACGCATGAACGAAAACAAGACGCTGTATATCGTGGTCCCCTGCTACAAGGAGCAGGAGGTCCTGCCGGAGACGAGCAAGCGCCTGAAGAAGAAGTTGCTTGATCTGATTGCCGACGGCAGAGTGAGCGAAAAGAGCCGCATCATGTTCGTCAATGACGGTTCCAGCGACAACACCTGGCCCATGATTGCGCAGCTGCACGAGCAGGAGCCGGAGATTTTTTCCGGCGTCAACCTTTCCCGCAACAAGGGCCATCAGAATGCGGTGCTTGCCGGCATGCTGACGGCAGTCAATTATGCCGATATGATCATCACCATGGACGCCGACCTTCAGGACGACATTAACGCTGTTGACGGCATGGTGGACGCGTATCATGAAGGGTATGAGGTCGTGTACGGCGTGCGCTCCAAGCGCGATACCGATACGTTCTTCAAGCGTTTCACGGCCGAGGGCTTTTACAAGGTGATGAAGGCGCTTGGCGTTGACATCGTCTTCAATCACGCGGACTATCGCCTCATGAGTCGGCGCGCGGTCGAGGGCCTTGCGCAGTTTACGGAGGTCAATCTGTTCCTGCGCGGCATCGTGCCGCAGATCGGCTACAAGTGGACGACCGTCACCTACGAGCGCGCCGAGCGCTTCGCGGGCGAATCCAAGTATCCGCTCAAGAAGATGCTTGCCTTTGCGGCGGACGGCATTACGTCCTTCTCCGTCAAGCCCATCCGCATGGTCTTCACCATCGGCGTGGTGATCTTCGCCGTGAGCCTTGTGATGCTGCTCTACGCGCTGATTTCCAAGATTCTGGGCTACGCGCACGCCGGCTGGACGAGCCTCATGGGCTCCATCTGGCTCATCGGCGGCATCCAGCTGCTGAGCCTTGGCGTCGTGGGCGAATACATCGGCAAGATCTACAACGAGACCAAGCGCCGCCCGCGCTTCATCATTGAAAGCGTGCTCAACAAGGAATAAGGCGATCCAATCAGGACACAAAAGCGGACGGCGTATGTCGTCCGTTCTTTTACGCATGGGAGCCGCATCGGCGGCGGAGGATAGAGAACGATGGAACCGATCATGATAACCATAGCGGCGCTTGGCCCGGATGACGCCGGATTGCTGACGCTGGGGGCGCTCAATGCGATGAAGCGTGCAAAGACGCTTGTCCTGCGCACGGCGCGTCACGCGGCTGCGGATGTGCTCCGGGAAAGCGGCGTGGAGTTTGAAACGCTGGATGCGCTTTACGAGGAGTGCGAGGACTTTGACGAGCTGTGCGAGCTGGCGGCGGAGCAGCTGATCCGGACGGCGCGCGAGAGCGGCGGATTGTGCTACGCGGTGAGCGAGCCGGTCAGCGATGCGACGGTGCGCGCGCTGATGGCGGCGCTGCCGCAGGATATGCGTCTGCGCGTTCTGGGCGGCGTCACGCTTGCGCAGGGAGCTGCCTGCGCGGCGATTGCCTGCGGTGTGAATACCGAAAACCTGCGCACGGTGACGGCGCTTTCCATTGACAGCCTGCGCCCGGAGGCGAATACGGCGCAGGTGATCACGGAGATTGATACCCGCTATATCGCATCGGACGTCAAGCTCTGGCTGACGGATCTCTTTGAAGATGAAATGACGGTGTATTTCCTGGAGAACGCGGCGCAGTCCGGCTGCGAGGCAAGGCCGATCCAGCTGTGCGATCTGGATCGCCAGCCGCACTATGATCACAGGACGGCTGTACTGGTTCCGGCGGTGAGCGTGTATGAGCGCAGCCGCGCGACGTTTGAGGATTTTGTTCAGGTCATTTCCCGCCTGCGCGGCCCGGGCGGCTGTCCGTGGGACCGGGCGCAGACGCATCACACCCTGCGCCAGTATATGATTGAGGAAGCCTGCGAAGCGGCGGAGGCGATGGACGGGGATGATCCTGCAAAGATCGCCGACGAGCTGGGCGATGTGCTGCTGCAGGTGGTCCTAAACAGCTGCATCGGCGCAGAACACCGCGACTTTACCGACCGGGATGTGACAAGCATGGCGGCCCATAAGATGATCGCCCGCCATCAGCACGTCTTTGGAAGGGAGAAGGCGAAAACGGCGAATGATGTTGTGCCGCTGTGGGAACAGATGAAGAAAAAGGAGCGCGGCGAACAGACGGCGCTGGAGCGCGTGCTCGATGTGCCGGTTTCCCTTCCGGCGCTCATGCGCGCGCAGAAGAGCATCCGCCGCGAGCTTGGCGCCAAGGGACAGACGCTGAGCGCCGCCATGGCGCTTGACGCGTTGAACGCGGCGGTACGGGCAGCGGGCGAAAACGGCGCGGGCGAGACAGCGCTCGGCGCGCTGCTTGAAAGCTGCTGTGCGCTGGCCCATGCGATGGATCTGGATGCGGAGACGGCGCTGCGCGCCGCCACGGGCAGGCAAATTGAGCGTCTTCGCACAGAAAATTCCTGATCAGACAAAGAAAAATCACAGAAATGCACTTTCCCTCTTGCAGGAAAGAGAAAAAGCATGTAGAATAGTCGTATTCGCGCTTTTGCAGCGAGTTAGCAAAAAAGCAGAGCCGGGGTACCGGCGTTTAAGGAGGAAATTCACCCATGAACAAGAATGAACTGAGCGCGGCGATCGCCGCGAAGGCGAACCTGACCCGCAAGGATGCCGAGGCGGCCATCAGCGCGATGAGCGAGATCATCGCTGAGAGCCTCAAGAACGGCGAGAAGGTTCAGATCGTTGGCTTTGGTGCGTTTGAGGTCAAGGAGCGTCCGGCGCGCAAGGCGCGCAACCCGAAGACCGGTGAGGAGATCCAGATCGGCGCGCGTCGTTCTCCGATGTTCAAGCCGGGCAAGGTGCTCAAGGAGGCCGTCGAGGGCTAAGTCCTCGCACCCGGGGAACGCATCCCGAACAATGCTGAAAGATTCCGGAAGGACGTCCTTCCGGAATTTTTTTCTTGACGCAGATGCAATGCGCACTATAATGAATGTAAGAAAACCTTAAGAAAGGAAATGACTATGGAAAAGGCAAAGGTATATTTCACGGACTTCCGTACGATCGCCAATGGCGACGGTCTGCCCACGAAACTCAAGACGCTGATCAGAAAGGCCGGCATCGGTGAGATTGATATGGACGGCAAGTTCGTGGCGATTAAGATCCACTTCGGCGAGATGGGCAACGTCAGCTTCCTGCGTCCCAATTACGCCAAGGCGGTCGCGGACGTCGTCAAGGAACTGGGCGGCAAGCCTTTCCTGACGGACTGCAATACCCTGTATCCCGGCAGCCGGAAAAACGCCTTGGAGCATCTTGCCTGCGCGTGGGAAAACGGCTTTTCTCCGCTGTCCACCGGCTGTCCGATCCTCATTGCGGACGGCCTGAAGGGCACCGACGACGTGCTTGTCCCGGTTGAGGGCGGCGAGTATGTCAAGGAGGCGAAGATCGGCCGCGCGGTCATGGACGCGGATATCTTTATCAGCCTCAATCATTTCAAGGGTCATGAATCCACCGGCTTTGGCGGCGCGATCAAGAACATCGGCATGGGCTGCGGTTCCCGCGCGGGCAAGGCCGAGCAGCATAACTCCGGCACGCCCGTCGTCGATGAGGACGCCTGCCGCGGCTGCCGCCTGTGCGCGAAGCAGTGCGCCAACGACGGCCTCGAATTCGACGCGCAAACAAAGAAGATGCGCGTCAATGCCGATCATTGCCTTGGCTGCGGCCGCTGTATCGGCGCGTGCAACTTTGACGCCATCGCCTTCCGCGAGGAAAATGCCGTTGAAATGCTTAACCGCCGCATGGCGGAATATGCCAAGGCGGTCGTTACCGGCCGTCCGCAGTTCCACGTTTCCCTGGTGATGGACATTTCGCCCAACTGCGACTGCCATCCTGAGAACGACGCGCCGATCCTCCCGGACATCGGCATGTTTGCGTCCTTTGATCCGGTGGCGCTGGATCAGGCCTGCGCCGATGCATGCCTGCGCCAGAAGCCGCTGCCGGGCAGCCAGCTCTGGGACAACATGCACCGCGCCAGCTTCTTTGACTGGAACGACCACTTCCGCAACTCCACGCCGGCGTCCGAGTGGCGCAGCTGCCTGGAGCATGCCGAGGCGATCGGTCTGGGCACCAGAGAATACGAGCTCGTAAAGCTGTAATACCGTATTCAAAGCTGCATTCAGCCACGCGAAGCGAAGAAGGATCAAGGGATAAAACCCCTTGTCGGGGTTTGGAGATGCAATCCCCAAGCGTACTCTTCATCCTTTTCAGACCCTGTTGAAGAAACGTAGTAAGAAAGAAGAACGCCATGCTGGATATTCTCGTTCGCGCAGGCAGCTTCGTTGCGTTCATCGTGATGGGCTTCCTGCTCAAGAAAATCGGCTTTTTCAAACAGTCGGACTTTACGCTGCTCTCGCGCATTGCGCTGCGCATCACGCTGCCCTGCGCGATCATCCTCAGCTTTGCCGGGAAGACGATTGATCCGGCGCTCTTTGCGCTGCCGTTTATCGGGCTGGGCTTCGGCCTTTGCTACATTGCGGCGGGCTTCCTGATGAACAGGAAGAAGAGCGCGTCCAAGCGTTCCTTTGAAATGCTGAACCTGTCGGGTTATAACATCGGCACGTTTGTCATTCCCTTTGCCCAGAGCTTTGTGGGACCGGCGGGCGTGATGACGGCGAGCATCTTTGACATCGGCAACGCGGTGATCTGCCTGGGCGGTTCGTACTCTCTGGCGGCGATGGTCAAGGCCGGGGACGGATTTTCCGTGCGCCGCATTGCGAAGGCGCTGGTGCGCTCTGTGCCGTTCATGACGTATATGGTCATGCTGGCGATGAATTTCCTTCGCCTGCCGGTGCCGGCGTTCGTTACATCCGCCGCGACGATCGGTTCCAACGCCAACGCGTTCATGGCGATGCTGATGATCGGCGTGGGCTTTAAGCTGGAGGCTGATCGCGCGCAGCTTTCCACGCTTGCGCGGCTGCTGGCTGTGCGCTATGCCATGGCGGCTGTGTTTGCGCTCGGATGCTATTTCCTTCTGCCCTTCGCGGTGGAAGTGCGGCAGGTGCTGGTGATTCTCGCGTTTGCGCCCATCGGCTCCGCGATTCCGGGTTTCACCGAGGACCTGGGTGAGGATGTGGGCCTTTCCAGCGCGCTCAATTCCCTGTCCATCGTCATCAGCATCACGGTGATCGTCGCGCTGCTGACGGTCATGCTGTAAAAGAAACAATAGAAAAAATAGAAAAAATAGAAACAATAGAAACAGCGAACGGCTACAGACCGTTCGCTGTTTTTTTGCGGCATTCACCGCTCTGCCATGCCCGTATATCCCTTGATCTGCGGGTCGCGTCCGATGCGCGTGTTGTCGTTTCTTCTGTCCTGAAGCTCGCACACGGGGTGCGGCGCGGTTTCAAATCGGTAATCCTGACCGTTTTGACGAATGTGTTTTTCGATGACCTGATGGCTGGCAACGCTTTCGGTATCCCGGTGAACGGTCTGCTGATACTGAAAGAAAGGATCGTCCTTCGGCAGCGTCTGCACGGGCGCGGGGTTTTTGTCCTTGTATGTCAGCTGCACGGAGCAGAGGACATCGCGCACATACGGGATGTTGCTGGTGAGGGTGAGCGGCGCGGGGAACTCCGGATTGGGAATGACCTGCAGGTAGTGCTTGCCCTCGTATTGCTCAAGCAAGCGGGCTGCCGCATGCAGATGGGCAACCTCCTGCTCAAAGCCTCGCTCCCAGATGGAGCGGATATACGGATCGGTTTCCGTCTGCGCGCAGGACCAGTAGAGATAGCACTCCACATATTCATGCATCAGCAGGCATTCCAGCCACGTCGCCGTCGCCTCCATCAGCGCGCCGTACTGCGTGACGTGCTGCTCCTCAATCATGGCAATTTCCTGATAGAGCCGACGGCCGAGATCGTTGCCGTAAAAGCCGGTGACGTTCATGTAGTAATTCATCGTCTGCTGCTCGGCGGCGGTGATGATGGACGCGGCGATTTTATCAAAGAGCGGCGCTTCTTTTTCAAGCGGGACGGGAATGCCGTCGGTGGGGAAGCGGTGCTCGGCAATCGTCGGCCGGCCGGGCATGATCTCGGTATACCCTCCGACGAGCGTTTCCGCGTGCCTGCCCTCGTCCATATCCATGAGATCGGCGTAGCGGAAAAGGTGGTCAAAGTCTTCAAGGAGCGCAAAGTCGAGCGCGGCCTTGAGCCGGGGCGTCGACACACGTTTTGCCAGATGGGCAGTCAGGTCGACGGCAAGCTGCTCATAGGAAATCGTGTGATCGAGAATCTGCTCACAGATGGGTTTGAGATTCGCCAGCTTCTTTTGCTGCTGCTGCTCGGTTCGCCGGGATTTGGCGAGCTGCGCACGCAGCTGATGGTCTGTGACGTGGCGGTGCATCTGATGGGTAAACTTCGCGGCTTCAAACTCCGTGCCGTTCATCAGGATGATGCGGCATTTGGTATAGGGATCGACTGTATTGGGATCGTAGGGGCGGGGGTAAAGGTCACAGAAGGATTCATACGTCTTTTCAACTGCCATTGCCTGAAGGGAAAACGGGTTCATGCGATCACTCTCCTCGGAGGGAGTATATCCCGGGAGGGAGAGAAACATGCGCGGAGCGATGAAAGCGGCCGGTGTTGCGCAATCTTTACAGAAAAATGAAGGAAAATTAATCACTTGTCATGCACAATAAAAGACGATATAATGGTATAGTAATTTTACCATATCCCCTGATTTGAAACGGAGGAAAAGACGATGACTGAGATTTTTGGTAATCTCACAAATCTCACCATGCCGATGGTCATCATGTGGGTGATCGGCGCGGCGATGATTTATCTGGCGATTGTCAAGGAGATGGAGCCCACGCTTCTGCTGCCCATGGGCTTTGGCTGCATCCTTTGCAACATGCCCAATTCCGGCATGATCCATACGCTCGATATCCTCTTTGAGGCGGGCGTTGCCAACGAGTTGTTCCCGCTGCTTCTGTTCATCGGCATTGGCGCCATGATCGACTTTGGTCCGCTGCTGGCGGATCCGAAGCTGCTGCTCTTCGGCGCGGCAGCGCAGTTCGGCATCTTCTTCACCCTGTCCATGGCGAGCCTGCTGGGCTTTGAACTGCGCGACGCGGCGTCCATCGCCATCATTGGTGCGGCGGACGGCCCGACTTCCATCTTTGTCGCCCAGACCCTCAAGAGCAACTACACCGCCGCCATCATCGTTGCGGCGTATTCCTACATGGCGCTGGTGCCGATCGTGCAGCCCTTCTGCATCAAGCTGGTCACCACCAAGGAAGAGCGTTCCATCAAGATGGACTACACCCCGGGCAAGATCACCAAGACCACCCGCATCCTCTTCCCGATCGTCGTGTCCATTATCGCCAGCCTTGTCGCGCCGGACAGCGCCGCGCTGGTCGGCTTCCTGATGTTCGGCAACCTGCTGCGCGAGTGCGGCGTGCTGCGCTCCCTGTCTGAAGCGGCGCAGAACATTCTGGCCAGCCTCGTGTCCCTGCTGCTGGGTCTGACCGTTGCCGTTCGCATGCAGGCGGACAGCTTCCTCGTTCCGGAAACGCTGATGATCCTTGGCCTTGGCCTGATCGCGTTCATGTTCGATACCTTCGGCGGCGTGTTCTTTGGCAAGTTCATCAACCTCTTCTCCAAGAAGAAGATCAACCCGATGGTCGGCGCGGCGGGCATCTCTGCCTTCCCGATGTCCTCCCGCGTTATCGCCAAGATGGCCCGCGACGAGGATCCGTACAACTTCATCCTCATGCAGGCTGCCGGCGCGAACGTTGCCGGTCAGGTTGCTTCCGTCATCGCCGGCGGTCTGATTCTGGCGATGATCGGTCCGCTGGTCTGATCAAGGAGGTAAAGTGATATGTCTATCAACATTCCGGCGTTTATCGCCTCCCTGAAGTACATGGTCGAAGGTTGGCTGGGTATCTTCATCGTCATGGGCGTCATCATTGCCGCGATCTACGGTCTGGGCTATCTCAGTGAAAAGATCGACGAGAAGGTTGCTGCCAAGAAGGAGCAGTAATCATACGCTGACAAACAAAGGAGCGGCTTTCAGCCGCTCCTTTCTGTTTGTCAAAAAGCTGCATCAAGCAGCCAATGCAATCGGTCGCGGCGGCGTGTACAACGCTTCTTTTCTGTATGCTTTAACAGGGAAATGGGATCCGGAAAGCGAATTTATCTGCTGTTAGAATGAGCCTGATGGAGGGATTGGAATGGAACAGGTGCGCTTTGGCCTCGTCGGTCTTGGCAGCATGGGGCTGCAGCATGCGAAAACCATCATGGAAAGCGTCAGGGAGGGCAGGCTTGCCGCCGTTGCCTCCCGCAATGAAAAGCATATCTCCGTGCTGCGCGGCCTGCCGGGCGGGGACGCGCTGTGCGTGTTTGATACGCCGAAGGAGATGTATGAAAGCGGATGCATTGATGCCGTGCTCATCGCTTCGCCTCACCGCGCGCACGTCGTGCAGGCGAAGGAAGCGTTTGCCTGCGGCATGCATGTGCTGCTGGAAAAGCCGACAGGCGTCTTTACCCGCGAGGTGCGCGAGCTCAACGAGGCGGCAGAAAGAAGCGGCAAGGCATTCGGCGTGATGTTCAACCAGCGCACCAATCCCGTATACCGGAAGATGAAGGAAATCGTCGCCTCCGGCGAGCTGGGCGAAATCCGCAGGACCAGCGTCATCATCACCGACTGGTTCCGTGCGCAGAGCTATTATGATTCCGGTGCGTGGCGCGCGACGTGGAAGCAGGACGGCGGCGGCGTGCTGCTCAATCAGGCGCCGCACAACCTCGACCTGTGGCAGTGGATCTGCGGCATGCCTGTGAAGGTGCACGCGTTCTGCGGCTTTGGCCGCTGGCACGACGTGGAGATCGAGGACGACGTGACGGCGTATGTGGAATACGCCAACGGCGCGACCGGCACGTTCATCACCTGCACGGGCGAAGTGCCGGGTACCAATCGCTTTGAGATCTCCATGGACGGCGGTCAGCTCGTCTATGAAAACGGACGGCTCATCCTTGCAAAGCCGGAAACCCCGGCAAGCGTCTTTATCCGTGAGTATCCCGGCGGCTTTGGCCAGCCGGCGGTGACGCGCGAGGACATTACGCCCGAAGGCGAGTATCCCATGCACGCGGGCGTCATCCGCGCGTTTGCAAGGCACATCCTCTATGGCGAAGATTTGGTCGCGCAGGGCTGCGAGGGGCTTTCTTCTCTGATGCTGGCCAATGCCATGGTGCTCTCCGGCTGGACGGGGAAAAGCGTGGAGCTGCCGATGGACGAGGCAGCGGACGCGGCTTTTGAGGCGCTGCTGGTGGGGCACGCGTCCAAGAGCAAAGAGCGGGTGGTTAAGCCGATTGACTTAAATGTAGCATCTTCTTTTAAGTAAAGCGTGCGGTTTTATCCGCGAAGCGGTGAAGGGAGTCCGAGGGTTCGGGTTTATCCGAACTGGCCCGGCAATGAATAAAGCCCCGGTGGGGCTTTAGAACCGGGCTGACCGACGAGCGTCGAGCGAGGAGAAAGAAATCCCTCAAGCGGGTTTGGAACCTGAGCCTGCCGCGCCCGGTGGGCGAAACAGGCAGGTGAAGCGTCGGGAATCGCAAGGAACGGCAGAATGCTGTGACTATGCGAGTTCCCTGGATCGGCAGCCCAACGTATCTGAATATAAACCCCCTGCCGTAAGGCAGGGGTTTTGCTTATCAAAAAAGCTGCATCTGGCAGCCAATGCAATCGGTCGCGGCGGCATGTACGGCGCGACCGCAGCGATTTTTCGTGAGGGAAATCCCATTTCCCGGTAGAAAAATCGTTTCCTTGCAATTTCCGGTTGTGCCCAACGGGCGCGGCTGAAAATTGTAGATGGGGTGGTCGTGGCGGGGGAGCTTGCTCCCCCGTCCACCAGACTGTCAAAAAGCCTTTTTTGACAGTCTGAACCCCTGCCGTAAGGC
>JAFYOR010000026.1 GCA_017547805.1 Clostridia bacterium
CCGATGGAAGCGTTCAAGCCGCAACGAAGCGTAGTGGGTTCGGGCTCTGCCCGAAAAGAACTCCCCGCCTTTCGGCGGGGAGTTCTGCTTGCTTTTGCGACGCTCTGCGCAGCAGGCTTCCGAGGGCCTTTTGCCCGATGGAAGCGTTCAAACCGCAGCGAAGCGTAGTGGGTTCGGGCTCTGCCCGAAAAAAACTCCCCGCCTTTCGGCGAGGAGTTTTACTTGCCTTTCACGACGCTTTGCGCAGCAGGCTTCCGAGGGCCTTTTGCCCGATGGAAGCGTTCAAACCGCAGCGAAGCGTAGTGGGTTCGGGCTCTGCCCGATTATTCGGCGGTGATGTCCACGGCCTTCGCGCCAGCATCAGCCTTCACGATCGCGTCGAGGATGTTGCCGTGCGGGTCGGTCAGGGACATGGTCGCAGAAGAGGTCACGTCAGCCAGCGCAGCCTTTTCCTCGTCGGTGAGGAGGGCATACTTGGCGGCGTCCTGCTCGTTGGTGGAGCCGTCCTTGAGCGGGCGGCCGTTGCGGTCGGAGGTATACTTCGCGTTCCACTCGACGATCTCATCGGTCGTCATGCCCACGAAAGTATTCTCAAAGCCCATCATCTCAGACGCCCAGGTGCCCGCGTTCATGCGGTACTTGTCGCCCAGCTGACGCTTGGTGACATAGCCGTTGATCTGATCCTGGAAGGCTTCTTCGGTCTGGGTCCAGACTTCGTCCACCTTGCCGTCGGCATCGACGTCGGCGTTGTAGCTCTGTCCCGGCCAGCCAGTGAAGATGTTGTCGTCCACACCGTCATGGTTCGGGGTGATGATCTCAAGAACATCGCCCTGCATGTCGATGATCTTGCCGTCCGCATCGTAGCACACGCCGGCGACGACAACGTTGAAGGAGTAGCACGGCACGCCCTGATCATCAGCGCCCGGGCCGAGGCGCGGGGTGATGTTCACGCCGAGGCCGACCTTGGCGATCTTGTCAAACTCGCGGACCGCAACAGCGTTGGCAACCGCAGCCTTAACAGCCTCGAGGATGTCGCCGTGCGGGTCGGTCAGGGACATGGTCGCACCGGAGGTCACGTCAGCCAGCGTAGCCTTTTCCTCGTCAGTGAGGAGAGCGTACTTGGCGGCGTCCTGCTCGTTGCTGCTGCCGTCCTTGAGCGGGCGGCCGTTGCGATCGGAGCAGTTCTTGGCGTACCAAGCATCGATCTCTTCGACGGTCTTGCCGATGAAGAAGGCTTCAAAGGCGTCCATCTGGCTCGCCCAGGAACCAGCGCCCATCATGTAGGCGTCGCCCTTCTGGCGCTTGGTCAGCCACTCGTTGATCTCGGTGGTGAAGATCTCGTCGGTCATGAGCAGTTCGCCCTCGACGGTGCCATCGCCTTCGGCGTCGTTGGCGTAGCTCTGTCCCGGCCAGCCGGCCAGGAAGTTGTCGCCTTCGTTGGACTCGTCGTGGTTGGTGGTGATGACCTCGAGGATGTCCACTTCCAGATCGACGATGCGGTTGTCCGCGTCGACGATGGCGTAAGCGATGACCTCGTTGAAGGAGTAAACCGGGGTGCCGTTCGCGTCAGAGCCCGGGCCAAGGCGCGGGGTGCCGGTGATGGCGATGCCGTGCTTGAGACCGGTGGCGGAAACAGCCACAACCTCGGCTTCCTTCTTCACTTCCTCGGCATACGGGAACGCAACCGGATCAAGCGCATTCTTGACCGCGGCGATGATGCCGTTGGAGGTGTAGGTCGCGCTGGCGACGATCTCCACGTCAGCGGAGTTCGCAGCGACGATAGCCGCCGGGATCTTCTCGATCGCCGGACCGGCAATCGCCGGAGTCTCGGCATTCTCGGTGACGACGACGTTCTTGATCACGCCGTCTTCGGTGGTGACGGTGACGACGATGTCGCCCATGAAGCCCTTACCCTTGCCGGTAAGCTCATCGGCCATCGCGACAGCGCTCGTGAGCAGCAGCGCGCAAACGAGCATGAGGCTGAGAATCTTCTTCATAGAATTCTCTCCTTTGTTAAGTCTAGGTAAACCTGCCAAAATAGCACGGTATACCATACGCATTATAGCACAACTTCAGGACTGTGAACAGTATAAATTGCAGGAAAAAAACCGCGATAAACGACAGAATCTATTCATATATTGTGTATTCTCATCCATATTCGATGGATACAGATATAAAACAGATGAATTCTTCAACAAAAAAAGATGCGCCGTATCAGGCGCATCCGGAAAATCAATGCTCGTGGCAGTGGCATTCATGACCGTCGTGATGATGATGCTCATGGTCATGGCAGCTGCAGCCATCGTGATGGTGATGATCATGATGGTCACAGTTGGCGCTGGCATTCTGCGGGAGAACACCCGCGAGGAGCTTGGCAACCGCCATATCCGCAGAACCGGTGATGCCAGCGTAGAGCTGAATGTCGGCATTGTCAAGCGCAACCTGCGCGCCCATGCCGATGCCGCCGCAGATCAGCGTATCCACGCCCAGCTCCTCCAGAAAACCAGCAAGCGCGCCATGGCCGCCGCCCGCGGTAGGCACGACCATGCTGCTCATCTTGCCGTCGATGATTTCGTAAATCTTGAACTGCTGCGTGTGACCAAAGTGCTGGAAAACCTGACCGTTTTCGTAAGTGACTGCAATCTTCTTCATATTCTCATTCTCCTGATAAAACAGAATTTACCCTTCTATGATACACCCGATTTGGGGAATGTCAAGCGACGGTTTACAGCAGCATCCCCAGCGCCGGCACAGTTGCCAGCGCGAGCAGCGTCGTCCAGGCGATAGCGCGGGAGGCGAAGACGGCGTCGCTGTCGTAAACCTCGGCGAGCATGGCGATGACGGTGCCGGCGGGCATGGCGGTCAGCAGGAAGAGCACGCCGCGTACCGCGTCGCTCAGCGTAATGGGCAGCAGCAGCACGTATACCGCCAGCGGTACCGCGATCAGACGCAGGAAGGCGGCAATGTGATAATCGCGCTCGCCTAGCTCACTCAAACGGATGCCGCAAACGCGCGTGCCGATGAGCAGCATGGTCAGCGGGGTCGTCATGCCGCCGATGAGGGAGAGGGATTCGTTGGCGATGGCGGGCAGGGAAAAGCTGCCAAGGAAGAGCACGAAGCCCAGCAGCGCAGCGATGATGTTGGGATTGAGAAGAATCTTTCGCATGTTCACGGCGCTGCGGTCGGCAAAGAGCATCGCACCCAGCGACCAGACGAACACGCAGTTTGTCGAGGAAAAGGTGACGGCATAGATCATCCAGTCGGGATTGACGGCGAGGATGATCGGGAAGCCCATGAAGCCGCAGTTGGTGAAGGTGGTGATGTTTGCCATCACGGCGCGGCGGTCGTGCGGGCGCTTCCTGAAAAGGAAGAGCCCCAGCGCCAGGGAGAGAAAGGTGATGAGGGTGGTGAAGAGCATCGTCTGCAGCACGCCGACGAGCACGGCGCGATCAAACGGACGCTGCATGCTGGAGATGGTCAGTGCGGGGACAGTGATATTGACGACCAGCTGCGTGACGCCGCGGATGACCTCGTCGGTGAAAAAGCCGCGCTTGCGACAGAAGACGCCGGTGAGCACGATGATGAACAGGATGGCGCATTGAGAGGCGATCGACATAACAGTATACCTTCTTTTTTCCGGGGCCGTCGTTGGCGGCGGAGCGCGGATTACAGGAGCATGCCCATGAGCGGGACGGTGACAAGGGAGAGGAGCGTGCCATAGGCGATGGCGCGGGAGGCAAAGACCGCGTCGCCGTCGTAGAGCTCCGCCTGCATGGCGATGACCGTCGCGGCGGGCATGCCGGTGAGCAGGAAGAGAACGGAGCGGACCGCAGGCGCAAGCGGCAGCGAGAGCGCGCCGGTCAACAGCGGAATGACGAGCAGGCGCAGCAGCGCGGCGGTGTGATAGTCCGGATCCCGCAGCTCGCTGAGCTTAAGCCCGCAAACGCGCGTGCCGATGAGCAGCATCGTCAGCGGGGTGGTCAGGCTGCCGAGCATGGAGATGGAATCGGCGGCGATGACGGGCAGGCGGACGCCCGAGAGGAAGAGGGCGATGCCGATGACGGAGGCGATGATGTTGGGATTGAGCAGCACGCGCTTGATGCGCACGCCCTCCTTCCCCTTGAAGAGCATCACGCCCAGCGTCCATGCGCAGAGGGTGTAGGCGATGTTGTAGCCCACGGCGTAGATCATCAGATCGGGATTGAAGGCCATGATGACGGGATAGCCCATGAAGCCACAGTTGGTGAAGGCGGTGATATTGGCCAGCACGGCACGGCGCTCGCGGGGACGGCGGCGATAGAGCAGCCAGCCGGCGAACATGCCCAGAATGATGATCAGCGCGGCCAGCAGCGTCGTGAGCAGAAAGTTGATGAAGACGGAGGACTCAAAGGGGCGCTGCATGTTGGCGATCATCAGACAGGGGACGGTGATGTTGACAACCAGCTGCGTGACACCGCGAATGACCTCGTCGGTGAAAAAGCCGCGCTTGCGGCAGAAGACGCCGATGAAGACGACGACCGATAGAATCAGAACCTGTGAAGCGATGGACACAAATGAATCTCCTAAGCGGATATATACAAGTAAAACGATCTTCAAGCCGCGCGAAGCGAGCAGGGTCAAGGGGCTTGGCCCCTTGGCGGGGTCTTAGGGGCGGCTACCCCTATCGTCTCCCCATAAGAAAAGCGGGCGCGCTGCGCGTGTCCGCCGGATGTTGCTTAGTCCTTGATCGGACGGATGAGGATGAACGGCGTGAGCTCGTCGCCCTGACCGGAGGGATTGTCCGCCATGGCGTCCTGAATCTGGTCGTCGGTCAGCGGGAAATTGCTCGCCTTGCCCAGCTGGTTCTGGTCAAAGTCGTTGGCGTCCATGACGACGACCGGCACGCCGGTTTCCTCATACAGCGCGTCGCACAGCGCCGGGGAATTCGTCGGATTGAGCACGCCCATCGTGTGATAAACCTCAAAAGAGGAATCCGGATAGAAGCCGTCGATGCCCGCGACGTCGTGACCGCAGATTTTGTAGAACAGACCGCGGATGCCGAAGGGACGCGTGACGGCGGATACGGCGGCGGCAAAGAGCACGCGCGGCAGGCCGCACAGTTCGATGGTCAGCTGCATCTTATAGGGCTGATGCATGCCGATGCCGGTGGAGTTGTGGCCGGCGAACGGCGCAAGGGTCTTCGCCCAGAAGCCCGGGTGCGTGTCTTCCAGCGTGCGCACAGCGCCGGTGCACATGCCCATCACCTTCGCGGTAAAGGAAAGGCAGTCGCCCTCCTGATAAATCGGCAGAACATAGCGGCGCACAAGCTCCGCCTGATTCTCGTTCGGCTGAACAAAGTGCGTGTGGATGGCATAGCGCTGATAGCGGCGGCCGTCCTTTCCGGCGATCACGCCGCGATCATAATAGACAACGCCGTTCTCTTCACGACGGGTGGATTCGACATTCTTATTGGCAGCACCCATAATATACAGTCTCCTTTGCTGATGGTTGTGCTTTTATTGTGTCCGCAGGATGCGAAGCTTATCAGTATCATCTCATTGTACTACGCAGCGATGAGAATGTCAATTTTTCCATACACAGTCAGCGGAAAAACTCTCCTTCGCACGGCGTTGACCGTATATCATTTCATGTGATATACTGCTGTTGTGCAGCTAACGGCGCTTACTTCAAAAACCATCATGTTTAAGAGTGCCGCAATTCGCACACCCGGCGCAGCTAGCGGCACTTACTCCATTTCGCTCAAGAATAGAGTACCGCAATTCGCGCCGGGTTTTTTCTATGAGGAGGGATGACGATGTACAAAGCGTTTGAAAGCTACCTGTTTTCAAAACATCTTCTGATCAGCAGCGATGGACAGGGAAAAGACGTCTTTGAAACGCTGTTTTCTTTAGCGACTCTCTTTGGCATCCGTATTATTTCCGGTCAGGAGATGGCGCGCCCGGAGATGATCCGCACGGCGTCAAATCGGCTCGGCAGATATGTGCCGATGCCGTTCTATAAAAACTTTCCGCAGTCTGTCAGGGAGCTTTCCAAGGAGGAGAAACGCTTTGACCAGCTGCTGCACTATGCTAGGACGTATGGCTTCGGCGACTTTTCCGCGCCGGATCATTCTGTGTTTGAGAGGGATTTTGAGCGGGCAGCTTTTAAGGAAGAGACGCAGATCCGTGATTTTTCCATCATCACCGAGGAGGAGACTGTGCGCTTGCTGAGGGGGAAGGTCGATGATCTGCTCAAAAGCACGCGTCCTCTGAGCGAGGAACAGTATAACCTGGTGCTTGAGTTCATCCGAAGGTATGAATACACGGTTTCACACTGCGCTTCAAAGGATACGCTGGTCAAGCTGCTTCTGGATACAAGGGATGTATCTCTGGCTGGATTTCTGCAGATGACCGACGTGATCCGGGTATTGGACCACCTGAGCTATCAGCGATATAAAAACGAAAACCTGAAGAAGCTCAATCTGAAGAATCAGGACCGCAAGTTCCTCAAGCAGATCATCAACGTCATTCTTAAAAACGGTCAGTGCAATCTCGCAGACTGCTATGAAAAGAAGAAGCTCTTCAGCGGCCTGCTGCACCACATTCACTACCAGCCCAAAAATGAGCAGGCACAGGCGTTTGTCAACGCCATGCGCGGCAGGGATAACCAGTCCGTGTATTCCGCGTTTGAAAAGCACATGCACAAGGGCGAAATCCGGGAAGCTGTTCAGGCGCTGAAAGACGGCAAAGGCTCCGGCGCGCTGCTGCGAAAGCTGTCGTACATCCTCAGCCGCTGCAAAACGCAGGAGGACGTCGACGCTTTACTTGCCAGCATCGAAACGAACAATCCGCTGATCCTCATTCAGCTGCTGATGACGTATTCGCTGGAGCCGCAGGATGGACAGGAACGCACATTCAAGTTTACCCGTCATAATCTGCTCAAGATCCATACGGAGTCGCAGGCAGAAGCGGCGCACAGACATTCCTTTGTTCCTGATGAAATCCGCGAAAGGGTGCTGCAGCTGCTCAAAGAAAACCTCCGCAGGATCTATCACGGCAGGCTGGGCAAGGTGTACATTGCGCCCGGCATGCAGCGCATTGCCGTCCCGCTGCAGGAAACAACCGCCTCCGGCGGGTTCGGCACGCTGCCACGAGGCAGCCGGATGCCGATCAAGGCTGGCAAAAAGGTACGCGCCTTTACCTATTGGGAGATGGTTAATGATGTCGACCTGAGCATAATCGCCCTGATGAAGGACGGCTTTCAGGCAGAGTTTTCATGGAGAACCATGTGGAACGAGGATTGCATGGTATATTCCGGAGATCAGACCAGCGGCTATGACGGCGGCTCTGAATACTTTGATATCGACCTTGATGAATTCACGTGGCAATATCCAAACGCAGAATACCTGATCTGCTGCAACAATGTCTATTCTGAACTCACATTTGATCAATGCGTATGCACAGCCGGCTACATGGAGCGGGAAGCACTGGATTCCGGCGAGATATTTGAACCCAAAACGGTAAAAACCTCGTTCAAAATCAATTGCAAGAGCACCTTTGCCTACCTGTTTGCCATCGACCTGAAGACACGGGAAATCATCTGGCTCAATACCAGCCGCGATAGCAGCGAACACGTTGCGGGGAAAACATCGCTTGAATTCCTCAGGACATACTTTGACTACGCGCAGGTGTTCAGTCTCCGTACGCTGTTTGAGATGATGGCAACGGAAGTGGTGGATAACCCGATGGAAGCTGATGTGGTGCTCACAAACGAGGAACTCCCTGTTCGCGAGGGCGCCGAAGTGATTCACAGTTACGATATGGATCGTATTCTGGCGCTGATGAACGCATAAAACTCCATCTGAAACCAAAAGAAACCGGAGACTTTCGTCTCCGGTTTCTTGCATATAACCTCAATCTTAGAGCGTATACGGCTTAATCTGGCGGATGACGTCAAGGATGGTGCCGTCGCGCGCCTCGAGGATCGCGACAACCTTGTCCTCAAACTGCACGTCGTCCGGACGGCCGACGATGGAATACGCCTTTTCCTTCAGGCTCTCGATGCTCACATGCTCGATGCCCGCGTCGTCAAGGCACTTGATCAGGTCCGGGCGCAGCGGGTTGACCGCAATGCCGTAATCCGTAACCAGAACGTCCACGCAGTCGCCCGGCGTCGTCACGGTCACGACCTTCTCGCACACGGTCGCCATGCGGCCGCGCACCAGCGGGGTGACGATGATGCACACCTTGCTGCCCGCAGCGGTGTCCGGATGTCCGCCCGGCGCGCCGCGCAGCACGCCGTCAGAGCCCGTCAGAACGTTGACGTTGAAGCCCGTGTCGATTTCCAGCGCCGCCAGAACGACGAAATCGAGCTTGTTGACGAACGCGCCCTTGTTCGCCGGGTTGGCGTACTGGCTCGCGCTCATCTCAAAGTGGTTCGGCGTCTGGTTGATGGAGTTGACCGCGTCAAGGTCGAAGTCCTGAACGTCGATCACCTTGCCGATCTTGCCCTTCTTGAGCAGCTCGACCATCGGCTTGCAGATGCCGCCGATCGCCCAGCCCATCTTGATGCCGCGCTCGTCCATGTACTTCTCGAGGAACAGGTTCGCAGCAAGGCTCGGGCCGCCGACGCCCGTCTGGAAGGAGAAGCCGTCGCGGAAGTACGGCGTGCTGGCGATGACCTTCGCCACGTTCTCCGCCATCATCAGGTCGCGCGGGTTCTGAGAGATGCGCGCAGCCGCAGATGCGATCTTCTTCGGGTTGCCGATGGAATCGACCACCACCACCGCGTCAACGTCGATCGCTTCGACGGACGCCGGCATGTTCGGGAAGTCCACCAGGCAGTCGGTGATCACGACGACGTGATCCGCGAACTTCGCGTCCGTCATCGCGTAGCCCAGACTGCCGCAGTTGCTCTTGCCGCCGATGCCGCGGCTGTTGCCCACGCAGTCGGACGTCGGCGCGCCGACGAAAGCGATGTCGATGTGCACCTCGCCCGCCTCAATCGCGCGCGGACGGCCGCCGTGGCTGCGGATGATCGCCGTCGTCTTCAGCTTGCCCTCGGACACCACCTGGCCCATGCGGCCGCGGATGCCGGACGTCTGGATGCCGATGACCTTGCCTTCTTCGATGTAGTCGGCGATCAGGTCATGCGCCGCGCCCAGAGAGGACGCCGCGATCGTCAGATCCTTCAGCCCCAGCTCTTCAATCGCCGCCTTCATGACCATGTTCACCACGAAGTCGCCCTCGCGCAGGTGATGATGGAAGGAGAACGTCATGCCGTCACGCGCGCCGCACGCAATCAGCGCGTCCTTGATCGTCTCCACGATCTTGCTCTCCTGCGGCTTCTCGTAGCGGCGGGTCTTCGGCGTCGCCTTCTGGACGTACTTGCCGTCCATGTAATTCTTGCCCTGATAGACTTCCTTGCCGCCTTCAAGCAGGAAATCCGGGATTTCGCGTCCTACTGCATTCTTCATACCAGATCCCCCTCATACATTCCGCACGCCTTCGCCAGCTTCAGCGTACGCTCCGCGCCCGGAATGAACGCCACGTCCACCATCTTGCCGTTTACCGTGAACACGCCGATGCCCTGCGCCGCCGCCTCGCGGAACGCGCTCACCATCGCCTCGGCCTGAAGCACTTCCTTCTCCGTCGGCGCGAACACTTCGTGCACCAGACGGATCTGCTTCGGGTTGATCAGGCTCTTGCCGTCAAAGCCCATCGCCTTGTTCTGGCGGACCTCAGCCTCAAAGCCCTCGTTGTCGTCAAGATCGGTGAACACCGTGTCAAAGCACTGGATGCCGGCTGCGCGCGCCGCCATCAGCATCTGGCCGCGCGCCACGAGCATATCGATGCCGGACGGATCGAACTTCGTCTGCATGCACTTGCGGAAGTCGCCGCCCGAGATCGCCACACCAAACATACGATCGGACGCAGAGCAGATCTCATACGCATTGAGCACGCCCTTCGGGCTCTCCAGCGCTGCCATCAGCAGCGTGCGGCCCACTTCCACGCCGAATTCCTTCTCGGCAGCTTCCACAGCCGCTTCGACGGTCTTCACGTCCTGCGCGCTTTCGCACTTCGCGATGCGGATACCGTCCGCGCCGCCCGCGACGCACACGCGGATATCTTCCTGCCAGTGCGGCGTGTCAAGGCCGTTGATGCGCACGATGACCTCGGTCTTGCCGTAGTCGATCGTCGTCAGCGCATGATAAAGAGAGAAGCGCGCTGCGTCCTTCTGGTTCTCCGCTACCGCGTCTTCAAGGTCCAGCATGATCGAGTCGCAGCCGTAAATATACGCGTCCTTGATCAGACCCGGCTTCTGCGCGTTCATGAACATCATCGTGCGGCGCAGGCGGAATCGTTCCGGCGTCGGTCTCTTAATCACTTGATGACACCTCCCCACGGAATACCCGCAGCGCTCTTTTCACAGCTGCGGAACACGGCGCACTCCACGCGCGCCTTCAGCGTGCAGTCAAGCGCTCCCTTATCCACGACCGTCACTTTGCCGCTCGTGACCTCAAGGCGCTCAAGCGTCTCCAGCACCGTCGCCTTGATCTGGCGGCCATACTGGTTCATGACGCTGGAACTAATCTCCAGCTCGATTCCGGTCTCCGCCGGCTCGACGGTCACCATCGCGTCCGAAGACTCGAGGGTTCCGGCCATCGCATTCTTTTCAATCTGCATATGGTTCCCTGCCTTTTCATTGTAATCAGAGTTCTTGGCGGCGCATCCGCCCGGGAAAACCAATATTCATCGCGTAAGCCACCGGCAGAACACCGCACGGCTTACATAAGCATGTCGAACATGCTTGACACGCCGTTCACGCAAACAGCGCAACGACGAAGCTCAGGATCGTCGGGAAGAAAAGTACGACGATGATCAGGCGCATCACCTGCAGCACAATCAGCTTGGCATTCTGCACGCCGATGTCCGCGCTGATGAGCGCCATGTCGCTTGCGCCTGCAGGCGTCGCCGCAAGCATCCCTTCTGCCCGTGTGAAGCATCCCGCTTTATACAGCAGAAAGCCGATTCCAAAGCATGCAATCAGATACGCGCACACAATAATCAGCACGGGCGTGCCCATCGTCATCAACACGCGTACCTGCTGCGCGCCGATGCTCGCACCGACATATGCGCCGGAGAGCATCTGCGCCAGTTTGCGAAGCAGTTTGGGCATCTGCGCGCGCCCCGGAAAGGACACGGCAAAGATAATGCTGCCCAGCGTTGCAAAGCCCATTGTACCAGAGGGCACGGGAGAAATCTTTCCGATCAGGCCGCAGACCGCCGCCACCGCAAAGGTCAGCGCAACGTTGCCTGCCTGATAGGTCTTTTTCGTCTTCTTTTGTTCTACGGCAACTTCCTTGCCATCCCCGCCGGTGAACACCTTGATGAGGATCGGAAAGACGCCGATGCCCAGCACCAGGCGGATGAACTGCATCGTCACGACGATGGATGGATCTGCGCCCATGTCGGCAGCGATCATCGGAATATCGCTGATGCCGCCCGGCACACAGCACATCAGCGCCGTCAGCAAATCCATCTTTCCGGTTGCATAGATCAGCAGACCGGCGATGATATTCACCGCAAGCAGACACGGCAGCAGGATCAGCGCCGGCCGGATGATCGTCTTCATCTCAGCCAGATCTTCGCGCCGGATGCCGGAGCCAATAAAAGCGCCCGCGATGATCTGGGCAATCGTCTTCGCAGGGCCGGGCATATATGCCTGACCAAAGAAGACGCCCAATACGCAGGCGCCAATGACCGCGCCCACCATCATGCCGCCCGGTACATGCAGCCTGTCAAGGAGCCGTCCGACGGCAAGCGCACAGGCAAGCGTCAAAAGAATTTCCACGAGAATCTGTGGCATGCGCACCACACTCCTCTCTTTTCGGCGCCTAAACGATGCGCCTGCCTTTTTAGGGGCAGGCGCACCGGATAGGAACCTGAAGAAGCGAATCGGTCTCGCCGATTCTTTTTAATTACTTCGCCTTCTTGGCCTTCTTGATCAGCGGCATGACGATCGGGGTGACCAGCATGATGATGCAGAAGATGATGACGACGAAAGCGATCGGGTTGACGACCGGGCTGAACATCTGACCGATGTTCGCGCGGCTCATCAGGTACGCACGGGAGAAGTTGCTCTCGCACATGGAGCCCAGAACCAGACCGAGGACGATGGCCGCGCTGTTGAAGTGGCAAGCCTTAACGACGATGCCCAGAACGCCGGCCAGAACCATGATCTGAACGTCAGCGATGGACATCTGGTTGGCATAAGAGCCGATGAGAGCCAGCATGACAATGATCGGTCCAAGGTAGTAGTACGGGATAGCGAGGATCTGAGCGAAGACCTTCGCGATGCCGATCGCAACGATAACCATCAGGATGTTGGTGACGATCATGGAAGCGAAGGTAGCGGAGAGGTACTCCGGCTGGTTGGTCAGCAGCAGCGGACCCATCTGAACGCCCTTCAGGGTCAGGGCGGACATCATAACCGCAGCAGCGTTGCCGCCCGGGATACCCAGGGCCAGCAGCGGAACCATGGCGCCGCCGGTCGCGGCGTTGTTGGAAGCCTCAGAAGCAGCGATACCATCAATGATACCGGTGCCCCACTTCTCCGGATACTTGGAGATCTTGTTTTCCATGGTGTAGCACAGGAAGGACGCGATGGTCGCGCCGGCGCCCGGCAGAATGCCGACGAGGGTACCGATGACGGAGCAGCGGACCATGGTCCACTTGATCTGCCACAGTTCCTTCAGGCTCGGCATCTTGGTATCAACCTTACCACCGGTGATGCCGTCTTCAGCGGTCATGCGCTTCTTCTTGGAGTTGGTCTGCTTGAAGACCTCAGTAACAGCGAACAGACCGATGAGGACCGGGATCATCTCGATGCCGGCCAGCAGCTGCTGGCTGCCGTAGGTCAGGCGCTGAACCGCATACATCTTGTCCTGGCCGACGCAGGCGAGGAGCAGGCCGATGAGGCCGGAGATGATGGTGGTCAGGATGTGGTCACCGTCAAGGCAGGTCAGGATGGACAGACCCATGAAGGTGATGGCGAACAGGTCGGCCGGGCCGAACTGCAGCGCAGCAGCGGTCAGCGGGCCGGAGAGCAGGAACATCGCCAGGGCGGAAACCAGGCCGCCGATGGCAGACGCCAGCAGCGCAACGCCCAGCGCCTTGCCGGCTTCGCCGCGCTGCGCCATGGGATAGCCGTCAAACGTCGTCGGAGCGGAAGACGGAACACCCGGGATCTTGAAGAGGATCGCGGTGATGGAACCGCCGGTGATGGAGGAGCAGTAGATGGCGGTCAGGAAGACGATCGCCGGAACCGGCTCCATGGTGTAGGTGAAGGTCAGACCGAGCGCAACGGCCATGGTCGCGGAAACGCCCGGCAGCGCGCCGAACACCGTGCCAAGGACGATGGCGATAACGACCATGATGAACATGGACGGCTCAAAGACGTAGCCAAAGCCCATCTGGAGAAGTTCAAAAGTACCCATCTATTCGTTGCCTCCTTAACCGAAGATGCCCTTGACCGCGGCGACGCCGGATTCAAGGAGAAGCGCGAAATCACGCAGGAAGCCGACGCCGCGCGGCAGGTTGACGCTCAGCATGCCGGAGAAGATGATGTACAGCACCAGCGCGATCAGCACGGAAGCGATGGCCAGGGTCGGAAGATTCTTCGCGCCCAGCAGCCAGCCGTAGAAGAAGAGCACCAGGATCGCGGTAACGATGAAGCCCAGGGTCTCAAGGACGAAGGACGCCGCGGTCAGGATGACGATGCCCAGGAACATCTTGCTCTTGAAGAAGTCCGGGATGGTAGCGACAAAGGCCTTCAGGGTGAAGGACTCCTTGCCCTTGTTCTTCTTGATGATCTGGATGATGTTGATGATCAGGCAGATCTCAAGCAGGATGATGATGACCTTCGGCCAGACATCCGGCTGGAAGGCATACGGGTTCTTCGCTACTTTGGCGGGAACCGGAGCTTCGAGCACGTTGGTGAAGTAGCTCACGCCCAGGAACACGACAAGCAGAATGTTGATAATGAGCTCAAACATAATGCGTTGACTCCTTTTGTTTGTTGCGGCTAAAACCGCCTGATTGAGGAAAGAGGGACATATTTGCCCCTCTTTCCGTGTCAGCTTCAGTTAAGGATCTGTTAAGTATTCGTTTGTTTCACTTTCGTGAAATCAGCGATTACTGATAATCCTTCTGCAGGGTGCCCTGCTCGGTCATGTAGGTGCGCAGCGCGGCCCACTCAGCCTCGACGAACGCCGGCAGCTCCTCGACGGTCGGAACCGGACGCTGGTCATACGCAGCGTTCTTCAGGAACTCCTGCCACTCCGGACGGACGCGGGCTTCTTCGATAGCAGCGACCATCGCGTCGATAGCTTCCTGCGGGGTGCCCTTCTTGGCGAAGATGCCGCGCCACGGGCCCATGTAGGACTCGATGCCCAGCTCGCCGGTGCACTGCATATCCGGGTAGATGCTCATGCGGTTCTCGCACAGCGCCAGGAACGGGATGACGTCGCCGGACTCGATCAGGCCAGCGATTTCGTCGGTACCGGTGATGGCCAGGTCAACGTGGCCGCCAACCAGGGCGGAGTTGGCCTCGGAGCCGCCGGAGTACGGGGTCTCAAGGAGCATCATGTCGCCGACGGTCTGGCCCAGGGAGGCGCCGTCAACGCCGGTAGCGGTCAGCATCGCGACGGAAACCATGAACGGATTCGCCTCAATGTAGGCAGCCAGCTCTTCCCAGTTGGAAACGCCGTACTTATCCATGCTCTTCTTGGAAGCGGCGATGATGTTGATGGAGTGAACCAGAACATCAACCGGCACAAACTCTTCCTTGTAGTTCATGGACATGGTGTTGGACATGTACTGCATGAACAGGGACTGGGTGCCCAGCATGAAGGTGTAGCCGTCGGCCGGCTGCTTGTAGGTGTACTCGACGCCGTTGACGCCGGCAGCGCCTTCAACGTTCACAACGTTGACCGGCACGCCCAGGATCTCCTGGAGCAGGTTCGCCATCGGACGCAGGGTGGAGTCAGCGCCGCCGCCGACGCCCCACGGGCAGACGATGTCGATCTTGCGCTCGAACTTGAATTCGGCGCTGGCGCAGGTCGCCATGGCAAGCGCCATCAGGGCGACGAGGACGAGACATACGAGCTTCTTCATAGGATTGAACCTCCTTATATTCTTGTGGCAGATAGGTTTTATCCTATCGGCCCAAGTTCCGAAGAATATGAGCGCAGAATCACCATGTTTGTTCAAAATTCCGTCAAATTCCGCATTTTGACTCCACAGTTTTTCTTGCACTTTTAATAAGAACATGATAATATATTTGCAAACATAAATCAAATACGGTTTTGTGTATATCGATCATAACTTTTTGCTTATGCGGTAAAAAAATCCTATATATTTCTTCATTTTTTACGATGAGCATCTGCAGACTGAGGGACATATTATGAATTCTAAACACATCCATTATGTATTGACCGTCCTGCGCGAGGGATCCATCACCGCTGCGAGCAAACGTCTGTTCGTTTCCCAGCCCGCTTTGTCCCAATCCATCAAGCAGATTGAGCAGGATCTTGGCGCGCCGATCTTCGACCGCAGCACCGATCCCATCTCCCTTACCTACGCCGGACAGAAATATGTCGACGCTGCGCAGCGGATGCTGGATCTTGAGCATAACCTGCGCGCAGAGATCGCGGAGACGAAAAAAGAGATCCACGGCCGCATCCGCATCGGCCTGTCCATGCAGCGCGGTCTTCAGCTTCTTCCTCAGGTCATCGCCGAATACGCGCGTCAGTATCCCTTCGTGCGCATCGAGCTGGTGGAGCACGGCAGCGCGACGCTTGAGCGCCTGACGAGCGAAGGTCAGTGCGATATGGCGCTCATCGCCACCAGCGAAAAGCCCAACAAGCTCAATTACGCGCTCATCGAAAACGAACAGCTCGTTCTCATCGCTGCGAAGACGACGGAACTTGCCCGCTGCTTTTCGGATGGCACGCCCATTTCCATCATCGAGGCGCAGACGGAACGCTTTGTATCCATGAGTTCCGGCCACAGCGTCCGTGCCATTCAGGACCGCCTCTTTGAGCAGCACCACATCTCCCCTTCCATCCTGCTGGAAACCAAGAACATGGAAGCCGCCAAGAATGTCGCCGCGCATGCCGGCGCCGTGATGCTCATCCCGCACGTTTATGTCGCCGATTCTCCGGAGCTGCGCAGCATGATCCATTGCTATCCCATCATCGGCAACGACTACGAGCGCCATTTTTATCTCGTCTTCCGCAAAGGTATGCGTCTGCCGCGCTACATGGAAGACTTCGTGCGCATCGTCTGCCAGATGCGTAACGTTCCCTTCACATTGTCTACAGATGAATAAAGGCAGCTGCCGCATAAACCGTCTTTGCCCTTCGCCTTCTTTTGTCAAAATCACATCGCCGCTTCAGCGCGAAGCGGCGATGTTTTCTTTTCTTTTCTTTTTCTTCTATAATAAATAGACAAGGCTTATTCCCGATGATTCTGCGTCAGCAGCTGCGATAGCAGCGTCAACGCCAGCATATCCGCGCTGCCGCCCGGGCTGATGCCCTGCGCGGTCATCTCCTGATCCCAGCATGTCATCTCCCGGCGAAGGGCATCGGCGTCCAGCTCCCCGCGCTCAAGCGCACAGGCGATCTGCGCATCCAGTTCCTCCGCACGCTGCATCAGCCGCTTCGCGCCCGCTTCACCGCCCCGCCGCACAGCATTGGTATCCTGCGTATGCGCCATCAGGGCAACGAGCGTGCACAGACCCGCGTCATTGATGCTCAGCCCGCATTCAAGCGCACGGCGCAGCCGGGGCAGTCCAGCCTCCCGGACGCTCGGAAAACCCGCCGCAGCCTCCGCGCGAACGCCGCCTGCGCCGGTTTTTTGGTAGTGGCGCTCACCGAAGGTCGCCGCTTCTCGCGCGGCAATCGCGGCCAGTTCCTCATCCATTTGACTGCGCGTCATCTCAGCGCAGCGCAGAAGCGCCGCATCCGGGTCGCTGCGCTCGCCGTCAAACCCCATGCCCAGCGCCGCGCAATAGATGCCCAGCGAAAACACCGCACCCTTGTGCGTATTGACGCCCTTTGTCGCGCGCAGCATCTTCGCCTCGGCCAGCAGTCCCGGCACGCGCAGCGCACCAAAGCAGGCCTGCGGCATTTTCTCCCGGAATGCCAGACCGGTGCGCGCGCAGGCTTCAAAGTATTCGCCAAGCGCACAGGCGCTCTGCATGAACGTAAAAAGATCCATGTCCGCATGCGCACCGGCGTTCAGCCTGTCCACAAGGCCGGGCTTGGGGCTGACCGCCACCTCAAAAAGCAGCGCCTGCTGCGCCGTCTCCCCCACGCGCCGGGCAAATTCACGTTCAAAATGCGCACGGATGATCTGCTCTGTCCGCGCGCGCAGTTCCTCCACGCTGTGCGCACGGCTGCGCGCGCACACAGGCGCCGGCTGATCGCACAGCAGACACTTGCGCGCGGACAGCCCCAGCTCCGTACGCGACACCTTTTCTCCAAGGCCGTAAAGCACATCAATATCCAGAAGCCGGCCGACATCCTGCCCATCCTCCAGCGCGCAGAGCCGGCGCTTGATCTCCATCGCATCTCCTTCGACGCAGAAAATCGCTTCCGGGCCGGTTTTTTCGCGGATTGCATGGGAAAAGTGCAGCTTCTGCGGCGCAAGCACGGCGCGAACCTCGCTAAGGCCCCAGTCAAACGCCTGCTCAATCCGGCGATTCATCTTCACAGGGCCGGCGATATTCATCGTCAGGCACACGACCACGGCGCCCTTATGGCGTCCCAGCAGCGTCATCTGCGCCATCGCGCGCGCCTCTCTGGCTGCCGCCATTTCCGCAATGGTTACCTGCATCGCTTCCAGCATATCTGTTCCTCCAGCCTCAAACTCATCGAGTATCATTCTACCAGATTTGATGAGGCATGACAAGCAGCGCCATACACACAGCCTTATGAAACCCTTTTCATCATTTGAATATGCCATTCGCCGCATTTCATGTTATAATAGGAAAAAACACCGAATCAGTACGGAGGATCTCATGAGCGATTATTATGTCGGCCCCATTTCTCCGCGCGACAAGCGCAGGCAGGCGCAGATGGACGCGCTGCTTGCTCAGGAAGGCATCGCGCGCGACAAGAATCTTACATATTCCGCCGGTATCTTTGACGACGACGGTCAGATGATCGCCACCGGTTCTCTCTTTGGCAACACACTGCGCTGCATGGCCGTTTCCGGCGCGCACCGCGGCGAAGGCCTGATGGCGGACATCGTCGCGCATCTGGTGCAGAAGCAGATGGAACTTGGACACACGCATCTCTTCCTATATACAAAGGTAGAGAGCGAAAAGTTTTTCGCGCCGCTCGGCTTTACCAAGATCGCGCAGGTTGGCGACAAACTCGTCTTCATGGAAAACCGCCGCGACGGTTTTTCCCGTTACATTTCTGCGCTCAAGGCCGAAGCCTACAGCGAAACGCCCGGCACAGCGCTGGTCATGAACGCGAACCCCTTCACCAACGGTCACGACTATCTGCTGGGCAAAGCGGCGGCGGAAAACGACCGCGTCGTGCTCTTCGTCCTCAGCGAGGATCGCTCCCTCGTGCCGTATGCGGATCGCATGGCGATGGTCAAGGCTGCCGCAGCCAAGTATCCCAACGTCACCGTCGTTTCCTCGGGCAGCTACATGATTTCTTCTGCGACCTTCCCCAGCTACTTCCTCAAGGATGACGCGCTGGTCACGCAGACGCATGCCCGGCTTGATGCAACGCTCTTCACCCGCATCGCGCAGGAACTCAACCTCACCAGCCGATATGTCGGCGAAGAGCCCTTCTCCGCCGCCACCAGCGCGTACAACGAAGCGCTGCGCGCCGTTCTGCCGGATGCAGGCGTCGCGCTTCGCGTCATCCCGCGCAAGGAGCAGGAGGGCACGCCCATCAGCGCCTCCCATGTGCGCAAGCTCATCCACGACGGACGCATCGGGGAGATTCGTCCGCTGGTTCCGCAGACGACGTACGACTACCTGACCAGCGATAAGGGCGCGCGCGCCCTCGCCGCCATCAAGGCCAGCGACAATGTCATCCACCACTAACCAGCGTTCCGCTGGACCAACTTCCGACGATGCTTTTCTGGCATTCTTCCTTTTGCGCACGCGGCCGTTTGCGTCCCGTTCGCGCCAGCGTTCCGCTGGACCAACTTCCGACGATGCTTTTCTGGCATTCTTCCTTTTGCGCACGCGGCCGTTTGCGTCCCGTTCGCGCCAGCATTCCGCTGGACCGGCTTCCGACGATGCTTTTCTGGCATTCATCCTTTTGTCCGTGGCCGCAGTTGTCCCGGTCATTCAAAGAGCAACACAGTTCAAACGCGGAACACTTTGAGAATTGGAGTACGCAGAAATGATTATTGACACGATTGATCGCCTTTCCCTGTATGAATCCATCCTGCCGCAGGCAAAGACCGTCGCCGCGCTGCTTGAAGCGGGCAATCCCGATGGTGCGCCATTTGAGGTACGGATCAAGGAATACGACACCAAGCCGGATTCAAAGCGCCGCTTTGAGGTGCACGCACACACCATCGATCTGATGATCGCGTTTTCCGGCGAGGAGATCATTCACGTCTGTCCGCAGCAGGCGCTTGATCCTGCCGAGCCCCTGCCCAACGGCGCGGACGGACGCAAGATGAACGGCGGACCGCAGGGCAGCGCTGTGCTGCTGCGCGCCGGAACATTCGTCGCGCTCTACCCCGGCGAAGCGCATATGGTCGGCGGACAGACAGCCGGCTGCGCCGCGCCGATCCGCAAATGGGTGGTCAAGCTCCCGGTCAACCCATGATTTTTGCCTCCTTCGGGAGGCTTTCAGCTGTCAAAAGGGTTTTCGACAGGCTGGTGGACGGGGGAAACCTTCCCCCGCCACAACCGCCCCTTTCATTTTTCAGCCACGCCATTTGGGCACAACTGATAAATGAAAAGAAACGATTATTTCTTCCGGGAAATGGGATTTCCCGGAAGAAATATCGCTGCGGTCGCGCCGTACACGCCGCCGCGACCGATTTCATTGGCTGCTTGATGCTTTTTTTGACAAGCAGCAGCCTCCTTCGGGAGGTTTTTTTCATATATATGGAATATCCTGCCCAGCCGTATCGTCTTATTGGCAGAAACGCAAAGGAGGACGTCCTATGAAACGCCTGCTGCTCTCCTTCCTTCTCCTGCTTGCTCTGCTTATCCCCTGCGCCGCCGGCGCACAGACGCAGCAAGCCGCCGCAAAGGAAGTGCTCTCCCTGTGCGAAAAAGTCCTTCCCGGCTATCGCGTATTGACCAAGGATGGCTACGACGACGGCGAAAACGGTCAATGGGCGCTCGTGCTTGAGAAGGACGGGGACAACGCGCTGGTCATCGCCGAGCGCGCTGGCGGCGGCAGCTATGCGCTGACGCTCGTCAACCCCGACGCCCTGCCGGACGAGGGCGAAGGCTATTCGCGCACCACACATACCATCCGCGTCGCGCTGACGAAGGAAGACAGCAACACCCGTCATTCCTGTCTGGAGATCACCATCGAGCAGCCGGACAGAGAAAAATGGGTCATCACCAGCGAGCTGCTGGCCGACAGCCGGACGTGGGGCAACGTCATCAGCGAATACACCACATTTGATTGGGACGGCAGAACCGTCTGGTGGTCGCACGTCCTTGCCGAAAACAGCACGATGAACTACATGCGCCATCAGGAAACCACGGAGGGTACGCCGCTGTCGACGACGCATTATCCGCGCGTGCCGGTGAAGGGGCTGTCCGCCTCCGCGCACCTGTTGGCGCATTTTGCTGCGGGCAATTACCCCTGCACGCCTGATTACATGAACGGTGATCAGCTTGCAGATTACGCCGGCGAATACGTTCCCAGCGGCTACGAGCTCGTTCAGATCGATCTGCAGCCCGACGCGCTCATCCTTCTCGTGGACAGCGCGCAGGGCAGCCGTAGCCTTCGCATCATGCCGCATGCGAACTGGCAGTTCAAAGAGACCATTGTCACAAAGCCGCTGCCCGAAACTGCATCGCTGGATCTCTTCCACGCGGAGGAAGGCACGCTGCAGATAGAGTGGTACGACGGAAAGCGTGACATCCAGTTCGGTTTTTCACAAAAGGGGCTGGGCATCTGGATGCCCAGCTGGCTGCAGGTGGATGCTGAAACAGGCAGCGACAACTATCGCTTCACATACGACAGCATTGCCTGTACGGACGAAATCTCTCCCCTGCGCAACGACGGCACCTATTACGGCGATCATCCGTTGCAGCGCATTGAAAGCATCGACTTCATGAACCTCCCGCTTACAAAAGAAGCGATGCTTGCCACGGTTGACGCCGGTCGCTATGCCGTCGTCAACAACCCCAACCCCGAAGACAGGCTGCACCTGCGCGAGCGTCCGGATAAAACCGCGCGTTCCTTCGGCAAGTTCTACAACCGCACGCCGGTCCGTATCCACGAGATCAACGGCGACTGGGCGTACGTGTCCATCGGCAGCGACGGACGGCTCACGGGCTACATGATGACCCAATATCTTGCCTTCGGCGAGGATATGGACGCTGTCCGCTGCGCTTTCCCGCAGCTGTTCATGCAGGAGCAATACGATTCCCTGCCCCTTGTCCCCTATTCCGGCGGCAGAACAACAGGCGTCACCCTCACGCGTGATACGCCCTTTTACATCATCGGCGTTCACGACAGCTGCTATATCGTCCTCACTGAGGACGGCGATACCGGCTATCTGCTTGAGCACCTGTTTTATCCGGGGAATGGATGAAGCGTACTGGGATTAATCAATTTGACATGAACACTGTGTGTTGAGGGGTGCGTCAGGGATGGATGATGAGCCGTCTCATTCGAAATAAGCAGCAATTGTTTTTTGCCCCTTTGACATCAATGTCCTCCCTCTCCAAGATTCCATCATATACCCGATGGAATCTTTTCTTTCGCGCTTGACTTTAGCGCACTAGCGTGTTACCATATCACTATGTTAAAGAGAGGTGAAACGCGGTGAGTTTACGTCGAGATCCGCAGACTGATGCATTGTTCCGCAGCATGCTGTCGCTGCAAAGCGTGGAAGAGTGTTACCAATACTTTGAGGACCTGTGTACCGTCAAGGAAGTGCGCGACATGGGGCAGCGGCTTCACGTTGCCGGCCTGATGCGGGAGGGCAGCTCCTATCTCGCTGCCCAACAGGCAACCGGCGCCAGCTCCGCCACCATCGGGCGTGTAAAACGCTGTCTGGATTACGGCGCAGGCGGTTATTCGCTGATTCTTGATCGGATGAAGGAGGGGCAAGCAGATGAAGCCTGAAACCCTGAGAATGGATGAACGGGCGTCCATCGCGCTGCGAACGCTCTATCGCCAGTACGGATACCTGCCCTATCAGGTCAACACCTTTGAGGAATACGACCTGTACATGCGCAGCCGCAGTATGCTTTCCAGCGAACAGATCCTCACCTTTCCGGGCGTCAACGGCGCGCTCATGGCGCTCAAGCCGGACATCACGCTATCCATCGTCAAAAACACGAAGGATGAAGACGTGCCCGTGAAGGTCTGCTATGCCGAGCGCATCTACCGCGTTCCCAAGGGCGCCGACGGCTTTAAGGAAATCATGCAGACCGGCGTTGAATGCATTGGCTGCGCGGATGATTATGCAATGGGCGAAGTGCTGCTTCTGGCCGCCAAAAGCCTTGAAACCATCTCGCCCGCATACATCCTGGATGTATCAGACATGAGCATCGTCTCCTCCATCGTATGCGCCGCCAGCAGCGACAGCGCTGTTCAATCGCAGCTACTCACGCTGATCGGCGAAAAGAATGAACACGGTCTCTGCGCGCTGTGCAAGAGCGCCGGTGTCAGCGATGAAAACACCGCGCTGCTCCGTTCCCTGATCAGCGTGTATGGACCGCTGGAGGAAACGCTTCCCGCCTTTGAGGCGCTGGCGCTTCCCGCTGCCTGCTTGCCGGGGATAAAGTCCCTCCGCGTGCTCAGCGCCATGCTCCACGCACAGGGCATTCGCAGCGTCAATCTCGATTTTTCCGTCATCAACGACATGAACTACTACAACGGCCTGATCTTCAGCGGCTTCATCGCCGGTTTGCCCTCCAGCGTACTGTCCGGCGGACGTTATGACCTGCTGATGCGGCGAATGGGCCGAATGGGCAGCGCCGTTGGTTTCGCGGTATATCTGGATCAATTGGAACGGCTTTCGCAGGAAAAGACAGCATTCGACGTCGACGTCCTCATTGAGCTGAACGGCACGGCGGATCCTGTCGCCGCCGCAAACGCCGCGAAGGCATACATCGATCAGGGACTCAGCGTTCGGGTACAGCGCGCGGGCGGCGCAAAGGTCCGCGCAGCGAAGACGGTGTGTCTCACGGGAGAGGAGGCGCAGGGATGAAGCAGATGATCAACATCGCCCTGCCCAAGGGCAGGCTGGGAGAAAAGGCTTATGGACTGCTTGAAAAAGCCGGCTATCCCTGTCCGGAACTGCTGGAGGACAACCGCAAGCTCGTCTTTGAAAACCCGGAAGCCGGCGTGCGCTATTTCTGGGTGAAGCCTTCGGACGTGGCCATCTACGTCGAGCGCGGCGCCAGCGATCTGGGCATCTGCGGCAAAGACATCCTTCTTGAATACGGACCGGAGGTCTATGAGCTGCTTGATCTTCAGATGGGCAAATGCCGTATGTGCGTCGCCGGCCCCAAAGAGTTCATCGACGATCACAGCCGCAGGCTGCGCGTGGCGACGAAATTCACGACGATCGCCAGACGCCACTACAGCAGCCAAAGCCGGGAGATCGAGCTCATTCATTTGAACGGCTCCATTGAAATCGCACCGCTGCTGGGGCTTTCCGATGTGATCGTGGATATCGTGGAAACAGGCAAAACGCTCAGAGAAAACGGACTTGAGGTCATGGAAACCATCGTTCCCATCAGCGCAAGGCTGGTGGCAAACAAGTCGGGCTTCAAGTTCAAGGGAGAAGAAATCAGACGGCTGGTCAGCGAACTGGGAAAGGTCGTATAAGATATGAAGATTCTCAAATACAGCGAAACGGAAAAATCCAAGCTGCTCCTGCGCGAGCTGGACGAAGCCAACGTCTCGGACGCGGTGCGCGCAATCATTGCGGACGTGAGCCGCAACGGCGACGACGCGCTGTTTGCTTATTCCAAGAAGTTTGACCGTGCGGAACTGACCGCGCTGGAAGTCACGCAGGAGGAATTCGACGCGGCGTTTGCGTCCCTCTCCCCCGAGCTTCGCGCGGCAATGGAGCTGGCGGCAAAAAACATCCGCGCCTTCCACAGCGCGCAAAAGCGCGACGGCTTTAAGATCGAGAAGCCGGACGGCACGTACATGGGCCAGTTTGTCACCCCGATTGAAAAGGTCGGCCTGTATGTTCCCGGCGGCACGGCAAGCTATCCTTCCAGCGTATTCATGAACGCGATTCCGGCGCAGATCGCCGGCTGCAGCGAGATCGTCATGGTCTCTCCGCCCACCAGCGGCGGCACAATCGCCGCGCCCATCCTTGCGGCAGCGAAGATGGCGGGCGTGACGCGCGTCTTCAAGATCGGCGGCGCGCAGGCCATTGCCGCGCTGGCTTACGGCACGCAGAGCGTTCCCAAGGTCGACAAGATCGTCGGTCCGGGCAATGCATATGTCGCAGAAGCCAAGCGTCAGGTCTTCGGCCGGGTGAATATCGACATGATCGCCGGTCCCAGCGAAATCCTTGTCGTCGCGGACAGCACATGCAATCCGGTTTACGTCGCCGCCGACCTACTCAGCCAGGCGGAGCACGACGCGCTGGCCAGCGCCGTGCTGGTAACGGACAGCATGGAACTCGCTCAAAAGGTCAGCGAGGAAGTCGAGCGTCAGCTCCGCCTCCTCCCGCGCGAAGCCATCGCCCGCAAATCCATCGAGAATTACGGCAAGATCATCGTCACCGACGACCTGATCGCCGCCATTGAAGCCGCAAATGAGCTGGCGCCCGAGCACCTTGAGCTGTGCATGGATGAGCCGGAGAAATTCCTGCCCTACGTCAGAAACGCAGGCAGCGTCTTCATGGGCAAGTATTGCCCCGAATCGCTGGGCGACTACCTTGCCGGACCGAACCACACGCTTCCCACCTCCGGCACCGCGCGTTTTTCCAGCCCGCTGTCGGTCGACGATTTCATCAAAAAGACGCAGTTTACCTATTACACGCAGGATGCGCTGGCCAAGGTCGCCCGGGAAATCGGCGTCTTCGCCCGCGCCGAAGGGCTTGAAGCGCACGCCCGCGCTGCGCTTGTGCGCGTTGACGAGGGGGAAATCCGATGAGCTTTCTGCTGAAAAAGCATCAAAACCTCCCAGCTTACGCCCCGGGCGATCACGCGGAAGGAGCGGGCGTCATCCGGCTGAACACCAACGAGCCGCCCTACCCGCCGTCCCCCGGCGTGGCCGCCGCGGTGGCTGCGGAAATCAGCGCGCTGCAGTATTACAACGATCCGGACTGCACGCAGATCCGCGCCGCGCTGGCGCAGCGATACGGCGTAAGCCCGGCAAACGTCACGGTCGCCAACGGCTCGGACGAGCTGCTCTACTTCGCGTTCATGTCCTTTGCCGATGAAACGCATCCCATCGCGCTGCCGGACATCACCTACAGCTATTACGATCTGTTCACCGCAGCGCTGAACATTCCGCTGGTAAGAATCCCGCTCCGCGGTGATTTTACCATCGATCCCTCCGCCTACTGCAAAATCGGCAAAATGATCGTCATCGCCAATCCGAACGCGCCGACGGGATACGCGCTCGGGCTTGATCAGATCGAGGACATCGTGAAGAGCAACCCCGAAAACGTCGTGCTGATTGACGAAGCCTACGTCGACTTCGGCTCAAAGAGTGCGCTCGGGCTCACTGAGCGATACGAAAACCTGCTCATCGTGCGCACCTTCTCCAAGTCCCGCTCACTGGCAGGCGCGCGTCTCGGCTTTGGCTTCGGCAGCGAGCGCGTGATTGCCGACATCGAGCGGGTGCGCAACGCCGTCAACCTCTATTCCGTCAACCGCATGACGCAGGCGGCGGGCGTCGCAGCGCTTAAGGAAGACGATTACTACATGGAAAACTGCCAGCGCATCATCCGTGCGCGCGAATACACAACCAGAATGCTGCGTCAGCAGGGCTTTGAGGTGCTTGATTCGCTGGGCAATTTCGTCTTCGCCAAACCCAGCGGCATGGGCGCAGCGGCGCTCAAGGAGCAGCTTGCGCAGCGCGGCATCCTCGTGCGCCACTTTAACCAGCCCCGGATCCGGGATTATCTGCGCATTTCCATCGGCACGATGGAGCAAATGCAGGCGCTGGATGCGGCGATTGAAATGATATTCGGGAGGGCTTGACCATGCGCAAAGCACAAATCAAACGAACGACGGCAGAAACGGATATCACGCTGGAACTGATGCTGGACGGCACAGGCCGCAGCGACATCAAAACCGGCGTGGGCTTCTTTGATCATATGCTCACCCTCTTCGCCCGTCACGGACGGTTTGATCTGACCGTCATCTGTAAGGGCGACACATTTGTCGATGATCATCACAGCGTAGAAGATATCGGCATTGCGCTGGGCGATGCGTTCGCAAAGGCGCTGGGCGACAAGCGCGGCATCGTGCGCTACGGCAGCCAGATGCTCCCCATGGACGAAACGCTGATGCTCTGCGCGGTGGATCTCTCCGGGCGCGGCATGCTGCGCATGAAGGCGCAGTTCCCCACGGAAAAGATCGGCCAGTTTGACACCGAGCTGGTGAAAGAATTCTTCCTCGCCTTCACGCGCACATCCGGCGCAACGCTGCACATCCAGCAGCTGGACGGGGAAAACAGCCACCACATCGCTGAAGGCATGTTCAAGGCTTTCGCCCGCGCGATGCGCCAGGCCGTCGCCATTGACGAAGCGTTCAAAGATGAAATTCCGTCGACAAAGGGAGTGCTTGCATGATCGCGATCATCGATTACGGCGTGGGCAATCTGTTTTCCCTGCAAAGCTCGTTTGCCATGATCGGGCAGGAAGTGACCGTCACCAGCGACAAAACGGTCATACAAAACGCAGACAGGCTGATCCTGCCGGGCGTCGGCGCATTCGGCGATGCCCGAAAGAAGCTTGCCATGCACGGTCTGGATGAAACGCTGCTGGCGCAGGCAAAGGATGGCAAGATGATCATGGGCATCTGCCTTGGCATGCAGATGCTCTTTGACAAAAGCTTTGAATACGGCGAGCACGCGGGGCTCTCGCTCATCCCGGGCGAGGTGGTCGACATGACGCCGCGCATCCGTGAAGGACTCAAGGTGCCGCACATCGGCTGGAATGCACTCGATCTGGCAAAGCCCGATCATCCGCTGTTCCGGTACATCAAAAACGGCGACTGCGTGTACTTCGTGCATAGTTACTTTGCAGATAAGTGCGCGGCGGACACCATCGCAACAAGCGAATACGACATCCCGCTGACGGCCGCCGTCGCCAAAGACAACGTCATCGGCTGCCAGTTCCACCCGGAAAAGAGCGGACGAGTGGGTCTGAATCTGCTCAGAGCATTCTGCGAGATGAAATAACAGAGAACGTTGGGGCCTTCGCCCCAAACCCCGACAAGGGATTTCACCCCTTGACCCCATCATCGTATCGCTATCGCGATGCGTAAAGAAAGCATCATAAAACAGCCGCGAAGCGAAGAAGGGTGCAGGGACGATGTCCCTGCGTGGGGTCTTAGGGGCGGCAGCCCCTATCGTCTCCCCTAACTCAGGAGGTCAACATGAAACTGTTTCCCGCAATCGATCTCTACGGCGGCAAGGCCGTGCGCCTCTTTAAGGGCGACTATAACCAGATGACGGTCTATAACGACAATCCCCTCGCCGTCGCGCGCGACTTTGCCGCCTGCGGCGCGGAAAATATCCATCTGGTGGATCTGGAAGGCGCGCGCAGCGGACAGACGCCCAATCTGGCGACCGTTGAGCAGATCGCAAAGGAGAGCGGGCTGTTCTGTGAAGTCGGCGGTGGTATCCGCAGCGACGAAACCATCCGACGATATCTGGAGGCCGGCGTTTCCCGCGTGATTCTGGGAACGGCAGCGGTAAAGGATCCCGACTTCCTCGCGCGCTCGGTCGCGCAGTACGGCGAGAAGATCGCCGTGGGCGTGGACCTCAAGGACGGCTATGTCGCCATCCACGGCTGGACGCAGACGAGCATGCTCTCCTGTGATGCGTTCATGGCGCAGCTGGACGCGCTCGGCGTGCAAACGGTCATCTGTACCGACATCAGCCGCGACGGCGCGATGAAGGGAACCAATCACGCGCTTTACCTGCATCTCAAGGATCATTTCCGCGTAAACGTCATCGCTTCCGGCGGCGTATCCTCCATGGAGGACGTAATCCGGCTGAAAGCCGCCGGCGCATACGGCGCAATCATCGGCAAGGCATACTACACCGGCGCAATTGACCTGAAGAAAGCACTTGAGGTGAGCAAATGATTACCAAACGCATCATCCCATGTCTTGATATACGCGACGGCCGCGTGGTCAAGGGCGTGAATTTCGCAGGCCTGCGCGACGTGAGCAATCCTGTCGATCTGGCGGCGTTTTACAGCGAGTGCGGCGCGGATGAGCTGGTGTTTTACGACATCACCGCCTCCAGCGAGGGGCGCACGCTGTTCACCGATATCCTGCGCGAGGTCGCCCGCACGATCTTCATTCCCCTGACCGTGGGCGGCGGCATCAACACGGTAGCCGATTTTGAGCGCGTGCTTTCCTGCGGCGCGGACAAGGTCAGCGTCAATTCCGGCGCGATCCGCAATCCGCAGCTGATTGAAGACGCCGCAAGACGCTACGGCGATCAATGCGTGGTGCTGTCCGTGGACGCCAAGCGCGTTAACGGCACGTATCACGTCTTTGCCAAGGGCGGACGCGAGGATACCGGCATGGACGCGCTTGAATGGATCCGCCGCGGCCTTGACATGGGCGCAGGCGAAATCGTGCTCAATTCCATCGATACCGACGGCGTCAAGAAGGGATTTGACCTCGAAATGCTTTCCGACGTCTGCGCCTTCGCCAACGTGCCCGTCATTGCATCGGGCGGCGCAGGCTGTATTGAGGATTTCGTCACGCTGTTTAAGACGATCCCCGGCGTGGACGCTGGACTCGCAGCGTCAATCTTTCATTTCGGCGAGGTCGCCATCCGCGACCTGAAGGAAACCCTTCACCACAACGGCATCACCGTCAGGAGGTTATGATCATGCTCGACATCAGCAAACTCAAGTTCGATGAAAAAGGACTCATCCCCGCCATCGTCGTGGATACGCAGACGAAGGCTGTGCTGACCCTTGCCTATATGAATGAAGAAAGCCTGCGCATCTCTATGGAAAAGGGACTCACATGCTTCTTCTCCCGTTCCCGTCAGAAGCTCTGGCTCAAGGGCGAAACCAGCGGAAACTTCCAGCACATCGTCTCCATCACCGCCGACTGCGACATGGACGCGCTGGTTGTGGAAGTGAAGAAGGACGGTCCCGCCTGCCATACGGGCGAGGAAAGCTGCTTCTTTAACCCCGTCTACGAAGGTGAAACCGCGCCGGGCTTCCAGTATCAGGATCTGATGGACATGCTCATCGGCCGCAAGGAAAACCCGAAGGAAGGCTCTTATACGACGTATCTGTTTTCCAAGGGCTTGGACAAGATCCTTAAAAAGGTCGGCGAGGAAACAACTGAGGTCATCATCTCCGCAAAGGATATTGACAAGGCGAATACGGTTTACGAAATCGGCGATCTGATGTATCATGTAATGGTGCTGATGATCGAAATGGGCATCAGCCTTGATGACATACGCAGGGAAATGGCTTCCCGTCATGTCATCGACAAAAAGGTAAAGCAGGAGAAAATGAAGTAAATGTTCACGCAGAATCTGCATGCGCATGGTCAGTTTGACGACGGGAAATCCACGCTGGAGGACATGCTGCTTGCGTCAAAAGCAGCCGGATTGACCAGCCTTGGTTTCAGCGTCCATTGCCCGCTGCCCTTTGGCACCGATTGGGCGTGTCCGCAAAGCAGCCTCGCGGATTATATCGCCGAGGTGCGCCGCCTGCAGGAAAAATACGCCGGGAGAATCGAGCTGTTTCTGGGCGTGGAATGGGACGTGACCGCCGAAGACTTTGACCTCACGCCCTTTGACTACGCCATCGGTTCCGCCCATCACCTTCCCTGCGCGATGAAGCTGCCGGAAAACTGTCCCCCGGAACTGGCAAAGCAGTTTGCAATGGATTATCCATCCGTGGATGACAGTGCCGAGGCGACAGCGCGCTGCCTTGCAGGACATTTTGGCGGGGATGCGGATGCTTATGCAAAGGCATATTTTACAGAGGTAAAGAAAGCCGCCGCCAAGGACGATGCACGGATCGTCGGGCATTTTGATCTGCTGACCAAGTTTGACGAGGCGCGCGGATTCTTTTCGCGAAAGACCGCAGCCTATACCGCCGCAGCGCTTGACGCCATGGAGGCGCTGGTCCATGCAGATAAAATCTTTGAAATCAACACCGGCGCCATTTCCCGTGGACACCGCAGCGAGCCCTATCCCAGCCGGGAACTGCTGTGTGTGCTGCGCGAAATGGGTGGAAAGGTAACCATCAGCGCGGACACGCATCATGTTTCCTCCGTCGCCTGCGCGTATGATCTGGCGGAAAGCATCGCCCGTGAGTGCGGATTCACCGCGCTCTGGCGGCTGGCACGCGTGAACGGACAGCCCGCGTTCATTCCCGAAGAACTGTAAACAAACCATCTATTTACTTGATTTCCATATAGCAACAGAAACAGCGCAGAGCTTTCGCTCTGCGCTGTTTCTGTTTTAGCTGTTTTTTACCAAACCGGAATTGTTGCTTCGCGCCTCTCCGGTTCCTGTTTTTACGAGGGGGAACGATAAGGGCTGCCGCCCTTATGATCCTGCTCGGGGACATTGTCCCCGAACCCCTTCATCGCTTCGCAGCTATGAGCCGCACCTCAGCGAACGATGATGCCCTGGAAGCTGAAGGTGAATTCCATCTTCTTTGAGGCGTCCAGCAGATACTCCGGATGCGTGCGCGCGCCCCAGGTATCGTCGCCCGCAATGCCCATGCGCTGCATCGCCGCGCGGATGACGGTGTAATGAATCGGCGGGAGCTCGTCCGCGTGGGTCGCGGATTCAAGCTCGTGCGGGGTATACGGCAGCGCGGAGAACTCAATCGCATCGCCGGAGAAGCGCAGGCCGACGCCCTTGGCATCGGTGACCTCCGCCCAGCGCACGCCGGTACGGTTGCCGCACTCCTGCGGGACCAGATAATGCGTCACATTCTCCTTGACCGTGGTCTTGAAGATGCCCAGACGCGCGCCTTCCTGACGGTCGCAGTAGTTCTCGCTCGGGCCCATGCCGTAGTAGCGGATGTTCTGGTAATCCGCATCCATCTTCATCATGATACCGAACTCCGGCATGTCGCCCAGTTCCTTGACCGGATCGTAAGAAAGCTTGACGTCGACCTTGCCGCACGGATGGATGGTATACGCCACGCTGCAGGTAGTCATCGGGGTGGTCGGCAGGTTATAGGTGATCGAAACGGTCACGGTGCCGTCCTCGTTCTGCGTCGCCATGGGCGCATTGCCGCCGTAGCCATTGCCTTCGAAGCTGGTGGCAACGGGCTTGTGGGTCGCGTACAGGGACGCGATCTTCCACTGCGCATAGCGCTGGGGCATCATGTTGCCGATATCGTTCTGCACCGGCGCACGCCAGAAGTTCGGCATCGGGATGTTCTTGAACATCTCCTTGCCGCCGTAGCAATAAGACGCGAGACCGCCGTTGAGATAGCTGAACAGCAGGCTGAAGTCCTCGCCGATGACGCCGATGTTGAAATCGCCCTGAATAACCTTAAGCGGGCGGTGCCAGCCGTACTTTTCCTTCTTCTCGACCTTGTAAACGCCCTGACCGAAGGCAACCTCATGACCAACCGGCGCCCACGCGGTTTCCGCCTTCTCGCGGAAGGAAACGGTCACGACATACTCGCCGCCGATGGTCTGCTTGCCAAACGGCAGGGTGTATTCGTCGCGGGAGAGCGGAGCGACATCCGTTTCAACCTTCGCTTCCGCGACCTTCTTGCCGTCGCGCTCGAGAATCACCACGCAGTCGAATTTGCTCGTACGGTCAAACATCGAGCGGTTGTTGACGATGAAGCTCTCCTCGCCCACTTCGCAGACGATGTTCTGGTAGTTATACTTGACCTCCTGCATCTTCGGAGTCACTTCGCCGTCAGCAAAGACGATGCCGTTGCCGCTGAAGTCATAATCAGTGGGATGCTCGCCGTGATCGCCGCCGTAAGCCAGGCGCTTCTCGCCGTAACGGCCGCGGGTCAGGATCGCCTGATCGATGAAGTCCCAGATGAAGCCGCCCTGATACAGGGGCTCTTCATAGGCATACTCGGTGTACTTATGCATCGCGCCGTTGGAGTTGCCCATGGAGTGGGTATACTCGCACATGATGAACGGCTTGTCGCGATGCTCCGCGAGGAACTCGCGCACGCCCACCACCGGGGTGTACATCTGGCTTTCCATGTCGCTGGCGTCATTGTAGCGGCGGTCATGGATGATGCCTTCGTAATGCACCAGTCGGGTGTCATCCAGCTCCTTGAACTTCTTGCACATATCCAGCAGCACCGTGCCGCCGAAGGACTCGTTGCCCAGAGACCAGATGACGATGGACGGATGGTTCTTATCGCGCTGATAGCAATTGTTGACGCGGTCAAGCATCATGCCCTTCCACTCTTCGTGGTCGCACGGCATCGCGTACTCATACGGCTTCTCCTTGGGCATGAGCAGCTGCCAGGTGCCATGGGATTCAAGGTTGTTTTCCGCAATCACATACAGGCCAAGCTCGTCGCACAGGTCATAAAGCGCGCTGTGGTTCGGGTAGTGGCTGGTGCGCACGGCGTTAATGTTGTTGCGCTTCATGATCAGCAGATCGCGGCGGATCTTTTCCACAGTGATCGCGCGGCCGGTCTCTGCGCAGAAGTCATGACGGTTCGTCCCCTTGAAGACGATGCGCTTGCCGTTGAGATGCATGACGCAGTCGATCAGTTCAAAACGGCGGAAGCCCACGCGCTGCTGCATGATTTCCACCAGCTTGTCGCCGTCCATCACGGCGATTTCAAGGGTATACAGATTCGGTTCCTCGCTGCTCCAGAGCTTGGGCGCCTTGACATCGAAAGCAAGCGCCATCTCGGCTGCCGCATCATACTCGGCGGAAACGACGGTCTTCAGTCCATCCTTGAGGGTCAGCACCACTTTGGCCTTGGGCGCAGTCTCGGCAATCTCCAGCTTGAGGGCGACATCGAGCATCGCGTCGGTATACTGGTCATCCAGCAGAGTCTTCACGCGGATATCCTGCACGTGAACCTCCGGGATGGCATAGAGCGTCACATCACGATACAGACCGGAGAAGCGGAAGAAGTCCTGATCCTCCATCCAGCTGCCTGCGCTCCAGCGATCCACGCGGCAGGCCAGCTTGTTTTCGCCGGGAACCAGATACTCCGTCAGCTCAAACGCATGCGGCGTGAAGGTGTCGCCGGAGAAGCCGACGTAGTGGCCGTTGAGCCAGACCGTAATGCAGCTCTCAGCGCCGGCGAAATCGACGAACACGCGCTTACCGGCGAAGTCCTCCGGCAGGACGAAATACTTGACGTAGCTGGCAACCGGGTTATAGTCGGTCGGAATCTCGTCGTGCTTGACGTCCTGATAGCCGTCCCACGGATACTGCGTGTTCGCGTACTGCGGAATGCCGTAGCCTTCCATCTGGATATGCGCCGGAACGACGATATCCGCCCAGGTGCGGCAGTCATACTCCGCGCTCTCAAAGCCAGAAATGACCTGCGCGTTATTGAGCGCATGATGGAACTTCCAATGTCCGTTCAGGCTCATGCGCAGGGAGTTTTCGCCGGAGGCCATCTCCTCCAGCGAAACAAACACCTCATGGTCGGAATGCGCGGGGACGCGGTTTTCTCCGAAGAATTCGGGGTTCTTGATGCGGGAATAGTCAAAACCCATAGCCAACATCTCCTCTTGTTTTTCGTCGTTTCGACGTTATGATGTAAATTGTGAGTCTGATCCTCCGCAAAGCTAACGGACAGACCATACCGATATTATTCTATCAAACTTCAACAAAAAAAGCTACACCAAATCTCACAAAAAGAAAAGATCTCCCCTTTTACAAGGAGAGATCTCAGAATACTTCTTCAGAGAATTACTTAACAGCACCGGCAACGGCGTTGGTGAAGCTCTTCTGCAGCAGGAAGAAGATGATGATGGTCGGAAGAGAGCACAGCGTAACGCCAGCCATAACCACGCCGTAGTCGATCACGTAACCAGCCATCAGGTTGGAAACGAGCATCGGCATGGTGGTGGAGTCGGCAGTCTGCATGATGACCTTCGGCCAGAGGTAGGAGTTCCAGGCATTCATGAAGGTGATGGTCGCGGCAGACGCGTAGGTCGGCTGCATCATCGGGATGAACATCTTGATGAAGATCTGGAATTCGTTGAGGCCGTCGATACGAGCCGCCTCGATGGTATCCTTCGGGAAGTTGCGCGCGCTGTTACGGAAATACATGATCAGGAACGGCGTCGCCATGCCCGGCAGGAAGAAGCCAGCCCAAGTGTTGAGGAGCTTGAGCTTGGAGAAGAACTGGAACAGCGGAACCAGAACCGCGACGAACGGAACCATCATCGCCAGCATCAGGATGCTCATCAGGCCGTCCTTATACTTGTCGTGATAGATTTCGAAGCCGTAGCCGGCGATGGAAGAAATCGCCAGAGCCAGGAACACCTGCAGGATGGACGTGCCGAAGGAGTTGAGCATCGCACGACCAACGTTCTGCTGGGCGAACAGGTTCTTGAGGTTCTCAATCAGGTAAACGCTGGGGATCATGCGGCCGCCGAGGATCTCTTTCGTGTTGTTAAACGCAGAGATGAATGCCCAGTACAGCGGGAAGACGGAAATAAGGGACACAATGATCAGGAAAGCGTACATAATGAAACGCGTTACGTACTTGGAAGCAGCGCCTTCTCTCATCGCTTGTCACCCACTTTCGTTTCGATCGCAGACAGGATTGCGACCATGATCAGAATAACAAAGGACATCGCAGCGGCGTAGCCGAAGTTCGGCGCGCCAACGAACATCTTGTTATAGATGTAATGCGACATGGTAATGGTCGTATTAGCCGGTCCGCCCTTGGTCAGGTTCATGGACTCGTCGAAGAGCTGAAGCGTACCATTGGTGGACATGATGCCGGTGACCAGGATAATCGGCTTGAGCAGCGGGATCGTGATCTTGATGAGCTGCTGGAACTGGTTCGCACCGTCGATGCGGGCCGCCTCGTAGATCGAGTACTCGATGCCCTGCATGCCGGAGAGGAAGAAGACCATGTTATAGCCCGTCCAGCGCCAGATCAGACCCAGGATGATAACCGCTTTTGCGGTATTCGGGTTGTTGAGCCAGTTGATTCGCTCATTGATGAGGTTCAGGTTCAGCAGGATGCCGTTGATCATACCGTCCAGCTCGAACATGGTACGGAAGATCATGGAGTACGCAACCAGACCGGTCGCGCAGGGGAGGAAGATGCAGGTGCGGAACAGGCCGCGGAACTTGAGGTCGCGGTTGTTGAGCAGGGAGGCGAAAATGATCGCCAGCACCAGCATGATCGGAACCTGAATGATCAGGTAGGTAAAGGTGTTTCCGATAGACTGCTGGAACACCTTGTCCTTGAGCATGTACTGGTAGTTGCGCCAGAGCGGCTCAGCGTACTTCAGCGCAGTCGGCTTACCAGTCTTGAAAGAAATCAGGAGCGCCTGGAACATCGGCCAGAAGCTGAAGATGAAGATCAGGATCGATGCCGGGGCAAGGAAGGCCCAGCCGGCAGCGCTCTGCTTGCGCTCCATCGTCCAGAAGCGATGCTTCTTGCGCGCGGGAGTCGTGTTGGTCATGGGAGAACCCACCTCTCTGCTAATTAGCTCGTTTCTTACGAATTGAGCGTTTTTGACAATCTTTTGTCTTGATCCATAAGGGATAGCTGCCGCCCCAGTTGCCCAGGGCGGCAGCCTTGTTCACTTAAACTGGTAATTCAGTTATGTAACTGGATTAGAAGCCCATGTTGAAGTTGGTCTCGTCTTCAGCAGCCTGGAGCTCGCTCATCAGGTCGCCGCCCAGCATGTAGTTGGTGACGGCAGTGCCCAGAGCGCCGCGGGCGTCGTAGTAGTACGCGCCAGTCTGGTTGGCCGGGACATGAGCGGTGTACTCAACGATGGTGGCGAAGATCGGAGCGCCATAGTACTCGTTGTCAGCAGCGTAGTTCGGAGCTTCCTTCGCGCCGGCCCAGGTGCCGATGGCAGAGGTGGTCGGGAGGATCTCGTTGTAGAACTCGACGTTGCGGTACATCTTCATGAAGTCAAGGGCCAGATCGATGTCGGTGCCGTTGACCAGAGCCCAGGAGGAACCGCCGTTGTTGGAGTAGTGGGTCGCGCCCTCAACGCCCGGCAGCTTCGGCATGTTGGTCAGAGCCCACTTGCCAGCGTACTCCGGAACCGCCATAACGGTGCCCAGGATCCAGCAGCCATTGATGGTGCCGACGCAGGAGCCGTTGGCCAGGGTGCCGCAGTAAGCGTCCCAAGAGTTAACCTCGGCGAAAACGCCCAGTTCGCACATGGTCTTGTAGTACTCAAGAACCATCTTGCAGGCTTCGTTGTTAACGAAGTTGACGGAGCCGTCCTCGTTGAACATGGAGGCGCCGCAGGACTGCATCATGATCAGAACCATGTCGATGGAGCCAGCCTGGCCGGTCAGCATCGGCAGACCAGTCTTGGCCTTGACGTCCTTACCGATCTCGATGAAGCGATCCCAGTCGATGTCGGTCAGGTCAGCGATGGTGTAGCCAGCCTGCTCGAGGATATCGGTGCGGTAGGTCGCAACGACGGTGCCCGCGTCGAACGGGATGCCGTGGTTCTGGCCGTCAACGGTGGAGTACGCGAGCTTACCAGCCGGGAAGCCTTCGTAGTCGTACTTGCCGGTCAGGTTGGCGTACACTTCCGGATAGAACATAACCATCTTCTGGAAGGAGTTATCCTGGCAGAGCATGATGTCCGGGAGGGTGTCGATGGTGTTGGAGGTGGCAGCGGTGGTCACGCGGGTCTCGATGTCCTCAGAGAGAACCTCTTCGATCACGATCTCAACGTCCGGGTTGATCTTCGCATACAGTTCCTTAGCGATCTGCATGGACTTGATGTTGAAGTTCGGGTCCCAAGTCCAGATGGTGATCTTGCCGTCTTCGGCAGCCATGGCGCCGGCAACGGTCAGCAGCAGGCACAGCGCCAGCAGCAGGGAAACAAGCTTCTTCATATAGAAAAGCCTCCTTCAATTTTTCGCCTGCACAGAGTTCAGTGTTTGACACTGACAACGTCAATCTGCACAGACTTTGTGATAAAATTGTATCACAAACCGTCGAAAGAGGCTTTTCATATTCGATTCTTTGTTGCGCATTTTCGATTTAATTATCCATTTTGCACAATTTTATCCCCGCCATTTGACCGAAGATGTTCGCCGTATTTCTTCATTTCGCTGGGGTTTTTTCCTGTATATTTCAGAAAATTCCGGTTGAATGTCGCAATGGATGCAAAGCCGCACGTCTCCGCAATGCGCGAAATTGAATCGCCAGCGTTGGTGCGGATCATGCGCACCGCGCGGTCGATGCGGTAGCGGTTGAGGTATTCCACAGGCGTTTCCCCCATCGCCGCAACAAACACCTTCCTGAAATGGCTCTCGCTCATGGCGCAGCTGCGTGCAAGCTGCGCAATCTTGATTTCAGTATGGTACTGCTCGGAAATGTAGAGCAACGCCGGCTGCACAGGATTGTATGGCGCATTCTCCCGCTCCGAAGACAGACCGTCAGTCTCTATTCTGCGCAAAACGCGCATCAGAATCAACAGCAGAATCGCTTCAAGCTCTGCCGTGTATTCTTCCGCCGTGCGGCACTTGATATCGAACATGCGCTCAATCAGCCATGCAATGTCGCTGCGCGCGCTTTCATTATCCAGACAGACGCCCTGCCTGTTTCCCCGGAGCAGCTGCATCAGCGAATCCCGGCAGTTGGGCATCGCATCGCGGATCAGCCTTTCCTGATCCACCGCAATATATCGCCAGCGCGTCATGGGCAGCCCTTCGCTCTTCTGGCTGTGAAGCGCGCCCTCCGGGATGATGATCACCGTGCCCGCCTGAAACGGCTGGGATTCCAGCCCTTCACGCAGGATCATGCCGTTCCCCGCGACGCACAATCCGATTTCCATGCAGTTATGGCTGTGGCTTTCGTCGTGCGCATACGGCGGATAGCTGATCATATCCGTCATCGCAAGGATCATCGAATCGCCGCGCATGGGATAATCGCGCCGCTCTGCATTGTCCGTGACGGGCAGAAGCCATTCAAACGCCTCTTGATTAGATCTCATAAGGAAATACCTTGCCCGGGCAGATCAGTCTCATGTTGTTGACCATCTCTGCGGACGGATTCATGTACGCTTTCACGTATCTTCCCGCGTCCGCGCCATATCCTTTGGCATAGAGCACAAGGCTGGGACGGTTGACGTCCTGCGCGTTGATATAGTAGGTCACGCGCTTGGGCTGCGCATTTGCCGTCAGGGCCTCCGCTTCTTCAAGGCGGGAGGTTCCCTCCTCGGACATGATAATCAGTTCCGTCAGATCCAGCTCCATGAACTGCACAACCTTCGGCCTCTGGCGCACGCCGCTGTAGCGAATCACCCTGAACATCGTTCCGTCAAGCTGGTATTCATAGCTCACCTTGTGTTCGCCCATGAAATACCACGTGAAGAACAGCGTGCCCAGCGTGGGAATCAGCCACAGGAAGCCGCCGTACATGCCGATAATCACAAACACAAACACGGAAAAATACAACAGAAACTGAATCACGCGCGTGGGGGTGTGAATCTTTCTGTCCACCACGCAGCGGCAGGAAATGTTTGAAATCACGCTGGCGTCGAGCATACATGCATCCTCCGGAAAATAATCTGTTCCGTCGATTATACCATATTTCCCCCCGGCAAGGCAATCTGCATCATGCCGGTTCTTGTATCGCCCGGCAGTCATATACAGCAAAAGAGGCGGCGCCAGCGTGCCGCCTCTTTATCGATCAGACATTGATCAGCCATTGATCATCCATTGGTCGTGAATTCTTCCTGCTTTTCAGGATAGCGCTCTGCGATTTCCGCATAGATGCGCAAAGACTGAAGCGTATCCGCCTTCGATGCACGGCAGAAGCTTTCAGGAACGCTGTCCATCACCGAGCCGTCGGGCTTGAGAATATCCTTAAAGCAGACCGTGCATCTGCGCTGCGCCCAGCAGTTCGCGCATGTTCGATTGTACAATTCCCGCGACCGCTCGTAAAGCTCACGCAGCTTCTCCTCGTCAAATCCGTTGTCAAGATCGCCAAGAATCAGCTTATCACAAGCCGTTTCGCACAAACCGAACTGTCCATCATAATGAACAAACAGCTTGTCCATGATCGGAAAACAGCTTCCAATGATGCCCGGATCATTTTTCCGATACAGGATGCGATTGTGAATGGCGCGCATCCTGTTGCCAAAATACCCTTCCAGCACCGGATCAAACGATGCCAGATACGCACGTCCGGGATCAAAGCGCCGGTCTTGCGTCTCTTCACCGCGGAGGATAGCGTCAATCTTTTCATTTCCGTCCTGCTGGCGGATATGCGTGACAATATCCGGCGCACGCTGAAGCTCGCTGTGAAAAAACTCCGCCAGCGCCTGAAGGTTCTCGGGACGGGCAATATTGGAAAGAAACCTGATCTGGTTTTCCCACACCTCGGGAAACTCCGCACGGATCATGCGCAGATTGGTCATAATCCGCTCAAGGCTGCCCTGCCCGGAAAGCATCTTGCGATGCAGGTCATGAAACGGACCGTTGAGCGTCACATTCACGCGCACATCCGGATTCTTTTTGAGCCACTGCGCAGCGTCGCGGCCAAGCAGCACGCCGTTGCTGGTGAAGCGGAAGCTCAGCTGTCTGCCCTTCATCCTTTCCCGCGCATACGTGACGGCATACTGCAGCCGTTCCATACACATGAGTACCTCGCCGCCGTAAAGATCGACCATGATCTGCCCGCTGTCCGCGTTGTGCTGCGCAAAGAAATCAATGCTGCGGCGAATCGTGTCAAACGGCATATCCGCATTGGCGTGGGGCATCATGTGGGCATAGTTGCCGGAATAGACGCAGTAATCGCAATCAAGGTTGCATCGGCAGGTCAGCTGCAGGAGCAGCGTGGGGATATGCGTCTTGATATATGCCATATATTCTTCAAAGCTATGCTCCCAGATGACTCCGGCAAGCGGCTTATCCGGCAAATGATGCTTTTCCCTCAGATAAGCGTAGACCGCCTGTTTGGTTTCCTCCAGCGTCGGTCGCACAAGGCTGTCGCTCACCGCCATGATCCTGCCCGTTCGCCCGTCGTATGCATATACCTTGTCTGAGGAAACGGCAAACACCTTCACCATATCGCTTTTATGCGCAGGCTTCTTCATCTTCTTCATCATATGCCGCTTCCTCATCGTCCACTTCCGTAATCCACATGATCAAAGTCGGAAAGGTTTCACTCAGCCCACCGAACAAGCCTGCAGCAACTACAAGCATCAGGCTGAACAAATGGCCGATGGCACTCATACGCAGCCCTCCTTTATCTCTCGCTCAGCGTCCGGAGCCGGCAAACGGGCAGTAATTCTGCGTGCCGGAAGTCGTCCTGGCGCACTGGCCCGGCGTATAGCCGCCAAAGGACACGTTCGCTCCACGGTTCATGGAGGAAGAAATCACCATGCCGCCGTCAGCGTCCAGATCGGCATCGTCGGCGTCGTCAGCGTCGTCGGCGTCCGTCTCATCGGTATCGTCGTCGTCCGCTTCGTCCTCATCCTGTTCGTCGTCCGCATCTTCGTCCGCATCTTCGTCCATGTCTTCATCCATATCTTCGTCCATGTCTTCGTCCATGTCTTCATCCATGTCTTCGTCCATGTCTTCGTCCATGTCTTCGTCCATGTCTTCGTCCATGTCGTCATCCATCTCGTCTGCCATGCCGTTCTCCGGATCAAGCATGCCCAGCACGGTTTTCTTGATGATCTTGGAAATAAAGCCCATGTTCAGTCCTCCTCATTCATTTTTGTATGTACAAGGTAATTCTCGTCCAGCCAGCTGGTCTCCTTCCGGCTTACGCGCCCTTTTCAGCCGCCAGCTTCTTTTCCGCATGCTCCTCAGCGGGCTTTCTGGCCAGCTCCTTGCCCATCTTCTGGCCTTCCTTCATCCACTGCTTCATTTCTTCCTTGGTGGCCTTCTTGCCCTGTGCGCGGCGGTGGAAGAAATTCTTTGCCGTCATGCCAACCGCAAAGGCGGCTGCGCCGCAGACAACGCCGTCGGCAATCAGGAACGGCACATACGTCACGGGATTGGACTTGAGCAGGGAATTCGTGATTTTCACGCCCATGAACATAATGGAGTAGGACGTTCCTGCCGCCTTGAAAAACTGTTTGATCAGATCCGCCGCGTCGTCCTTGGTCAGCTGCAGATCGTAGCAGTTTGCAATGGCAATCACACCGGCGCCCATCGCCGCGCTGACCGCGACCATATCAAGGAGAATGGGGACAACGCCCAATCCGACCGCCGCCACCATCATCGCATTGACTGCAAGATCCGCCTTACGGTCCATTTCCTGAAGCTGCTCCGGCGTGAACTTCTTCATCATCTTCTTGCTTTCCATTTTTCTGCTCCCCTTTCGGCTGTTTCCTGCAGTGTTTTCCTTTGATGTATCCATGATATCATGCGCCGCAGCAACTCCAGTCGCATTTCATACGACTAATGAATCGTTTGCTTAATCCTGCTGCGCCGGATGCGCCGCGTGCATGAAGGCACGCACACGCGCCTCCTCCATCGGATTATGCGCCTGCCCGTCGTACTTGAAGCAGCTGCCCACAATGCCGCCGTCGGCAATCGCCAGCTGCGCGGGGGCGCTTTCCGGCGTCATGCCCGCGCCGACAATGAGCGGAAAATCGCCCATGATGCCGCGGAACGCGCTGATCTTCTCAATGTCCGTATCCATGCCCGTGCCTGCGCCCGTGACGACAATCGCGTCACAGCGCGTCATGCCGATGGCCAGGTCCTCCTCAAGGCTGCGTCCGGAAAGAACCGGCTGATACTTGAATCGCACGCCGCCCAGCACAAACACCGGATACTTCGCGCGGACCTCGGCGATCATCTTTCCATACGCCTCGTCACGATTGGGGTTGAGATGTCCGCAGACGGAATCCACCTGCATGAACTTCGCGCCGTAGCGATGCGCCAGCTCGCAGCTCATCTCAAAATCACCAAGGACATTCACGCCGTATACCACCTGATCGCTGTAATCCGCTTTAAGCATCTTCAGCGCGTCAATCACGTCCAGCGTGTCGCCGAAGTAATTCTCCACGAGCACGGCGTCAACACCGCAGCGGATCATCATTTCAATCTCCTCGCGGGCAATGCGCATCGTCTCTTCCCTGTCATAGCCGCGCAGATGCAGCATGCCGATGATGGGCTTATCCGTTCCAAATACTTCCTGAATCGTCATTTTTCTCTCTCCTTCTTTAAAGCGCATCTGCTTTTGATGACACCATTATAGCGCACATTCCCCTGAGCCCGGTCGCTTTGCACGCGACTTCCCGGCATAATCAAAAAGCCGGTGAACAGCTGCGCCATGTAGCTGCTCACCGGCAGAATGATTCGATTTATGCGGATGCTCCGATTTCCGCGCGCACATCCACAAGCGCCGCCTTGACAACCTTGTCCATGTCGTAATAGCGGTACTGTCCCAGACGGCCGCCGAAGATCACGTTGCCCTGCGCGCGTGCCAGTTCCTGATAGCGGGCATACAGCGCGCCGTTTTCTTCGTCGTTGACGGGATAATACGGTTCAAGCCCCGGCTTCCACTCGGCGGAGTATTCACGGGAAATGACTGTCGTCGCCTGCGTGCCAAACTCAAAATGCTTGTGCTCGATGATGCGGGTATAGGGCACCTCGCGCTCGGTATAGTTGACGACGGCGTTGCCCTGATAGTTTTCCTCGTCAAGTTCCTCCGTCTCAAAACGCACGCTGCGGTACTTGAGCGCACCGAGGCGATAACCGAAGAACTCGTCAATGCAGCCGGTATACACAATGCGTCCGGCAATTTCCGGTTTCTCCCGGATGAGATCAAAATAATCTACGCCAAGGCGCACCTCCACGCCCGCAAGCATCTTTTCCACCATCTGCGTGTAGCCGCCCATCGGGATGCCCTGCCAGCGGTCGCTGAAGTAGTTGTTGTCATAGGTAAAGCGGCAGGGCAAACGCCGGATGATGAATGCAGGAAGCTCCGTGCAGCTGCGTCCCCACTGCTTTTCCGTATAGCCCTTGACCAGCTTGGTATACACGTCCGTGCCGACGAGGCTGAGCGCCTGTTCTTCCAGATTCTTCGGCTCGGTAATGCCAAGCTCCGCAACCTGCTGCGCAATCTTCGCCTTGGCCTGAGCGGGCGTCTTCACGTTCCACATTTTTGAAAATGTGTTCATATTGAAGGGCAGATTGTACAGTTCGTCCTTGTAGACGGCAACCGGACTGTTGATGTAGTGATTGAACTCAGCAAACTGGCCTACATACTCCCAGACTTCCCTGTCGCTGGTGTGGAAGATATGCGCGCCGTATTTGTGGACGTTGATGCCGTGCACATTCTCCGTATAGATGTTGCCGGCGATGTGGTCGCGTCGGTCAATCACCAGACACCGCTTTCCCGCCTTCGTCAGCTCGTGCGCGAACACAGCGCCGTAGAGTCCCGCGCCGACGATCAGATAGTCATACTGTGCATTCATTACAGATAGCCTCCGCTTTATTTCCTTTGCAGACGGATGATCGCATATCAGGCAGCGCCATGCCGCAGCCGCGTTCATGCGCTGTATGTCCAGTCCAGATTATAACATGACGCGCATTCTATTTCAACACCCGCGCGCGGAGGCCTTTGTTCGTTCAGTCGTCCCTTCGAAGCAGGAAAACAGCCGCATCGTGCGCGCCAAGCGTCGCGCTGAGCGTTTTTCCAAGCGCCATCTTCTGCCCCGTCCACAGTTCTGCGGCTTCCTTGCAGCAGATTTCAAGCCGCCCGGCATCGAGGCTGACCGTGCGCGCCTCGTCCGTCAGATTGAAGAGCGCCGCATAGACGCCCGTTCCATCCTGCCGCGGCGCAAGCCAGATGCTCTCCTCCTGCGTCGTCACAACCGGATGACCACAGAAAGATTCCCTGCCGATGGCCAGCACATCTGCATTGGTCAGCAGCGAAAGCGTGAACGCATCGTTTTTCGTCATCTCCGCGCCGATCATCAGGGGCGAACGCATCATGTTCCACAGTGTGATCATCGTCCGCTGCTCTGCCTGCGTAAAGCGCGTCCATTCGTTCGGATCGTCGCACTGGCGCACTGCGCCCACGGGCAGCATATCCGCATCCGGCCAGTGTCCTGGCGCGGCGTGGATGCACCACTTCTGCGCCCGTTCAAACATCGCACGCAGCAATTTCCAATCATCCCAGAAATCATCCGTGATGCGCCACATGTTGGCAAAGCGCTTGAGGTGTTCCACGCGATCAAGCGGCGCCGGTCCCGGCGACAGGCTGAGCACCATATCCCGTCCGCAGCTGCGGCAGGCATCGGAGATCAGCTCGATCTCCTTTTCGCATTGCGGATACAGGCGCGCAATATCGTCGCACTTGATATAGTCCACGCCCCACGAAGCGTAGAGCGCAAAGACGCTCTCATAATACGCCTTCGCCGCCTCTGTGTCGCAGCACGCGCCGTACATATCCGGATTCCACTCACAGACCGAGTTCGGGTCCGCCGCCTCATGACAGAAATATCCGCTCGAACCGATCGGAAGCCGCCTGTGCGCCGCCATGCGCGGGACGCCGCGCATGATGTGGATGCCGAACTTGAGTCCAAGCGAGTGGACATACTCCGCCAACGACGCAAAGCCCGCGCCGCCCGCCGCGCTGGGGAAGCGGTTGACGGCCGGCATCAGCCTGCCCCATTCGTCCATCTCAAGCTCCGCAAACGGCTCATACTGGTGGTTGACCGCAGACGGCTGATACCACTGAATATCCACGACGACGTACTCCCACCCGAAGTCCTTCAGGTGCTCCGCCATGTATCGGGCGTTTGCTCTGACGTGCTCCTCCAGCACCGCCGCACCGTAGCAATCCCAGCTGTTCCATCCCATCGGAGGCGTTCTTGCAATCATTGTTTTCACACCATTTCGTCCAGTTCGCACGTTCCAGCGTTTTGTCACATTATACCATGAATGCTCCCCCTCAGACAATCCAAAACAATCCGCGCCGCACAGGCTTTGCGCAGGCAGTCTTGCGCATCCTCCATCCGGATGCTATACTGAATTCATCCTTTTCCCCTGTCGGCCGGCCATCGGCGCACGAGTAAACAAGGAGGCTTCCGCATGAGTAAATTCATCGCCGCCCAATATGTTTTTGACCGCGAAGGGCTTGTCTTCCGCGACGAAGACGCGCCGTTTCTCAATCAGCTCAACTACTCCTTCGGCCTGATCAAAGGCGGCGCCGTTTCCGGCGACCACTGGACGGCAATTGACACCTACAAGGCGTTCATCCGCCGCCATCCGCATATTCTTCCCGTGCTGTCCGTGGGCGGCTGGGGTGCGGACGGCTTTTCTCAGGCCGCGGCAACAAAGGAAGGGCGCGCCCGTTTTGTGCAGACCGCGCTTGAGCTCATGGAGCGTCACGGTTTCCTTGGCATCGATATCGACTGGGAGTATCCCTGCCGGGACGAAGCCGCCATCGCCGCCTCGCCCAATGATAAGGAAAACTTCACCCTCCTTCTCCAGGATCTGCGCGCCGGACTCGACGCGCTGACCAGAAAGGACCAGAAACCCCGCCTGCTCGCCGCCGCTTTTGGCGCGCATGTGCGTCTGGTTGACGACGTGGAGTGCAAAAAGATCGGCGTGCTGCTTGACCAGTTCAACCTCATGACCTATGATCTGCAGACGGCGGGCACGCTTTCCTACCACGCGCCGCTGTATCCCGGCCATCCCAACTTCCCCACCAGCGCAAAGACGGCGCTTGACGCCTTCTGCGCCGCCGGCATCCCGAAGGAAAAGGTGATGTTCGGCAATGCGTTCTACGCCCGCCGCTTTGCCGCGCTGGATCCGCAGCGCTGCGTCCCCTTCGCCCCGGCCAAGGAATACCTGCCGTCGATCCGCTATCACGAGCTGATACAGGACAGCGGCTGGCAGCACGCCTTTGACGAAACCGCCTGCGCAGCCTATGCGACGAAGGACGGACAGTTTGCAACCTACGATTCCGTCCGTTCCATCGCCTGCAAGGGGGAATTCATCCGCAGCAACGGCCTGATGGGCCTGATGTGCTGGGAATACGGCGGCGACCACGAAGGCGAGCTGACCCGCGCGATGTACGCCAGCCTGAACCCCTGAAGGAGTTCTGCAATGGCCGAAAAAATCTTCTACATCGTCCGTCATGCGCTGCCGGATTTCCCAAGCGGAGAAACGCTGTGCCTCGGGCGCAGACTGGATCTGCCGCTCGGCATTGAAGGCCATGCGCAGGCAACTCAGCTGGCCGATGATTTTTCCTCTCTTCCGGTGGAAGCCATTTACGTCAGTCCGCTGCTTCGTGCGCAGCAAACCGCCGCGCCCATCGCAGGGGAAAACCGCCCGCTGATCATCCTTGACGATCTGGCGGAGCTTGACGGCGGCGAGTGGGACGGACTCCCCTTCTGCGAAATCCGCCGCCGTTGGCCGGATTTCCGCGGCAGCTGTCCGCCCGGCGGGGAGCGCGACGAGCATGGTCTTTCGCGCATGCAGCGCGCGCTTGAGGAAATCGACGCGCGGACAGAGCGCTGCGCCGTCATCGTCGCCCACGGCGGCGTCAACCGCCTGCTGCTGTGCGCGCTCGCCGGTAAGCCGCTGAGCGAAAAGAAGCAGTTTTCGCAGGATTACGCAGCCATCGGAATCATTGAAAAGCGCGGCAGCGCGTTTTGCACCGTCACCTCCGGCAGAGCGCCGCAGAAAAAGCCATAATTGAATCTTCTATGTATTGCAAAGAGCCTCCGCACGCATCACGCGTGGGGAGGCTCTTATTTCATCTTTACTTTTTCTGCTGATCCAGCCGGTAGTTGCGCACATACATCGCCACGTCCGCCAGCACCATGCACAGGTTCAGGACGTAGAAGAACAGCACATACCATTTATACGATCCGCCGATAAGCTTTGACGCGATACCGCAGATATAGCCAATAATGATCATGATCAGGAAGCCAAGGCTCTTGCCCTTGGTCGTCCGCGCCAGATAGGATTTACGCACGTTCATCGGCCAGGAAAAGCCAAAGCACACAACCATCAGGATTTCAAGAATCTCCGCGATGTTCACTGGGAAAACCTCCTCTTTTGAAACCGGCTTCGCCGGGTTTATCACGTATTAAGAATACGCCAAGGGGCTGCCGCCCCCTGACCCCCGCTCGGGGACTTCATCCCCGAACCCCTTCTTCGCTTCGCGCGGTTTGAAGCAGCCTTTATTCTTTCCAGAACAGGAAGAAGGGTCTGTCCTTACAGTCGTTGCGGATGACGTCAAAGTCCGCGTAGGCGTCCGTTCCGTCCAGACGAACCTTACCCTTGCGTCCGGGAACCTCAAAGCGGTCGCTGCCCTCTTTATACATCGGATCCCAGACGAGCACCTCATTGCCCTTCGCCGCAGCAACGACGATGTAGTGACCGGAATTGGAAAACACGCCGACATATCCGTCCGCCGGGCGGTCGCCCTGCGTATTGGCGATCACCATGCCGCGCCCCTCCTGCAGGAAGCGAAGCGCCTCGTCCGCATCCTCGGTATCGCGGACCTTCAGCCCGACGTGCTGCGCAAACACCGGAGAATAGATATACAAATCGGTTCCGTAGCCCTCGCGCGCGCCGCAGGCCTTGGCCAGCCTTGCGCTCTCCTCCGGCGGGAAGGAAATGCCCAGCATGTTTTCCGCCACCATCGACGCCGCGCACACGCCGCAGCCATTATTGGCGATGTTGCCGTTCTTCGCGCCCACGGGCGAGGGATACGGCACATGCTCATAATCCAGCTGACAGTAAAACGCCGTTTTCTTTTCAGCCATTCTCTTCCGCTCCTTCCGGCATCAGCATACCGTCGATGCCGTTCATATTATCCAGCACGAACTGCACAAAGACCTTGACGCCCGTTTCAAGCGCGTCTTCGTCGATATCCCAGTCCTTATTGTGCGCCGGATGGCAGCAGCCCTTTGCCTCATTGCGCATGCCCAGCCCGAAAAGCAGGCCCGGCCTTTCCTTTTCGTAATAGGCAAAGTCCTCCGCGCCCGGCGACGGGGCGAGCACGATCACCTTTTTATTGCCCACAACCTTGCGCGCAGAGGCGGCAAACGCTTCGTACATCGCCGGATCATTATGCGCGCTGGGCAGCGGCTCGCCGGACCATTCCAGCGACCACGTGGTCCGGGACTGCTCCGCCGTCAGGCGGACAAGCTCTTCAAGGCGCGCCCGCGCCCAGGCCATCGTCTTGTCATGCAGGCAGCGGATGGAGCCTTTCATGACGCATTTGTCCGCATTGGCGGCGACGGTTTCGCCCGCCTGCATGCAGGTCACGCTCATCACGCAGGTATCAAACGGATCGACCTCGCGGGAAACCAGCATCTGGATGCCGTTATAGATCTTTACGCCCGCCGCCAGCGCATCGATGCCGGCATGCGGAGAGGCGACGTGCACGGACTTGCCGCCCAGCGTCACCGTGAACGCCACGGACGAGGAATTCGTTACGCCCGGATTGGAGGAAATGACATGCGTTTCGTCCACACAGTTGACGTGGCACATGATGATGCAGTCGATATCCTTCATCACGCCATGCTCGCACATCGTCCGCGCGCCGCTGGGTCTGCTCTCCTCGCAGGGCTGGAAGAGCAGCTTCACCCGGCAGGAAAGCTGGTCGCGGATGGCATGGAGCGCCTTCGCCGTGCCGATGAGCATCGCCGTGTGCGCATCGTGTCCGCAGGCATGCATCACGCCGTCGTTGCGGGAACGATAGGGCTTGTCATGGTTGTTTTCCGGAATCGGCAGCGCATCCATATCTGCGCGAATGCCGATGGTGAAATCCGTTTTTTCCGGATTGATCGTCGCAACGATCGTATTTCTTCCATACGCATCCGCTTCATAAGCGATCCCAGCGGCATCAAGCTCGCGCCGCACAAGCGCAGCGGTCCGATCCAGATCCCATCTGAGCTCCGGATACATGTGCAGCTCACGCCGGATGTTCACAAGCTCCTGCTGGTCAATCGGCGCAATGGTGTAATCCATAAGTCTTCCCTCTTTTCAAGGCGGATATTCTATTTTCTGCTCGAAAAACCCTTCTTCAGCGCGATGCGAAGAAGGGAGTCTGAGAGATAGAATCCCTCAGGCGGGCTTGGGACCGAAGCCTGCCGCCGCCAGTGGCGGACGCAGGCAGGCGGAGTATCGGGAATCGCCAGGAGCAGCAGAATGCTGCGACTATGCGAGTGCCCCGGATCGGCAGCCCAACGTACCCAAAAAGGCGGAGGCTAAGCCTCCGCCCCATGGGTTTTGATCCGATTGAATCAGACGATTCGATTACTTACCGGCGAGATAAGCATCCAGCTGAGCCTGAGCTTCAGCCTGAATGGCCTCGATGCCAGCAGCGATCAGCTCGGCCTTGATGGTTTCGATCTTCGCGTCGACGTCCAGCGTACCGGTGAGGAGCTCAGCGGTATACTTTTCCATGACGGCGGAGCAAGCCGCGCACTCGGCTTCAACGTCAGCCTTGTTGAAGGTGAAGGTGCCCAGCGTGGAAACGATGGCGTTCTCGTAATCCTTGTAGATCGCCTTCCAGTCGTAGTAGGTGCCGGTCTCGCAGGAAGCGTTCACGACGCTGCCGGTAACGAAGCCGTCCATGGACCAGTTGTTGACGCCCTGCTCGGTACGGGTAACGGTCTTGATGCCGTCTTCAGAAACTTCGTAGTTGAAGTGCACGCCTTCAACGCCAAAGCGCAGGATGTCGCGGAAGGTGCCGTCGGTATTGAGCAGCTCGAGGTACTTCAGGCAGGCGATGGCGGTCTCTTCGTCAGCCGCAGCGTTGACGGCGTTCATCGCGCCGCGCATGGTCGCGGTGGACATGTACGGGCCGGAGTAAGAGGAGCCTTCAACCACGATGCCAGCCCAGTTGGAGTAGCCATGGTAGTAGCCCTTCCACGCGGAACCGGAGCGGATACCGGCGCGGATTTCCTTGCCGATGGATTCGATGGTCGCAGCGTCCGGATTGATGTAGCCAAGCTCATACCACTTGTGCAGCAGCTTGTAGCGCTCCATCAGCTCTTCAGCCTCCCAGAACGGGATGATCTTGTTTTCCTTGTCGGTGCCGGCGAGGGCGTACGGAGAGCACAGGTAGTTGCCAGCGATCCACTGCGCGCAGTTGGTCATGCCGGTCAGGCCGCCCTTGCCCATCATCAGCGGGTACAGGTCGGTGTAGTTCTCCTTGTAAGCCTTGAGCATCGGCTCCAGCTCAGCAAAGGTCATGCTCTCAGGGATGGCGACGCCGATGGCTTCATAGCGCTCCTGGTCGAAGCGGAAGAACTGCTGGGAAGCCATATCCTTGAGGGTCGGGACAGCGTAGATAACGCCATTGAGGGAGCCGGCGACGTCCCAGTACTTCTGATCGATGGCCTCGTAGAGCGCCGGAGTGGCGGTCTTGACCAGATCAGTGATGTCATAGAACATCTCGTTGTAGGCGTTGGACGCGAAGTCGTTCGCCCAGTCGCAGGTAAACGTCATGTCGTAGTCTTCACCGGTCGACATGCCCAGATTGAACTGCTCTTCATTCTTGAAGATGAGTTCGACTTCCACGCCGATCTTCTCGGCAGAGTACTTGTTGGCAGCCTCAACGACCACAGCGGTGTCGATCGGGGCGTCGCCGCTGGCGTAGACCCACCAGATGATCTTCTTGGTCTCGGCAGAGGCCGTGCACGCAATGGCGAGCACCAACATCAGCGCAAGCGCGAGAGACAGGAACTTCTTCATAAGAAAACCTCCTTCTTGTTCAACTAAACCGGCACTTCGGCCGTTTGTTGCTGTGTGATACTAATCCGCAGTTAAAATGCCAAACAGAGCGTATCAGATTCTTTGCTCTGACGATGGTACGCGGATTTGGCAATTTTAATAAGAATTAGTATAAATCATCCCTTGACGGCGCCGATGGTGAGGCCGCCGACAAAGTAGCGCTGGAAGAACGGATAGGAACAGGCGATCGGGATGACGACAACCATGACGATCGCCATGCGCATCGTTTCCGTCGGCAGGTTCCGCATCGATTCTTCGGTCAGGAAATCCTCATTGCGCGCCATGAACGAGATGTTTTTCTCGATGGAAATTAGCACGTACTGCAGAGGATACAAATCGCGGTGGTTGCTGTCGATATAGAGCATCGCGCTGTACCAGGCGTTCCAGTAGTTGAAGGTCAGGAACAGACCGATCGTCGCGATAACCGGCAGGGAAATCGGAAGCACCAACTGGGTAAAGATGCGCAGCTGGCTTGCGCCGTCGATCTTGCCCGATTCAATAATGGAGTCCGGCACGGTCGTCTGGAAGAACGTACGCATGACGATCACGTAGAACGTGGAGCATGCGCCGGGCAGGATCATCGCCCAGTAGGTGTTCTTCAGGTGATAGATCTGGGTGTTGACCATGTAGCTGGCGACAAGACCGCCGGAAAAGAGCATCGGGATGATCAGCAGCCAGGTATACAGGCCCTTCATATAGTAGTTCGGGCGGGAAAGCACATAGCCAAGCGTAGAGGTCAGGCAAAGGCCGATCATCGTGCCGACGATCGTGATGCCCACGGAGTTGAGGAAAGAGCGTCCAATATACGACTTGGACTGCCAGAGATACGCGTAGGATTCCAGCGACAGTTCCGCCGGGAAGAAGCTGTAGCCGTGCTGGGCGATGGACGCTTCGGAAGAAATCGAGATGATGAAGACGAACAACACCGGCAGGAACGTCATGATCGCCAGCAGAACGAAGATCACTGTAAACACGGCGTTGGTCGCCGGCTTGATGCGGTTGAAGCGATTGAATCCGTCCAGATGGACAGCCTTTTTCTTCTTTTCCACAGGCATTTCCTCCTTTCCGCCGGAATCAGAACATGCCGCTTTCCGGATCGATCTTCTTGACAACCGCGTTGGCGATGATCAGCAGGACACAGCCAAATACGCTCTGCATCAGCGCCACAGCGGAAGAGTAGTTGTAATTGTTGCTCTGCATGAGCGCCTTGTACACGTAGACGTCCAGCGTCTGGGTAACGTTGATGAGCGAGTTCGAGTCGCGCGTGACCTGGAAGAACAGGCCGAAGTCGGTGGAGAAGATATGACCGACGTTCATGATGAACATGATCGAGATGACCGGACGCAGCAGCGGAATGGTGATGCCCCACGTCTGCTGCCACTTGCTCGCGCCGTCGATGACCGCGCTTTCATACAGGGTCTGGTCAATACCCGTGATCGTTGCCATATAAACGACCATCGAATATCCGAACGTCTTCCATGTGTTGATGAACACCAGCAGGTACGGCCAGTACTTCGGATCCTGATACCAGAGGATGCGTTCGCCGCCAAGACCCGTGATGATGGAGTTCACCAGACCCTTGTCGGTGGAAAGGAACGCGAACACGAAATAGCTGATGACGACCCAGGACAGGAAGTGCGGAAGGAAGACCGCCGTCTGGCAGACCTTCGCCACCCTGCGGGAGTGCAGCTGGGTAATCATGATCGCAAGCGTGACCGGAAGCGTCACGCCGATGAGCAGGAAAACGACGTTGTATCCCAGCGTGTTGCGGAAGATATTGGCGATATCCGGAGAGCGGAAGAGGAACTCAAAGTTCTTCATGCCCACCCACTTGCTGGAAACAAACAGACTGTAAAGGAAGCCTTTTCCGGGCTTGTATTTGTAGTTCTTGAAGGCAAACACGATACCGAACATCGGCACATAGCAAAACGCAATCAGCCAGACAATTGAGGGCAGTGACAAAAGGGTCAGTTCAAGATCATCCCACGAAAAGCGCTTGCGTCTTCTGATGATCGGCGCGCCGCCCTTGACGCTCAGGTTATCCTTGCGCATCCTCAGCCCTCCTTCTCCGTTTTTCAGCGTAGTTGACCGCTGCATCCGATGGTTATCTCAGTATAGCACATCAAAAGGAGGATGACAAGCATTTTTCAACCCTTTTTATAAACCCGTTGTCTGCGGCAGGAAGTCGCGCAAAGACGTCGAATTAAATATCATTATCTATGCCCATCCGGACAAACACTTGACAAATCGTCATTTTTCTGCCGGAGAGTACCCGGATTTATGAATATCCGCACAAGAAAAACGCATCAGGGAGGCGAAGCGCATGAAGCACGGACTGTTCATCGGCATCGACGGCGGCGGCACCCACTCCACCGCCGTAGCCGCTTGGCCGGACGGACAGATCGCGGCCATCGCACAGGGAGGCGGCCTGAATTATTTTAACGACGGTGTCGAAACCGTCCGCCTTCGTCTTGAAAGCATGGTCAGGGAGCTATGCAGCAAGGCAGATGCGCCCGCGCAGAGAATCTGCGTGGGCATGTCCGCGTTGGATGCGCCGGCGGATGAAGAAACGCTCGCCCTCTTCACCACAGGCATTCTCCCCCGCGGGCAGCTTGACCTGCAGTCCGACGCCTATATCGCGCTGATGGGCTTTACCCGCGGCGAGCCGGGCATGATCGTCATCTGCGGCACAGGTTCCATGCTGCTGCTGCTGGATGAGACGGGCGGACAGCATGTCAGCGGCGGCTGGGGCTATCTGCTGGGCGACGCGGGCAGCGGCTATACCCTTGCACGCGAAGGCCTGCTAGCCGTCATCAATGAAAGCGATGGCGTCGGCCCGCAAACCGCGCTTACCGCACGCGCGCTGGCCTACTTCGGCGCAGATATCCCCCGCAGGCTGATCGACCGTATCTACGCGCCGGACTGCACGCCGGATAAGGTGGCCGGTTTTGCGCGCCATGTGATCGCCGAGGCGGAAACCGGCGACCCGCTGGCACGGGAAATTCTTTCCCGGAATATGCACAGGCTCGCCGGCCTCGCCGCGCAGCTGCAGAGAAAATCGCCTCAGGCGCGCCGCGTCGGCCTGTACGGCGGCATCTTCGCCCACAGCGGGACAGCCCGCAGCGATTTCGCCAGCGCCCTTGCTGCGCTTTCGCCGCAATCCGCCATCTGTTCCCTTGATTATCCGCCCGAGCTGGGCGCCATCATCCACCTGCTGCGAAAGGAAGACGCGCTGACGGGCGACGTCCTCGCGCGGCTGAAGGAAACCTATGAGGAGGCCAGACGATGAGTGCCATCGACACCTATTTTGAGAATCTTTCCGCGCTGATTGTGCGCACCCTTGACACGCAGAAGGACGCCATGGAGGCAGCAGCCCGGCACATCGCCGCGTGTCTGAAAAACGGCGGCATGGTCTATACCTTCGGCACCGGCCATGGACATCTGCTCGCGCTGGAGATCTTCTACCGCGCCGGCGGCATGGCCCGCATCTGCCCGATCCTCGATGAAAAGCTGATGCTCCATATCAGCGCCGCCGGCAGCACGCTGGAGGAGCGCCGCGAGCAATGGCTGCCCATCCTGCTGGAGCGCTATCCCATCAAAGCGGGCGACGTGCTCATCTCCATCTCCAACTCCGGCAGAAATGCCGTGCCCGTCCTGCTGGCAAAGGAGGCGCAGAAGCGCGGCGCATTCGTCATCGCGCTGACCAGCATGAATCACACCACCGCCGTCACATCGCGCAACAGCCTCAATCTGCGTCTGTTTGAGGCGGCCGATCTGATCCTTGACAACGGCGGCGTGCTCGGCGATGCATCCGTTGCCTTCGCCGACGGCGCTATGGTCGGCCCGACCTCCACCGCCGTTGGCGCTGCGCTGCTGCAGGCGATCGTCTGCCGCGTGAAGGAGCTTTCCCTTGAAGAAGGCTTTGAAGCCGATTTCTTCAAATCCAGCAATGTGGACGGCGGCGACGAGTGGAACGACCGTCTCATCGCCCGCTATGCAGGCATCATTCCGGGATTGGCTTGATTCGATTTACAGGAGGCTGACTATGCGCGCAGGTCTTGGCAAATGGGAACTGACTCCGCCGATGGGCGTGGAACTTGCCGGCTATGGCTATTATCTGGGGCGCTGTGCGCAATCCGTGCGCGACCCGCTCTTTGCCCGCGCGCTTGCGCTTGAAACGGACGAGCTGCGCGCGCTGATCATCAGCTGCGATCTGCTGGGGCTCAGCCGGGAGGTTTGTCAGGATGTCTTTACGTATGCAGAGACGCTGGGCTATGCCCCGGAAAACGTGCTCATTCTCAGCATCCATACGCACACCGGTCCCTGCATCAAATATCACGAAGGCTGCGGCTTTGTAAATGAAGACTATGTCGCCACCGTTGCGCCGGCGATCTGCCGCGCCATTGACGCCGCTGTTGCCGATCTTGACGAAGTCGTCACGCTTGAAAAGATCTTTGTTCCCTTTGAGGGCGAGCATATCTATAATCGTACGATTGAAAACGGTCCTGTGGACCGCATCGTGCGCGGCTTTGCCTTCCAGCGCCGCAGCGCAGCCCCCATCGCTGCCGTCAGCGCCGCCTGCCACGGCGTTTTCCGCGGACGCTCCACAGCGGTTTCCGCTGATTTCGCCGGCGAAATCAACCGTCTGATGGCAGCGCGCGGCATGGACAGCATCTACCTCAATGGTCTGTGCGGCGACATCGACCCGAGCCTTCAGGATGACGGGCTGCTTGATTCCTTTGCGCAGCTGGTCGCCGATACCTTCGATCATGCAAAATCCGTATTGCCCATGACTCTGCAGGGCGGCTGTCTGCCCTTTACGCTGAAGCTGACCCCTGTTACAACGGAAGATATCCATCAGGCCGCCGCGCTTGCCGTCTCCCGCGCCGGCGGAAAGGACATGCCCGCCGCCCGCGTTGCCCTGACGTGGGAAAGGGAGATGACGGAGAAATTCAGCGCTCTGCGCGATGAAGAATCCATCACCGTCAAGTTCCTGCTTCTGGGCGGCGTGCCGGTGATCGCGCTTCCCTTTGAGGGCTTCACGCAGATCGGCATGGACATCCGCCGCCTGTGCGGGCGGGAGGATGCGCTTGTGCTCGGCTGCGCCGAGGAGCTGCTGGGCTATCTTCCGACGAGAGACGACATTGCGCGCGGAACCTATGCCGCGCTTGAATCGACGTTCCTGTATAAACGCCTTCCCGTCGTTCCCGGCGAAGCGGAGCGGCTGGGCGAAGAAACAGGAATCGCGCTTGAAAGGATTCTGTCATGAAACAGCTGGATCAGACCTCCATCCGCAAGCAGAACGTGCGGAAAATCCTTGAACTGCTGACGCTCAATCCCCCGCGCACGCGCCAGTCTCTGGCGGAGGCGACCGGGCTGAGCCTGATGACGGTGACCAATCTCGTCGATCAGCTCAAGGAACGGCAGGTGCTGGATATTCTTCCTGCGCCGCGCCCCGCATCGGAACGGCGTGCTTCCGGACGCAAGGCCGAGCTCATTTCCCTGCGCAGCGGCGGTCACGCCTGGATGATCATCGACCTTTCCGGCAGAAATTTCCGCTATTCCCTGCTTGGCTTTGATCTTTCCCTCATCATGGAAAAAACCTGCACGGCGCAGGGCGAATACCTCGTCCGCCTGCGCGCGTTTCTTGACGACATCCGTCAGGACGTCGCCGGGGAGCTGAAAAAGCGGACGCTGCTTGGCGTTTCGGTCGTTACGCCCGGCCCCTATGAAATTGCCAGCGACACGGTATACAATCAGCGCCTGCCCGAGCTCAACGCCATCCGCATCAAGGAAGAACTGCGCAGCGCGCTGGGCGACTACGATTATTACGTCGACGAAGACGTCAAGTTTGCCGTCCGCGCGTTTGCCTCCCTCATCGAGCAGGAACAGTGCGAGCTTCTGTATTATCTCTTCATCGGCGAAGGCGTCGGCGGCGCAGCGGTGCACAGCGGCAACATGCTGCGCGGGCACAACGCAACCGCCGGCGACGCAGGCCAGCTGACCACGCCTGACGGCGCCACATACGAAAGCCTTCTCTCCCTTTCCGCTTTTGCCGCCTCCCTGGGCGTCAGCGCACAAGACTCAAAAGAGATGACCGCCGGACTTGCGCAGGCGGCGCAGGCCCAGCCTGTCGCCTATCTTACCGCGCTTCTTCAGGCTGCCGATACTGCCGGCGATATGCTCCACAACGTGCTGTGGGTGCTGGATCCCAGCCATATCATCATCGACTGCCGCTATGCGCGCCCCTTTGAGGACGCCTTTCTCCGCCGCATCTCGGAAAAGCTTTCCATGCGCACCGCATCCGCAGGCAGGAAGCTGCCCATGATTGTCGCTGCGCCTAAGGGCATCAGCAGCGTGACGCGCGGCGCCGTTCAGGTGCTCCAGCGCGAATGGGTCGAGCGGATGTATGAATAACCTGCCGCCTTTTTTGCACGCATTTGCAATCAGGGACCACTTTCGTGGTCCCTTTTCTCTCGCCGTTCTTGGCGGTCAACCGCACGTATCGCCTTGTATTTTCCCGACACTTCCTATATAATATCTATAGATATATCCATGCTGCAAAGGATAAATGTCAACACGAAAGGAGTCCTCACATTGCTTCGGAAAATGCTGATTCTGACCCTCTCCCTTCTGACGTGCTGCATCGTTGCAGCCTCCGCTCAGGCCCTCACGCTGACAGACGGCGAAGCGGTCAAGGATCGCTTTGCTGCCAACCCGCGTCCCATCAAGGACATCGGCGACCCATATGTTCTCAAGGCCGGCGATGAGTATTTCACCTTCGCCACAGGCGGTTCCATCGGCTTTAACGTCTGGCGCAGCGCCGATCTGTCCACCTTCTCCAAGGAAAAAGCCGTCAAGAAGATTGACTGGGTGTCCGACAGCTACTGGGCGCCGGAAGTCTTTGAGGTCGGCGGCAGGTATTACATGTTCTTCACCGGCCGCTGGAAGGAAAACGGCAGCCTGCGCATAGGTGTCGCCATCGCCGATCAGCCGCAGGGGCCGTATGAAGACGCCATCGGTGGTCCGCTGTTTGACTTTGGCCATGCCGTCATCGACGGTACGCTCGTCTATGACGACGCCGGCGTTCCGTACATGATCTATTCCCGCGACTGCTCGGAAAACGTCGTCGGCAGCTATCATGAAAGCCATCTTTACGGCGTTCAGCTCGCGGACGACCTGCTCTCCACCGTTGGCGAGGCCGTCCTGCTGACCAGACCGGACGCCGAATGGGAGCTTAAATCCGGCGACTACCGCTGGAACGAAGGTCCCGCCGTCCTCAAGCACGACGGCAAGTACTACCTCTTCTACTCCGCCAACTACTACGGCGGCAAGGAGTACACGCTTGGCGTGGCCGTTGCCGATCATCCGCTGGGACCGTACACCAAGCAGGCAAATAATCCCGTCCTCAACTACATCGAAACGCCCGAGAAGGTCATCGTTTCCGGCCCCGGCCACAACAGCTTCTTCACCGTCGGAGATGAGATTTTCACTTCCTACCACACGCACACCTATCCGGACGTCCCTAGCGGTAACCGTCAGGTGCATATCGACCGCGTCGGCTTCCACGCGGACGGCACCGCGTACATCAATGGTCCGACGGTGCACAAGCAGCTGCGCCCGCTTGACGACGCGGGTCTGCTCAACTTCATCTCCATCGCCATCACCGACGATCAGCACGCGCTCCTCGCCGACGGCGACACCTGTCAGGCCGCGTCTTCCGCCGCGTATGTTTACACCGCGAAGGAGGCTGCCTTCACGTGGCCCAAGCCCGTTACTGCGGACATGCTGCTCATCTACCCTGCGCTCGATCAGCCGATTTCCGGCACGGTAACCATCAACGGCAGCCTGACCGCCGAATTCTCCTACGAACCCTTCTATCGCAGGCCCGGCGGCTATGCGCTCCTGACGTTTGAGCCGACGGAGATCACGTCCCTCGAGCTGACGTTTGACTGCGAGAGCGGCGTGGGCGAAGTGATGCTCATCGGCGAAGCGAAGTAATACGCAGGAACGTATGGGGTTTCACCCCATACCCCGACAAGGGGCTGAGCCCCTTGTCCCCACATCGCTTCGCGGCATGAAAAAACAGGATTGCATATCAATCAAAGAACCGTTGTCATAACGACAACGGTTCTTTCTATACGGTTTATTTCTTCTTTGCGCTCCGTCCGGCAAGCACGGTGACAAACCACAGCGCCGCCAGCAGCAGCCCCGTCCAGACCAGCGCGCCTTTGGGCGACTGGATCACCGCCGTCCACGGCAGCACGCTCTTTCGCTTCATCACCGGGGCGATGCCCGCGCCAGAAAGCGTGAAGAGCACGAGGTTGCTCGTCAGCAGATAATACAGCGAACGGCTGCCAAAGTGCGACAGCGCGTCCCGCAGCATATCCGCCGCACGGCGGATTCCCCCGCCGCCGAGTGCGCATATTCCTTTGGATGCAGCCACAACCGCCGCGCAAAGCAGCGCAGGCAGCACAATCCACGACCACTGCGGCGGAAACCTGCCCGGCAGTCCGCCGTCAATCACGGCAGCGGCGATGCCTGCAGCCGAGCATACCGCAGCAATCGCCAGCAGACGCAGATGCATAGCCCGTCCTCCGCGAGCAAAGATCATGCCAGCAAGGAAATACGGCATATACTGCACAATCGGAAAACACGCAAAGTCCCTGCCGCCGATGATCAGCTGCAGCCAAGCCGGCTTCACCGCGCCATACGGCACCAGAATGCTCGCCGCCAGACAGGCCGCGCCCACCGCCAGTGCCGCCAGCGGACGGTGCGAAAGCCACTGAAGTCCCTTGAATGCAACGATCAGAAGGAGCGAATACAGCGCAAAGGACACCAGAAACTCCGACCAGCCGGGAATATCTTCCAGCCAGAGGATCTTTCTCACCGTACCCACAGCGAAGGGCTTTTTCTCCCTGAGGATGCGGTAACCGATGCCGGAGAGATAGAACGCAACCAGAGAACGCAATGTTGTTTTCGCCATGCCCGGCAGCGCGCGCTTGTACGGCTTGTCCAGATATGCCAGCACCGCCGTCGCACCGAAATAGAACACAAAGGTCGGAAATACCGTCAGATTGATGATATTGATCAGCGTATCCGTCAGCGGGAACAGCGATGCGTCGCCGAAGAACTGCATCACATGGCCGTATACCATCATCAGCACCAGCAGGCCGCGGCCAGTATCGATGGAGCGATCTCTCATAATTCTCTCTCCTAAAAAACAAACTGTCAGGCGAACCCTGATATTCCAAGCAGTTACACTAAGCAGAAAAAACTCTCTTTCAGGGTATGGGGCTCTGCCCCATCGCCCCGCCCAAGGGCTTTCCGATCGCCCTTGGGAAACCTTCTGGCCCGAAGCTTAGTTTCTCTTAGAATATCAGGACTCCTATCCTGACAGTTTTTTCTTTCATTTTATCGCGTCATCGCGCCAAGCCGGGAATCGGAGCGCTCTTCGCGCGAACGATTCCATTCAAACGACCGCGAAGCGACGCGCCCCGGCGCAGCCCGCCTGCACGACGCTCCGCAGAGCAAGGCGTCGGAGGGCCTTCCGCCCGTACGATGCCCTTCAAACCGCCGCGTAGCGACGCGCCCCGGCGCAGCCGGTTAGCCCTTGACGCCCGCCTGCACGGAGATGCCCTGCAGGAAGTACTTCTGCGCGCACAGGTACAGCACGAACGGCGGCACCATGGACACGAGACAGGAAGCGATCATGTGCGCCCAGCGCTGCTCGTACTGACCCATCAGCAGGCGTAGACCGGCGGTCAGCGTCTGGTTGTTGACGTCCGTCATGACGATGCGCGGCCAGAGGTAGTCGTTCCACGCGCCGTTGAAGGCGAACAGACCGACGACGATCATAACCGGCAGGATGGACGGCAGGATGATGTGCATGTACACCTGGAAGCTGCTCGCGCCGTCAATGGTCGCCGCTTCGTCCAGCGCCTTCGGGATGCTCTTCATGAAGTTGCGGATCAGGAAGATATTGAAGACGCCAGCCAGCATCGGCCAGATCAGCGCATTGATGTTGTTGACCCAGCCCAGCGCGTTGGCAATGCGGAACTGCGGAAGGAGCGCAACGACGTTCGGGAACATGCTGACGTACATCAGCGTCCAGAAGATCTTGTTGCCGCCCTTGAAATCAAGGCGCTCATACGCAAACGCGGACAGGGAGGTGAGGAACACCGTGCACACCGTCACCGTGATGGACACGATGAAGGAGTTCTGGAACATCAGACCGATGTTCGAGTTGGTGTTGACGTTCTCGCCGCCAAAGAAGAGCTCCGTGTAGTTGGAGGTCGTCCAGGTGCGCGGGATCAGTCGGGTGAGGTAATCAAGCGGACCCTTCAGGTCGGCAAAGGACGTGATGAAGTCCGAATCGAACTTGAAGGAGTTGGTGAACAGCCAAACGATCGGCTCAAACCAGCAAATACCAAGAATGATAAGGAACAGGAATGCGATCAGCTTGCCTCTTTTATTTTCTGCCATAATCGTCTTCCCCCTCTCACTCGTTCGCGTTCTTGACCATCATGCGCATCTGAACGAAGGTAATACACATGATGAACAGGCCAAGGATAACCGCCATCGCAGAGGACATACCCGCAACCTGCTTCTTGACGGAGTTCTCATAGACATACTGCAGCAGAACCGCGTTCGCTTCCGCATTGGAGAAGCCAACGAGGATATCCGGCTGACCGTAGATGTTGAACTGGGCAACCACGGCGGTGACCAGCGTGTACATCAGCGGATAGGTCATGTTCGGCAGGGTCACATTGAAGAACTTCTGGATGGTACCCGCGCCGTCAACAGACGCCGCCTCATACTGATCCTGCGGCACGGACGCCAGAGCGCTCTGATAGATGACCATCGTAGAACCCGTACACCACCAAACCGTAACGATGACAAGCATGATCCACGTATACGGCGGGAGGAAGAAGTTTGCTTCGATGCCCAGGAACTTATTGACGATGCCGTACTGGACGTTAAAGACATAGCGCCAGGTCAGCGTAACCGTAGAAATGGACATCAGGCTCGGCAGGTAATACAGCGCCTGGAAGACCTTGTTGCCCTTCGGACGAGCGTTGAGCGCCAGCGCCAGAGAGAGCGGAACGATGATACAGAACGGCACGCAGAACACGACGAACTTGATCGTGTTCCAAAGACCGTTGCGCAGCTGCTTGTAATAAGTATTGCCGCTGTCGAAAAGCAGAGTCTTGAAGTTTTCAAGACCGATGAACACCGGCTCGTTGAACAGGTCCCACTTGGTGAACGCAGCGTAAACGCCGTAGATCGCCGGGGTCACGAAGAAGATGATGAAGAAGAAGATGTGCGGTCCGACATACGCATAGGGCAGCAGATCGCGCTTGAGGATATGGCGGCGATCCTTAGAAAGGTCACCGTAGCCAACGACAGTCGCAATCGCCGGGCACAACAGCGCTACATAGGTCAGGATGCTGTAGCCCGGAGTAATCAGCTTGACGTCACGCTTCTTGAACTTGACGCCGGCAACATCCAGCGCTTCCGCGATGGGCGTATAGAGCGCAGAGTTCTTCTCTTCCATGGCGAAGAGCACCATGAACAGGCCGAACGCAAGCGTGGCAACAAAGCCAAAGAGCATGCCGACGTTCTTTTCATCCTGAATGAAAGCGATGAACGCCGCAGCCGCAGCAATCAGCGCAATGGGAATCAGCAGGATCGGACCGCTGGACAAGGAGAAGAGCAGCTTGGGCAGGCCCATCTCGATGGCGACGGTCGTATCCTTTACCGTCGTCGTTGCCGTCACGCCGGCAAAGCAGAAGAGAACGATAAACGCGAGCGCCAGAAACGCCGCAATTTTGGATCGTGTCATTCCGACACCTCTTTCCTCTCGGTTATTTGTTTCCCGGCATCATGCCAAAGCTATTCACACGCAACGCAGCCGCGGCAGCAAAGCACACGCTGCGCCCGCGTCAAATATGAATCTGGCATCATGCCGGATAAGGCAGGGGGATTGCTCCCCCTGCCTTATTACATCTTAGCAAGTATGACTACCGGCAAAGGCTATGCAATTACTGCGCAGCGATCGCGTCGGCAACTTCCTTCTCAACCTGCTCGATAGCAGCGTCGATAGCGATGGTGCCGTCAACGAAGTCCCAGCCAACGCGAGAGAACGCGGTGTCAAAGAGGCCCCAGTGCAGGTAGTAGTAGATGGCGAGCTCGTCAGCGCGGGCCGGATCAGCCAGGAAGGCCTGCGGCATGGTGGCGAACTCTTCAACAGCGTTGATGGAAACGTGAGCCGGAACCTGAGCAGCGTCCTTCGCCCAAACCAGGGAGTTCTCGCCCATGAAGTTCACGAACTTAGCAACGGCCAGGTCCTCTTCCTCGGTGCGCTCTTCGTCAGCGAACTGGACGAAGTTGTGGGAAGACATCCAGGTCTTCGCGGTTTCCGGAGCGTAGCAGATGGCCGGGTACATTTCGAAGTTGATGCCAGCGTCAACAACAGCAGCCTTCATCCAGATGCCCTCGGACCAGACCAGCATTTCGCCGCCGTAGAACATGGACAGAGCGTCGTCGGTCTTCTTGGAGGTGTAGCCGTCGTCATGCAGAGCCTTGATGGTCTCAAAGGCCTTCGCCATGGCTTCCTTATC
>JAFYOR010000027.1 GCA_017547805.1 Clostridia bacterium
AACGCCGCCGCCATCACCAGCGGCAGCATGCGCAGCGCATACGCCGCCCGCGCAGCTGCGTCAGCGCCGCCCAGCGCGCCAATCCCGAGCAAACCCACCGTCACCCCGAGGATGAACGTCAAGCGCGCCAGAGAAACGAGCGTCTGCACGGCAAGGCTGACGAGCGCACCGATGCACGCGATGCAGGAAAGCATCAGCGCAAGGCACAGCGCAAACCGCTGCGCCCTTCCATCTGCACGGCCCGAAAGCGACCGGCAAAGCCGTCTGCGGCACAGCGCGGCGATCATGCCAGATGCCGGCAGGGCGGCAAGCGCGGCGACCCACGCCGCATTGACGGATATCGCCATCGCTGCGCCCGCGCCGGTGATAAACACCTGTGCGCCGACGGCAAGCCCGGCCGCACACGCCCGGGCGCGAAAGGCAGCATGCACGCGGGATGCGCGCTCGTCCCGCATCCGCCTGCGCGAAAAGAACGCCTGCGCGCGCTGAAAGATAAGCGGCAGCCGCAGCAGGATATCCGGGTTTCTCATTCGCTTTGGCGCGACGGGCGCTGCCAGCGGCGACCCCAGCGACGTCATCGCGCACAGCAGGCATAAGAGCGTCAGCGTTACAAGGCCCATCGCAAACAGGCCGCCGCCCGCGCCGGCGCACATGAGCAGCAGCTGCGTGATCTTCAGTCCTATTCCCAGCGAATAGCCGGGCACACAGAATCCGCCGAGCCCACTCGCCGCCACGACGATCAGCAGCAGCGGGCTGACGATGTCCGCACTGACGGCGCTCTGTCCCAGAATCAGGCCGGAAACGATGCCCAGCGCACTGCCAAGAGCGCCCGGCGCGCGCAGTCCGGCTTCGGTGATCAGATCAAACGCGAGGGTCATGAGCAGCGCCTCAAGAAACACGGGAAACGGAACCCGCGAGCTGGTTTCATATACGCTGGTCAGCAGCATCGCCGAAAGCAGATTGGGATGAAAGCGCAGCACGGCGAGATAAAGACCGGGCAAAAACAGATGAATCAGCACACCGGTCAGCCGGACAACGCGCAGAAACGTGCCGTACTGCCAGCGTAGGGACGCATCGTCCGGGGTATGCAGCTGATGAAAGATTGTCGCCGGCGCGCCAATAACGTCGGGCGATCCGTCGGTGAGGATGACGATCTGCCCTTCCGCGAGGAACGACGCCGCCCGATCCGGGCGTTCCGTGCGCACGCATTGCGGAATGAGCGACAGCGGATGGCTTTCAATCACCTGCTCGATCTGCCCGGCGGTAAGCGGAAAATCGCTGCTGCAATCCATCAGCCGTTTTCTGATGCGCGCGATCATCGCTTCATCCGCCGTTCCGCGCAGATACAGCAGCGCGCAGCGCGTTTTCATCGCGCCGCCGACGGTGATGAACTCCGTCGTCAGCTCCTCCCGCTGAACAATGCGCCGGATGAGCGTGATGCTGGTACGGATGGACTCCGAAAAGCTTTCATGCGGGCCAAGAACGACCTTTTCCGCCTCAGGCCGGCCGATGGTGCGTTTTTCAAACCCGCGCGTATCCATCACGCAGGCCAAAGCGCACCCCTCGCACAGCAGCACGCTCTGCCCGGAAAGGACATCGGCAATCAGTTCGTCGAAATTGTCCTTCATCTTCATCGGCAGCACGGAAACCGCATGCTCCATCAGAAAGGAAACGCGCTGCTCCGGCGCAATTCCCTCCCCCGCCGACGCAGGCAGATCCATACAGGGCTTAAGGATGTTTTCATTGAGCGTTTGCGCATCCGTCATGCCGTCCACGGCGACAAGCGCCGCCTCAAACGCGCCGGCGCGAAAGCGGCGCACGAGCACATCCGCATTATCCGGCGCACCAAGACGCGTGCGGAAGATATTGACATTGTGCGCAAGCGATGGCAGGAGGGAAATGGCGTCATTTTCCATGAGGCAGCCTCGTTTCTCTGGAAGATTGTGCCGCTTATTCTGCCGGATTGATATGGAATTATGCATGCGCTGTGCAGCAGGCATAAGCCGTCAGGTGCTTATCGGCCAAATACGTTCTTCTTACAATGGTACACAAACTATAATCTCATAACACGCACAACAAAAAACCGCACCCTTTCGGGTGCGGTTTATGCTTATCAAGAATTCCTTCAGGCCCTCTGATTACTTCTGAACCAGCGCCTGCAGGTGCCAGATGCGGTCGTTGTACTCCTTGATCGTGCGGTCGGAAGAGAACACGCCGGACTTGGCAACGTTGATGATCTCCTTCTTGACCCAGGCGTTGCGGTCCAGATAGTCGTTGCCCAGACGGCGCTGCGCAGACTGATAGGAACCGAAGTCCTTGAGCACGAGGTACGGATCGGCCATGCCGCCGTTATCGGAGAAGACGAGCGCGCGGAAGAGGCCTTCGAACATCTTCGGGTTCTCCGGGGTGAGGCTGCCGTCAAAGAGCATGTTCAGCGCACGGCGCAGCTCGGCGTTGGTCTCGTAGATATCCAGCGCACGGTACGCACCGGAGGCGTAGATCGCCTCGACCTCCTTGGAACGGGTACCGAAGATATAGCAGTTGTCGTCGCCAACCAGATCGGCGATCTCAACGTTCGCGCCGTCGAGGGTACCGATGGTCACAGCGCCGTTCATCATGAACTTCATGTTGCCGGTGCCGGACGCCTCCTTGGAAGCGGTGGACAGCTGCTCGCTGACTTCGGAAGCCGGCATGAGCATTTCCGCGGTGGAAACGTTGTAGTTCTCCAGGAACGCGATCTTGATCATCTGGCTCGCACGCGGATGCGCCGCAATCTTCGCGGACAGCACGTTGATGAAGTGGATGATCTCCTTCGCACGGCGGTAGCCCGGAGCAGCCTTCGCGCCGAAGATGAAGGTGCGCGGCGCCATGGTGTAGTTCGGATCGTCGCAGATGCGGTTGAAGAGCACGAGGATGTGCAGCGCGTTGAGCAGCTGACGCTTATACTCGTGCAGGCGCTTGACCTGAACGTCGAACATGGTGTCCGGATCGAGCACCAGACCCTGATGACGGTTGATCCAGCGGGCGAAGCGCTCCTTGTTCTCGTGCTTGATCTGAGCAAAACGCTCGATGAAGGCCGCGTCATCCGCAAACGGAAGCAGTCTTTCCAACTCCATCGCGTCCTTGCGCCAGCCGGTGCCGATGGCATCGTCAAGCAGGGAAGAGAGCGCCGGGTTCGCCAGCATCAGCCAGCGGCGCGGGGTGATGCCGTTGGTGATGGCATCGAACTTCTCCGGCATGATCTTGTAGTAATCGGCGAAGGTGCTGCGCTTGAGAATATCGCCATGCAGCTGGGAAACGCCGTTGGTCGCCTTGGAGTAGGCGATGCACATGTTGGCGGTATGCACCTGATCATAGGCGAGGATGGCCATGTGGCCGATGCGGTCCCACTCGCCCGGGAAGCGGTCAAACAGCTTCTGGCACAGGCGGCGGTTGAGCTCCTGCATGATCTGGTAGATACGCGGCAGGGTCTCGCGCATCATCTTCTCCGGCCACTTTTCAAGCGCTTCGGCCATGATGGTGTGGTTGGTGTAGGCAACGGTGTTGCGGGTAATGCGCTCCGCTTCCTCCCACGGGAGATGCTCTTCATCAACGAGGATGCGCATCAGCTCCGGAATGACGGTCGCCGGGTGCGTATCGTTGATCTGGAAGGCGATCTTCTCCGGCAGCAAGCTCATGTCGTTGCCGTGGATGCGCTTATAGTCCTTCAGGGCGTACTGCAGCGTCGCGCTGACGAGGAAGTATTCCTGCATCAGGCGCAGCTTCTTGCCGTTGTAGGTGTTGTCCTCCGGATAGAGAACCTTGGAGATCTGGGCGGCGATGGAATCATTTTCCTCGGAAGCGCCGTTGTAGTCGCCGGCAGAGAACTTCTGCAGGTTGAACTTATCGGGCAGCATCGCGCTCCAGGTGCGCAGGCGGTCGACAACGTCGCTGTCATAGCCGACGATCGGCAGATCGTAAGGAACGGCCATGATGTCATCGGTGTCTTCAAGCCAGACGTAGTGCTTGCCGCCCATCCAATTTTCGCAAACGCGGCCGCCGAAACGAACCTTGACCGCATCGCGGTACGCCGGAATTTCCCAGGCGTTGCCGTAGGTCAGCCACTCGTCCGGAACCTCAACCTGCTGTCCGTCGACGATGCGCTGGCGGAACAGGCCGTACTCATAACGGATGGTGGAGCCCATCGCCGGGAGGTTCAGCGTCGCCAGGGAGTCAAGGAAGCACGCAGCCAGACGGCCGAGGCCGCCGTTGCCCAGCGCCGGTTCCGGCTCCTCATGGAGCACGCCGCGCAGGGTCAGGCCCAGCTCAGCAAACGCCTCTTCATACTCCTTGGTGGAGCAGAGGTTGAGAAGGTTGTTGTGCAGCCAGCGGCCGGTGAGGAACTCGATGGAGAGGTAGTACAGGCGCTTGGCCTTTTCATCGCGGCGCGCCTGCTTTTCAAAGAGCCACTTATCCATGATCTGGTCGCGCACGGTAGAGGCGACAGCGGCATAGATCTGCTTGGGCGTTGCCTGTTCAAGCTCAACGCCGTAGTGGCGCAGGAGTTTGCTGTGAATCGATTCTTTGATCTGATCCTTGGTGTATTCATTCATCAGAGGCATGATATAAAACCCTCCCGGTTTGATAAGCGGCGGTGCCGCATGTTCAGCGATCTTCCGACAAAACCCGTCAGTTTACGGGACAGCGGAATGCCATTATAACACAAGAATCCATATATTGCAAGAAAAAACCATATATGCTGCAGTTTCCTGTGCAGGCTGTTGCCCTTTTCATGATATTCGGTGGCAGTTTTGCATGTGTTTTTTTCGACAAAGTTCGTAGCTGCAAGCTTTTTTGACCATCACAGCATACCCATCAACAGGCAGAAATATGCAGAGCCGTCGTCATTTCTGCCGCCGCGCACGCATCCGCCGGCTTCGCAGTATCCCCGCAAAAAACAAACAGGACCCGATTGGATCGGGTCCTGCCTGATGATTTTTCCGTTTCGCTCAGATAGCGGTATCCGCCTCAAGGGTTTCCATGTTGATGAAAATCCACTGTCCGAGTTCTTCGTCAAAGCGGAAGCCGTAGCTTTCAATGCGGCTCACGCCGTCCACCACAATCTCCAGCTCCAGAACGAAGTAATCGTACACCACACCGCCGATCTGCACCTGCTTCTTGGGGAAGACCTTTTCAATGGTTTCCTTCATCTGCACGCGCTCGGTTTCGCTCATCTGCTCCATGGACGCATTCGCCTGGGCCGTGAGCTGCGCCGCTTCCTCGGAAAGCTCAGCGTTCATGTAGGTCATCGCCGCATCCACCACATCGCCAAAGCCGATGGTGGAAAGCGTGACGAGAATCCGCTCGGCAACCGGCAGGCTGTTGAGCTTTTCATTCTCTTCCTCGGTGAAGACTTCCTCTGCGCCGACGATTTCGATGCTCACGCTCGCGCCCTCGGTTTCGGCAACAGCAACGGTCTGCAGCAGCGCCGTGATCATCTCCGTCTCGCCCGCAACAGGCGCAACAGGTTCAACCGCCTCAATCACCGGCGCAGCGGTCGGCTCGACAGTCGGTTCGACAGTCGGCTCGACGGTCGGTTCGACGGTCGGCGTGGCGGTCGGTTCGACGGTCGGCGTAGCGGTCGCCGTCGGACGGTAGTTGTTGTTGTTGTTGCTGCTGGGCTTCTGGGTCGGCTTGGGCGTCGGAACGAAAGTATTTTCCGGTTCCGGCGTCGGAGTCGGCTTGGGCGTCGGGGTCGGGGTCGGGGTATTCATGTCGTAGCCGCACATGTCGCAGATGGAATCTCCATCTTCCGACCAGTGCTCTTCGTAACGGATTTCACCGGCGCTGATGAGTTCTTCATCGAGCTGCTGGTTACAATCCTTACACCAGGTTTCGCGATAGACGTCGGAAACCCAGAAGCACTTCTCATGGTCATACGGCTCCCATTCGGAAACCATATGGTCATAGTCGGAGATTTCAAGGTTCTCATGCGTACACGCCTTGCCGACCTCGCCGCAGTATACGCAGACGCCGTCGCTGTTGAGTCTGTGCGGCTCGGTGATGATGGTTTCCATCTCGGTGCGGTTGTCAGTAAACCACTCGTCACAGTCAGGGCAGTACTCTTCCGTGAACAGGGTCACGGTCAGTTCGTGCGTGTACTGATCGTAATACCTCGGATTTCTTTCATCGCCGGTCCACTTGACGGTTTCAATCGCCTTGTGCTCGCAGGCGTTTTCATAGCCGCAGTCGATACACACGCCGTTGTCGAAGTAATGCGTATCGGTATGCTCAACGCTTTCCTCGATCACCTCTTCGGAAATGAACGAGGCGCAGACCTTACACCACTTCTCCAGAATCTTGGTATACAGGCCGGTATGGGTCTTCGCGTCCACCGGGGTCGCCTTGTCGTTGAGGCGGTACCAGTAATTCTCCTCGATATCGTTGTGATCGCACAGGGACTTATAGCCGCATTCCACGCATACATCGTCGACGAAGTAATGCTGGGTAACCACTTCCTTATCCTCGGCGATCGGGGTTTCACGGATAAGGCTTTCGCAGTCGTTGCACCACTCATGCTCATACACATCCGCGACAAACGTATGGGTCAGCGCGTCAACCGGCTTCGCCTCGGTGGTGTTTTCGTAGTGCTCCCACGTATTGGTATGCACGTGCGTGCACGTATTCGCCGCGCCGCAGCCCAGACAGATTCCGTCCTCAAAGTGGTGCTTGAGGTAGTTCAGGGACACCGTGTCATCGGCAGTGACCCAAGACTCGCCGCAATCCACACAGAACTTATAGTCGCACTTATAGCTCTTGGCGTAATGCGTGCCGTCGCCGTTGTCCTTCCACTCTTCGCCGTCAACCGGCTCATAGTCGGTCCATTCGTCAAGCTTGTTGTGGGCGCAGGTATTCTCAAAGCCGCAGTCATTGCAGACGCCGTCTTCAAACCAGTGCTCCAGCTTCAGTTCTTCCAGCTCGCCAAAGCCGGCGCCGTAGTAGTAGTCACAGTCAGGGCAGTAGTAGACCTCCTCGCGATAACCCATGCCGTAATGGTACTTCGGGTCGTCGCGATCCTCCCACTTTTCGCCGTCCGCGAGGTTGTAGCCGATGCCGTCGTACCTGCCGTTGGGATGCTTGCAGCCCTCAGCGCCGCAATCCGGGCACACGCTGTTTTCAAACCAGTGCTCAACGTAATGCACGTCGGCATTTTCGCTCTGGGTGTTCGACCATTCGCCGCAGGCAAGGCACTGCCAGCCATAACATTCATAGGACTTGGCGTAGTGCGTGCCGTCGCCGTTGTCCTTCCACGTTTCGCCGTCGGCCAGTTCGTAATACGTCCATTCATCCTTCATGTCTTCCGGATGCTCGCAGGTATTTTCATAGCCGCAATATCTGCACGCGCCGTCTTCGAACTCATGCTCCAGCGTCTCGATTCCGGTGTCAATCAGTTCACGCCAGGTGCGATCACACTCCTGGCACCAGGTGACATCCACTACCTCAACCAGACCGGTGTGTCCGTCCGCAGAAGCCGTCCATTCTTCACCTTGGACCAGATCACGCTGCGTCCATTCATGGATATCCGAATGCGTGCAGGTATTTTCATAGCCGCACTCCTTGCAGACGTCGCTGTCGTCAAACCAGTGGTTCGCCTTCTGCTCCGCCGGCTCGTTTTCCGGGATATCATAGTGGGTGTCGCAGTCGCCGCAGTAATACACCGCGGCATAATACGCATAGCCGAAATGGCACTTGGAATCGCCGCGGTCCTCCCACTTCTCGCCTTCCACGAGGTGGTAGGTGTAGCCGCTGTATTCGCCGTTGGGATGAGAGCAGCCTTCCGCGCCGCACTCGATGCAGACGCCTTCATAGATGTCATGCTTGAGGGTTCTGTCGAGGGTTTCGCCGTACTCGCGCCAGAAATCGCCGCAAGCCTGGCAGGTATAGTTGAACCGCTCGATCGTCACGCCGGTATGTCCGGACGCGGAGATCGTCCATTCAGCGCCTTCCGCCAGAACGTAATCCTTCCACATATCCACCTTTTCATGCGTGCAGGTGTTTTCATAGCCGCACGCCTCGCAGGTGGTCGTGTCATCCGGATATCTGTGCTCTTCCTTCTGCTCTTCCAGCACGTCGGAATAGACATCGAAGTGCTGCTCACAGTCGTAGCAGTAGTAGCCGTCGAAGGCATAGCCCATGCCGAAGTGATACTTGACATCGCCGCGATCTTCCCAGTTATCGCTCTGGACGCCGCTGCCGGTGTACACAGCATTGGGATGATCGCATGCCTTCGTCATGCCGCAGATGGTGCACTCGCCGTTTTCATAGCTGTGCGCGCAGGCATAGCCGCAGCCGGTGCACTCGCCGTCCTTCCACTCGTGCGGGGCGGACATGTTGGCGGTGATGGTCTTGCCGGTCTGCGTCGTCTTCATGCAGATCTCGCAGTATTCATCGCCAATGGCGGTGAAGTTAATCAGGTGTCTGGTCTGGTACGGCTCGTCTTCGCCGAGATGCCTGTAGGAATTGATGACCATATCCGTCAGGCTCTCTTCGTACCACCAGCGATCCCTGTGCGTGCACTCCGTGCCGCACACGGTGCAAAGGCCGCTCTTGTCCTCCGCCCAGATGTGCTCATCGCACGTCGTGCCTTCCGCGCCGCAGACGCACTTGCCGTCCACAAAGTTATGCGGTTCCGGCTCGCCGCCGGTCATCACAGCCTGCGCTTCCACAACCGCGCCGCAGTCACGGCACACCTTGTCCGCCACGCAGGTGAACAGCACATCATGCGCCTCAGCCGGGGAGGGAACGGCGTCCGCAGGACGCTGCGCATATTCGCCGGTATACACCAGATCCGTCTGGGTGCTCATGTCAAAGGTGAGGTTGTTGTGCTCGCAGGTCGGCTCGGTTTCCGTCTCGTAGCCGCACGCGCACTTGCCGTCGACAAAGCTATGCGGTTCCGGCTCGCCGCCGGTCATCACAGCCTGCGCTTCCACAACCGCACCGCAGTCACGGCACACCTTGTCCGCCACGCAGGTGAACAGCGCATCGTGCGCCTCATCCGGGGACGGATTGCTGCCTTCCGGACGCTGCGCATACGCACCGGTATACACCAGATCCGTCTGGGTGCTCATGTCAAAGGTGACGTTATTGTGCTCACAGGTCGGTTCAGCCGGCTCCTGCGCGCCACAGAAACACACGCCGTCAGTGAATTGGTGCGCTTCGGTTTCCGTTTCGTATTCTCCGGTCTCTTCATCCCATACAGCCTTACAGTCAGGACACTTGTAAGAATGCATGACCATCAGATTTACGGAATGCGTGGTTCCGTTTTCGTCGTCGGTCCACTCAGCGCCATCCGGCCAGTCTTTCCACACATCGGTAATTTCAACATTGCCGCTGTGCGTACAGACGTTCACATAACCGCATGCCGTGCAGACGTTGTCTTCATAGCTGCAGTTTTCCGTACGGGTTACGCCATATTCAATGGGATCGGTCCATTCAAGACCGCACTCATAGCACTTATGCTTAACCTGCACATCTGCCGTATACGTATGTGTGCCGTTATTGTTCTGCGTGTAAGGGCTCTTGTTGGTCAGGATTTCCCACGTACCGTCTTCACCCTGATGCTCGCCTTCACAGATATCCAGCTGGTACGAGCATGCACACAGACCTGTGGCATCGTAAGTGTGTTTTTCCGTATAGCTGGTTTCCTCCACCATATCAGTAGAGGAAATACCGCACTTATCACATGCACTTTCTGCGTACTGCTTTTCCGTCACCGTATGGGAGCTGGAGCTGTTATTGGAATAAGTCTTTTCCACATACGCACTGATCTGCGTCTTGGAGGGATGCATGCAGACATAGTCGCAGCCGTTGACCACGCACACGCCGTTGTGGAAGACATGCTCTTCCGTCGTGCTGCCGTTCGCTTCAATCTGACGCTCCAGACCGGTCACGCCGCATTCGCAGGTGAAATAACCCCATACTTCGTACGTACGGGTATGCTCGGTCTCCGTGATGTTGGTCACGCCTTCGTTCTTCTTGAAGCGGTTGTCGCCGTCCGGCTCCGTCAGCTTGCTGTCCGGATGTTCGCACGCCGCCTGCTGCTCCTTCAGGCCGCAGTTGGTGCACGTTCCGTCGGCATAGGTGTGCTCGCACGCATAGCCGCAGAGGGTACATGCGCCATTGCTCCAGTCGTGCGGCTCATACTGAACGGACGTACCCGTGCTGGCATTCGCCTCCAGCAGCTCGCCGCAGGTGGAGCAATACCTGTCAAACGTGCAGTTGTACTCGTGCTGATGCGCATCCTGCAGATGCTTGTTGATATAATTGCCCGTGGACTCGCCAAAGTGAGGATTCTCACGATCGATGTACGGCGTATGCTCCGTGCATCCCTCGGTCGGCTTCACCGCGCCGCAGCCCGCCTTGGAGCAGACGCCGTCGGCGCCGTACTCGTGCGGATAGCTGCCAGACTCGTTGACGGTTTCTTCCTTGGTCTGATTGCAGTTCTCGCACTTGTAGTACTCGACAGAGCCGGTGATGGTTTCCGTATGCGTGCCGTTGCCGTTGTCCACATAGGAACATGCGCCCTCGGCATAGTCATACTGATACCAGGCATGCTCGCATTCCGAAACCACGGCGGGGACATTCGCCGCTTCGTCGGTGCCTTCCGTCTCGCCGGAACCTTCCGTTTCGCCGGTGCCTTCCGTCTCGCCGGTGCCTTCCGTCTCGCCGGTGCCTTCCGTCTCGCCGGTGCCTTCCGTCTCGCCGGTGCCTTCCGTCTCGTCGGTGCCTTCCGTCTCGTCGGTGCCTTCCGTTTCGCCGGTACCCTCCGTCGCGTCAGTGCCTTCCGTTTCGTCGGCGCCCTCCGTCACTTCGGTGGTGATTTCCGTCGCTTCACCCGTCGCTTCTTCCGCATGAACATGCGGCGCGAAGCCGACCAACTGCGTCACGCACAGCAGCAGCGCAAGCAGACGTTTCATCTTCCCGTTTCCCACGTATTTCCCTTCTTTCTATATGCGCATATTAAGGCATAGTATAAATTTCATTATACTTCTCAATTCCGGAAAATCAAGAGTATTCCGAACATTTTATTCCTATTTATGCCATTTTTGTGACGATTATTTCATGATTGCTTCATTAAACGGCAAAACCGGCTGAAGCGATGGCTTCAGCCGGCTGTTGTATCGGTCTCTTCGTCTGTTGTGTCCGGCGCATTCTCCCTCACGCCAGCGGTTTTTTGTTTGGCGTTCCGGCCTTGCGCGGATACGTTTTGGGCGTCTTCCCGGTCTTGTCGGTGATGAGCAAAACATGCGCCCAATCGTCCCGGCGGGGAACCGGCGCAGGCACGACGCCGCGCACCGTGCCGCCCAGCACAAACGCCGCGCGCTTGGCGGCGGTCATTTCCTCCTGAACGCCCGGTCCCTTCCAGCTGATGGACACGCCGCCCTGCCTGACAAAGGGCAGCGTCAGCTCCATGAGCGTCGCACTGGACGCCACCGCGCGGGACACCGCCACGTCGTACATCTCTCGGTGATCCGCCATGCGCGCCGCATCCTCCGCGCGCGCATGCAGCGTCTGCGCCGAAAGCCCCAGACGCTTTAAGGCGTCCTCTAGGAAGAGGATGCGCTTATTGAGCGCGTCAAGGAACGTCATCTTCAGATCCGGACGCAGGATCAGCAGCGGCATGCCCGGAAAGCCCGCGCCCGTGCCCACGTCGATGATCTTCGCCTCGGGCGCAAGCAGCCCCTGCGCAAGCGGCGCAGCGCTGTCAAGGTCGTGCCGGTCGATGCGCTCATCCTCGTCAAGCACGGCCGTCAGGTCCATTCTGGCATTGTATTCATCCAGAATCGCATGGAACGCCTCAAACCGTTCAATCGCCGTCTGATCGTATGCTACGCCCATCATTTCAAGGCCGGAAATCAGCCTTTCCTTATTCATCATACTATGCTCTCCAGTACAAATTTAATCCAACTCAGTCCTTCGCGGATGTGGTTTTTGATGAAGTATTCGGGCTTTGAGGGACTGCCCTTACCCGTGGCCGAGATGCCAACCTGTCTGCAAAGCGCCAGCGCACGGGCGACGTGATAATCGCTGGTGACGATCAGCGCCTGAGAAAGTCCCTGCTCACGCATAATCTCCTTGGCGTAATTCAGGTTTTCGCGCGTGTTGAAGGACTTCGTTTCCGCGATGGCGTCTTCCTCCTTCACGCCATTTGCAATCAGCCATGCGCGCATGACGTCGCCCTCGGCGGCGGGCTCGTTGGCGCCCTGCGCGCCGCAGCAGATGATCGTCTGCGGGTCTTCGCGGTAGGTTTCAAGCGCGGCGGTCAGCCTGCGATGAAGCGCGACGGAAGGCGTTCCGTCCTCCTTGACCTGTGCGCCCAGCACGATGATCACGTCGGAATCAAGCTGCCGGGGCAGGTGCGTTTCCATATACCAGACAAAGCCGATCAGCGCCGCCGCGCCCAGCAGCGCAGCAAGCAGCAAAGCGAAAACCGCCATCAGACCCCTCCTGATCCACAGATTGCATTTCAATCAAAAAACTCCTTGTCTGTTCCATATGCGCTCGTCATGTAAATCATTTCCACCTCATCGCTGATGGTGCCGCGGCGTCCGGGCACCTGAGAGCTGCTCATGACGTAGCTGAAGCGGTTGCTCTGATCTTCCTGCATGTTGTATTGGCTCTGGCGGATCATGGAATACACGGTTTCCTTTGTGAAGATCAGATGATCGATCACGCGCACGGAAATCAGCTGCAGCGAGCGGATGATCATCTCCGTCGAATCGATATCCGCCTGCGAGGGTTCCGGCTGTCCGCTGGGATGATTATGGACGAACATCACGCCGTAGGCATGGTGATGGAGCACCATCTCCACGATCTGGCGCGGATAAATCGTCACCTCGTCAATCGTTCCCTCATAAAGCAGCTGCGTATGCAGCACATGACCCTGCTGGTCAAGGCAGATGATGTAAAACCGTTCGTCATGGATGCCGGTGAACAGGTGATTGCAGAACTTTTTGGCGTCGCCGATCGTGTTGATCCTCGGCTTTTCGCCCAGATCGCTGCGCTGATAGACGCTGAACAGCCGGGGCATCAGCGTCAGAAACAGCGCCGCATGCCTGCCGATTCCCGGCACCTGCGTAAGCTCGCTCTCGTGCGCATCCAGCACGCCGGAAAGGCTGCCAAAACGATTCACCAGCGCGTGCGCAAGGGGATTGACGTCCCGCTGCGGAATGGCGTAGGTCAGCAGAAGCTCCAGCACCTCATGCTCGGAAAACCCGTCCAGCCCTTCCTTGCGGAAGCGCTCGCGCAGCCTTTCCCTGTGACCGGCGTGAATGCTTTTCTTCTCGTCCATGCGCGTCTCCTCACAGTCCTTCAATGATCGCTTCCAGCTCCTCAAAGCTGCGGGCGACCGGGAAACCGGCGCCTTCAAGGCGGTGTGCGGCGTTGTGTCCCCACGGGACAAGCACGCACGATGCGCCCAGCGCACGCGCCAGCTCCGCATCGGCCAGCATATCGCCCACCAGCACAACGTCCCTGCCTTCAAGCCCGAGCGCCTGCATCTGCGCGCGTCCGATGTCGGTTTTTTTCCTCGCGCTTTCATCGCCAAGGCCGTTGATGACGGTCATCCGCCGGGCAAGACCAAGCCCTGCGCACTGCGTCAGCAGATCCGGCTCATAGGAAGCGGAGAGGATGCTCTGGCTGTGTCCGGCGGCATGCAGGCGGTCAATGGAAGCGAGCGCGCCCGGCACAAGGCCGCAGTTCACCGCATTCTCGTTGAACATGTCCAGCCAGATCCGGGCAATCGTCTCGTATTTGTAGACGTTCAGGTCGATGCCCAGCGCGGTGTAAAAATCGCGCACGGGCATCGTCATGTGCGCCCGGTAATCCTCAATGGTGATATGCGGCAGACCCAGCACGTCAAAGACGTGGTTGTCGCAGTCAACCGACAGCTGCGCATCGTTGAGCAGCGTGCCGTTGAAATCCCAGATGATGTGTTTTTTCTGCATAGTGAATCCCTTTTTTATGAATTGAATTCATTATACGATATCGCGTTGTATCACGTCAAGGAATGCGCGGGGGAGGACCTCATCCGTCAGCCCTTCCGGGCTTTGCAGACAGCGGCGGGCGGATAAAATCCGCCCCTACATAAACCGCAGCAAAGCCTTCCCCTTTGGGACTGTAACCTGCCGCGCTCTGTGGGCGATTCAGGCAGACTGAACGTCTGGAAGCTAAAAGGAGTGCTTGCACGACTATTTAGTTTCCCGGAGAAGGTGGATCGCCGCCAGGCGAGACGGATGAGGTCCCGCCCGCAGGCGAAACACCTGTACCTGCATAGTCAGGGATCGAAGCGCCCTCTGCGCGTGCGATCCCATTCAAGCCGCCTCGAAGTGGATCGAAGCCGAGCGCGTCCAGTGGACGAAGCAGCGAGGCGGAGCAGCTGGAAACCTAAAGGAGCAGCTATAGCTGCGACTATTAGGTTTCCTGGCAAGTGGGTATGGGCACAGCCCATTGGGTGTGGGCACAGCCCACCGGTTATTCCGCAAACAGCGCGCGGATGTCCTCCTGCGTCAGCTGCGTGGGCATCGCTTCGCCCGCGGTGATCATCTGGTCAAAGAGCTCGCGCTTGCGCTCGCCAAGCCTGACCACCTGCTCCTCAATCGAGCCGCGCGTAATCAGGCGGATGACGTTGACGGTGTGCTTTTGTCCGATGCGGTGCGCGCGGTCAGTCGCCTGATCCTCCGCCGCGGGGTTCCACCACGGGTCAAAGTGAATCACCGTATCCGCGCCGGTCAGGTTAAGACCCGAACCGCCGGCCTTCAGCGAAATGAGGAACACCTGTCCTTCGCCGCTGTTGAATTCCTCCACCATGGCAATGCGCCGCTTGGGCGGCGTGTCCCCGTCCAGATACATGCAGGAAATGCCCGCTGCCTCCAGTCTCCTTTGCAGGATGCGCAGCATGCGGGTGAACTGGGAGAAGATCAGCGCGCGGTGTCCTGCCTCCAGCGCGCCGGGCAGGATATCCAGCAGCAGATCCATCTTGCCGCTGGATGCGGCATATGTAGGCAGGACGAGCGAGGGATGCCCGCAGATCTGGCGCAGCTCCGTGATGGCGGCAAGCACCTGAATGCGGTTGCCGCCCTTCGCCATTTCCTCCACCTGCGGCTTGAGGCGCAGCAGGCTCGCCTGATACACCCGGCGCTGCTCCTCCGTCATCTCCGCCATCATCTGGATCTCATTCTTCTCCGGCAGTTCCCGCAGCACGTCGTTTTTCAGGCGGCGCAGCAGGAACGGACGGATGCGCCGGCGCAGGACGTCAAGCTCCTCCCCCGTGCCGAAGCGATGCATGAACTGCGCGAAGGACAAAAGATATCCCGGCAGCACAAAGTCAAAGATCGACCACAGCTCGCCCGGATGGTTTTCCATGGGCGTGCCGGTCAGGGCAAAGCGCGTCTGCGCCTTAAGCTGCTTGACCGCGCCCGCGCCCACGCTCATGGCGTTCTTGATGTACTGCGCCTCGTCAAGGATCGCAAAGCGGAACGGCACGCGCGAAAGCGCGGCGATGTCCCGTCGGATCAGCGGATAGCTGGTGATGTACACGTCCACATCGCAGTCCGGCGCATTCAGACACGCGATCTGCGCCGCGCGCTGCTGCTGGCTGCCTTCGCTGACGAGCACGCGCAGCTCCGGCGCGAAGCGTCCAAGCTCGGAAAGCCAGTTGTACACCAGCGACGTCGGCGCGACGACGATGGACGGCATGCGCGCGCTTTCCGTGTTCTGCGTCCGGCTGGCCCAAAGCAGCAGAGAAATGACCTGCAGCGTTTTGCCAAGGCCCATGTCGTCGGCCAGAATGCCGCCCATGCGCAGGCGGTGCAGCGCCTGCATCCACATGAAGCCGCGCAGCTGATACGGACGCAGCAGGCTGCCAAGCGGCTCGGGGCAGGGATCGCCGTCCCTGTCCATGCTGTCGACCATATCGGTGACGGATTGATCCGCGCTGACGGGAATGGCGCCGCCGCCAAGCAGGCTCATCATGTACGCCGCGCGGTAATTCTCAATTTCAAGCAGGCCGCGCTCGTTTGTCTCTTCCTGCGTCTCGTCCGGAGAATCGCCGCCGACAGCCGCTTCCGCCAGCTCGCGCCACTCCTCCATGTCGGTCAGATCCAGATATGCGCCGTCCTTCAGGCGGAAATACTTCTTTCTGTCGCGCAGCGCCCGCAGGATGGCGGCAATTTCCGGCGTCGGTTCGCCGTTTTCCGTCACCTCCAGCTGCAAAGCACCGTCCTGCATGCGCAGCGATCCCGCAAACCGCGGCTTGCGCGGGGTCATGCGGCGGAATTCATCGGAGCAGTAAACCTCGGCGTTTTTCTGCAGGACATAGATGCCCTCGGTCAGGAACCTGTAAATCGCGTCCTGACCGCTCAGGAGCACGCGCCCCTTCTGCATGCGGAAACCGGACGCCGCCAGCAGATCCAGCGCCGCGCGCTCGCCCGCGCTGTCGCGCAGCATGAGCAGGTTTTCCTCGCCCTCTCTGGGCGGCTGCGCCGGAGCAAAGGGATCAAACGCGTCATCCCCGTATTCAAACGTCATCCGGCAGAGCACCATGCGGTCCTCCCGGTCAAAATAGGCCTTGACCTTCAGGGGACGCCTGACGATGCGCTCGGCCAGCGCGCCGTCGATGGTCACCGCGCCGGCGCATTCCAGCGCGGGCAGCAGCTCGGAAATCACACGGATGCCCTGCGCCGCGTCAAAGCGGAAGGCGGATTGTCCATCCTGCCCCGCGGCAATCATCGCCCGGACGATGGATCGCTGTTCCCTCGGCAGGCGCAGCACGTCGCCCTCACAGTAGACATAGCGGCACTGCGGATCGAGCATGCGCAGCGTTTTGGGCATCTGCGCGCGGATTTCAATCTCCCGTCCGCTGGCGGTGACGCCGAAAAGCAGCTCGGCCTGTCCGTCAAACACGCCGGGAATGTGCACAACCTCCTCGCCAAAGGAGATCTTGAAGGGCTTGGCCATCAGCAGCTGCATCAGCCGCGGCACAAAGCGGTCGCTCAGGGTAAGATACTTGGCATCCAGCCCCGTCGCCGCCAGCTTTCCTTCCAGATTGCACACATACGCCGCATCCTGCAGGAGGGAGATGATCTTCGCATCCACGCCGGCAAAGCCCATCCACTGCGGCTCCAGCACGAAGCCCTTGCCAAAGGCCATGGATTCCTTCTTTTCAAGCGCCTCAAAGAACTGCGCGATCGACTTGACGACGTACATCCGTTCCTGTCCCACGCGAAGGCACACGCGGACGGGATCGTGCGCGCCGATGATGCGCAGCGTCACTTCCAGCTCAATCGGCGTTTCCATCGGCAGCGCGCTTTGCAGCGTGTCCATCAGCGCGCCCGCATTTTCCCGCGCGCGGCGGCGGCGCATTTCCTCGATGGCGCCGGTGGAAATGGCGAGCATCATCGCGGCGGCGATGTGGCGGCAGGGCTTGTGAACGTTGCCAAAGAAATCGCAGGAGCAGCGCCCGGAAAGCCTGCTTGACGCGCCCACGCGCACCACCCTGCGCGGGCTGCCGTCCACGGCATAGCGCAAAAATCCGTTTTCTTCATCCATGCCGCGCACGCCGCCGGCGCGGTAAATCGCCTGTGCGGCGGCATATTCCTCCTGCGGTGTGATGCGCCGGAGCAATTCAAGTTCTTCTGCCATGCTTCTCTCCAAAGTCAAAAACGGCGGATAGCCGTGCATTTCTGAAAAGGGGTAACTGAATTATATTTCTTGACCGCCCGTTGGATTCCTGCCCGAAAATCGCGTTCTTTTGTTATGTAAACCTGAAAATCAGCAGGGGGAAGGATGAAACATGGAACAGAAACCACGTCTGTTTATCAAACAGCCAGCAGGCGAGGTGTTTGCACGACTATTTCGTTTCGCGGGGAAGGTGGATCGCCGCCAGGCGAGACGGATGAGGTCTTCCCCGCCGATGTAATCAATCCCTTCATCTGACATTTCGTCCGCAGCGTTGTACGTTTGGACGGTTTGATATTGTACGGCGATTCCCATGCTGATAGAATACAATCGACGTCAGATGAATCAAAACGGAGCGCTGAAATCAGTTTGATCCCCGTTTTCCCCCGCAAATCTAAAAGGAGGATGCCCGATGCGAGTCGTTAAAAAACCGGAAGAACGCAAGGCCGAGATGGTGGCTGCCGCCTCCAGGCTGTTTGCCCAGCAGGGCTTTGTGCGCACGTCCGTCGCGGAAATCGTAACCGCCGTGGATGTAGCCAAGGGACTGTTCTATTATTACTTCACCACCAAGGACGACATGGTCAAGGCCGTGGTGGAAGGCTACTGCAGCTATCTGGAAAGCTGTGCCAACGAAATCGCAGAGGGCGAAGGCACGGCACGGGAAAAGCTTTCCCGGCTGATGAACCTTGACGCATGGCAGCAGTGCTTCACCGCGCCGCTGGTGGCGGACCTTTGTCTGCCTCAGCATGCGGCGCTGTATACCGACATGTGCGACAGGCTGATTGCGCACATCGGTCCCGCGCTTGAAAAGATGGCGGCGCAGGCGCTTTGTGAAAACGGCAAGGACGAAAGCGTCGCGCCGCAGCTGGTCGGCGTGGGCGTATACGGCGTGCTGATGATGGCGCGCACGGGAAAGATGAGCATGCCGTGGGCGAAGGACATGATCTGCCGCCTGACCGGGCTTGACAGCATCGACGCATGATTCTGAGCCCTTCATGTGGAATCCCCCTTCATATAGAAATGAACCTCCTCTCTCACAAAAACAGCGCATCGCTTCTCGTATCGGGAAGCGATGCGCTGTTTTGTTTGCTTGAAAACTCTGTCTGAAGGATTACTTTACGCGGAAGGTGCTCGTGTTGACGTGCATGCCGTCCCAGTACAGCTCGACCCGGTATTCGCCCGTCGGGACGTAACCGTTCTTGTTGTACAGATGCCTGAAGAAGTTCTGACCGATGATGTCCCAACGGGAATAGCTTCCCGATGCGTTGGAGAACGAGGAGTAGCTGATGTCATCCGCGTATTCCGTGTGGCTGAAGCCGTTGGGCGCATAGAACGCCAGCTGGGCAAAGAACTCTCTGTCCGAGGCAAGGCGCGGGAAATCGATCTGATAGCTCACGCCGAAGGAATCGCCGTAGTCAATGCCGTTCATGATGTCGTTGGCCTTGAGTTCCGAAAGCTTGACCGTCTTGCCGGTGGAGGAATTATACTTCGCCGGCTTGATCGTGATATCCACGGAGCTCGCCTTGAGCTTGCCGTCCACGAAAGAATCCGCATAGGGAACGGTGTACGTCCTCTGGATCTTGACGCCGTTTTTATCGATGACGTCGATGATGTAGCTTTCACCCGGGATGAGGTGATTGAGCGTCAGGGAATTGCCGTACGTCGTGGAATCCGAAGAGCCGTTGTTGGCGTAGAAATATCCCTGCGTCGCAGAACCGGTGCCGCAATACGTTCTGCCCACCTCGTACGGACCCGCGTTACTGGAGTCCGTCCAGGAGACGGTGTAGCGTCCTCTGTAGCCGGAAAGGCGGGAGTTGAGTTCAAACGTTCTGGAAGAGCTGGAATACAAGGTCGTCGTATTGCAGACCGGACACTTACCGTTATTGCATACGCAGGTCTTATTCAGGCTGGAAATATAGCCGGTTCCTCTGCATATGTCACAGATGCCGTCTCCGCCGCAGATGGTGCATGCCGCCAATGCCGTCGCGCCAAGCACGAGCAGGAGCACAACCGCCAGAATCAAAGCCACTCTTTTCATCTTATTTTTCCTCCTTATTCAGGCATTTCCCCATTGCCTGTCCCTTTTTGTCAGTATATCACGGTCGTGTCCGTTTGTCATGGTTTTTCGCCATCATTCCCTCCTGTTCGGCATATTTCCAGCAAAGCAAAGAAAACCTCCCGCCGGAAACCCGGCAGGAGGAAAAGATACGCCTATGTGATTACTCAGCGATGTACGCAGCGGCGCTGTCCGCGGCGATGCGGCCATAGACGATGATGTCAGCGACAGCGTTGCCGCCCAGACGGTTCGCGCCGTGCACGCCGCCGGTGATCTCGCCCGCAGCATACAGGCCCGGGATCGCCTCGCCGGCCTCGGTCAGCACCTCGGCAGAGGTGTTGATCTTCACGCCGCCCATGGTGTGATGGATGCCCGGAGCAACCTTCACAGCGTAGAACGGAGCGGTATCCAGCGGCTGGGCAAAGGAGGTACGGCCGAAGGCCTCGTCCTTCTGCGCGGCGACAGCAGCGTTCCAGGTGTTCAGGGTTTCGGTCAGGACAGCGGCGTCGGTGCCCATCGCAGCGGCAAGCTCCTCAACGGTGTTGCCCATCAGCGCGAAGCCCTTGGTGTAGTAGCCGGCGTAGGTCGCGGAGGCGTCCATCATCTTCTGATCGACGATGGTCCAGGCGTAGCCGCCCTCCTGAGCGAGCTCAGCAGCAGAAACGGCGTCGCGGGTGCCCATCTCATCGACGAAGCGAACGCCGCTCTGGTTGACCAGAATCGCGCCGTCGCCGCGGATGCCTTCGGTGATCAGGGAAGAGGTCTCGGTGTACACGGACGGGTGAATCTGAATCTGATCCATATCTACGGTCGCAGCGCCGACGGCCACGGCCATGTCAATGCCGTCGCCGGTGATGCCCGGGGCATTGGTGGTGACGAAGCCGGTCAGCTCCGGCTTGTAGGCAGCCACGCGCTCGAGATCGGCGCCGAAGCCGCCGGAGGCCAGAATCACAGCCTTGGCATTGATGGTGTAATCGCCGTCCGGGGAAGTGACCTTCACACCGGCAGCCTTGCCGTCCACCATGACGATCTCGGTGGCGGCGGTGTTGATGCGCAGGTCGATCTTGGCCTCGGCATCCGCAGCAGCGGTCAGCTGCTTGACGAGGTAGCCGCCGACCGGGGTGGTCTTGCCGTTGACGGTGCCGTCGACGGTGGCGCGGTGCGCACGCATGACGGAAGCGCCGCCCAGAGAGCCGACGTTGGGCAGACCCGCGTTCTTGGTGTCCAGCCAGTCGATCGCATCGGCGGAGCCAGCAGCGAACGCCATGACCAGATCGATATCGTTGATGGCCTTGCCGCCAACCATGGTATCCAGAGCAAAGAGCTCGACGGAATCGAAGTAGCCGACCGGGTTGGCCTTGTAAGCCTCCAGCTGAGCCTCGACGGTGGCGATCAGATCAGCGAGCTGCTCGCCGTAGTTCTTCTTCGCGCTGGCGATGGTGTTTTCAACCGCGGTGGTGGTGGCGTCCTTCCACTCGCGCTCGCCCTGATACTTGGAGCCGGCAGCGTTCATGCCGCCGGTCGCGCGGGAGGTATTGCCGCCGGTGGAGCCGGTCTTCTCGATGAGAATGATGTTTTCAACGCCGTTGTCCGCCAGCTGCAGCGCGGCAGCCATGCCCGCGCCGCCCGCGCCGACAACCACGACGTCACAGGTCACGTCTTCCACGACGACGACCTCGGCCTGCGCCAGGCCGGCAGCGACCATCGCTTCCTTGGTGGCGGCGATGACGGCGTTGGTGGTCACGGTCACGCTGGCGATGTTGTCGATATCCGCGCCCTGCGCAGCGACGATCGCCTCGGCGTAGGTGCCCTCGTAGATCGGCTCATAGCCAAATCCCTTGGTCTCGTTTTCGCCGGTCACTTCGGCGGCGACGATCTTGCCGTCCTCAACGGTCAGGGTAACGGTAACCGGGCCGATGCCCGTGTCATCGCCGGTGAAGGTCTCGGCAGACACGCCGGCGATCATGCTGACCATCATCAGCATAGCCAGAATAATCGATGCAAGCTTTTTCATGATGAAAAGCTCCTTTCCTGATAATCGTTGGCATTTTATCACTAATGCATACACAAAGTCAACGAATTCCTTCTGTATTCATCATTTTCGTGAAATATTGATAAGTTTCTAACAATTTTGTTTTTTCACCTTTCTCCCCCGATTCTTTCCAGCCCGCGTTTTTCCGGTCAGATTGACAATTCATCCCGAAATGATATAATCAGATTATCTTCATTAATCAGGAGTATCTTCGTATGATGAAGCTTAATCATATCGGGGAGGCTGACGGTGCAAAGGGCGCAGACGCCCTGCGGGAGCGGCAGATTTCTCTGCTGTGTCTGGCGGCGCAGCTCATCCTTGAAAACGGGGGCGAAACATACCGCGTGGAGGAAACCGTGCTGCGCATGGCGGCGGGTTTCGGCATTCTGGATGTCAACGTCGCCGCGTTCACGACCTCGATCTTCGTTGAAGTCGGCGGCCGGATGCGCATCTGCCGCATCAACCGCCGCGGCACCAACTTAACCCGCATCGAGCGTACCAACGACGTCTCCCGCCGCGTGGCGCAGGGACAGATGACGCTTGAGGAAGCGGAAGAAGCGCTCCTTCGTGTCAAGCGCTATCCCGGCTGTCCGCAGCGGGTCTTGATTCCGGCTTTTGCGCTTTCTGCGGGCGGCTTCTGCCTGCTCTTCGGCGGGCAGCTGGATGGGTTTATCGTCGCGTTTATCATGGGATTGATCGTGCAGATGATTCAGCCGCTGTTTTCCAAAATGGAAATGGGCGCGCTGTTCGGCAATTTCTTCGGCGGGCTGATTTCCTCCGTGGGCGTGATGAGCGTATCCATCCTGTTTCCTGCCTTTACTGAGGTGCATTCGGCGATCGTCGGCGGCATCATGCCGCTGCTCACCGGCCTTCTGATGACCACCGCTATGCGCGATACGATGTATGGCGATCTGGTCAGCGGCATGTCCCGCGCGCTGGAGGCGCTGCTGCTGGCGGCGGCGGTGGCGCTCGGCGTGTATGCAGGATTGTCCTTTATCGTCATGATGGGAGGAACCATGCCATGATGAGCCTGATTCTTCGATGCATCGGCGCATTTCTTGGAACCGTTGGCTTCTCTTTTCTCCTTGATGCGCCGCGAAAGACGATTTTTCCTGCGTCCCTGATTGCCCTGCTCAGCTACCTGATCTATGAACTGATGGCTGTCGGCTTGGGACAGAGCATGATTTTCAGCTACTTTTTTGCGACGGTCGTCATTACCGTCATCTGCGAGATGGTCGCGCGCCGCATGCACATGCCCACGACCGTCTTTCTGCTCAGCGCGATGGTTCCTCTCGCCCCGGGATACAGCATCTATCATTCGATGCTCTGTCTGGTGCAGAATAACGGCGCGCAGGCGGCATCCAGCGGCTTGAACGCGCTGCAGGCTGTCGGCGCGATGGCCGTGGGCGCGGCAGTGACGAGCGTGTGCTTCCGCTCGATGAGCCGCTTCCTTTCCGGCCAGTAAGACATCATGCTGCCGGGGGCATTCCCGACAAACACATACAACCCCCATCCTTCGTCGCACGCAGCCGATATCCGGCAGAAAGATTTATCTAACCGACATATCAGACAAGGAGGCCCGGCATGAACGGCATCATCACCGCGCAGCAGCGCTTTCTCTTCCCAGATTCCGCCCTTGAAGCCATACCGCAGGAGCTGCGCGTCGTCTCGGCAAAAAACGGCAAGACCGGCATTCAGCTCTGCTTTGAATGCGGCGAGGCGGCGGGCAGCGTCCGCGTGTCCGGCAAGGGATTTGACACCGAAACGTATCAGATGATCGCCGTGCCGGTGGAGTATAATACAGGCGACGGTGTCAATCAGGGCGGCGCAATGGTCATCCTTCCGGATGAATGCCCCGATTACGCGGTGAAAAAAGCACCGTTTTGGGTATTTGACTGCTTAAAGCCCGCCGATCCTGCGGCGATTCCCGCCGAAAACGGGCGCGTGAACGCGTATATCTGTCTTTCTCCGGCGGAAGATACGCCGGCAGACGAATACGAGCTGAGCCTTGAGCTGTGCGCCGGGAACGCGCGCCACCTCTGCCGCATCCGCTATCAGGTCTATCCCGTCTGCTATGACGAGGATCTCTTTGAAACGACCAACTGGTTTGCCGTCACCGCGATGGAAAAGATGCACGGCGTCACGCGCGGCACAAAGGCTTTTGAAGACGTCGTGCGCGCATATGCCCGCTCCATGCGCAGGGTGAATCAGAAAATCTTTCTGCTGTGGATGCACGAGGATCTTTCCGAGCGCCGCACCGAAAAGCCGTATCATTTTGACTTTGAGGACATGAAGCCCATCATCGAGATTTTCTTTGAGGAAGGCTTTGATACGTTTGAAACCGGCGGCATCATCTGCCGCGGCTACCGCGAAGACGGCAGCATGGACATGTACACCGCGGACTTCAAATGCAGCGCCAACCCGGCAATCAGCGTGGACAGCGACGAAGGCTATGAGCTGCTCTGCTGCGAGATGAAGGCGTTCTCCGAATTCCTTGCGCGCAACGGCTGGCTTGACCGTGTGATCTTCCACGTCATGGACGAACCGGACGTACATTACCTCAGCGACGCGGATCTTCAGGCGCGGCGCGTACAGTTCCTGACGGCGGCGAACATCGTGCGGCGGTATCTGCCCGGAGTGAAGATCATCGAGGCGGTCAAAACGACGCTCATGCGCGGCGGCGTGGACATCATGGTACCCATCACCGACAGCTACGAAAAGGAAAAGAAGGCCTTTGATACCGCGATCGCCATGGGCGAGGAGCTGTATACCTACGTATGCTGCGCGCCGGAAGGCAAGTGGCTCAACCGCTTCCTCGATTCCCCGCTTCAAAATGGCCGTCTGCTTTTCTGGGGCTGCGCGGCAAACCGCATCGGCGGCTATCTACACTGGGGATACAATCAGTTCGGCGGCGTGCCCAATCCGTTTGAGGCGACGAGCGCGAAAAACTGGACGGGCATCGGCACCAACTTCCCCTGCGGCGATGCGTTCATCGTCTATCCGGGCGAGAACGGCCCGTGGCTGAGCATGCGCCTTGAAGCCGAGCGCATGGGCGCGCAGGAAGCGGCGCTGCTGTGCGCGCTGAGAAAAAAGGACGAAGCGGCGCACGATGCGCTCGTCGCGCGCGTGTTTACCAATTTCTACACCTACAATAACGATCCCGCCGCGCTGGATGCGGCGCACGAGGCGCTGCTGCAGCTGCTGAGCTGATCAAAGCTCCTACGCCCGTCTTCGCATTCTGCCATAACTTAACACGATATCGCCCTCATCTCTTTCCCCCGCACAGCGCACACTGCGTGAAGAAGGAGATGAGGGCGATTGCTTTTGAGGATTTTTGACCGTCCATACCGCTTGTTCCTGCTTGCCGCCGGGCTGGCGCTGCTGCTGTGTCTGCTGCCCATCCGCGGCAACGACGGACAGCAGGATGCGCCGCAGCTGGTAACCAAACCATCTGACCCGCCGCAGATGCAGGGCGTGCCTGCCGGCGCCGACCTTTCCGAGCAGACAGCCAGAGGCTGTATGCTGCATCAGACGCTGGTGTACGCGCCGTGCGGTCACAGCATCCAGCGCCGCGATCCGCTTGATCCGCGGCTGATCGGCCTGACGCGCGCCGCGCTGGAAAAGGAAATACAAAGCGTGCTGCCCGGGGCGACGGTGACGGGCTTTTCCGCATCCGAAGTGGACGCGGCGGTCAGCACGGATATCCCCTGTGCGCTGCATTGGGTGCTGAAAACCGGAGAGGACGGCATGATGCATGTCTATCAGAACCGTGACGGCGAATCGCTCTCCCTCGTGCGCAGCACGGATATCCCCTCCGACAGGGCGAGCGAAAGCGACCGTCAGGAATTGCTTGACGGGCGTATCTTTGACGATGTGCAGGCGCTGGAGGGCTATCTTGAAAGCATCTCCAGCTAGTGGGCTGTGCCCACACCCACTTCGCTTCGCCTTGCATCATATGGCTCCGCACGCGCAAAGGGCGCTCCGGAGCCTGACTCGGGTAGTAAGCGCTATCATGTAAGGCTAAAGATAATGGCGGTCTGTGCTTTTACTGCAGCAAAAAAGCCATCGTCCTTTTTCCGGGACGATGGCTTTTGCGTTTCATAGCTTCATGCGCCTCGCGAATCTCCTCAGAGTCAGGGATCGGAGGGCCTTCCGCCCGTGCGATCCCATTTTAGCCGGAGCGAAGCGTAATGGGTGCGGGCACAGCCCGCTGTAGGCACAGCCCGCCGTTTAGAGGCAGAACATGAAGAAGCGCAGGACGTCGTAATAGGCGTCGGAAGAGAACATGACCGTGCGCGGACCGGTCTGGCGGACGCCGGGATAGAAGCTGGCGCGGCGCGCCTTGAAGTGCTTGACAAACTCGACCTCGACGTCGAACATGTTGGGCAGATCGATCTTAAACTTATCCGGATTGGCAAGACCTTCCTTCACAGCCTGCTCGGCGGCCTCGCGGATGCGGCGCACCGCCTCGTGCGGATGGATGGAGATGGAGCCATTGCCCCTGCCGCGGCTGACCGGGACGGTGATGATGTTCGGATTGAGCCGCTTGGCCTGCTCGCACACGCCCACGTCGCCCGTGACCATCAGCAGCGGCACGTCGTAATGCGCCGCAGCGAACGCATTGATCACCAGCTCGCTGGTCTGGATACCGTTGATCTTGATGGACGCGTTCTGCGTGTTCATCGTGTGGGAGAGCGGATTGGCGTCGGTGTTGGAAGCGGAGTGATAGCCGGTGAAGATCACGCCGGCAAAGCTCGCATCCAGACCGGACACCATGGAATGAATGTCGCTGCCCCACGCGCGGAAGATCGACACGCACTCGGGCAGTTCGGAGGGAATCATGTTGCGGCCGGAGTCATGCGCGTCCTTGACAAAAATGTCGTCGCTGCCGCCGGCGAGCGCGCCTTCGCAGGCCGCCTTGACCTCGGCGGTCATCTGGCGGCGGAAATAATCGTGTTCACCGCGGCCCAGTTCGGTTTCGTCCCAGTGGGCAATGCCGCAGGTGCCTTCAATGTCGGAAGAAATATAGATACGGTTGAGCATGGTGTTGTTCTCCTTGGCGTGTAATTCAGCTACATAACATGTTGTGACGTATTTTTTCTGTTTAACAAACAGGGGAAAACGCGCTCCGCCTGCGGGCGGGACCTCATCCGTCATGCCTTTGGCATGCCACCTTCCCCAAAGGGGAAGGCTGGATTTCCCGGAGTCGAACTCTGGACCCGGAAATTAAAATGCAACAGTACAAACCACTGCGTTATTCCCAACACATGCGTTCCAGAGCGCCCTTTGCGCGAATGGAACTCCATCGGCCACGTCCGCTAAAGATTCAGCGTCAGTCATGCATGTCGGATACGGGTGCGGGCACAGCCCGCCTCAGGCGATTTCAAGGGCGATTTCCATCATCTGGGTGAAGGTCGTCTGCCTGTCCTCCGCCGGGAGCGACTCGCCGCGGAAGATGTGATCGGAAATGGTGCAGATCGCCAGCGCATTTTTGCCGGCGCGCGCAGCGTTGAGATACAGACCGGCCGCTTCCATTTCAACCGCGAGCACGCCCAGATTCTTCAGCTTTCCGGCAGCGCCGCTTTCGTCGTAGAAGATATCGGAGGAGTAGAGCGCGCCGACATTGGGCTCGATGCCCATCTTTCTGGCGGCGGCGACAGCCTGCTCAAGGAGCTTGAAGGAGCAGCAGGGCGCGGCGCTGCCATCAAAGAACTGGCGGCTGTAGCAGGAGTTGGTGTATGCGCTCATGCCGAGCACGACGTCGCGCAGCTTCACATTGTCGCCGATGCCGCCGGCGGTGCCCACGCGGATGATGTTTTCCACGCCGTAGAAATTGAACAGCTCGTAGGAATAGATGCCGATGGACGGAATGCCCATGCCGGACGCCATGACGGACACGCGCTTGCCCTTGTAATAGCCCGTATAGCCATGAACGCCGCGGGTGTTGTTGACGAGCACGGCATCCTCAAGATACGTTTCCGCGATAAACTTCGCGCGCAGCGGATCGCCGGGCATGAGCACCGTGCGGGCAAAATCGCCCTCCTTCGCCGTGATGTGAGGAGTCGGGATATTCGGATTGGCCATAATAACGCCCCTTTCAGCGCAAATTTCAAGATGCCTATATTATACCCCGATGTACAGAAATTGCCAACCGGAAATTCGGCAAGAACATCATCCGCCGGATCGCGGACGTTTTTTTCCGGTTCCCGTATTTTCCTCTTTGAAAATGATGCATTATACTGTACAATGTTGCAGACAGCAGTTGATGCTGAATCTGCAGCGGCTTTGCGCAAAGGCACGCGCGCGCAACGTGCTTTTGCGCAGAGCCGGAAGGACGTGAACCATGTTTTCATTTTCCAGCGGTGAAGACCGCCATCTGATCGTATTTGATCTGGAATGGAACCAGAATTCCTATGTTCCAAACCACCGCATGCCCCATGAAATCATCGAAATCGGCGCCTGCCGCGTGAACCGCAATTATGAAATCGTGGATACCTTTTCCGCGCTGATCAAGCCCAAGCTTTACCGCAGGCTCGATAAGCACATTAAATCCGTGACCGGCATCACGGAAAGCGAGCTCGCCGCCGGCGGCACGTTCTCCGACGTCTTTGCCGACTTCATCCGCTGGTGCGGCGAGGACAGCCTGCTGGTCACATGGGGCCGGGACGATTACCCTGTCCTCAAGCGCAACGCCGCCTTCTTCATGACGACCATGCCCTTTTCCCCGCCCGTGGATGCGCAGTTCATCTTCGCCGGCGCGGTGCTGGGCGATGTGCATAAGCAGATGAATCTGCATGCGGCGCTTGAAAAGATGGAAATCAATCCCGATGTTCCCGCTCACCGCGCGGTATACGACGCCGAATGCACCGCCGCGCTGCTCAGGACGATCGACGAAGCCGTCGCCGCGCTTGAGCCCGCGCAGCGCCAGCGGCTTGACGCCCTGCTCGTGCGCGAGCAGCGCATCGCCGCCTCCATCCTGCGCTCCCAGCCCACGCAGCACGTCTTCCAGACCGATGCGCTGATGGATCTGACGCTGATGAGCATCGCCTGCCCCTCCTGCGGCGCGGCAACCGGGTTTGACACCAAATGGTTTGACGGCGGAAAGGAAAAATACCTGGCAATTTCCACCTGTGCCAAGCATGGCCCCATTTATGGACAGATGCATTTCAAGCGCGTGCAAAACGGTACGCTGCTCATGCATCAGCGCACCATGCTCGCCACGCAGGAGGAAGTGGAAAGCGTTCGCGAGGGGTATCGCCTTTACCAGCTGACGCCGGTCAAAAAACGCCATCACCGCCTGAGCATGGAAGACGCCCGGGAAAGAAAGGCAGAATACCAGAGCGCCGCAGAGCGCAGAAAACAGGGCGCGCCGGACCGGCAGGGATAAACCGCTTCCTTTGCGGTTTTTCCGCCGCGCCCGCATCCGGAAAATACAGCGCAAAAAAAGCGCCGGTGTCCTGTAAACACCGGCACTTTTTCAAAACAATCAGGTTTTTTGATTATTCCAGACCGAGATGATTCTCAATTCTGCTCACACGCACAGCGAGATTTTCGTCAAGCCCCTCTGACACCCTTGCCGTCTTTTTCGCCTCCGTGCGCGCCAGGAGATAATCACAGGAAACATCCAGCGTATCTGCAAGGAGACACAGCGTTTCCAGACTCGGCTGACGTAATCCACGCTCATACAGACCAACAGTGTTCAGACTCTTTCCGATGATGTCTGCCAGTGCTTGTTGGCTCATATGTTTGGTTGTTCGTGCCATCTTCAGCCGCTCGCCAAACTTGACCATGCTTCGCCACCTCCTACCGCTTGGCTGATTGACGCTGCTCAGACCGCCATCAGCCTATATACATTTAGTATACGTTTCATTCTCTTATCGTCTACTGACAAAAAAGGTGTATTTAACGGTTTTTTTGTACGATTCTTCTGTATTTTTCTTTTTTCTTTCTTCAGGATGTTTTTCCCCTCATTTTTTGACATGAATTTGACATATACTGTATTATTTCTTATATTTTTTATGTCATATGACCACCATACGGATAACGGACAAATACCTCTATTTTAATTATATTATTATATCATTTTTCTTATGAAAGAGGCGGTGTTTTGTGACCAACTCCTCCGCATCCGGCAAAAGCGCAGGCGAAAATATGACCATGCGCGCGCTGTATTTCATCGCCATCGTTTTCGTCGTGGACGGGCACACAAGCCTTGGCGATCTGTTTGACATGGACAGCCTGTTCCGCTATTATTCCTTCCACCTGATGCTCTTTGCCTTCGGCTCCGGCTATTTCTTCTCCCGCAAGGAGAACCTGCTTGGGGATATCGCGCACAGAGCAAAACGCATGCTGCTGCCGCTGTATCTGTGGAACATCGTCTACGGCGTGGGCAGCGCGGTGCTGCGCCGGTTTGCCGGGTTTGATCTGGGTCAGCCGCTATCCGCGTATACGCTGCTGCTGGCGCCGCTGGTCGACGGGGAGCACTTTGTCTTCAACCTCGGCTCGTGGTTCATCTTCCCGCTGTTCCTTTGTCAGGTGCTCTATTCGCTGCTTGACCGCGCAGCGCAGCGCATGAAGACAGGCTGCGTTTCCGCGTTTCTCCTCTGTCTGGCTGCCGGCGCCGCCGTGACGCAGATGACGTATGAAGGTCAGCATGCCGTGCTTCCCCTGTTCCTCAACCGCACGCTGATTCTTCTGCCGGGTTATGCCCTTGGCGTGCTCTACCGCAGGAAGCTGGAGCAGCTTGATACCCTGCCGACTGTCCCGTATCTGACGGTCATCGTCGTGCTGCGCGCGCTGCTGTGCGTCCGCTATGACAACCTCGCTTATCTGCTTTCCAACTGCACATACTTTGGCTGCGGCGCATTCGGCGTCTACGCCGGCGCGCTGCTGGCAATCGCGTTTTATCTGCGCATCGCGCGCCTTCTCGCCCCGCTGATGGAAAAAAGCCGCTTTGTGCTGTCCGTCAGCCGGCATACGTTTGACATCATGATGCACCATTACATGGGCTTCCTTGCGCTCAACGGCGTTTTCCTCGTCATGAACATGCTGGAAATCGGCGCGGCGGATTTCAGCGTCAGATCCATGCGCACGCTGCAGGGCTACTGCTACGCGCCGGGCGGGCGCAGCGAATGGGACGTGCTGTATCTGCTCGCCGGCCTTGCGTTTCCGCTTGCCGTCGCCTTTGTGCAGGAGAAGATCCGTCAATTCCTCTGCCGGAAATAATCAATGTCGCCTGCGGGCGGAACCTCATCCGTCTCGCCTGTCGGCGATCCACCTTCCCCAAAGGGGAAGGCTCTTTTCCAGACGTTCCGCATGTTTACTTCCTTACCTGATATTGATTTTCGTACTCTTGTATTTTCGCATACATTCGAGGTAAGACACAAAATAAGCCTTCCCCTTTGGGGAAGGTGGCAGCCCGTAGGGCTGACGGATGAGGTCTTCGCCTGCTCATATTCTCCAACCATCTGAAAATCACAAGGGCTGCAAAGCACACGCTTTGCAGCCCTTAATTTGTCTTATTACTTTGTTTTCCGGATTCCCCGGACCTCCAGCAGCGCCGCTGCCAGCAGCAGAAGCATCTGATAGGAGAAGAAATACCGCGCGCGCGTTTCCCACATGCACAGCACGAGGAAAATGCCCAGCAGCGCGATGAACACCGCCGCGCCGCGCGTATCGCGCCGGAAAATCGCCTGAAGGCAGGCGGCGCAGGCAAGCAGCATCTGCGCGGTGAACAGCGCCGTCGTCAGGTGATAGTAGGCTTTATATCCGTCTCCCCACTCAAAGATCAGCCATTTGACGGGATGATCGACCTGCGGCCTGTCGCCCTGTATGATCTCATGCAGCACAAACGTGCCGTTGCCGAAGGTGGAAAGCAGCTTGCGCGACATCATGTGAATCAGCCGGCTGGGATAGCGCAGATAGTAGATGCGGTCGATGACCTCGGTCAGCAGCGCTTCCTTTCTTTCCTGAGGATCCTCAAAGGAGGTGGAAAAGATCAGCCACTTGCCGTAGCCGTACTGGCCGTAGCCCTCGTCCACCTGAACGGGCAGACCCATGGCGATGTGATGAAGGCGGGGCAGCTCGTTTTTTGCGATATCCTCCTCGCTCAGGTGCTTGTGCGTCTCCCAATCCATCAGCGCGCCGCCCGCGGCAAACACCGCGCAAAGCATCACGCCCGCCAGCATGAAAACCGCGACGCGCTTTTTGAACAGGAGCACGATCATGCAGGCAATCGCCGCCACGACGCAGGTGAAGCGGATCTGCGCGCCGACAAACGTACACAGCGCGAAAAGCAGCGCAAAGAGCAGCTTTTCCCGCCGGGTTTTCGCCTCCCCGATGCGCAGGGCGAGGTAGATGGTCATCGTGGGAAACGCGAGGGCAAAGACGTCGGTATACATCTCCGCCGGGCAGTAAAGGAAGGGCAGGCAGGAAGCAAAGAGGATCAGCATCCGCGTCTGCGCCTTCACGCCGCCGATACGCCGCGCGATGCGCGCGCCGCACAAAAGACCCAGCGTAAAGAGCAGCGCGGCGACCACAACCACCGGCATGAACCGGTCCGCAATCCCCAGCGCACCGGACAGCCTGAAAATCGCCGCAAGCAGGTATACCAGACCGAGATTGAACGGATAGCGCGTGAAGTAAATGAATGAGCGTTCGTTATTGCCGAATGTGCCCGTATCGACAATCAGCTTCGCCGCCGTGTGGCACTGCTCCGCATCGGTTGCCGGTTCAAAGCGAAGCGCAGATGCAAGGATGAGCTGCACGGCGAAATAAAACGCCGCAGCAGCCACCAGCGTTTTCTTTTCATGCCTTGCAAAAAACGCCTCGCGTCTGTCCGCCTGATACAGCAAAAAGCACAGCAAAGCCGTCAGCGCCGCCGTCAGCACAACCAGCGCCGCGCGGCTTCGGTTATACAGCTCAAACGGCGCAAAAAGCGTGTTGCCCGCAGTGAACAGATAGCAGGGAATCATCAACCCCATGCCGATGAGCAGGAAAAGCTGAAGCAGGGATATTCCCCTTTTCTTTTCAGTCATGTTTCTCCTCTTTTCGTCTGAGCAGCTGATATTCGCCTCTTGCATCGACAAACTCGTAATCCGTTTCAAAGATTTCCGCAACGCGCGCGTCATACGGCGGACCGAACTCGCGGTTGTAGTAGATCACCAGCCACTTGGGCGGATCGCTTTCAAGGGTTTTAACGATTTCATCCATCACCGCAGGATCCGCCTGCGCGAGGATCTCCTGCAGAAAATAAAAACGCAGATACGGCATCGCCCTGGCGGCGACGTACCATTTGGGCTCCGTGCGGTAAGCAAGCAGCTCATCGCGTTCCTCCATGGGCACATGGGCAAGCAGCTCCTGCGTCTGCTTTTCAAGGGTTGTGTACACCTCATGCGCCTGACGGCGCTCATTGTTTTCGATTATTCCGAAATGGACAAGCTGAACGGCGCACGCCGCGCACAGCACAAGCGCCGCCGCGCACAGCACAGACCGCTTCATCCCCCGGATCGACGCAAAGAGCATCGCCGTGCCCAGCGCGCACAGCGGCGCGCCAAGCATCAGATAATGGGAATAAAACTTGTGGGAAATGAACGCCGCAAAACCGCCAGCCGCCGCGCCGAAGATCATCATCAGTGCGACAACCGGTCTGCGCTTTTTAATGGCATACGCCATGCCGCCGGCGCAGGCAAGCGCCGCCATGAACATCGCCCGCCAGCCGTAGCGATCATGCAGCAGCATCCCAACGCGGCTGCCGCCATCGGTTTCCGCGTACATCATGTTGTGAACAAACGCGCCGTACACCGCTTCCCCAAGCGCGCCCTGCGCAAGCAGCCAGAGCGCCACCGGCAGCGCAGCCGCCGCGCAGCCGGCAAGGAAGCCAGCCGCGCACACACCCAGCTGCGCAAAATGCTTTTTTGCAAGCAGCAGAAGCGCGGCGCCCAGCAGCATGCCCGCCATGGGCAGCATGTTGTTGGCGCGAATGAGGAAGGAAATCATCAGCAGCGCGCCATAGAGCAGGGAAGGCAGGAAATACGCCTTTGCTTCCTTCACCAGCTCATCCCGGTCAAAGACGCGCATAAGCAGCAGCGCGCCCAGCAGCGTCAGGAGGTTTGAATATCCTTCGCAGTAGTTGCCGCCGTCAATTACAGGCGCGATCACGGTAAGGAAGATCATCTGCGCCGGAAGCGACGCGGCGTTCATCCGCCGGGCCGCCGCGCCGATGCACACAAGGCTGCCCCAGATGAACAGCGTTTCCAGCACAAACACGCCCGTCGTTGAATAGCCTCCGGTGAAAAGCTGCGCCAGCATTTCAAGGAAGAAGAGCAGCGGCCCCTTGTGATCAAAAACCTGCGTGTAAGGCGCGTATCCGTTCTTGAGCGCCGTGCCCATCGTCAGGTAGATCGCATTATCGCTTCCGATGGCTGGCCCCAGCGGCGAGTTGCTGCCAAGAAAGAACAAGGCAAACAGCACCGCCAGCAAAAGCGCTCCGGCAGCCAAGAGGGTTTTCTTCATCAGATTGTTCCTGAACATGCACTTCATTATCGGGTTTCTCCGTTATTCTGACGCCTTGCGATCAAGCATTTCCTTCATCAGCGCAATCATGTTGGACTGCACCTCAAAATTCTGGCGCGCTTTCTTGCATTCGTTTTCAAGCGCCATGCCGTTCATGACGCACTGAATCGCCGTCAATACCATAAAGCAGCCGACAATCAGCGACGGGAAGCGCGGCACAAGGCCCGTGGCAAAATATTCCACAAAAACGGGCACAAGGAAAAGGAGCGAAAGCAGCGTGAGCGCCGCCGCAATCACGCCGAAGAACAGCATGGGCTTATAGTTCTTGCAGAGCATGAAGATGGTTTTGATCACCTTCATGCCGTCGGAAATGGTGTTCAGCTTGGATTCGCTGCCCACCGGGCGGTCGCGATAATCCACCGGCACGGCCTTGAGCAGGAGCTTTTTATCCAGCGCGTGGATGGACATCTCCGTCTCGATTTCAAAGCCGGAGGACACCACCGGGAAGGACTTGACGAACTGGAAGGAAAACGCGCGGTAGCCGGTCATGATGTCGGTGATGTCGCCGCTGAAAATCAGGTTGACCAACTTACGGACCGTCACGTTGCCGACATTGTGGAACGGGCGCTTGTTTTCCGTGAAATACGTCGAGGAAAGCCGATCGCCGATGACCATATCCACGTGCTGATTAAGCACCATGTCCACCATCGCGCGCGCGTTTTCCGCGGGATAGGTGTCGTCGCCGTCGATCATCAGGTAGCAGTCCGCATTGATCTGGCGAAACATGGAACGGATGACGTTGCCCTTGCCCTGCTTGTATTCATAGCGGACGATCGCACCGGCCTGCCGGGCGATTTCGTCGGTTCCGTCCGAGGAATTGTTGTCGTATACGTAAATATCCGCTTCGGGAAGCGCCTCTTTATAATCCCTGACGACCTTGGCAATGGTCTTCGCCTCGTTATAGCAGGGAATCAGAACAGCAACTTTACTCATCTTTTTTCTCCTTGGCACTTACTCACAATCCGGAATCACGACGTCGGGAAAGTATTCTGTGACAAACGGCACGTGCCTGACCTGAAACGCACGGCCGTTGAGGGGCGCAAGACAGCCTGCGTCGCCTTCAAAATCAAACATCAGCCGGTATGCGCACAGCGCCTGACCGTTTACGCGTCCGTGTTTTTCGTTTTCCTTCGCGCTGCCGTACTGGTTGTCACCCAGCAGCGGATGGCCGATGAAGGCGAACTGCGCGCGGATCTGATGCGTTCTGCCGGTACCCAGCAGGCATTCCGTCAGCGTCAGACCGCCGTTTTCATCCACCACGCGGTAGTGCGTGATCGTTTCCTTGCTGCCCGGCTCGTTCTTCCTTGAAACCGTCACCTTTTTCTGTTCCGGCTTCTTTGTCAGGAAGTGGCGCAGCGTTCCCTCAGGGTATTTCATCCTGCCGTGGACGATGCACAGGTAGTACTTCTGCACCTCATGCGTGCGCAGCTTCGCGTCCATCGCCCTTGCTGCCTCCTGCGTCTTGGCGAGGATGACGATGCCCGCGGTAAAGCGGTCGATGCGGTTGCACAGCGCGGGCGCGAAGTCCTTTTTCGGGTTCCATTCGCCCTTCTGATACAGATATGCCTGCGCATAGGTGAGCAGGGTGTGCACCTTCTCCCCCTCGTCCGGATGGCAGATCAGTCCCGCGCGCTTATCCAGCAGCATCACGTGCGCATCCTCGTAGAGGATGGTCAGCTTCGGGCGGATTCTTGAATAAAACGGATCTTCTTTTTCGATTTCCTCAAAGAAGGCATCTTCGACGTAGATATCCACCCGCTGTCCGACAGCAAGAACGCTGTCCTCCTTCGCCTTCTTTCCGTCGATCTTCACGCGCCCAAGGCGCAGAAACCGGCGGATATCGCCCATGCCTGCCGAGGGCAGGGTCTTCTGAAGAAAGCGGATGATCTTTCTTCCGTCGTTTTCCTTCGTGATTTCAAACGTCTTCACAGCGAAAACCTCTCCCGGATCACACGCATCACGCCGTCCTCGTCGTTGGAGGGCGCGGTATACTTCGCCATTTCAAGCAGCAGCGGATGGGAATTGGCCATCGCGTAGCTTTCCCCCACGCTTTCAAGCAGCTCGTAGTCGTTGAGATAATCTCCAAACGCCATGCATTCCTCCGGCGCGATGCCCAGCATCTGCTGCAGTCGGCGCATGGCCGTTCCCTTGTTGACACCCATCTTCATCACGTCCACCCAGTTCTGACCGGAAAGGATGACGGACAGGCGGCTGCCGAGCTTTTCATTGAGCACCGGCAGCTCGTGCGTCTGCGCGTCGCCCCTGTCATAGAAGGCCACCTTGCACACATCCGTATACGCGCAATGCGCCGTGTGGTCCTCAACGACGCGCGAGCTGGGATAATGAATCTGCGTTTCCCGGATAAACGCCGGATCGGCCGTCGCCTCAAACAGCCCTTCCGACGCGCGGCAGACGACGGGAAACACGCCGTCAAGCGCGCGGCATGCCGTCACGGTATCCAGCAGATCGGCGGCGTCCATGGGATCGATGAGCACCTGCTCATCGCGGTACATGACGAGCGCGCCGTTTTCGCAGATGAAATAGATATAGGGAACCAGCGCTTCAAGATCCCGGCGAAGCGCGGCGTACTGTCTGCCGCTGGCCACGGCGAACAGGATTCCCCGTTCATAAAGCGACCGGATTTCATCCGCAAATCCCTCCGGCAGACGCTTCCTGCTGTCAAGCAGCGTGCCGTCCATGTCGCTGGCGATGAGTCTGATCATGGTTTGTTCCTCATTTGTTATGTAAATCTTATCTCAGAATATCGGCCCCGTGCGCGAAAGACGAAGATTTGCTGTGCTTTGTCGGTAATGCCGCTCTGTTTATTCCGTTTTCCACGGACGCTGATCCTCGCGCAGGATGCTGTACAGCGCCACGTCGACGAATTTCCCCTTGTTGTAAAGCCGCTGGCGCAGCACGCCTTCTTTGCGCATGCCGCATTTTTCCATCACCCGTCCGGATGCGGGATTGTCAAGCTCGTGCTGCGCTTCGATGCGGTTGACGTCCATCGTCTCAAACGTATAATCGATCACCGCGCGCAGTGCCTCGGTGGCGTAGCCCTTTCCCCAGACCCACTTGGCCAGAGAATAGCCGACCTCCACGCTGGCGTTGTTTTCGCTGTGATCCATATAGCCGATGGTGCCCACGAGCCGTCCGCTTTCCCTGTCGATGATGCCCCAGCTGGAGGGCAGGTCGTCGCGGTAGCGCCGGTTCATGTAGCGGATATATTCCTTCGCTTCGCTGATGTGCTTCTGCGCATCCCAGAGAACGTGCCGCGCGACGTCAGGATCGCGGCTGTATTCAAAGATATCCTGCGCGTCCTTCATCGTCATGCGGCGCAGGAGCAGCCGTCCGGTTGAAATATCCGGCATGCAGAACATGCCGTAAGGATTGCTTCTGAACATATTTTCTGTGCGCGTTACAGCGCGTTTCCTTCCTGATCGATGATTACGCTGGGCGCGATGGCTTCCTGCGCGTCCGCATGCGATTCATGAATGCCCTGTGAAATCAGCAGTCCGCCAAGAAAAACGACCATGGCAATCATCAGGATATAAAACGCTTTGATCATTCTTTCCATCATGGCATTCACCTTCTTTCCCAGTTTTATTATACACGAAGAACGGATAAAACAAAAGCCCCCATGAAAAAGAGGGGCTTGTTTGTCAAAAAGCCTGCATCAAACCAGTGGAGACCTCATCCGTCAGCCCTGCGGGCTGCCACCTTCCCCAAAGGGGAAGGCTTATTTTGTTTCTTACCCTGAATGTATATGAAAACACAAACTTGTCTGAAACCGATACAAGTGGAAAAACAGACAGGCGGAGCATACGGAAACACAGCCTTCCCCTTTGGGGAAGGTGGATCGCCGTCAGGCGAGACGGATGAGGTCCACCCGCAGGCGACGAACTTGCACGACTATTATCTTCTTCTCAATCCCTTGGGATAGTGGTTCTTCATGATCCCGCCGGCCTGCTTGCCCCAGCCAAGCGGCACGCCCCGATGGCAAAGCAGCGTATAGCCCGCAGGAAGATCGCCAAGCTCGAGCGCCTCGCCCGCCTGATAGGCAAGCGCCTGCTCATGGTCAAGCTCCGCGCTGCGCGCAGCCTCCTGCGGCGCAAGCGCCATCGCCAGCGCATGATCGGGTTCAAAGCGCTTGCCCTCGCTGCGGGCCAGCAACAGCCCCGTGCGCAGCACGCGCAGGCCGGAAAGCCGCTGCGCGTCGATCCCCTGCGGCATCGCCCAGAGACTGTCTCCGGCAGCATGCACGCTGCCAGGTGTCACACCCGGCGCAAGCACATCCGGCAGCTGCGGCGCGGGCGGGGTCTTTGCCGCACGCTGGAGCATCCGGCTGTTTTTGCGCGCGCGCTTTTCCTGCGGCGCGTTTTCCACAGCCGCGGGCGCGTCTGTGGATTTCTCAAGCAGGGAGACAAAATGACCCTCGCCGCGGATTTCATGCGGATACAGATGAAGATACCCTTTTTCCGCCGCCGGCAGCCCTGCCAGCGCGAAGGGAACGAGCGAAAACTCCGGATGAAGCGCGAGGAAGCGCGCAAGCACGCCCTCGTTTTCCGTATCGTTGAAGGTGCAGGTGGAATACACCATCCGTCCGCCGGGGGCGAGCATCTTCGCTGCCTCCTCAAGGATTTCCAGTTGGCGGTCGGCGCAGCCGCGCGGCGAATTTTCCTGCCATTCCTCCCGGGCCTCAATCTGCCGCCGGAACATGCCCTCGCCCGAGCAGGGCGCATCAACCATGATCTTATCAAAGAAAGCCGGGAAATGCGGCGCAAGCTGCGCGGGATAGGCGCAGGTGACCACAGCGTTCCTCACGCCCATGCGCTCGATATTGCGGGAAAGAATCTGTGCGCGGGAAGGGATCGGCTCGTTGCACACGATCACGCCCTGTCCCTGCATCTGCGCCGCGAGCTGCGTGCTCTTGCCGCCCGGCGCGGCGCAAAGATCCAGCACCCTTTCCCCGGGCTGTGCATCAAGCACGGATGCGGAAGACAGGGCGCTGGGTTCCTGCAGATAATACAGCCCGCCTTCGTGCAGGGGAGAAAGCCCCGGACGCGCATCGCCGTCGACGAAATACGCGCCCTTCGCCCACGGCACGGCTTCGCCCAGCCCCTCAATATCGCAGGGCGGCATGCCGTCCGGGCAGCGGAGCAGATTGATGCGCAGCGCCTTTGTCACAGGCGCGTCAAGCGCGGCAAGATATTTTTCAAATTCCTCGTCGCCAAGAAGGCGCTTCATCTGCTCGATATATGCCAAAGGCAGGTTGTGGGCTGTCATGTTTGTACCTCTGTTTCATCAAAACTGGGCTGTCAGAATAAGGTTACGAGTTGTATACAAAGTGACGGGCGGATATCGGCCGCCCGATTGAACAGGGACTGTCAGTTATCGCCTGACAGCCCCTTCTATTTTTGATTATGCCGGTCACGCGTCTTTCCGCTCGTCCTGATTGCGGAGAAGCGCGCAGAGCCTGCGCTTTTCGTCGATGCCGGATTCAATGACATACAGCCTTCCGCTCTCGCAGGCGGAATTGAACACCGACTGCGTCGTCGTCAGGATGCAGAAAATATTCTTGCTTGCGCGGGAGTTCATCCGCCTGAATACGACATCCGGCGGGACGAGTCCCTCTTTCTCGATCTTCTTGGCAAAGCGGCGATAGGCCATATTGGCCTTGGCTTCGTCGTGAAAGACTTCCGGAGACAGGACAAGCGTGCAGATTCCCCGCTCGATCTGGCTGGACGTTTTGTAGCGTCCCTGCCATGGCTTGTCCTCCGGCCAGGCAATAATCTCAACGATTGCCCGATCGGTTTCGATTGTACGCATCGGCTTTCCCTCCCCTCGCACAAGCCGGCAGTTTGCCGGCTTTGGTAAGCTGTAAACACGGGTGAAGACAGAATACGACCATAATTATGATATCATATTCTTCCACTCCATGCAAGGGAGGGCGAATGCTTTTGCCGATTTTTCCTGATATTTTCGGTTTTTTATCGCATAGGAAATTGCGCGGAACCGCCCGCGTGCGCCATAGCGCATGTCATGCAGACTCTGGCGGATATAGATGCGTGCACAGCCCGCTTATTTGATTTCCTGCGCGGCAGCGAGCGCGGCGATGCATCCTTCGCCCACGGCCTTGGCCACCTGCAGCGGAAGGCCCGTGCAGTCGCCCGCGGCAAAGACGCCCGGTATATTCGTGCGCATCTGGCGGTCGACGCGGATGAACGCGCCGCTTGCTGAAAGGCCGCTCATCAGCGCGGAAAGCGCCATCGCATCGCGGAAGATGAATACGCCGTCAAAGGGAATTTCCCTTCCCTGCGCAACGACGCCCCTCGCCCGATCATCGCCGAAGATGGCCTCGACCTTCTCATCACAAACAATCACGCGCGGATCCAGCGCCTCTTCCTGTTTTCCAAAGAAGGTGACGCTCTGGCAAAGTCCTGCGAGGAAGTTTGCCTCGGACACCGCCTCGTGTCCCTGCGCGACGACGGCGACGTGCTTGCCGCGGTAGAGCATCGCATCGCACGTGCCGCAGTAGGAAACGCCGCGCCCGAGGAACATTTCCTCCCCGGGCAGGAGCTTGGGCTGCTTGGCGCCGGTGCACAAGATGACCTTCTTCGCCTCCACAAAGTCCGCACCGAGGGACAAACCGAAGCTTTCGCCCATGTCGATCACCTGATGAACGACGCCCGGACGCACCTGCGCGCCCATCGCCAGCGCCTGATCGCGCATAATGGAAAGCATTTCTTCGCCGGAAATGTCCGGCATGCCGGGATAGTTTTCGATTTTCTCCGCCTTCGCCAGCCAGCCTGTATGCTGACCGATGACGACGACAGACTTATCCCGCTTGCGCGCGTTGATGGCCGCGCTGTATCCCGCCGGCCCCGCGCCGACAACGACAATATCAAACATCCAATTTCTCCTGCTTATTCTCCCAACGTCACAGTTTCTCCGTCGACCGTCACATCGAGCTTTTCTCCGTCAAGCAGCTCAAGCGTCGTGCCGTCAAGATCGACGGTCACGGCGATCAGCCTGCCGCGATAGACGATCTTGAAGCTGTAACCGTTCCAGCCGTCTGGCAGCTGCGGACTGAAGGAGAGATGGCCGCCGACGGTGCGCATGCCGGCAAAGCCCTGCACGATGGACAGCCAGCTGCCCGCCATGGACGTGATGTGCAGTCCGTCGCCGGTATCGTTGTTGATGTTGTCAAGATCCAGACGCGCCGTGCGGGCGTAAAGCTCCTGCGCCTTGTCAAGGCGGCCGATGGACGCGGCAAGGATGCTGTGCACGCAGGGAGAAAGGCTGGATTCATGCACGGTCATCGGCTCGTAGAAGTCAAAGTGGCGGCGGATCGTCTCTTTATCGTACAGGTGCTCAAGGAAGTAAAGTCCCTGCAGCGTATCCGCCTGCTTGATGAAGCAGGAACGGAGAATCCTGTCCCAGCTCCATTTCTGGTTGAGCGGACGGTCTTCATCCGCCAGCTCGTCCGCCCGCATGAGGTCCTTGTCAAGGAAGGTGTCGTGCTGAACGTAAATATCAAGCTCCTCATCGTAGGGCAGATACATCTTTTCGCTGATCTCGCGGAATCTGCGCAGCTCCTCCGCCGAGACGCCCAGCTGCTGCGCCTTTTCCCGGGGGATGATCATCAGCTGCTCCGCAGTATAGGCAAGCACCCACGCCGCCATGCGGTTGGTGTACCAGTTATTATTGACGTTGTTTTCGTATTCATTCGGGCCGGTGACGCCGTGGATCATGTAGACGTCCTTTTTCTGATGATAATGCACGCGGCCCGCCCAGAAGCGCGCGATGCCCAGCAGCACGTCGATGCCGTACCGATCGAGATAATCGCGTTTTCCGGAATACTGGGTGTACGCAAAAATCGCATACGCGATGGCGCTGTTTCTGTGAATCTCCTCAAAGGTGATTTCCCACTCGTTGTGGCACTCCACGCCGGTGAAGGTGACCATGGGATACAGCGCGCCGGGCAGTCCCTGCTGGCGCGCGTTGTGATACGCGCCGTCCAGCTGCAGCCAGCGGTATTTGAGCAGACTTTCCGCCACTTCCTCGCCTGCGATGGCGGTGTACATCGGCAGGCAGTAGGCCTCCGTATCCCAATAAGTCGCGCCGCCGTATTTTTCGCCGGTAAATCCCTTGGGGCCGATGTTCAGCCGCGCATCCTCCCCATAATACGTGGAAAAAAGCTGGAAAATGTTGAAGCGGATGCCCTGCTGGGCGGCAACGTCGCCATCGATGACCACGTCCGCCTTCTCCCAGCGGCGCGCCCATGCGCGTTCCTGCTCGCGCAGAAGCGCGTCATAGCCCATCGCCTGCGCAAGCATGACGCCGTCCACGGCGCACAGGGCAAGCGCCTCCTCGCTGTGGTCGCGGCTGGTCGTCACGGCGACGAATTTATCGCAGCCGACGGTTTCGCCCGCCTGCGCGTCAAAGACAAACTTGCGCTGGACAAACGCTGTATCAACGCTCGTCTTGTTCTTCTTTGCCTTGCCAAAGGAGGACGCCGCCATCGCGCCGACGACGGCAAAGCGCGGCGTGTTAAACGGATTTTCCTTCGTGCGCACGGATACGCTCATCACGTCGTTTTCGTATTCCCGCTCCCCTTCAAAGAGCCAGAATGTCTCCTCGTAGTTCGCGTCCTCATTGCGCACGTCCGCGTCAATCGCCGGAAGGAGCGCGATCTTACAGTCATAATCCGCCTTCACGCGGCAGCGCATCGCCATAATCTCCTGACGGGCGATGGAGACAAAGCGCTCAAAGAACACCTTCACCGTGCCCTTTTCCCGGCGGATGACAAATTCGCGGGAGAGCACGCCGCGCTGCATATCCAGCACTCGGGTAAAGCTGACAACATCATCCTCGTTCAGGTCGATATCCTCCCTGTCGATGCGCACGCGCAGGGAGATGATATTCATTGCATTGATGACCTTGCCAAAGTACGCCGGATAACCGTTTTTCCACCAGCCCACGCGCGTCTTATCCGGGAACCAGACGCCGGCAAGATACGTGCCGCGATGACTGTCGCCGGAATATCGTTCCTCGAAATTGCCGCGCATGCCCATGTGACCATTGCCGATGGAGGTCATGGATTCGCTCAGGCGCATGTCTTCGCGGTGAAGCTCCGTTTCAATCAGCTTAAACGGATCAAGAGAAAAAATGGTTTTCATATCAATGCCTCAACCTTTCGTGAGATGGGTGTGTTATTTACAGGGTTATGTCCGCCTGCGGGCGGGGACCTTATCCGTCTGTGTTGTGGTTTTAAGTAAGATTGTATACCATTGTGTTTTTCGGCAAAGCGCACATCAAGCCTTCCCCTCTGGGGAAGGTGGCAGCCCGTAGGGCTGACGGATGAGGTTTTCTGCCCGTGCAATCCCATTAAAGCCGCAGCGAAGCATAGCGGGTGTGGGCACAGCCCACACAGCCCGCCGATTCCAAAAAAGCCGCAGATTCCTGCGGCTTTATATTACTCGATGACCGGGATTTTCACGACAACCTTGCGGTAATGCTTGGGAAATTCATTGTGCGCGCCAGCCTTGTGACCATCGCTGGGGAACATGATGTAGAACATGCCCGGACGGATCGACAATGCGGTAGATTTGCCGGAATACATGTACAGATCGCGCTCCTCGTCCTCGCTGACGGGATTGAGTTCCTGAATATGCGCCCAGCCCATGCGCTCGCCGCCGGAAAGACAGTACTGCAGATCGATATACTTCTTATGCGCTTCCAGATTCAGCTCGTTGATCTGCGTGGTCTCGCCCTCGTGGATGGAGGCAAACAGACCGTTTTCCAGCTCGTAACGGCCGGGCTCCAGATCCGCAGCCTCGGCAAGGAAGGCAAAGGCGATTTCCATATCGGGATGGAGCGGATAATAGCGCTCCTGTTCTTCAATGCGATCGATGACCATGAACAAACAATCTCCTTTTCAGCGATGGAAAACAGCTCCATCGATAATCCGCAGCCGCGTTGTTTTTTCCTGAAAACGTATCGCGCTGCAGCTGTAAATTCCATTATAAGGGATGCGGAAAATTCCGTCAAGCAAGTGCGCGGCGAAATGCCGCAGGCATTATTTGAGATAGACCGGCTCATACTGCGCAGCGAACGCATCCACCGCCTCGCGGATGCGCTGGCTGCCCTGCTGCATCTGCTCCACGCTGGTGATGCGGCTTTCTCCCGCCGCCATCGCGCGCATGATGTTATCGCTCATCTTTTCGCTGTGGTGGGAATAGTCAAAATACTCGTCAAGATCGGTAATCCACTCGATGCGCGAGGAATAATCGTAGATTTCCACGTTCTCGCAGTCAAGCAGGAGCTCGCACACTCGCGCACGGGAACGGAACTGCTGCTCGGACAATCCGCCGCGCGTAAAGTGATACCAGTATCCCACGGAATACGGCGGCATGTAGATCTTGAACGTCGTGTCGGGATGGGCGAGGATATGCGCCTTGAGATGGCGCTCGATATTTTCCGTCGAGCGGGACAGGCGGTATTCCGCGTCCGTCATCTCTCCCTGCGCGCGCCAGGTTACGGTATCAAACACGCTCTGCGCAGCGAAGGTTACGTCCGTCCATTTGTACATGTCATCGCGCTTGCTTGCCGTGGATTTTGAGATATTTTTGAGCATCTTCGGAATTTTGACGAGCAGCACGTCGCGGTTGAAGAGATAATTCACATCGTCCATCAGGCTGTCGTTCCACAGGTATTCAACGATTTCCTCCATGTCATCCGGCGGTCCCATGAGGCTGTAGGCGTCCACGGCGAGGATGGCCAGCTTAAGATCCGGCTTTATATCCAGCACATGGGAAAGCTGCCAGCCCATCTGCGCGGTGTGCGATCCGCGCATGGGCAGCTTGACCGAGGAGACGCCGAAGCATTCGTCGATCACCGACGGGTTGCTCATTTCCACCATCGACGTGCCCAGAATCACCGCATCGTAATCATAGGATTTGGCGATGCCGGGATTGTTGTAGCTTTCCTGATCGTAGAGCGGAAGAATACGGGATTCCCGGTATTGCTCAAACGGATCAACGATATATACAAGCGCCGCGCAAAAAAAGAGCGCCGACATGCAGACAATCAGCGTAATCAACGACCAGCGCTTTGCTGTTTTCATCATGAAATCATTCCTCCGGAATCCTGCGGATAACGGTTTCAGTTTACGTGCTTTTTTCTGTCCTGTCAAGTGTGCGTGTCAAGGGCATTCTCTCAAAAACCTCCGCATGCCGGCATTGAATCTGCGCACAATTTCTGCTATCATGTCAATAAGCTGGCAAGCTGCCGGCGGCATTTCCGACAAAGCGCCGCAAATACCAAACTCCGGCGCACGAGGCCGGTATTCTGAGATACAATTTACATCATAAAAAACTCCGCCTGAGCAAGGGAGGTTCTTCATGAATCTGTTTGATATTCTCGGCCCGGTGATGGTCGGTCCGAGTTCCTCGCATACCGCCGGCGCGGTGCGCATCGGCCGCATCGGCCGCAGGCTTCTTGGCGAAGGCACGCCCGTGAGCGCGAAGATCGAGCTTTCCGGCTCCTTCGCCGCCACAGGACAGGGCCACGGCACCGACCGCGCGCTCATCGCCGGCCTGCTTGGCATGCAGCCGGATGACGAGCGCATCGCCGTGAGCTTTGACGCAGCGAAGGAAAAGGGCATGACATTTGCCTTTTCCCGCGTCAATCTCTCCGGCGAGCATCCCAACACCGCGCGGCTGACGCTTGAAGGCAAGTGCGGCGGCCATCTGTGCGTGACGGCCTCCTCGCTGGGCGGCGGACGCATCGAGGTGGTGGAGATGAACGGCCTTCGGGCGAAGTTCTCCGGCGATCTGCCCACGCTCATCGTGCAGAACGAAGACAAGCCCGGTCACGTCGGCGAGGTGGCGACGATGCTCTATAAGCGCGGCATCAATCTGGCGACGATGCGCCTTTACCGCGATTTTCCCGGCGGCAGCGCCGTTATGATCATCGAAACCGACAAAGCCGTTCCCAAAGACGGTCTTGATGAGCTGCGCGCAAGGGAAGGCATTCTTGCGGTCAAGTTCATCAACACCGAAGGCTGAGTCACAGGAGGAATTTTCATGGCCATCGAATCATTGAGCGCATTGATGAAAGCGGGAGAAACCCGCGATCTCTTTGACGTCGTTATCGACAGCGACTGCATCGACCGCGGCACAAACCGGGAGGAATCCTTTACCCGGATGGGCGCGCTGTACGCCGCCATCCGCCGCGCGAAGGAGGGCTATGATCCTGCGCTGCGCTCGCGCAGCGGCATGGTTGGCGGCGAGGGCGCAAAGATGCGCGAATACCTCAAAAACAGCAAGACCATCTCCGGCGACTACGCGGCGAAGGTCATCGCGCAGGCGCTTGAAATGGGCGAAAGCAACGCCTGCATGAAATGCATCGTCGCCGCGCCGACGGCGGGCAGCTGCGGCGTGCTGCCGGCGGCGCTGCTGCCGTATCAGGAGAGAGAAAACCTGAGCGACGAGCAGATGATCCGCGCGCTGTATATCGCCGGCGCCATCGGTCAGGTTGTGGCAAAGAAGGCGTCCATCGCCGGTGCGGCGGGCGGCTGTCAGGCGGAAATCGGCACGGCAAGCGCCATGGCTGCCGGCGCGCTGTGTTATCTGGCCGGCGGCAGCGCCGACGCCGTCTGCCATGCGTCCGCCATCGCCATCAAGAGCCTGCTGGGGCTTGTCTGTGATCCGATCGCCGGTCTGGTGGAGGTTCCCTGCGTCAAGCGCAACGCCGCCGGCGCGCTGATTGCCATGTCCAGCGCGGATATGGCGCTGGCGGGCATCCGCTCCGCCGTGCCGCCGGACGAGGTGATCGACGCCATGCGCGAGGTCGGCGACAAGATGGACGTCTCCCTGCGCGAAACGGGCATGGGCGGCGTCGCCGCCACGCCGTTTGGCCAGATGATCAGCGAAAAGATGAGCGGAGGACAGTAATATTTCATAAGGCTGCATTTTTGCAGCTTCATAAGATGAAAACAACCCCGGAAATGATCCGTCATTTCCGGGGTTGTTTAAGCTGTATTGGTTCTTTTCAGATCGCCCGCGGCAGGTTCCATTTGTAATGTATCGCCAGCATCCGCAGCACAAACGTCACCAGCCAGCCCGCGCTGTAGGAAACCGTGCTGGTCATGCCGGCATTGGTCAGCAGATAGAACGTCAGCGCGCCGGCCATCGCCGCGACGGCATAGATGTGCTTTTTGAGCACAAAGGGCATCTCCTGAATCATGATATCGCGCAGCATGCCGCCGCCGATGCCTGTGACCGTGCCGAGGGAAACGACGAGCAGCAGGTTATCCGCAAAGCCCGCCTCCATGCCGATGCTGGCTCCCGACACGGCAAACACGCCAAGACCTATGGCGTCAAACACGCAGTTGATGTGCTCGATCTCCTTTTCCATGCGGATATAGCGTTCCTTGAAAATCCGCGCAATGACAAACACCACCACAGCGCAGAAAGCGGCAAGGAGCACATACCGTCCGTTTGAAAACATCCTCGGCGGAAAATAACCGATGAGGATATCGCGCACCGTGCCGCCGCCCAGCGCTGTGAACACCGCCAGAAGGATCACGCCGAAGATATCCGTCCGCTTGTCAATGGCGATCATCGCGCCGGAGATGGCAAACGCTGCCGTGCCGATCCATTCGCCGACGAGAAAAAACTGATCAAATGTCAGCATGGGTTTCTCCTCCGTCTTCCCGCGCTGCGCAGGAAGCCATGTACTTTTTAAGCCGGTCTGTGATGTATGTTTCCTCCGGAATTGTGTCTTCCGTCGGTGTTCCCTTTCCGCGCGAATCGCACAGGCTCAAAAGCACCAGATCCTGCGGACAAACGCTCTCCCGGAAGAGCCTGTTGGTCGCCTTTGTGCCGGCTTTTCCGTAAAAGCAGGTATGCACGCGCATGTGCATTGCACACATGTTCACGCAGTAATCAACCGTCTCTTCATCCGCGCCGAGGGTATTGAGCATCCTGCGCACGATGCCCCTTCCCGTCCGCTCATGCCCGATGGCCTGCCATGTGCCCTTCTCTTCATTGAATTTGGTGGACGGCTTTTTGCCCAGATCGTGCGTGAGCGCGGCGAGCATGAAGGCAAACGGACGCTCCGCCTGATCGCGCACGGCAGCCGCCTCGTCAACAACCATCATCGTGTGCACAAACGCGTCGCCCTCGGGATGGTATTTGTGGTTCTGCTCAACGCCGATCAGATCATACAGCGCGGCAAGCGGCGCTCTTTCCTGCATCGCCAGCGAAACAAAAAACTGACTCGGCCTTTCCATGGTCATCAATGCCGTTTCAATCCGTTTGAGCATATGCGCCTCCGTTATTCCAGCTCGCCGCTGTCCCCTCTGGCATACGCTGCCGTAAGCACATCGGTCATGTGAATATGTACGTTCTTCTTTCGTCCGGGCAGAAGCGCCGAAAACCCCTGACCGTCTTCATCCATCTCCGTCACGCGGAGATTGGTCTTTTTCATCTGCCCTTCCTGCATCAGCACGATGCAGATCTTCTTCTCCCGCTCAAGAGAATAGGTTAAAAAACGCCTGACCACGTCGTTCCTCCCTGCTCAGCGCGCATTCCCGCCGACGCTGTAGATGCGCACGTCCGGGTTTTCATAGACAAGATCGTATTTTTCGTCAAGCGCGTCATAATCGACGTCAAAATCCGCCCGTTCATAATCGCTGACATAGATATAGTCAACGCCATATTTTTTGAGCACATGCTCATTTTCCGAGGGATATTCGTAGAACCGGCGGCAGTCGGATTCCAGCGCCCTGTAATCAAGGCCATGGAAGAACACGTACAGATCGCTGCCGCAGATGATCTGGCGGCCGGCAAGCGAACAGACGGGATTGATGTGCTGCTGGCCGGTCATGAAGACGGCGTCCTTGTCTGTGTTTTCCCGGATCCACGCGCCGGCGGAAACGGCATTCGCGCCGAAGAGCTGATAGCCCGACACCACCTCCCGTGCGACGGACAGCGCGCCGGAAAAGATGCTCACGAAGATGAACAGCGCGCACAGCACATGCCTGCCGGAAAGACCCGCAAGGCGCTGCATGATGATCGAGCCGTAATCCGCCGCGAGGATCGCGCCGAACATGTACCAGATATAAAACAGCTTATTGTTATCGTATTCATTGCGCTGGAAGAGAATCAGCTCGGCGACGACGAAAATCGCCGTCATGCCCAGCAGAAGATCCAGATACCCTCTCTTTCGCGCATGAAGGCTCGCGCAGATGATCAGGATGAACGGCAGACCCACGTTCTTGATCCAGAACCACAGATAGCCGTCGATCATGCCGTATCCGCCGGAGTTATTGACCCAGTTGAACTGGAAGCGGATCACGCCGCCCTCCACCGTCTGACGGATAGCGTTTCCAAGCAGCTGCGGCGCCGCCAGCACCAGCACGATGCCCAGATACACGCCCGCGCGCTTCAAGACGTCCCTGCGGTCGTCCGCGTCCATGATGAGCCGGCCCAGCACATAGCCGCCGGAAAACAATCCCAGCGCAAGGAACGTATGCGTATGCACCAGCGGCAGCGCGCCTGCCCAGAGGGCCAGCATCACCGTCTGCTTCATCGAGCGCTCCCTGAAGCTGCACAAAAGCAGATACAGCGCCGGCAGCACCATCGCCCAGCCGCCCATCAGCGCCCGCTGGGGAATGAGCAGATCGACGATAACGTTGGAAAAGCGCAGGTTGTACTCCGGCTGGTTGGCCGGCGTTTTGTAGTAGCCGTAGAAGATTTCCGATACCTTCTGCCAGTTGTCCCGACCGGCCATGTCAAAGTCATACAGGAAGCCAAGACCGCCGTTGAGGAAGAACAAAAGCGCCGCGACGAGCACCGCTTTATGCCGGGAACCCAGGATCTTGCGCGCCAGGAGCATATAGCCTGCGTACGTCAGCGCCATGAGCAGCGTACCCGGCACAACCAGCGAAAGATTGAGCGGCAGGCCGAGCATATAGAACGTCGTGGAGAGCGAATCCGCCAGATACGGGTACGCCAGCGGCGTATTCATCAGCAGGCTGTACGCCGGAGGAAAGGATGCATTCTCAAGCGACGTGATAAACGCCAGATGCATGCACAGATCGCCGTAGGTCGACTGTCCGCACCACAGTGAGCCGTCCGCAGCCGGCATAATCATGTGCGTATACTGAAGGTAGGCGGAAAGCACGGTCATCGGCAGCACAAACGCCGTCATCACCGCCAGCTGCTTTCTGTCCGCCGGGGTCATCCCCCTTGGCGCTGACTTGTCCCTGAAGAAAAAACACGCCGTGACCAGCGCGATCAGCGCGGCGGCTGCCGCGCCATGCGCCGCCAGCGTGAAGCCCAGCACATGCGCAAACAGCGCCGGCAGCTGCATCATCAGCAGCAGACCCAGCGACAAGCCCAGCCATACGCGGATCAGCGGGCTTTTTCCCGGAAGCAGGCTGTGAATGATGAGCAGGCCGCCGGCAAGAAACAATGCAAGATAAAGTATCGATGCCATGTCGTCTCCGTTACTTCAGTCAATCGGTGAACATAAAACAAGGCGGGGCAGCGCCCCGCCCCTGTTGATCCATAAACCACATCAAACCGCCGACACAATCCGTCCCGGCGGAAAAAAGTTTCCCTATCTGAACAGGAATTTTTACTGCGCCTGATCGTTGCGGATCAGCTGCAGGGGCGCCGTCTGCGCGGGCGCCTTTCTCCTGCGGCGGCGCGGCGCCTGCGGCGCATCCTCCAGAGCAGGAGCCTTCGCAGCGACGGAGGATGCGACAATCCTGGTGGACTGCGTCACGGAAACCGTCGGCTTGATCGGCGGCTGCGGCTTTCTGGGCGGCTTGGGCGGAAACAGGTCCTCATCCGACTGGTCGTCACTTTCCTCCTGATAATCCGCGCCGTACATTTCGTCATCCTCCTGCATGCTCCGCCGGCTGGCGATGTCCTGCGTGGAATCCGCGCCGGTCAGCAGATCAAAGAGCAGCGATTCTTCGGTTCTGGCGTTCACAGCCGGCAGGCCGTTTTTCTGCGCCTCGCGCACGTCCTCGCGGATGATCGCCAGCTGTTCAATCGCCTTCTGACGGCGCTTCTGCTCGCTTGCGCGCTCTTCCATGCCTCTTGACGCCGCCTCCGTACAGATCGCCTGAGAGATCAGCAGCAGATACTGGCTGCGCGAGACAATCATCATCAGCACGATGATTCCGCCCGCGGCAAGCAGCGTCAGCGGCACCGCCGGCAGCCACGAAAAGCCCAGATATACCGCGACCACCGTGGCAATCATCGCGAAGATTCCCATCGCAACCAGCCACGCGCCGCGCACGCGCTGCGCGGTCTTTCTAAGCCCGATGGCCGTTCTGTTGCTCAGATGGATCGGCATCGGTTTCCTTACATTCGCCATGACACAAATTTCCCCCAATATTCGTTCCGACCGCAGCGCATGCCATGCCCAGCCGGATAAAAAATATGCGTTTCCTTCCTCTGCCCCTCATGCAGACGGATGGTTATTCCTCATTTCCCTCGCCGGAAAACACAAGCGTCTGATTCGCGCACAGTTCCCGCGTCACAGGACTGAAATGCATCTGATCATGCGTTTCCTCCGCCGCGTAGCCCATCCAGTAGCTGGGAACCTGATGCACATAGCCGCACACACTGCAGCGATAATAGAATACTTCCATGATGATTTCTCCTTTGTTATTTTCCTCAGCGTTTACATGCCCCTGAGAATGGTCATGATGATCCGGCTGTCAAAATACGGCGCAAGCTGGGATGCGGCGATCGTTTCGCTGACAAAGTCCACCGGAACAACCGCCAGCACGATGGGCACCAGCGCGAAGAAGATGAACACCAGCATCACGCCGCGCAGAAGGCCAAACAGGCCGCCCGCCAGCGAATCCAGATGACGCAGCACCGGCAGCTCAAAGACATAGCCGACCAGATGAATGACAAACGTACTGACGACATAGGAAATCAGGAAACAGATCAGGAAGCTGAGGATCGACAGCGACACGCGCACGATCGTCTGGCTGAGCAGCTGTGCGATATTCATCGACTGCGCAGCGGAAGCAAAGCTGCCCACAAACGCCGTTTCAAACGCGGCGGGCAGATTTGCGCTTTGCAGGATCTGTGAAAGCGCTCCCTCCGTCACCTGCGACACGGGCAGGAGCGAAAGGTCCAGGTTGCTGATGCGGCTTCCCGCATCGGTATAGTAGATGAGCGTATCGACAAGCGTCTTGTTCTGCTGCAGCCACGCGGCCAGATCGCCGCACAGCGCAAAGGACAGCGCGGCGGACGCAATCAGCGCCACAACGCTCAAGACGCCGTTGATAAATCCGCGATGCATGCCGTAGATTATGCTCACGGCGATCACCGCAATGATCATCCAGTCAACGATGTTGAAACTCATGCAATCTCCTTCCCGGTTAAGTCGGCAGCTCGATGACGTAAATCTCGGAACCGGAAGCTGCAATCACGCGGTTATCCGAAATCATGCCCAGTACGGATGTGATATGCACCGGAAGAGAATACGCGCTGAACGCCGTCTCGCCATAGCGGCAGACGTAAACCGCATTGGAGGAAAAGCCGTAGACGCTGTGCGTGCCCAGCTTTGCATCCATGCACACGCCCGGAAGATGGAGCATGCGGTCGACATTGCCATACATCAGGCGCAGGTTGCTGATGACCATACCCTGATTCTGCTCCTGCTCGGGAATGAGCAGCTGATACATCGTCTTGCCGACGGTCTTGGTATCCGCCATGGCATAGCCGTAGATCAGCGTGGAGGCCGCCGCTTCCAGCGCACGGTAGTTATAGTGCTTGATCTCGCGCGTATCGACAATGTTGAGCATCTCATTATGGCCGTAGACCATGTAGGCGATATGCTCGCCCAGAGAACTCTTGCCGGTGGAAAGCTTGCCCGGCTGGAAGGTCTGCAGCTCGGTGGAAATCACCGTGCCGGTCGTATCCAGGCCCAGCACCCACATCAGCTCCGCCGCCTGCGCGCTTGAGGATGTGGTGGAATAGAAGAATCCGATGTCCAGCAGCGTCTGGTTGGAGATGATGATGTTGTCGATGATCTGTCCGCTCTGCTCGATGATCCTGATCACGCCGTTGTCCGGATCGCCGATAAACACGGCGACATAATTGTCGCCTGCGCTGGCAAACTGGATTTCATCGCTCATCTTATCGTTGTAGACCAGACGGCCGTTGGTGTTGAGGATGTAAATATCGTTGCCCGTCCATGCGACGATGCGGTTTTCGGTCGCGTCATAATTGGCGTCGTTGCCAATCTGATAGCTCCATTCGTTGCCGCCCGTCGCCGCGACGCAATGCAGCGTCGTGCCGTCATAGAAGATAACCTTGTCGCCAAAGGGCGTGACGTTCTGGCTGAGGGTCGCGCCGATGCGGGTGGCTCTGCCCACCTCCGTGCGCCCGACATTGCTCAGGGACACCGCCAGTACGACGGCAATCAGCGCCGTCGCTGCGATCACAAGCAGCGCAATGCGCAGCGTGCGATGAAAGCCGCCGCGCTTTTTCTTCTTTTTCTGTTCACGCATGCCGTAGTTTCCCAGCGTTGCATTGGCGCCGGAGACGTAGGTCACCCGTTTTCTGTTCTTACGGTCCATGGATGGTTCCTTTCACATTTTTATCTGCCCGTATATCTGCCGATCAGAAAAGCTGCTGGCAGCTGCGCCGCCGGAGCGCGTCGCTGATCTGCGCGGCATTCATCCCGCGCACGCATAGCATCGCCGTGCCGGCGCTTCCCGCGCGCACGCCGAGCGCGCCGCGCGCATCGCTGGTATAAAGCACAGCGTCTGCCGCAATCCTGCTTGACATGGGATACATCGCATATCCCATTGCGCCGAGCGTTCCGGCGATCTCTTCCAGCCCCTGCTGATAGATGACGTTGATGGCTGTTCCCTTCTTCCCTTCCGGCGTTTTTCCCTAAAACTCCGCCTTTTGAGGATAGAATAGCCAAAAGAGGGCGCAGTCATCCGCTGTACGTCCTTTGCAGCGGGCGGAAAATCCGACAAAAAGCGTCATTTTGGGCACTTATCCACTTTTGGTCTTTTCACAGCCCTGCGCGCATTGTTTTTTGTGGTTTTGCTTCGCCAAAAAGCTTTGATTTATCACATCTTTTGGCCGCTTGCCGGCGTCCTGCTTCCTCCGGCCCAAAACCCGCTTATCCTGTTGTTATCCGCAGTTTTCCACCGACTTATCCACATTTTGCGGGAATCTGTCGAAAACTTGTGGATAATGTGGATAACTAAGTGGAAAAGTCTGTTTTTTACTGTTATTGTTTGAAAAATACGCCTTTTCCCCAAAAGAAGACATAGTTCCCGAACTTCTCCTTTTACAGGGAAAGTCGTCCGTTTTCCACATGATAGACCGCGCTGTGCCGTGCGCCGCCCAGATCAGAGATATCCGTACAGGTCACAAACGTCTGCACACGGTCGATGCGCTCCAGCAGCTGACGGCGGCGCGAGGGGTCCAGTTCGCTCATTACGTCATCCAGCATCAGCACCGGCGCTTCGCCGCGCTCCTTCCACGCCAGATCCAGCTGCGCCAGCTTGAGCGCCAGCACGGCGCTGCGCTGCTGCCCCTGGGAGGCGAATGTCCGCGCGTCCTTGTCGTCGATGGTGATGAGAATATCGTCCCTGTGAACGCCGACCGTCGTCGTCAGCCGGCGCAGGTCCTCGCTTCGGGCGGCGCGCATGCGTGCAAGCAGAGCCTGCGCCGGATCCTGAGCATCCGCCACCTGAGAGACATAGCGAAGGCGCAGCGCCTCCCGCCCAAGCGTCAGGGAAGCATGCGTCTTTTCTGCCGTTTCGCACAGCAGCTCCACCGCATGCCTGCGCATGCGCGCGATATCGCCGCCGGCGGCGGCGAGCTGCTCATCCCATGCATCCAGCGTGGGGGCAAGCGATGGGCGTTTTGCGATCTCCTTGAGCAGCGCATTGCGCTGAATCAGCGCGCGCTGTGCGCGCTGCAGGGCATAAAAATACGCCGGATGCAGCTGAGAAAGCTGCATATCGATGAAGCGCCGGCGCTCCGCTGGGCCGCTTTTGACGATCTGAAGGTCCTCCGGCGAAAAGAGCACGCCGCAGACATGGCCCATCAGTTCGCCGATGCGCTCTGCGCTGCGCGAGCCGATGCGGACCTGTTTTTTCTTTTTCTGTGACCGTGAGAGCAGGATCGTCACCTCATGCGTGCCGTCCTGCTGCTCGGTTTCAATATGCACCTTGGCGGCGTCCGCGCCCCAGCGGATGAGCTCCTCATCGCGGGAGGTACGGTGGCTGCGGCCGATGCAGCACAGATGAAGCGCCTCCAGAACGTTGGTCTTCCCCTGCGCATTGGGCCCGACGAAGACGGTCACGCCTTCGCCGGGAGTGATGGTCGCCTGATCGTAGTTGCGAAACTGCGTCAGGCTCAGCGTTTTCACGCGCATGCTGTTTCCTTCTGTCTTGATGACTTACGAATTGAACACGCGCACCGGCAGCACCAGATACAGATAGCCGTCGCCCTCGGTCGGGCAGATGACGCAGGGGCTGACGTTGGAATTAAAGCGCATGCAGATCTGATCGTCGGAAAGCGCCTTGAGGACATCCGTAATGTAGCGGACGTTGAAGGCGATGGTCAGATCCTTGCCCTCGGTGAGAACCAGAATCTTCTCCTCCACATCGCCGGTTTCGGAATTGGAGGTCACATCCAGCGTTTCTCCATCGATCCTGAAGCACACGAGGTTGCTCTTGCCTTCGCGCGCGATAAGGCTGGCGCGGTCAATCGCGCTCCACAGCGCGCTGCGCTCAACGGTCACGCGGGTCTGCCATTCATCCGGCAGAATCTGACGGTAGCGGATGAACTCGCCTTCCAGCAGACGCGCCACGATGTTGGTGTGACCGATGACAAGCTTGACATGGCTGCGGCTGAAGCACAGGGAAACCTTTTCCTCGCTGTCGGCAAGGGTCTTGGCGATATCGCCCAGCACCTTGCCGCCCACAACCGCGGAAACTTCCTTTTCCGGGCCGGCGATATTTTCCTTGCGCATAGCCAGACGGAAGCCGTCCAGCGCGACGACGCGCATTTCATCCTTCGTGATTTCCATCAGGCAGCCGGTGAGGATCGGGCGGCTTTCATCCACGGCGATGGCGAACATCGTACGGCCGATCATGTCGCGCAGCGTGCCCTGCTCCATTTCAAATTCCGGGCCCTGAACCTCCGGCAGCTCCGGATATTCCACCGGATCCAGACCCATGATGGTCGTGCGGGAGGAGGCGCAGCGGATGGTCGTCTGCAGACGGTCGCTGATGTTGAATTCAACCTGACCGCCCGGCAGCTTGCGCACGACTTCGCACAGCAGCTTGCCCGGCAGCACGATGCGGCCTTCATCGATAAACGTAGCGGGAATGACGGTTTCAATACCCAGCGCCAGATCCGTACAGGTCAGGCGGAGGCCTTCTTCGCAGCTTTCAAGCAGAATGCCTTCCAGAATCGGCTTCGGAGAACGAACAGCCAGCGCGCGGCTGACGATGGACAGGCTCGCGTTCAGATCGCTTACATCACAGGAAAAACGCATATTTTTCAAACCTCCATGGAGTAGTAGCAGTATATAGGTCAGCAGTAGGGGTAGTAGGGCGGTGGATAACTGGGGATAAGTCCCAAAAAGCCAAAACACACCAGTCTTTTTGGCCTGTGGATAACGGCGGATAAGTGGCCCAAAAGCGCCTTGAATATCCACAACCCTGTTTAAAACTTTTGGCGCAGCCCCGTCCCTACCGCCAAAAGGGTAGAAAAGGGCAAATTATTTCATATTCAATATTCGCCTAAAGTCTTTTAATTCCTTCAACAGAAAATGAGAGAAGGAAGAAAATATACTTGATATGCTGAGAAAAAAGAACGCTCTTACCGGTAATAACAGGTTCAGAGTCCGCGAGCTCCTCCCGGAGGGAGCCTCCTCATATACGTTTCTTTTATAGATCAGCGTCTTTTTTGCTCAAAAGCAGCGTTTTTAAGCCTTCCTCCGGGAGGAAGGTGGCACGGCGAAGCCGTGACGGAAGGAGCCATCGGGCGCTGAACTTACACTCAATGTGCAGGTGCGTTCTTTTGTAATGATTCACAAGCCATGGACTGCGCAAATCGTTCCTGCTGTCATCAGGCAAATAAAAACCGACCGATATAATTCCTTATATATAATTTGATGTAAATCAGTTGAGAAAAATACGGAAATATGCTAAAATATCAGACGACAGACAGCAGATGTGTAAAAAGACTGTCTGTCTGACTTTGAAGGATGTATGGAATGCGCTGTGCATCCGGCAGGAGGAATGCCCTTTGGAAAATATGAGAAAAACGAGAAAGCTCCCCGAGCAGATCGCCGATAAGCTCAGAGAGATGATTATTCAGGAAGAAATGCAGACCGGCAGCAAGCTTCCGGCGGAAGCGGAGCTGATGAACCGCTTTGGCGTCAGCCGCTCGACGGTGCGCGAAGCGGTCAAGATTCTGCAGACCGAGCATATCGTCGATATCCGTCAGGGTCAGGGAACGTTCCTGTGTGCCATGCCCGGTCTGGCAAATGATCCGCTTGGCCTTCGTTTTGCCGACCAGCAGGTGCTCGTTGCCCAGCTTTTGCAGACCCGCCTGCTCATTGAACCGGCTGTCGCCGCGCTTGCCGCGCAGCACAGGCAGGAAAAACATCTTTCCGATATGAAGCAGCTCATCGATAAGATGGACAACGCTTATCTGCACGGCGAGGATTATACGCCCTACGATGCGCAGTTCCATTCCGTGATCGCCGAGTGCACCGGCAACGACGTCATCCGCCGCCTGCTGCCGACCATTCACGAGTCTATTCAGGCCGGTTATCATCACACCCGCCGCGTGGAGGGCAGCTATCAGCGCGCCAGCCAGTGCCATCTGGAAATGTACCGCGCCATCGGCGAAGGGGACAGCGAGCGCGCACGTCAGGCGGCGCAGCGCCACATGATCCAGACGATGAACGACTCCGGCGTGGAAGTGCCCAGCGTGCTTATTAAGTAACAAATATGTAGGGGAGGGGCTCTGCTCCTCCTGTCATCCTGTCAAAAATACATTTTTGACAGGATGGTGGACGGGGGAACCTTTCCCCCGCCACAACCACCCCTTTACAGTTTTCAGCCGCGCCCTTTGGGCACAACCGAAAACTGCAAGGAAACGATTTTTCTTCCGGAAAATGGGATTTTCCTCACGAAAAATCGCTGCGGCCGCGCCGTACACGCCGCCGCGACCGATTTCATTTGCTTAATGATGCAGATATTTCAAAATGATCAGGGAGGGGCTGTGCTCCTCCTGTTTTTTCCCGCGGAGGTTGTTTCATGAAGATCATCGCCCGTATTCACAGCGATTTTACGGAGAAATTCGGAATTCCGCGTCAGAGCGGGCTTGTGCCGCAGACGCGCGCAAAGATCGTCTTTGAGAAGGAATACCGAAATCCCGACGCGCTGCGCGGCATCGAAGGATTTTCCCATCTGTGGCTGATCTGGTCGTTTTCAAAGGCGCAGCGGGATACATGGTCGCCCACCGTACGCCCTCCGCGCCTTGGCGGCAATGCGCGCATGGGCGTATTCGCTACGCGCTCTCCCTTCCGCCCCAATGCAATCGGTCTTTCCTGCGTGACGCTTGAAGAGGTTCAGCTGCATACGGAGGAAGGGCCTGTGCTCATCGTCGGCGGCGCGGATCTGCTTGACGGCACGCCCATCTTCGATATCAAGCCCTATCTGCCCTATGTCGACGCGCATCCCGACGCGCGCGGCGGATTTGGCGGCGAGAAGGCGGAATACGCGCTGAAGGTCGAATTTCTTGATGCACTGATGGAGTGCGTGCCGCAGGACAAGCGTGAGGCGCTCGTCGGCGTGCTTGCCGGCGATCCGCGTCCGAGCTATCAGGACGATCCGCAGCGCGTGTATGGCGTGGCTTTTGCTGGAATGAACGTGAAGTTCACGGTTAAAGATGGGACGCTGACGGTCTGCGCGGTTGAAAAAGCATGAATTGTGTAACAGAGATAGTTTTTCTGTTTACGAAACAGGTTACGCGCTCCGCTGAGACCAGAGGGAGCAAAGGGTTTCGTGTATTATTGCAATAATGTTCTTTTGATTGGTGAACAAACTATAGAATATGCACCAATAAGGATATACCTGTTTACGCAACAGGTTACGCGCTCCGCTGGGGCCTAGGGGATCAGGGGGATTTTCGATTCTCCCCCTTAGATCCCCTAGGAACCCCATACCCCCCTGCAAACGACCAGGGACCTGCGGGCCCTGGACCCGGGGATGAAAGCGCTGCAATGAAAATCCAACTTTTGATCCTGGATGCGAAGCTTTGGGTTTGTTGGTTAGGCGGCTGCAGGTAGGCTGGTGGAAGGAGCCTGCGGGCGCAAAAGTTTCGTGTATTCTCGCAGTAACGTTCTTTTGATTAGTGCATATTCTATACACAAGAGCCGAAGGCGTGCTGCCTTCGGCTCTTGTGTTACAGATTGTTTTTACATCATTCTCTGATCAGCTCGGAGGCGACGACCGCCACCTGCGCGTCCTGCTCGGTCTTGCCCGGATTGCAGCGCAGCCAGAAGGCGATGCGCGCCTCGCGGCTGACGCCGCGCTTGAAGCTGTCCTTCAGGCTTTCAAGCAGCGCATGCTGATATGCTTCCTTCTTCATGAGCACAGGAGAAAGCGTGTAGCGCTCATAGCCGTAGTCCACGTCCAGATTGTTCGTCTTAATGAGTTCTTCGATGAACGCATCCGCATTTTCAGCCTGCATGCCGGCGGCGATCAGATTCTTCTTCTGCTCTTCAATGAGCCACGGGGCGATGCAGTCGTTTCCGAGGTTAATACCGCTCAGCTTGGCTCGCGCGGTATTTTTTGCCGCCCTGAGCTGCTCAGTCTGGCGCTTGAGCATCTCGGTTTCGCGCTGAAGCTGCGCATTTTTTGCCGCCATGCGAGCATTGACGATGTCAAGGATCGTGGGCAGGGCTCTGTAAAGGACGTAGAGAACGGCAAGGAGGATAAGAATTTTCATACTAGATACCGCCTTTCAAAAAGGAAAATGGCAATAAATTATTATATAATAATTTATTTCTGAAAAAAGAAGAAAGAGTGTATTTATTTAGCGCTGAGGAGGATCAAGTCTGTTCCGGATGTCAGATAGTCTTTCGCCTTTATATGTGAACCATAATGGGCCTTGTACGGCGTGAGAAAAACCTTTAATCTCCTGTGCAAGCGCGGAAAGAGAGGTAGTTTCTCCGTTGTATTCTATATGTCGATCATCAATCACGGTGGCAACAATTTCAGGGGTTTCAATAAATGCGATCTGACTGCCGAATGGAATGCCGCAGGTACTAAAACGGAATGGACCACGTCTTACTGTATCTCGGACTTCTTCAGCGATTTGTTCATCAAGAATCTCATGTCCTTCTGGTTCCATACGCTTTAAGCGGTGAAGAGTACCACTGATTTTTGCAATACATTCAAGCAGTTTGTATGCATCCTCAGCGGACATGGCATAGAATTCTTTTATACGTTCTTTCCCATCAAATGTTTCGATGGTACGTAAATCGGGATTTAGTGTATCAATCAGTTTATGAAGTTCTTTATCAGTCAGTTTACTTTCTACTTCATAAATAGCGTAGACTCTGAATGCAAAAGGAATTGCTTCGCTTCGATTTAATTGCTTAAGTCGCTGTTCAATATCTGTAGCGTATCCAATCTTGATGTATTCCTTAAAAGATGGATTTGTAAGAATATAGATGACGCCTTTCGTCATTTAATCACCCTGTCTCTTGTTAATATATCTTTTGTATCAGAATAAAATAACGGTGTAAACAGATATATACAAAACGATCCCGGAGACCTTCCGTCTCCGGGATCGATGATTTAAGAAAGCGTTTCATTGAGCTGCAAAAGCTCAGCTGCGGAGGGCCCTCCGCCCGAACGCAGCGTGTTAAGCGCCGCGAAGCGAAGCGGGTGTGGGCACAGCCCACTTACTGCCAGGCCGGGATGTAGACGCCGGCGTAAACGGTGTCAAACAGCGCGCGGACTTCGTCGGAGTGGTAAACCTCGGCGATGCGGGCGAAGACAGCCTCGTCGGCGCGGTCAGCGCGGGCGGCGATGACGTTGATGATGCCGTGCATGTCGGGGTTGTTCGGGTCATACTGCTCCATGTAGAGCGCCTGATCGTTGGTCAGACCCGCGTCCTTGGCATGGGTGCCGTTGAGGAAGGCGATGTGCACGGACGGGTCGCTCATCATGGAGGCGGTCAGCGCGGCTTCCATCTCAAAGAACTGCAGGTTCTTCGGGTTTTCAACGATGTCCGCGACGGTCGCCAGCTCGGTGATGTCCTCGGCGAGCTTGATCAGGCCGGCGGCTTCCAGCATGCGCAGGGCGCGCGCCTCGTTGACGACGTCGTTCATGATCGCGATGCCGTCGCCTTCCTTGACCTCGTCAAGGGAGGCGTACTTTTCAGAGTAGATGCACAGCGGCGCGATCAGCGTGTCGCAGACGGCGACCAGCTCGGTGCCGTTTTCCTTGGACCAGTTGTTCATGAAGTTGTAGTGCTGGAACGCGTTGAGGTCGACTTCGCCGTCGGCCAGCGCGATGTTGGGCATGATGTAGTCAGAGAACTTGACCAGCTCGATGTCGATGCCTTCCTTGGCGAGGGTCGGGATGATGACCTGCTCCCACTGCTCGTTGTTTTCACCGACGACGCCGACCTTCACGGTCTGGGCAAAGGCAGCGGAGAAGCACAGGCACAGCGCCAGCGCGAGCACGAGGGAAAGAAGCTTCTTCATAATGGGTTCCTCCTGAAAATGTGTTTTATTATTGCCGCGCACGCTGCGCGGTGAGTGACGGATCAGTGTTTTTTTGTGGAAAGGACGTTGCCCAGAGACTGGATAATCGTCACCAGAATCAGCAGCACGATGCAGGTGACGATGGTCACATCGGTCATCTTGCGCTGGAAGCCGTAGCGGATGGCGTAGTCGCCAAGACCGCCGCCGCCGACGCAGCCCGCCATCGCGGAAAGGGTGATGAGGTTGACGACGGTGATCGTCGCGCCGCGGATCATGCCGCCAAGGCCCTCGCGCAGGTACACGCGGAAGACGATCTCCCACGGGGAAGAGCCCATGGCCTGCGCTGCCTCGATGACGCCCTTGTCCACCTCGCAAAGCGCGCTGTGGATCTGACGGGAGAAGAAGGGAACCGTCGCCACGACCAGCGGGAAGATCGCGCCCTTGGTGCCGATGGCCGTGCCCATGACCATGCGGGTCAGCGGCAGGAGCAAGGCGATGAGGATGACGAAGGGAATCGCGCGGAAGACGTTGATCACCTTGTCAAGGATGGCGTTGATCCACTTGTTTTCCATGATGCCGCCCGGGGCGGTCACCACCAGCACCACGCCGAAGAAGATGCCGAACAGCGCGCTGACTGCCGCCGCTGTGCCGACCATTTCCAGCGTGTCAAAGAACGCCTTGACGAACTCGGGATAGGTTTTGACGAAGTTGGGCGCGATGGGCTTAAGCATTTCAAACACGGCAGATCACCTCCACCCGGCTGGCTGTCTTTTCAAACGCGGCCAGCGCTTCCTTTACCGGGCCGTCCTTGCCGCGGAAGACGACGATCATCGTGCCAAACGGCGTGCCCAGCAGCATCTCGACATTGCCGAAGATGATGGAAATGTCCACGCCGTATTCGCGCGAAATGCGGGAAACGGACGCCTGCGAGGTCTTGTCGCCGGAACAGTCGTAGCGGACCACCACGTCGCCGGGAAGCAGGCCCAGCGCCTTGGGATCATTGGCGAGCATGTCCTCCATGCCCTGAATGTGCGTGGTCGTGCGGATAAAGCGACGGGTGATGGGCTGCTTCGGGTCGGAGAACACGTCGTAAATGCTGCCCTCCTCCACGACATAGCCGTTTTCCATGACCGCCACGCGGGTGCAGACCTGCTTGACGACGGCCATCTCGTGCGTGATGAGCACGATGGTGAGGCCGAGCTTGGCGTTGAGTTCGCGCAGGAGCTTTAAGATATCCTCGGTCGTCTGCGGATCCAGCGCGCTGGTCGCCTCGTCGCAAAGGAGTACCTTCGGGTCGTTCGCCAGCGCACGGGCGATCGCCACGCGCTGCTTCTGTCCGCCGGAAAGCTGGGAGGGATACGCCTTTTCCTTGTCGGAAAGGCCGACGATCTCAAGCAGCTCCATGACCTTGCTGCGCTTTTCTTCCCGGGTCATCTTCGCGCCGAGAAGCGGATAGGCGACGTTTTCAAACACCGTGCGCGAGTTCATGAGGTTGAAGTGCTGGAAGATCATGCCGATCTTCTTTCGCGCGGCGCGAAGCTCCTTTTCAGAGAGCTTCGTCAGATCCTGGCCGTCGATATTCACGGAGCCGCTGGTGGGACGCTCAAGGAGATTGATACAGCGAACAAGCGTCGATTTGCCTGCGCCGGAAAAGCCGATGATGCCGAAAATCTCGCCGTCGGCGATGGTCAGGGAAACGTCCCTGACGGCATGTACGCTCTTATCCTTTGCGCCGGTCTCAAACGTCTTGCAGACCTGACGTAATTCAATCATGTGTTTTTCCTTCCTGTATTCAAAAAACAGAGGTTTGAAATAAAGACGGCATAAGCCGTGCAGAGGCTATTATATCGGTTTTTCATTTTATAGACAAAGATAAAACAAATATGGTTAGTCATAGGTTAAAACTATAAAAGGAATTCAGGAACCGGATGACGAAACATTCCACCACATATTCTATTACAGAAAGCAGGCTTGACGATATGGAGTTTCTTTCCCTTGCCAAATCCTACGAGGCCGATATGCGCGCCTTTTTTGAAGATCTGCATCAGTATCCCGAACCGTCTCACGGGGAAATCCGCACCAACGCGCGCGTGCGCGAGGTGCTCGGCGCTGCCGGAATTGAGCTGCTGTGTCCGGCGGATAACATCACCATCGCGGTGATCCGCGGCGAAAAGAGCGGCAAGACCGTCGGCATGCGCTTTGACACGGACGCCCTGCAGATGCAGGAGCTGTGCGACCTGCCGTATAAATCGAAAAAGGATGGGCTGATGCACGGATGCGGTCACGACGCGCACACGGCGGTGGGCGTGTATACCGCGCTGATGCTCAATCAGATGAAAAACGAGCTGCCCGGCGCATATAAGATCATCTTCCAGCCTGCGGAGGAGGGCGAGCGCGGCGCGCACGAGGTGATTGCCACGGGTTTGGTTGACGACTGCGACGCGTTTTTCGGCCTGCACGTTTGGAGCCAGTATGAAACAGGCACGCTGCATGCGACGACCGGCGGCGTATGCGCCAGCCCGGATATGTTCACCGTCAGAATCCATGGACGCGGCGGTCACGGCGCGACGCCTCACCTGTGTGCGGACGCCGTTGCGGCGGGCGCGGCGGTGGTGCAGTCGCTTCAGCATATCGCCTCGCGCTTCATCTCCCCGATGGAGCCCGTCGTGGTGACGGTCGGCTCCTTCCATGCGGGCACCCGCTGCAACATCATCGCTGAGGACGCCGTTCTGGAAGGCACGCTGCGCGCCTTTGACGACGGCGTGCGCGCGTCGCTGCTTGAATATTTCCATCGCGTCATCAACGACGTCGCCCATGCGCACGGCTGCACGGCGGAAATTGAAATCAAGGAAGTGACGGGCATCGTCGTCAACGACGATGCGCTTGTCCGGCTCGCCAACGAGGCGGCTGCGCAGCTTGTTCCCGCTCAAAAGATCATGCCGCAGATCAAGAGCATGCTTGGCGACGACTTTGCGGAGTATCGCCGCATTGCGCCCTGCTGTTATGTGCAGGTCGGCATGTATGATGAAGAAAAGGGCTGCACCGCCGCGCATCACCACGGTCTGTTCAAGGTGGATGAGGACGTGCTGCCGCTGTGCTGCGCGTGGATGGCGTCCTGCGGCATGCTGGCGGCAGAAAGATGACAATTTGCGTCCGGTTTTGTCCTGACGGCAGGAATTGACCGGAGAGATGCATAATATAATGAAAAAAGCCGGGCAAAGCGGCTTTGCGGAAGGCAGGAAACATTCAATGGGAAAGAGGATCAACAGAAAAACGCTTGGTGAGTTTTTCGTGCGCAGAAAGCTGAATCTGCTTTCTCTGCTTTCCATTACGCTGCTGAGCATTGTCGTCACGGTTGTCTGCCTGATCACAGGCTTCATTCGTGAACGCGTGGGGATTCTTGTGTTTGTCAGCGTGATGCTGATGATTCTTTGCATCATCCAGACATTCCGGATGAAAAGCAGCTTCCGCACGATGAAGGATTTCAAGGGAAAGCGGAAAAAGAAAACCGAGAAATAAATGGTTTTATAGAATGGAAAGGAGCTGTCGGGCACACGCCTGACAGCTCCTTCTTTATATCGATGTATACTTCAGCCCTCTGCGTCAGACTGAGAGGGCTTTGCTGGTGCCTGACCTATAGGCTGAGCACCAATGCAGAAAGAACGCATTATTGACCTCTTATTCATCTGTCGTGGGAGAATCAGCAACCTGCCCGAAGGATTCATCGGCAAGCAGCGCCTTAAGCTTTCTGTCCGGCGCGGTTTCGTCCGTATCCGGCACGTGAAGATCGATGTGGTCGCCGGCGTTTTGCAGCGCGACGACGTGCGTGTGCGGCGTCTGCCCGATTTCGGCAAAGCGGGCGGCGACGTCCGCGCGCCCCTGAAAATGCATGGGAATGAAGATCTTCGGCTTGACGGTCATGATGAAATACCCTGCGCCGGCGTCGTACATGCTGCCCTGACGCGGATCGACCGGGAAAAAGGCCAGATCGATCTTCTGACCGGCAAGCGGTTCCATGCAGGAATAGAAAAGCTTTTCGGCCGCTTCAATCTCCATAACCGTGCTTTCATCGCGCCAGTGCCAAAGGTTCAGATCGCCCGCATGGAAGAGCGTTACGCCGGCATATTCAACCAGAAAGGAAACGCCCTCGTCCGTCGAGCCGAATGCCTTCACGTTCACCGGACCAAAGCCGCGCTCCTCGCCCGGGCTCATGCGCACGCCGCGATGCGGCTGGGGCACGTCAAAGCCGACGATGTATACGGCATTTTCGCCGCAGATATCGTAAATCGAGCGGGAAAAATGATCGTCGTGATGATGGCTGACAAAAACATAGATCCGCCGGAATCCCGCGAGATCCTGCTGATCGGGGAGAATCCGTTCGTCCGGGCCATGCTGGCTCATGTCAAAGATCATGGCGGTTTCACCCACGGCGACGAGGAATCCGCTTCCTCCCAGATAATCAATCGAAATATCCTTCATCATCATAAGCAGCACTCCTTTCCGTGGAAAATACAAACGAGGCTTCCTGCTTCTTATTTTAACCCCTTTTTCTTGCTTGTCAATCGTTTGAACGGTTATTTATTACATTTCCTCCATTTTGTATTGAATTTTCGACATAATTATACTTTATTCTCCACTTACTGATAAATAATGTCGAAATTATGCATTGTAAAAACCACTTATTGTAAGATCGCGTACTTCGCTGCAGACCTCTCTTATGAAAGACTGGTCATGGGAAACGGCGAGGATGCAGCCCGGATACGCGGAAAACAAACCGCGCACCACAGGGCCGGAGAGCGGAGAAAGATTGCGCGTGGGCTCGTCAAGGAGCAGCACGTTGGGCTGCTCCATCGCCATTTTCAGGAACATCAGCTTTGCTTTCTGTCCGCCGGAGAGAAAGCGGCAGGGATGATTCATTTCGTCCGCGGTGAATTTGAGCGAGCCGAGTGCGACGCAGATGGATACGTTTTCTTCCTTTTCCCCTGTCACGCTCAGAAAATCCACGGGCGTGCGCTCCGGGGGAAGCAGATCATCGGGATCCTGCGGCATATAAAATACCCGGATATCCTTCCTGTCTTTGAGAATGCTGGCGATGTGGCGAAGGAGCGTCGATTTGCCCACGCCGTTTCTGCCGGTGATGCAGAGTTTGTCCTGACCGCGCAGCATCAGGCGGATGTTCCGGCTGAGCACGCGCTCGCCGATGGCAAGCGCATCAAGGGAAAGATCGAGCACCACCTTGGATGCGGGCAGCGCCTCGCAGGTCAGCTTGGCGAAGATCGCTTCCTCCTGCTCGGGCATGTCGGTCATTTCTTCCTTTTCCCGCTCAAATCGTCTGCCCATGGACATAACGGCGTGCATCTTCTTTTTCAGCAGCCTGCCGCCTGCGGGATCGCCCCGTGAGATGGTGTTCTGTTCATGCTCGACGCGGCTGCGGATCTGGTCAAACCGCCGGATCTTCGCGTCAAACTCTTCCCGCTCTTTTCGCGCCACCTGCTCCTGATGGGCAAACTGCGAAGCGCGCGTTTTGACGAACGTGTCATAGTCCATCCGGTGCACGGCGGTGCGCGGCACGGTGCGCCGTCTCAGGCGCTCCATCAGCAGTACGCTCGTCGCGGCTTTTCTAAGGAGCGTTTCATCATGGGAGACGAAGAGCACGGACAGTCCGCATGTGCAAAGAAAATCCGTCAGCCAGCGCACGGTTGAAAGATCCAGATCGTTGCTCGGTTCATCCAGCAAAAGCAGCTGAGGCTTGCCCATCATCAGGCGCAGAATCTGCAGCTTGACCCGCTCCCCGCCGGAGAAGGATTTCATCACCTGATCGCTGTAAACGCAGTCCCCCGGCAGGGAAAGGCGCGACGTCAGCTCGCCCAGCTCCTTTGGCGAAAGATCAAAAAACGATTCCTCTTCGCAGAAAAACTCATAGGCTGTCTTTTCCCGGTCTTTTTCTTCCAGCGCCTGCGGAAGATAGCCCGTTTTCACGCTGCAGAAGATGCTGCCCTCTGTTTCGGCATAATCCGGCATATACGGATCGCCTGCAATCAGCCGCAGCAGCGTGGATTTTCCGTTGCCCTCCTCGCCGATGAGCGCAAGGCGCTCCCCATGGCGCAGGGAAAAGGAAAGATCCGCAATCAACAGGGACAGATCCTTTGTGTGGGTGACGGTCAGGTGTTTGATTTGCAGCATATTTCTCCTACTATATATAACGAAAAAACGCCTTCGGAAATTCCTAAAGGCGGTCAGATTACGCTAAAGGCGGCGACCGCCTGTTTCTGACTGAAGAATACCATGCTGCGCATGTTTTGTCAACCAAGGGCAGGCCTCACGTTTGCTTCATAGACTGACCCGGGGCGCTTTCCATTGACACAGAGGGTCTTCTGCAGTATAATTACTCACAGTGTTAGGTATCAAAAGGAGACGAACAGAATGAATCTCTATGAACAACTGGCTGAAGAGCTGCTTACCGCGCTGGATGAGCACAGGCACATGCCGCCCGAGCCTGTCAGCGGCACCATTCGCGGGGAGATGGCGGTGCTTCGCCTGCTTTCCTGTGAAGAAAGCGGAAAAAGCGCCGGCGCCATTGCGGATATGCTGCACATGACGACCTCGCGCATCGCCGCCGTGCTCAATTCACTGGAAAAGAAGGACATGATCAAAAGAAATGCCGATCCTGCCGACAAGCGCCGCGTGCTTGTTGAACTCACGGAAAAGGGAAGAAGCACCTGCATGAAGCGCCGCAGCGAAGCAAAGGCGCATCTGACACAGCTGCTTATGCGCGTTTCACAGGAGGATGCGCAGGCGTTTGTGCGCATCAGCCGCCAGCTTGTTTCCGGCAAACATGAACATTCACAGATCAAGGAGGTCTGACATGAAAAAGGAGAAAAGAACGATTCCCGGCGCACGGCTGATCCGCGAGGTGAAGGAATACAGATTCCCTGCGTTCCTTTCCCCCGTGTTCACCATCTGCTGCGTATTTCTGGAAATCCTGATTCCCTATCTTACGGCATCCATCATTGACAAGGGCATCGCCCTTGGCAACATGGGGCATGTGGTGAAGGTTGGCATTGTGATGATCGTCTGCGCGCTGCTGGGCTGCCTGTGCGGCGTGATGGCGGGACGCCTGAGTGCGAAGGCCAGCACGGGCTTTGCCTATAACCTGCGCGCCGCGATGTTTAAAAACGTGCAGACCTTTTCCTTTAAGAATATCGACAAATATTCCACCGCCGGTCTCATCACGCGCCTGACGACGGACGTGATGCACATCCAGAATTCCTTCCAGATGGTACTGATGATGTGCACCCGCGCACCGAGCACGCTGCTGATCGCGCTGTTTATGGCGATTTCCATCAATGCGCGTCTCTCGCTCGTCTTCATCTGTGTGATGGCGGTGCTCATCACGCTGCTGTGCATCATTGTGCCGATGTCCATGAAGTACTTTAAGCTGATGTTCAAGAAGTATGACGCGATCAACGCCGTCATCAAGGAGAATATCGGCGCGATCCGGGTGGTCAAGAGCTTTGTTCGTGAAGATTACGAAAACAAGAAGTTCAAGAAGGCTGCTGACGAGTTGTTTGAAAATTCCTATCTCGCCGAGCGCATCATGGTGCTCAACGGACCGATCATGCAGCTGTGCGTCAATGCGTGCATCATTCTCATCAGCTTCCTCGGCGCGAAGATGATCGTCGGGCAGACGGGACTGACGACCGGCGAACTGACGAGTCTTCTGTCCTATGTGATGAACATCCTCTTCAGCCTGATGATGCTCTCCATGGTCTTCATCATGATTACCCAGTCCGCCGCTGCGGCGCAGCGCATTGAAGAGGTTCTTCGGGAAGAAGCGGACATTGTCTCCCCGGAAAAGGCCGTGCGCGATGTGGTCGACGGATCCATCGAATTCCGCGACGTCGCTTTCTCCTATTACGGAAAGGACGGAAAGCGCGTCCTGTCGGATGTGAACCTGACGATCCGTTCCGGCGAAACCATCGGCATCCTCGGCGGCACGGGCTCGGGCAAATCCACACTCGTCAGCCTGATTTCCCGACTGTACGACGTTACGCAGGGCGAGGTGCTTGTGGGCGGCGTGGATGTGCGCCGCTATGACATCGAGCGCCTGCGCAGCGAGGTTGCCGTCGTGCTGCAAAAGAACGTGCTCTTCTCCGGCACGGTGCTGGATAACCTGCGCTGGGGCAAGGAAGACGCCACCCAAGAGGAATGCATGGAGGCATGCCGCCTCGCCTGTGCGCATGATTTCATCTCCCGCATGAGCGAAGGTTATCAAACAAAGATCGAGCGCGGCGGCGCGAACGTCTCCGGCGGACAGAAGCAGAGATTGTGCATCGCCCGCGCGCTGCTGATGAAGCCGAAGGTCCTCATCCTTGACGACTCCACCAGCGCGGTGGATACCGCGACGGATGCGAAGATCCGCGCGGCGATGCGCGCGCATATCCCCGGCACGACGAAGCTGATCATTGCCCAGCGCATCGCGTCCATCGAGGACGCCGACCGCGTGATCGTCATGGACGAAGGGCGCATTGTCGCCTTTGACACGCCGGCAAAGCTGCTTGAAACCTGCCCGATCTATCAGGAGGTTTACGAAAGCCAGGCCGGAAACGGCGACGGCGACTTTGACGAGGCGTCCAAGAGCGATGAATTCACGAAGAAAGGCGGTGAGCGCGAATGATGAAAGGTCCTGGTCCCAAGGGGCCGATGGGTCCCGGCGGCAAGCACGGCATGGGTCCGGGCGGAAGACCCGGCGCAAAAAACCCGAAGCAGACCTTCGTGCGCATTGTCAAGGAGATATTAAAGAGCTATGCGCCGCACTGCGTGCTGGTGCTGATCTGCCTGCTCGTTCAGGTGTTTGCCTCCGTGCGCGGCATGCTCTTCACCCAGACGCTCATCGACGAATACATTCTGCCGATGATCGGCGTGGAAAATCCCGACTTTGGTCCGCTGACCAAGGCCATCGCCGGCGTCGCGGTGATTTACGCCATCGGCGCGTTCTCCTCCTGGCTGCACGGCTATCTGATGATCTTTGTCACGCAGGGCACGCTGCGCAACCTGCGCCTGCGTCTGTATGAAAAGATGGAAAGCCTGCCGATCAAATACTTTGACACCCACAAGCACGGCGATATCATGAGCGTGTATACCAATGATATCGACACCATGCGCCAGATGATTTCCCAGTCGATGATCCAGATGATCAACAGCGCGGTGACGATCATCAGCGTGCTGATTTCCATGGTTGCCCTGTGCGTCCCGATGACGCTGGTCACGCTCTTCATGGTCGGCGTCATGCTCACGATCTCCATGAAGCGGCTGATGTCGGCCGGCGGCTTCTTCGTCAAGCAGCAGAAGGCGCTGGGCGAGGTCAACGGCTATATCGAGGAAATCATGGATGGTCAGAAGGTCGTGAAGGTCTTCTGTCACGAGGACGAGGCGCAGGCGGAATTTGACAAGCTCAACGCTGCCCTGCGCGACAGCGCGTGCGCTGCCAACCGGATTTCCAACACCATCATGCCGGTGAACGTCGCTGTGGGCAATGTGAGCTACGTGCTGTGCGCGATCACGGGCGGCATGCTCGCCGCCGGCGGGTATCTCGGCGTGACGATCGGCACGATCGTCTCCTTCCTCTCGCTGAACAAGAGCTTCAATATGCCGATCAATCAGGTGTCCCAGCAGGCCAACGCCATCACCATGGCGCTTGCCGGCGCGGAGCGCGTGTTTGAGCTGCTGGACGAAACGCCCGAGCAGGACGAAGGTTACGTCACGCTGGTCAATGTTGTGCGCGAAGCGGACGGCACGCTGCGCGAGGTTTCCTATCGCACCGGCTGCTGGGCATGGAAGCATCCGCACAAGTCAACCGGCGTCACGGAATATGTTGAACTCAAGGGCGATATCGTCATGGACGGCGTGGACTTTGGCTACACGGATGAAAAGATGGTGCTTCACGACATCAAGCTCTACGCCACGCCGGGTCAGAAAATCGCCTTCGTTGGCTCCACCGGCGCGGGCAAGACGACCATCACCAACCTGATCAACCGCTTCTACGACATTCAGGACGGCAAGATCCGCTACGACGGCATTAACATCAGAAAAATCCGCAAGGCCGATCTGCGCCGCTCGCTGGGCGTCGTGCTTCAGGAAACGAAGCTCTTCACCGGCACGGTCATGGACAATATCCGCTACGGACGCCTTGACGCGACGGACGAGGAATGCATCGCCGCGGCAAAGCTCGCCAACGCGCATGGCTTTATCTCCCTCCTGCCCGACGGATATGATACCATGCTCACCGGCGACGGCGGCAACCTCTCTCAGGGTCAGCGGCAGCTTCTGTCCATCGCGCGCGCGGCGGTCGCCAATCCGCCCGTGCTCATCCTTGACGAGGCGACCTCCTCCATCGACACGCGCACCGAGGCGCTGGTTCAGGCGGGCATGGACGGCCTGATGAAGGGACGCACGACGTTCGTCATCGCCCACAGGCTTTCCACCGTTAAAAACAGCGACTGCATCATGGTTCTTGAGCAGGGACACATCATCGAGCGCGGCACGCACGATGAGCTGCTTGAACAGAAGGGCAAATATTATCAGCTCTATACCGGCGATTTTGCGTAAAGGAAGCCGCATAAGGTCGAACTGGCGAATGGGGGAGCAAGCTCTCCTGACACGTCATTCTAAACTCCAGGCGGATGATATCCGCCCCTACAATAGAAAACGATTTCACTTTGCGCTCTATTGAGTCTTTAGCAAACACCGGAATCTGAATGATTCCGGTGTTTTTATCTTATATGTAATTGTGAAAAACATTCGATCGCATACATTGCCTGTTTTTTATGTGTGATTACGAAGATTATTCTTGAAATTATCAGGATCTATAGTAAAATATAGAAGTTGTTTCGATTTCCTGTTGCGAAGCAAAAAGAAAAAATGAAAAAGAAAGGAATGAATCTCTGTGCTTGAAAAACTCTTTAAGCTCAAAGAGAACAAAACGACCGTCAAGACCGAAGTCGTGGCTGGCGTCACGACCTTCATGACCATGGCCTACATTCTCGCCGTCAACCCGAGCATTCTGTCCGCTGCGGGCATGGATTCTACTGCCGTGCTGCTGGCGACTGCGCTGGCTTCCTTCATCGGCACTGCCTTCATGGCGCTGATGGCGAATCTGCCGTTTGCGCTGTCCGCTGGCATGGGCCTCAACGCCTTCCTCGCTTACACTGTGGTGCTTGGCATGGGCTACAGCTGGCAGGTCGCGCTGCTGGCGGTCTTTGTTGAGGGCCTGATCTTCATCGCGCTCTCTCTGACCAATGTGCGCGAGGCGATCTTCAACGCCATCCCGCTGACCCTCAAGCGCGGCGTGTCCGTCGGTATCGGTCTGTTCATCGCGTTCATCGGCCTGCAGAACGCCGGTCTTTGCGTGGACAGCTCCACGCTGGTCACCATCACCAGCTTCACCACCAACTTCTCCACCAGCGGCGTGTGTGCCCTGCTGGCGCTGGTCGGCCTGATGATCATGGCCTTCCTGTACATCAAGAAGATCAACGGCGCGATCCTGCTGGGCATCGTGCTGACCTGGGTGCTGGGCATGCTCTGCCAGCTGCTGGGCATCTACGTTCCGGATCCGGCTGCGGGCTTCTACAGCCTGTATCCGAACTTTTCCATGACCGACTTTACAAAGCTGGGCGAGACCTTCGGTCAGTGCTTCAACTTCGATTTCAGCAATGTCGGTCTGGTAAACTTCATCATCGTCGTGTTCTCCTTCCTGTTCGTGGATATCTTTGATACCCTTGGCACGCTTATCGGCGTGGCGACGAAGGCGGACATGCTCGATAAGGAAGGTCATCTGCCGGGCATCAAGCCGGCGCTCATGGCGGACGCCGTCGGCACCACTGTTGGCGCCGTGCTGGGCACCTCTACGGTGACCACCTTTGTCGAGTCTGCTTCCGGCGTTGCCGTCGGCGGCCGCACCGGCCTGACCGCGATGACCACTGCGCTGCTGTTCCTCGCGTCCATGTTCTTCGCGCCGATCTTCACCTCCATCCCGTCCTTTGCCACCGCTCCGGCGCTGCTGATGGTCGGCTTCCTGATGGTGTCCACCGTGACGCAGATCAGCTTTGACGAGGACAAGATGGAGGAATCCATCCCGGCGTATCTGACCATTCTGGCGATGCCGCTGTTCTACTCCATCTCCGAAGGCATTTCCATGGGCATCATTTCCTATGTTGTGCTGCATCTGCTCAGCGGCAAGGGCAAGAAGGTCACTCCGCTGATGTACGTGCTGGCGGTGCTCTTCGTGCTCAAGTACATGTTCCTGTAATTCAGCCTGTCAAAATAGATTTTGACAGGCTGGTGGACGGGGGAACCTTTCCCCCGCCACAACCACCCCCTCCATTTTTCAGCCGCGCCCTACGGGCACAACTGAAAAATGCAAGGAAACGATTTTTCTACCGGAAAATGGGATTTTCCTCACGAAAAATCGCTGCGGTCGCGCCGTACACGCCGCCGCGCCCGATCCCATTGGCTGCTCAATGCAGGTTTTTGACAAAGTGTACAGTCCCGGCAGATTTCTGCCGGGACTGTTTTTGTAAATGAAAACCCCTTGGCTCTCCCTCCGGGGGAGCCAAGTACGGATAAGCTTTTATTTTACATCGATGCGTAAATGCGAACCCCTTGGCTCTCCCCATGGGAGAGCTGTCGGCATAGCCGACTGAGAGGGCGGATTGGTGTATTTTCCTCTCAGTCACCTGCGGTGACAGCTCCCCCGGAGGGGGAGCCAAGCGTGGATCAGCTTTTTTATATTGATGTGCATAACAAAACCGGCCTATGATCATCACCATAGGCCGGTTGACTGTCTTACGAACCTCTGTCAAAAACAAAGGGCTTTACATTATTCTGCTTTGTCTGTCTGTTCTTCCTTCGGCTCTCTGGGTTTGGTGAAGCGGGAAACCTGCACGCCGACCTCATAAAGGACGTACATCGGGAAGCCCAGCATGCACTGGGAAACGACGTCCGGCGGGGTCAGGATGGCGGCGAAAATGAAGATGCCGAAGAAAACGTATTTGCGGCTGGAGGAAAGCATCGCATAATCCACCCAGCCAAGGCGCGTGAACATGAAGATGGCAACCGGCAGTTCAAAGACGATGCCAAAGGGCAGGATAAAACCGAATAGGAAGCCGATGTATTTGTCGATGGAGAGCATCGGCGTTGCCAGATTTTCACCTGCGACGAAGAAGAAATTGAGCGCCAGCGTGTAAACATACTGATAGCAGAAGACGATACCCGTCAGGAACAGAAGCAGCGCGATGAAGAACAGCGTTCTGAACAGGCGGATCTCGTTGTCGTAGAGCGCGGGCTTGACATAGGCCCAGATCGAATAGAACAGATACGGGCTGACCGCCACCACGCCGGCGACGAAGGAAACCTTCAGCTGCGTGGTCAGCGCCTCGCTGACGGCGGTATAGATGATCTCGATCCCGCGCGCGTGAATCGGCGCGGTGATGAAGTTCATCAGCGGGTCGCAAAGGAAGTAGAACGATGCGATGAAGCCCACGAGGATGGCGATGCCGCAGTGCATCAGCAGCGTGCGCAGCTGCATCAGGTGATACAGAAGCGGCTGCTTTTCGCTGTCCACTGCCTGATCGTGCTTCTTGGCTTTTTCGGGTTTTTTCTCCATATGAAAAGAACCTCATTCATGCTGAATTGATGATACCGGCACGGCGCCGGCTGATGTAAAGAAGGCGGACGCCGCGAATACGCGCACGTCCGCCGCTTAAAAGCTGATGAAATGGAATGAAACTGTCTGTGAGAAAGAACTTACGCGTCCTTCTTCTCGGTTTCTTCTTCCTTCTCGCTGCCCTTCACTTCATCCTTGAACTCACGGATGCTCTGGCCCAGCGCCTTGCCGACGCCGGAAAGCTTCTTGCCGCCGAAAAGCAGCACCGCGATCAGAAGAATAATGATCAGTTCGCCCATACCAAGTCTCATAATTTATTTTCCTCCCCTGTTTTGTTTGAAATCCTTAAAGCTCAGGCCCTGTTCAATCTGCCTGACCTGAGAATTCACTTCCAGCTGTGCCTTTTGAAGTTCACTGCGGGGATCCACAGCCTGCGCGGTCTGTTTCACATCCCGCTCGACAGCCTTGAATTCCTCTGTCAGCTCATCAATGCCCGTTTCGCGCTTTACCTCTTCAACCATTGCCTTGATATAGCGCACGAATTTGCCTAATGCCCGGGCAATTTTGGGCAGATCCTTCGGACCTACGACAACAAAAGCGATCAGCAGGATGACAATCAGCTCTGCTCCGCCGATGTTGAACATGCTTTCTCCTCCTGCAAGATAATTACAGCATACATTATAAACCGAAAGCATGGATTTTGTAAAGCGGAAAAGTATATTGATTTATGTTAAGGAATTAACAAATACAAAGCGGTCAGTTGGAAAAACAGGAGAAAACATCTTAAAAAATTCATATATATCCGATAGGAATAACCATATAAGAATCTGAATATCCGAAATAGCGAGATAGTGTCTTTTTTGTGACAAAATCTTTGAGAAAACCTTGACGAATACAGGGATGCTGTGTAAAATATGTATAAGGAAGACTACGCAAGCAATCAGGTCTTCGAATTGAACGAAACTCCAAGCCGTATAAGCCCTCCGGGCGGATGCGGCCGATGGGTAGCGGGGGCAACCGCGCTGCCTGCCTTATGCGAAGGAGTGCTGCTGATGAGAACGCGCCTTGTGTGCGTCCGTTTGCGGTACTCTTGTATTTTTTGCCTGTATTTTTTCCCGCTGTGCTTGCAAGCGGAAAACGAAAGGTAGGAGGAGAGAAAACCATGTCTGACAAGAAGCGTTTCCTTGACAAGGACTTTACCCGCCGTCAGTTCCTCAAGCTCTCGGGCAAGAGCCTGGCTGGTGTGGCGATGTCCGGCACCATGATGTCCACTCTGGGCGTCACCGCTGCTGCTCTGGCTGAGGATAAGGTCCGCGTCTGGGCTTTCCCGCAGGGTCTGCTCGTCGTCAATCCGGATCGCTGCGTTGGCTGCCAGCGCTGCGAAATCAACTGCACCCTGACCAATGATGGCTGCTGCTCCAGCTACATCTCCCGCGTCAAGGTCACCCGTAACCTGTTCTCCAGCCGCAACGGCACCGGCCTGTACACCGAAAACAACTGGGTGTACTTCCCGGATACCTGCCGTCAGTGTGCTGACCCGGCTTGCGGCAACGCCTGCCCGGTGAAGGCGATCTACGCCGACGAGAGCGGCATCCGCAAGGTTGATCAGGATAAGTGCGTGGGCTGCGGCGCCTGTACCGCTGCCTGCCCGTGGCATATGCCGACGGTCAACCCGCTGACCAAGAAGTCCTCCAAGTGCGTGATGTGCGGCGCCTGCGTTGAAGGCTGCCCGTCCGGCGCGCTGGCCATCATCCCGTGGGATGAAGTTTCCGCCGCTGCTCAGGCCATCTGATGCAGAGCTGATATTGAATGATCTAAGGAGGAATTGACAATGTCTGTTAAGAATGGCATCAACGGCTGGGCCGGTAGTATTCTGCGCATCAACCTGACCACTGGCGCGATCACCACCGAAGATACTCTGCCGAAGTATAAGCCGTATATCGGCGGCATGGGCCTTGGCTACAAGGTCATCTGGGACGAAGTTCCGCTCAACACCGATCCGCTCGCTCCGGAATCCAAGGCTGTTTTCGCCATTGGACCGCTGACCGCCTCCGGCGTTCCGTGCTCCGGCCGTATGAACATGTCCTTCCTGTCCAGCTGGTCCAAGGGCTACTCCATCATCGACGCGCACATGGGCGGCCACATCGCTCACGCGATGAAGTATGCCGGCTATGACGCCGTCATCCTGGAAGGCGCTTCCGACAAGCCGGTCTACATCAAGATCGAAGACGAGAAGGTCACCATCGAGGACGCTTCCCACGTTTGGGGCAAGGGCACCTTCGAGACCAACGCCACCCTGACCAAGGAAGCCGGCGAAGAGTTCGACGTCGCGTCCATCGGTCTGGCGGGCGAGAACCTGCTCCCGTACTCCACCCTCATCACCTCCTTCGGTAACTCCGGCGGCGCCGGCATCGGCGCTCTGATGGGCTCCAAGAAGGTGAAGGCTCTTGTCGTCCGCGGCACCGGCGCTGTGAAGATCGCCCGTCCGCTGGAGGTCAAGCTCCTGTCCAACTACATGATCAAGGAACTCGTCGGCGGCAACAACAACCACAACGTTCCGACCCAGCCGCAGTCCTGGTCCGAGTACACCGCTCTCCCGGCGAACCGCTGGCAGGGTGGCCCGGGAGTCACCTGGGATAAGGCTCCGGGCGGCGTCATCGACACCGAAGAGCAGAAGCCGGGCTTCATCAATGTTGCCGCGATGCGCTGCCAGAAGGGCGTCTTTGACTTCGGCGCCGTGGCCGAGAAGTACACCGTCAAGGTTGGCGGCTGCTCTTCCTGCCCGGTCCGCTGCTATCAGGAATACGACATGGATCCGCTGGCCGATTACGACCTGCCGACCCACGTTTCCAACACCTGCATGCCGATCATCTCCGGCAAGTCCATCTATGCTGACGCTTCCGCCGTTCATGACTTCGTGGACGAGAAGGACGCCGGCATGATCCTGGGCGGCGCTCTGTGCCGCGCGCAGGACGAATATGGCGTCTGGTGTAACTACGGCAACCTGTACTCCGACTTCTACCGTGCCTACAACGACGGCATCCTCAAGGAGCACATGACCGAGGAAGAGTGGAACTCCGTCAACTGGCAGCTGATGCTCGACGGCGATCCGCGCTGGTGCTTCGAGTTCGTGCGTCTGTGCGCTGAGGGCTTCTCCGCGTTCGGCGTCATCATGAAGGGCTCCTACTACATGTACAAGGAGTGGGGTCTGGACGACGCGACCAAGAACTCCGCCGGCAAGAACTACTACGACGAAGTCTCCGGCAAGAACACCAACGTCACCTACAACGGCTATCCGAAGCATCACTCCTCCGAGGATGCCTGGCAGTCCGGCCTGCTCTTCAACGCGATGTACAACCGTGACTGTATGATCCACCACCTGACCAACTTCTGCCGCTCCGGTTCTCCGTACGAAGAGGTCATCAAGCCGGTTCTGGAGAGCTTCTTCGGCCCGGGCTGCGTCGACGCTCCGAAGGCGTACACCCCGATCAACGAGAACAAGGTCAAGCTGGCGAAGTGGGCGTTCAACGGCAAGCAGTGGCATGACTCCGCCACCCTGTGCAACTGGATGTACCCGATGACCCTGGCCATCGATCCCAAGCGCGGCTACAAGGGCGACCTCGACCTCGACGCGAAGTACATGAGCGCCGTCGTCGGTGAAGAGTACACCCGCGAGAGCCTCGAGTTCGAGTGCGAGCGCATCTCCAACCTCCTGCGCGTCATGACCGCGGTTTCCTTCAAGCTCAACTGCGGCAGCGACAACCTGCGCGTTGACCACGACGCCATCCCGGCGTGGGTCTTCGACAAGGAGCCGGATTTCCAGGCCTTCGAGCAGGGCACTGTCAAGATGGATCGTGAGGACACCAAGAAGGCGTTCGACATGTTCTATGAGATGATGGGCTGGGATGTTGAGACCGGTCTACCGACCAAGGCTACCCTCATCAAGTTCGGTCTGGAAGACTGCATCGCCAAGATGGAAGAAGTCGGCCTGACCCTCAAGTAATCAAAAGAACGCCCGATAAGGGAATTGGTGGGAGGAATCGTCAGATTCCTCCCATTTTTTCTGAGGGAGTGAGCTCAGCTCACATGGGTCAACATGAATTCATTGACTGTTGCGCCGTTTTTTACTATACTTTAAGTGGATAGAAGAAATGGCAAGAATATTTGAGAAAGAGGTGTTGTTATGCTCTTTGGACGCCGTAAGCCGGGCTTTGCCAAGGAAGTTGAACTCAAGCCCGAGGATATCTCCGGCGAGTTCTCTGACCGCAACGACCCTGCCCGTCAGGATCTGAATCCCAAGATTGAAAAGGGCGATATGGCTGCGCAGGCGCAGGCCGTCATGGACGGCACCGCCAAACCCGCCGCAGAAAAGGTCGATCTGTTTGAGTACATGGACAGCCTTCCGGAAGAGCCCGATCCCTTCACCCCGAGCGAGAATCCGATGATCGCCGATCCCAATGCGGAGCCGGAGGTGGTCGAACTCAAGCCCGGCGAAATGCTCGCTGAGTTTATCCGTGAGCGTACCCGCAGCGTGAACCTCACGCCCCGCAAGGAGCTTGCCAAGGAAGAACCGCTGCTTGATGAGATGATCGCGGAAATGCAGTCGCTGGAAAACTGCCAGGACATCCGCAGCGTTGTCGGCGAAAAGGACGAGTACTTCTATTCCATCGACATCATGGCGAAAAACTATGCCATGATCGCCATGCTCGTTTATGAAAAGGATATTCCGCGTACGCTGGCGACGCTGACCCGCCACAACTGCAAGATTTATCCCTCCCCGACCCCGCTGTATTACTTCACCCGTCATCCGTTCTCCTACACCAAGCCGCAGCTGGATCTCGCGCTCAATCAGCTCAAGAAGCGCGAGGAGTTTGCCGATATCAAGACACTGACCACATGGAACGGCATTCTCTATCTCTATGCCGAAGGCATCATGACGAAGAAGTATGCGCAGGTGCTTGCCGACGACGCGGAAACCTCCGAGGCTGACCGCCGCTAAGGTGGGCTGTGCCCACGCCCGCATCGCTTCGCGGGTGGGCTGTGCCCACACCCGCATCGCTTCGCGGGTAGGCTGTGCCCACACCCACACCGCTTCGCGGCGGCTTGACCCGCTGCGTTCGGGCGGAGGGCCCTCCGCAGCTGATCGTTGACAAGTGAATGCTGCTTTGCCAAAATGCACGAAACCGGAGACGACAGGTCTCCGGTTTCTTCTTTATTTCTTAGCTTCTTTAAGCTGCGCGAAGCGAAGAAGGGGTTTGGGGATGAAATCCCCAAGCGGGTTTGGGCGGCAGCCCAACGTACCCTTAGTACGCTTCGCAGAGCGTTTGAAGCAGCTCCTCGCGGTTGTCGGGCGTGACGGTGATGACCGTGACGTCGTTTCTTGCGCTGATTTGCTCAACCAGCGTGGAGCTGCACTTCTGCAGCACGCCAAGCACGCGCTTTTCACCATCGAGCGTTTGCAGCACCTGCGCGCAGAAGGCCTCGCTTCTGCTTTCCAGCCGCCCGATTTCATCCATCAGGATGTATGCGTTGGCGGATTCAAGGCTTTTTTGAAGAATGTCCACGCCGTTCTGGCTGAATGCTTCCGGCACGGGCGCAGCCTTTTTCTCTCCGATGCGCACGCAGCAGATGCAGTCATTTTCATACGGCGGCATCTCCACCCGACCGTGGAGCGTGAAGCCGCGGCGTTCGCCATTCATATAGAAAGCCTGCGTTTCAAACCCGGCGCAGTCAAGCTGCCGCGCGTCGATCAGCCGGCGCAGGAGAGTGGACTTGCCGACCTGCTTGTCGCCTGTCAAAAACAGATGCTTCCCGATCTCAGGCATTGTGCTGCTCCTTTGCCCAGGAAAGCAGCAGCTCGCGCTGCTCGGTTGTGAGCGTCAGCGCCTTGCCATCGACCATCACCTGTACGCGTTCGCCTTCCTGCTTCTTCTGGTGATGATGGCAGCCGCACTGGCAGAAATCATCGCCCGTCACGCCGGAAACCGGCGGCAGCTCGTCGTCCAGCATGCTGCAGGGCATGATGTCCGGGATCTTTGCATCGATGAGGTCGAGCAGCGCATCCGCTCCTTCGACGGTAAGCGGATTGAAACGCGGGAGAGAAAGCTCGATCTCCGGCTTTTCGCTGATTCGGCCTGAGTAGGCGAAAGTGCGGCTGTTCGTGCGCGGGAGCGCGTCCACCTCGTTGTGCGCGCAGACCACGCGCGGCACCGGCGCGAAATAGTCGCCCTCGAGCAGCACGTAGTCGCAGCCCTTATAGGATTCAAGAATCCGGGACAGCGGGAGCGCTTCGGGATAAAGGAAGGCCGTTTCGCCCTTTGCACGGGAGCAGACGAGCTCGCTGCCGGCGCGGCGATGGCGCATCGTGTTGCTGCTTGGCTTATCGATGGAGAACGTCGGACAAAAGACCGTCTTGCAGGCGCCGACCGTCTTGCCGCGGCGACGGATTGCCTCAATCAGCGCTGTGACGGTGCTGGTCTTGCCGGATTTGCGGATGCCCACGATGGTGACGATTTTCATAGCAAACTCCTTTATGAAGGAAATGGATTCATGAATAAAGGGAGGGTCATGTCTTTTTTGTGACATTGGGAAAGAAATCACAATCAAACATTATTATATCTTGTTTGCACGGGGTTGTAAAGCAATTCGATCGGATTTCTCCGGCGCAATCACGTGGAACAAAGGCAAGTTATTATCATATGTATAAGCAAAATTATATAGGATTTGGTAAATCAATCCATTTTCATTATTATGTATTTCGGGTATAATAGTTTGGTATGTGTGTATACAATGGGATCAACCCATGTTTGGGGATTCCGTGTTGTTTTTTTGCAATTGCCAGAGGAGGAAATGAACAATGCCCCTGACATTTGGAGAAGCTATGCAGCGGCTGCTGAAAAAACGAGGACTTTCAGCAACGGCTGTTGCAGAGGAACTCGGTTTTAAGAGCAGAACGGCTTTCTTTCGTATTCTGCATGACGAAAGCAGAATGCCCAGCATCAGAAAGTGCTTTGACGCCGCGAAGGAATCAAAGCTGCTTGCGCTCACCGAGGAAGAAACCGACCAGCTGGTTGAGGCGATGCGCGTGAGCGAGCTGGGCAAGATGACTTACGGCATTCATCGCGTGATCCACCAGATGATTTATCCGACGCCGCTTGAAAGCGGCATGTCGGATATCGAGATTGTCGGCATGGATGGCGTCAGCACATTTGAAGATGTGATCGCGCTTTTGCCGCAGGGCGGCACGGTGAATATCATGATGGCCGGGCGAAGCAGCAAGCATCTGGTGGATAGAATTCATAAGCTGACGCAGGAAAGGAAAATCGAAAGCATTACGCATCTGTTTGCGATTGACGAAGAGGACGCAGAAGACGTCAAGATCCTGTCCTGCATTTCGGATATTCTCTTTTCCAGCGTGTATTTGGCCTATTATGTCAACGAAACCGGCGTCAGCAAGAAGAACTGGTGGCTGCGCAGCGGCGTCATCATGTTTGACCACACATCCGACAGCGGCGACAAGACGACGGTTCAGCTGACGTGGATCAATCGCCGCCGCTATTTCTGCCTGATGGCGCGCAACGATTCGGGCATGCTTTTCTGGGATAATTTCTTCAAGCACAATACTGTTCAGCTCGTTCCGCTCAAGAAGGAAATCCCGGCGAAGAATGACGGTCAGGTGCTGGATCTGGCGGATTATGTCGTATTTACGGATGAATTCAGGAAGCTGGAGAACAACCGGGCGATTTTCTCCATCAAGCCGGATTTTCCGATCAACTGCGTGCCGGTGGATATTCTGGCGCCGATGGTCATGGAGGAATATTACTCCGCCTATGCGGAGAAGAACGGTCAGGAGGATGCGCAGATTGCCCGCCTGTATGACATCCATGCCCAGCGCAGCAGCAGCCTTTACAGCCGGAAGAAGCCCTTCCAGCTCGTGCTCAGTCCGCAGGCGATGATGGAATTTGCCAGAACGGGCATGAGAACGGATCATTTCTTCCTCGGCAGACCGTATACGGTGGAGGAGCGCGTGAAGATTCTGACCCTCCTTCGGGATCAGACGCGGGATAATCCGCATTTCAGCGTCTTCATGAGAAAGAATGCGGACATCGTCGTTGACAAGGAAGTCACGGTATATGATGGATACGGTGTGGCGATGGTCAAGGCGGATACCTCCTGGCGTCTTGAAAAGGACCATCAGGAAGTGATGCTGGAAAGCCGCATGCTCGCCCAGCATTTCAAGTCCTATTTCATCAGCGATGTGCTCAGCAGCGCCGTAATGACCAAAGAGGAAAGCATTGCGCTGTTTAACGAGATGATCGAGGAAGCGAAGCGGGCGTAAAGTGCTGTATCAATTCTGCTTACTTTTCCACAAATATGCATCGAGCTGTGTATAAATCAACCGGTCGGCATAGCCGACCGGTTTTTTGTTGAAAAGAGCTTTTCTGACCGTTTATTCCGCCCAATAGACGTAGTTTTCCTTGCGCGGTTTGGCCGCCGGAACGTCGCCCTGCACATAGCCAAGAACGCAGTTGCCCACGCCGATGTAATCGCCCGTGACGCCCAGCGCGGCGAGGATTTCCCTGCCCTCTTCGCTTTCGAAGGTTTCCTTTGCGCGGTGAATCCAGCAGCTGCCCACACCCAATTCGCTGGCGGCGAGCATCAGGTTACCCATGACGAGACTGCCGTCGTGGATGCAGGTCGGCACGTTTTTGTCAGCCAGCACAACCAGTACGACCGGCGCGCCGTAAAAGGGGTCGCGGCTGCCGTCGCGTCCGGCAGCGGTGAGAATTTCTGCGTTGATCCTGCTCAGGCGGTCGCGAAGCGCACGGTTGGTGACGGCGAGAATGATGGGAGACTGGCGGTTCATGCCGGTTGCGGCATAGGTTCCGGCTTCTACGATGGTCTCGAGCACATCGCGCGGGATCATCTCGTCCTTAAAGCTGCGTACGCTGCGGCGGTTTTTAATCATGCTAAGGGCGCTGCTCATCAGTTTTCCTCCGTTTCATGCAATGCTGTGGATAAATGTACAGATCAAGTATACACGGATTTTGTCCGCCTGTAAACCGCTCTTGCACGCGGCACGCTTCCGAGGTATAATATGCGTATTCACATAAACTAGAGGAAACGAACATGGATATCAAGAAGAAGATTGAGGAAATGGCGAAAGCGCTGCTTTCGGATGAAAAGATGATGGCCAGCTTCAAGAAAGATCCGATCACGACGATTGAAAAGCTGATCGGTATCGATCTGCCCAATGATCAGATTGAGGCGATCGTTGCGGGCGTGAAGGCGAAGCTTGGCCTTGAAAAGCTCGGCATCGACGATCTTGGCGATGCGCTGAGCTTCGCCGGAAAGCTCTTTGGAAAGAAGTAAGAAGCGTCACAGAGCATGGCAAGCCGGAAACGGCTTGCTTTTTGCTCTGATCAACTATTGGCCGCGTACGTCGGACGTGAGTGCGGGCACAGCCCGCGCATATAGAAGGAGAACGTGCATGATTCTGTTTTTGACCAGCAGCCCGTGTGACGATAACGTTCCCGGCGACCTGCCCATTCCCTGCATACTGGATGCGCGCAACGGTTTTGTGGACGCGCTGAAGGCGCGCTGGCGCCCCGGAACCCGCTGCCTGATCGTCTGCGCGGCGCCGGACGCGTTTGCGCATAATGATGAGATGCGCGACACATTCGCCTCCGCCTTTGCTTTCCACGGGCTGACGTACAAAAAGTTTGATCTGCTGGATGCGAGAAATGAACGCGACGCCGGAAAACTCATCGATCGGAGCGGATTCATTCTCCTTGCCGGCGGTCATGTGCCGACGGAGAATGCGTTTTTTGCGCGTATTGGCCTTCGGGAAAAGCTTGCGGGATATGACGGAATCGTCATGGGCATCAGCGCCGGGTCGATGAATGCGGCGGACGTCGTCTATGCCCAGCCGGAGGAGGCGGGCGAATCGATTGATCCGGAGTATGAGCGCTTTATTCCCGGCCTTGGGCTGACGAAGCTGAACATCCTGCCCCATTATCAGATGGTTTGCAATAACATGCTCGACGGCCGCCGGCTGTATGAGGATATCACGTTTGAAGACAGCATCGGGCATGCGTTTCTCGTCCTTGTGGACGGCAGCTACGTGCTGGAGGAAGCGGACCGCTGCGAGGTGCATGGCGAGGCATACCTGATCTTCAGCGGAAAGATGATGAGGATCTGCGAGGAAGGCGGCATGCTTTCCCTTTATGGAGGATGACATGGAGCTTGTACATGGACGCCCGCAGGACACGGCGCTCAGGCTTGAAAAGGAAATCCGCGTCTATGATCTGCTCGACCGCCTGAACATCGCCTTTGAGCGCGTGGATCATGAGGCGGCGATGACGATGGAGGATTGCGCCGCCGTCGATGAGATTCTCGGCACGATTATCTGCAAGAACCTCTTTTTATGCAACCGGCAGAACACGCGGTTCTATCTGTTGATGATGCCGGCGGACAAGCCGTTCCATACCAGGGATCTCGGCGCACAGATTGGCAGCGCGCGCCTTTCCTTCGCATCCCCCGCATACATGGAACAGTATCTTGATATCACGCCCGGATCGGTATCCATCATGGGGCTGATGAACGATGCAGACAACCGCGTGCAGCTGCTCATCGACAAGCCGGTGATTGAAAGCGCGAAACTTGCCTGCCACCCATGCATCAACACGTCCAGCATTCTCATGAACACGCGCGACGTGCTTGAAAAGTATCTGCCTGCCATTCATCACGAGGCGATCATCGTCGATCTTCCCTGAGTGGGCTATGCCCACACCCGTTTCGCTTCGCGGCGGGCTGTGCCCGCACCCGCTTCGCTTCGCGGCGGGCTGTGCCCGCACCCGTTTCGCTTCGCGGCGGTATACGCCGCTGCGTTCGGGCGGAGGGCCCTCCGCAGCTCTTTTTGAAAGAGAATGGGATTTTGCTGATATACACGAAACCGGAGACGACAGGTCTCCGGTTTCTGCTTATCAACTTATTGTATGCGAGTCTTCCGCAATAGAACTGTAGCCTGCTGCGCCTTGCAGGCGACGAGTTTTTACGATTATTCGGGTTACCGAAGAGGAAGTTGTCTGCAAAGTCAGGGATCGGAGGGCCTTCCGCCCGTGCGATCCCATTAAAACCGCCGCGAAGCGAAGTGGGTATGGGCACAGCCCATTGGGTGCGGGCACAGCCCATCAGCTCGCTTATTTGTACAGGTCTGTGGAAAGGTAGCGTTCGCCGCTGTCCGGCAGAAGAACGACGATGGTCTTTCCTGCGTTTTCTTCCCGTCTGGCCTGCTCAAACGCTGCGTGCAGCGCTGCGCCGGAGGAAATGCCGCATAGAATCCCCTCCTCGCGCGCCAGAAGCCGCGCGGCGGCATATGCCTGGTCTTCGGTCACGGGCATGATTTCATCCATCACAGCGACGTTCAGCACGCCTGGAATAAAGCCTGCGCCGATCCCCTGAAGCCCGTGCGCGCCCGGCTTGCCGCCGGAAAGAACGGCGCTGCCCGCCGGCTCCACGCCGATAATGCGCACATCCGGCTTCTTTTCCTTCAGGTATTCGCCCACGCCCGTGATCGTGCCGCCGGTGCCGACGCCTGCGACAAACAGATCGACATCACCGTCCGTATCTTTGAAAATCTCAGGACCGGTGGTTCTGTAATGGGCGGCTGCATTATCCGGATTCTCGAACTGTCCGCAGAGGAATGCGCCGGGGATTGTTTTTTCCAGCTCCTTTGCCTTCTCAATGGCGCCGGCCATCCCCTGTTCACCCGGCGTGAGCACGAGCTCTGCGCCGTAAGCCCGCATGAGCAGCTGTCGCTCGACGCTCATGTTATCCGGCATGACGATCATCGCGCGATAGCCGCGCGCCGCGGCGACGGCGCAGATGCCGATGCCCGTATTGCCGGACGTCGGCTCGATGATGACGCTGCCCTGCGTGATCCTGCCCTGCTGCGCGGCGGCGTTGAGCATGGAGAGCGCGGCGCGGTCCTTGGTTGAGCCTGCGGGGTTCATGCCTTCCAGTTTGGCCAGAACGCGGGCATGCAGGCGGAGGGACTGACCGATTCGCCGGAGTTCAAGCATCGGCGTATGCCCAATGAGTTGATCAAGGGATGTATAGACAGTACCCATGGCTTGTAACCTCCGGAATGAAGATGATGCCTTATTATCTCATAATGTGCGCGGATGCACAAGAAAAGTACACAAGAAAAGAACGCCGAAAGTTTCCTTTCGGCGTTCTTTGTTTCATAGATCAGTTGCGGAACGATCCGCAGCGGTCAATCAGCAGGAGGCCTTCTTCTTGCTGACGATCACCATACCGATGACGGAGGCCATCAGCAGGGCGGCGAAGAAGAGGATGTTGCTGTTGTCGCCGGTGGACGGGAGCTCGTAATCAAGAACTTCCAGCGTCTCAACCTTGCTGCTGTCGGAGACATTCTCGCGGCCGAGCAGCTGGGTGTCGTAGGTGACCTTCGTGAGGTGCTTGGTCGTTCTGGCAACCTTGGTCAGATCGGTTTCCACGGTCTGGGTGAGGTTCTCATCGAAGGTGACGAAGAACTTCACTTCCTCGGTGGACTTGTCGGAGTAGTGGAGGGTCGCAACGACCGGAACGGTCACGCCCGGGTTGGTGTCCTTGGTGTAGGAGGACGCCGGGACGGTGAGGTAGTAATCACGGATCGCCTTGTCCGCCACGAGGGTGGTGGTCAGGGTATCCTCGGTCGCGCTGTACATGACCTTGATCAGCTTCTTCGCGGAAGCGTTGGTGTCGTCGTACATGTTGTTGCGGACGTAAGCGACGGTATCCTGGAAGTACGGGACGTAGAACGCGCTGTTGTGCTCACCGTTCTCGATGAAGAAGTAGTGATCAACGCCCATCGCTTCGAGCTGCTGGTTGAGCTGGATCGCCGGGATGCCGAACTTGTACATATCCTGGTTACCGCAGATGAAGGCCATCTTGAAGTAATCCATGTACTCGGCAGATTCCTTATTGGCGATGGTGTTCGGGCTCGCAGCGCCGCCCATGGAGAACGCGCCGAAGAAGGAAACCGCGCCGGTGAAGTAGTCCGGGTTGCGCAGCGCCACGCCGAACGCGCCCTGGCCGCCCATGGAGCAGCCCGCGGTCAGACGATAACGGGCATCCGGAATCGCGCGATAGTTCATTTCGATGTGCGGGATCAGTTCGTCGGTGATCATGGTCATCCAGTCACCGGTCCACCAGCTGCTCTCTTCGCTGTTCGGGACGACAACGATCATCTCGCTGAACAGGCCCTTGGCAACGGCGTCGTTGATCAGATCATTGACGGCGTCGGTCTTGTAAGAGGTGTGCGTGCTGTTGAACTGATGCAGCAGGTACATGGTCGGATAGTAACGATCGGTCTCGTAGTAATCTTCCGGCAGGTAGATCAGGTACGGATTCTCGATGGTGCCGCTCTTGCCCAGGGCGCTCGCAGCGTACTTGGAGGTCAGGGTCTCCTCGTAGAAGTGCGGATCGTAGGCATCCGGGTTGATCTTCTCGAATTCCTCAGCGCTGTACAGGCCGATCGGGCCGGCATACCAGCCGCCGCCGCCCATGCCGTCGTTGTGGCAGCGGACGACGATGGTGTTCTTGCCGCCGAGGTTGATGACGCTCTCGTTCTCGCCCAGCTCAAACGCGCTGTACTTTTCCCAGGCGCTGTCGCCGGTGGAGGCGCCGGTCTCGGTGACGCCGGTGCCGCCGATGCGCTTGCCGTTGATGTACACTTCGCCGCGGTCATCGAGGTAACCGACGGAGATCACAGCGCCGTCAAGCTTGAAGTTCGCCGGAACGGTGAACTCGCGGACATAGTACGCGGTGCCGGTGATCATGTAGTTGAACCAGGAGCTGTTGGCATAGCGGCTCAGCAGCGGGTGGTTGCCGTCCAGATCGGCGAAGCCCTTCACCCACCAGTCAAGACCCGGCTGGCCAACAGCCCAGCTCTTGTAGCTGGTATCGGTGCTGGAGAGGGCAGCCATGTCAAGGCGCTTGGTACCGACGTAGTTGAAGTACCAGTCGCCCATCAGGTCGACGGCGTCGGCGGTCGCAGCCTGGCTGAAGATGAGGTTCGCAGTGCCCAGAGAGATCTTGGCGCCCAGAATCTCGATGGTCAGCTCGACGCTGCCGGTCTCGGTCGCCTTGTTGGCGATGGTGAGATCGTCGTTGGCCAGGGTCGCACCGGCGGTGGCGGTCAGGTTGCTGTCAGTCTTGCTGACGACGGTCTTACCGCTGCCGTCCTTGACGGAAACGGTGACGTTGACCTTCACGTCGCTGCCAGCGAACTGGGTCAGCGCATCGCCGATCTTCACGGAGTAGTTGGCGCCGAGGGTGGCGTCAGCGGCGGTGTAGATGCCCTTGTCCAGAGACACAGTACCGGAAACCAGACCGCCGATCATGTTGTTGGTCAGGCGGTCGGCAACGCGGTTGACGGACTCGGTCACGAACGCGTTGTCATACTTGCCCAGACGGACGGTGTACTCATGAACGTTCGGGAGAAGACCAAAGTTGATGGTCACTTCGCCGATGTCGTTGGAGGAACCGGCCATGTTGGTCCAGGTGCCGTCAACCGGAGCGTCCATGTAGGTGTAATACTTGCCGAAGCCGGAGCTGCCCAGATTCTTGATCTTGGTCAGCACGTCGCCGTAGGTGGCGTACCAGGCGTTGTCAACGAAGTTGCCGTTGATGCTGGCCAGGTTGCCGAAGGTATTGCTGTTCAGGCCCAGCGCATAGGCGAGGTAGCCGCCGGTGCCGGTACCGATCAGGGTACGATAGGCCGGATCAGCGATGGTGTTGAACTTGCCATCGATCACAGCGACGAGCGCATCGAGCTCGGCGTTGAGGTCCATGCCCTTTTCAAACTGCGGCTTGACAAGGATCATGCCCATGCCGGTGCCGTCAGCCATCGCGTCCTTAAACTTGTCGTAGATCGCGCTGGTGTCCTTGTCGTAGCCGTTCTGCGGCAGGATGTAAACGACAGGATACTTGATATCCTTGCTCGCATCATAGCCGTCCGGAAGGCGATAGTCATAGGCAACCGCCGCGCCTGCGCTCGCCGCGACAGCCAGCATAAGAACCAGCGCCATGACCAGAGCAAGCAGTTTTCCCTTTTGCATAATGTTACCCCCCTGTAATATGTGCGGAAGAATCTGGCAAAAACGCAGACTATCCACATAATGTGATGAGATTATCATAGCATGCTACAGTTTTTTTGAAAACGTATTTATTGTTAACAAATGTTACAGAATTGTTAATCTTTTCCTGAATTGTTTTCTCAAAAATAGCAGGAAAAACATGAGGTGCAGGCCGTGTTCGGTTTTCATCAATATATGAAAAAAACGGAGACTTTTTACAACGAAAAAATCTCCATCATGCGGAATATGCGGTTCATTTCATCCATGCGAAAAGCGGAAAAGGCTTTTCCCGGACGTGTGAAGCGGCGTCTGTCGGAGATAACCCGATCAGTGTGTTTTCACATCAATAAAGTGGGTTTCTGTCTTGGAGTACATGATCTTCTGCGCGTGATAAAGACCATAATAACCAGAGAGCATGTAGCTGACGGCGACGGTCGTCAGGTAGTACGGCATGCCCTCAAAGCCGAAGAGCTCAAAGGAAATGAGCAGAGAGGTGATCGGGCAGTTCGTCACGCCGCAGAATACGCCGACCATGCCGCAGGCTGCCGCCAGAGACACAGGCAGGCCGAAGAGCGCGCTGACCGTGCAGCCAAACGCCGCGCCGATGCAGAAGGAAGGAACGATTTCTCCGCCCTTGAAGCCTGCGCCCAGCGTCAGCGCAGTGAAGACCATCTTCAGGAAAAACGCGGCGGGTACGGTATGTCCGTCGTGGAAGATTTCCTCGATGATGCCCATGCCGGAGCCGAGGTACATGTCGGTTTTGAGCACCAGACACAGCAGCAGGATCACGCACGCGCTGGATGCGATGCGGATGTAGGCGTTGGGGATGAACGTTTTGAAGGCGTGCTCCGCCTCGTGCAGGATGATGCAGAAGAGGATGCTCACGCCGCCCAGCAGCGCGGCAAACAGCACGACCTTGAAGAACGTAGCCGCCTCAATAACGGGAATACCGGACACAGGAAAGACCTCCGGCGGCATCTTGAAAAAGGCGGCAACGAAGTGACCGATCATCGAGGCCGTCACGCACGGGACGAGCGCGCTGTAGTGCATGATGCCCACGCTGATGACCTCAAGGGAAAAGAGCGCGGCAGCCAGCGGCGTGCCAAAGAGCGCTGAAAAGCCTGCGCTCATGCCGCACATGATGATGATGTGCTGATCATTCTCATTCAGCTTGATGACCTTTCCCAGCCGGTTGGCGATGCTGCCGCCCAGCTGGATGGCTGCGCCCTCGCGTCCGGCGCTGCCGCCGAAGAGGTGCGTGATCACGGTGGAAATGAAGATCAGCGGCGCCATGCGCGTGGGGATGCCCTTGGATTTGCGGATGGAGCGGATGACGGTGTTGGTGCCGTGGTCGTTCGTGTTTTTGAAGAACTGATAGAGGAACACGATGGCCAGACCGGCAAGCGGCAGGCCCAGGATGATCATGGGATGTGCTGCGCGGTAATTGTTGACGAAGATGAGCGCGTGACCGAAAACCGAGGCCACCGCGCCGACAATCAGGCCGATTGAGGAGGCGATGACCAGCCACATGACCAGCGTCTTCAGGGAATGGAAGCTGTCATGCGCATAGTGCTTCACGCGGTCGCTGATGCCCTGGGAGGAAAAGAACATGACGGAAGTCTCCTTTGTGGTATGGGAAAAATCAGATGATCATCATCAGCAGGACATACAGCCAGTGCGCGGCAGCGCCTGCGACGAGTCCGCCGATGGTGTGGGAAACGATGGCATGACCGGTGAATTTCGTGCTGCGCAGCACGTCCATCATCGACACATGCGTGCTCAGATAGCCGCTCCAGCACATGCACATGGCGGTAAAGACGGCGACGTCGCCGCAGTCGGCCAGTCCCCTTTCAAGCAGGGAGGGAATGATACTCATCGCCGCGCCGGCAGAGCCCAGCGCCGTCACGGGAACGGCGATGCCCGAGGAGCTGGAGAAGCCGAACAGGGGCTTTAAGATAAAGTCGAGCTTATCTGCGATCTTGGGCAGCAGGCCGATGCCTTCATACGCCGCGCCGGTGTAGATGCCGCCGTCCGGCGCGCTGTTGGTGAGCATCATCACCAGCGTACAGATGATCAGCACGCCCGGGATGACGCCAAGGCCGAGATCCACGCCCTTGCGTCCGCCGTCCATGATGGCGTTCATGATGCGGATGGCGCCGCCGGCGTCCTCATCGATGGTCTTTGCCTTGTGCTCGGGCAGGATGGGCGCAGGCGCATCCGTGCCGAGGGAACGCGCCGTCGCGCGCAGCATGAGGCGCGTGGAGACGATGCTGCCCGCCACCGCGCCAAGATTGCCGCACAGTGCGGCAAGACCGACATGTTCGCCCGCGCTGTGTCCAAGACCCAGCACGAACGTCGTGACGATCAGGCCCATGCCGAAGGATGTGCCCAGATTCGTCAGCGCCGGAATCTGATACGCTTTGAAAAAGCGGCGGTATTCCGGATCGTCGGCAAGGGAAAGAATCGCGGGATTGTCGGACATATACGTGGTGACGACGCCCAGCGCCGACGCGCCCGGCATGCCAAACAGCGGCTTCATCAGCGGGGAAAGCAGGTCATTGAGCAGATCGATGACGCCGAACTCGGAAAAGAGAGCGGAAACCGCGCCTGCGATGACTGCGATGGCCATGATGTAAAGCGTCGTGGAGACAAGCAGGTCATAGGCCGTGTTCATCAGGGTGTTGAGCGTATTGGCAAGCCCCATCGGGATGACAAATACGCTGAAAATCAGACAGAAGACGATGAGGAAAAGAATCGTGTGGAGATAGCTTTTCTGCTTGCCGGATTTCTTCTTTTTCTGCTGTGTGCTCACGCTGCGTTCCTCCTGTGTCTGGTGGGTCGGAAGATGACGATGATGCTGTGACGGGAGATAAACGATATGGATTTGTGCCGGTGACATTATACTGCCAAAATGCGCCGGCGTAAATGGGATTTTATGCGGAAATGAAAAGAAAAAAAGCGCCGGAAGGCGCTTGGTTTTACTGCGGAGCAACGAGGGAAAGCATCGAGCTGTAGATGCTGCCGGACAGGCCGCCCATCTGCGCCGCCATCGGGATGAGCACCATGAATGCCCACACGGACAGCGCGAATTTCAGCGTCTTGCCAAGGAACGCCGCCAGCGCGTATTTTGCCCACGGCATCCTGTCCGCACCGGCGGCAACGCCGGCCAGATCAAACACCGGCAGCGGCGCCAGCGCGAAGAGGAACACCGCCACAAACGCATGCCGGCGCACAAAGCGATGGACGCGGCCAAGCTCGGCGTCGTCTTTCTTTTCAAAGCCGGCGGATCCCGCCTTGCCGCACAGGTAGGAGCACTGCTCCCCCACCGCCGTGCCCAGTCCGCCGATGAGCACGCACAGCACGGGATTGAGCGCAGAGGCGGCGAGCAGGACGAACACCGTCGAGCTTGACGGCAGCAGCACGGATACGTTGGACAGCGCGCAGGCGATAAACAGCCCCGCGTAGCCCAGCGCGGCCATCTGCTCGATCTGCTCGCGCAGCAGGACAAACGGCAGCGCAAAGAGCAGGAACAGCCCGGCGCCCAGCAGCAGGGACAGCGGACGGCTGAGAGTTTTTTTCTTCATGAAGGGAAGCCTCCTTGCATGGATTCAATCTGCAAAAGAAGAAGGCTCCGCAGCGCATGACCGGCTGCGGAGCGGAAAGTGTTAAAATCCGGATCAATCAGCCGCCGCACAGGAAGCAGTAGCCAATGAACAGCGCAAACGCAGCGCCAATCAGACCAAGGATGAAGCTGACGATGGCGATGACCAGCTCCGTGCCCATGCACATCAGCGGCATCAGCAGCATCATGAGCACCGGCATATACAGCATCGCAGCGTAAATCGGCAGCGTGCTGGGCAGCTTTTCGTAGAAAATGGACATAATAAGACCGACGAGCAGGCCGAGGATGCCGCCCCAGATCAGGCAGTGGAAGATCATGCCGGTATCGCCGAACTGGGTAGCGCCCGTGCCGCGCAGCAGGCCGTTCTGTCCATTCAGGAACAGGAGCAGACCGCCGCTGGCGACGCCCAGAAGGGTGGAAATGACCAGAAGAACGCCCGTGCTGCGGTCGCCGATTCCCTTCCTTTCGTCAGCGAATTCCAACGGCTTGACCGACGGAGAGCGCAGCTCACTTCTTCTGGGCTCGTAGACGATGGGCGCGGCGAGCGAGGAACGGTCGGCGCTGCGCTTGCGCACGGCGGGCGCCTGCTCTTCACCGGCCTGCGCCTGCGCGTAACCGGC
>JAFYOR010000028.1 GCA_017547805.1 Clostridia bacterium
CCGGATCGAAGAACATGTGCTCGGTACGGCACAGGCCAATGCCCTGCGCGCCGAAAGCCATCGCCTGCTTGGCGTCGGCCGGGGAGTCAGCGTTGGTGCGGACGCCCAGCTTCTTATACTTGTCAGCCAGCTCCATGATGCGGCCGAAGTAGCCGGAAGCAACGTTGGCCGGAACGGTCGGGATGAGCTCGCCATAGATGCAGCCGGTGGAGCCGTCCAGGGAGATCAGATCGTTCTCATGGTAGGTACGGCCGGCGAGGGTGAACTGCTTGTTCTCCTCGTCCATCTTGATGTCGCCGCAGCCGGAAACGCAGCAGGTACCCATGCCGCGAGCAACGACGGCAGCGTGAGAGGTCTGGCCGCCGCGGACAGTCAGGATGCCCTGAGCATACTTCATGCCCTCAATGTCTTCCGGAGAGGTCTCCAGACGCACCAGAACGACCTTCTCGCCGTTCTTGCCGCGCTCGGCAGCATCTTCAGCGGTGAAGACGATCTTGCCGGCAGCAGCGCCCGGGGAAGCCGCGATGCCCTTGCCGACCGGAACAGCCTTCTTCAGGGCAGCAGCGTCAAACTGCGGGTGGAGCAGCATGTCCAGAGACTTGGCGTCGATCTGCATCACAGCCTCTTCCTCAGAGATCATGCCCTCGTCGATCAGGTCGCAAGCGATCTTGATCGCGGCAGCGGCGGTACGCTTGCCGTTACGGGTCTGCAGCATGTAGAGCTTCTTATCCTCAATGGTGAACTCCATATCCTGCATATCGCGATAGTGGTTCTCCAGCGTGGCGCAGATGCCCAGGAACTGCTCGTAAACTTCCGGCAGGATCTCCTTCATCTGCTGGATCGGCATCGGGGTACGGACGCCGGCGACGACGTCTTCGCCCTGCGCGTTCATGAGGAACTCGCCCATGAGGCCCTTCTCGCCGGTGGCCGGGTTACGGGTGAACGCAACGCCGGTGCCGGAGGTGTCGCCCATGTTGCCGAACGCCATCATCTGAACGTTGACCGCGGTGCCCCAGGAATACGGGATGTCGTGGTCCATGCGGTAGATGTTCGCGCGCGGGTTGTCCCAGGAGCGGAAAACGGCCTTGATGGCGCCGAAGAGCTGCTCCTTCGGGTCGGACGGGAAGTCAGTGCCGATCTTGCTCTTGTACTCGGCCTTGAACTGAGCGCACAGCTCCATCAGGTCCTCAGCAGTCAGTTCGACGTCCTGAGTGATGCCCTTCTTTTCCTTCATCTCGTCGATGAGCTTCTCAAAGTACTTCTTGCCGACTTCCATAACGACGTCGGAGTACATCTGGATGAAACGGCGATAGCAGTCCCAGGCCCAGCGCGGATTGCCGGACTTGGTCGCCATGACGTTAACAACTTCCTCATTGAGGCCCAGGTTGAGGATGGTGTCCATCATGCCCGGCATGGAAGCGCGGGCGCCGGAGCGCACGGAAACCAGCAGCGGGTTCTCCAGATCGCCGAACTTCTTGCCGGTGATCTCTTCCATCTTCGCGATGTTCTCCATGATTTCAGCCTGAATGTCGTCGTTAATACGGCGGCCGTCCTCATAGTACTTGGTGCAGGCTTCGGTAGAGATGGTGAAGCCCTGCGGAACCGGCAGACCAATCTTGGTCATTTCCGCAAGGTTCGCGCCCTTGCCGCCCAGCGTGTTGCGCATGCTGGCGTCGCCTTCTTTGAACAGATACACGTACTTAGCCATGCTGTTCGTTCCTCCTTGAATGTTTCATCATCCCCGTATCCCAAAAAGGATAACGGGAGAATTGTCTGATGCAGCACCCTGAAAAAAGGGCGCACATGGATTATTATACCGTCAGTTTCCTTGTTTGGCAACATTTTTTTTCGTTTTTGAACATGCTTTTTACTTATATATTCGATAACATCAGACCTTTTGTCAGTTCTGATAAAAAGCGTTCTGCATCAATTGAACACATCAAACCGATTAATTTCTGCCAAAGAGGCTGCTGCTGTGCTGATGGCGCGCCATGGCGGCTTTGAGAACGGCACCGCGCTCCAGCACATAGCGGTCATCACGCATGATTTCAAGAAAAGCTTCCCGCGTTCGCATAAGCAGCCGTCCGTCTCCGGAAAGCATCAGCGCAGGCATCTGCATCTGACCGCTCTGCCTGGCGCCGAAAAACTCGCCCGGGCCGCGGATTTCCAGATCCTTCTGCGCGACCACAAAGCCATCGTTTGTCGATACGAGCGTGCGCAGTCTGTCGTTGCTTTCGCCCATCAGAAAGCACCAGCTTTCCGCGCTGCCTCTTCCTACGCGGCCGCGCAGCTGATGAAGCTGCGCAAGACCAAAGCGCTCCGCCCCTTCAATTACCATGACCGTCGCATTGGGAACGTTCACGCCGACCTCTATGACCGTCGTCGCAACAAGCACATCGAGCGAACCATCATAGAATTCCGCAAGAATGTCTTCCTTTTCCTGTTTTTTCATCCTTCCGTGAACAAGACCGACAGACAGCGGCGAAAGCGCCTGCCGCAGTTCCTCGCATACCTGCGACGCGCTGCGCAGTTCTCCGTCCTCCACGCCTTCCTCGCCAACCAGGGGACACACTACATACGTCTGCCGTCCCTGCGCTGCCTGCTCACGGATAAATCCATACATGCCGACGCGTTTATCCTCACTCACGATTCTCGTCAGAACAGGCGTACGCCCCGGCGGCAGTTCATCGATCACCGAAAGATCCAGATCGCCATAAAGCACCAGCGACAGCGAGCGTGGAATCGGCGTTGCACTCATGACCATGACATGCGGTGAGAATCCCTTGCACTCCAGTTTTGTGCGCTGGCGAACGCCGAAGCGATGCTGCTCATCCGTGATAACCAGCCTGAGATCCGAAAACTCCACCCCTTCAGAGATAATCGCATGCGTTCCGATGACAACCTGCCACGCCCCGCTGGCAATCGCCTCGCGTGCGCGCCTGCGCTCAGCTGCGGTCATGTGTCCTGTAATCAGGCCGCAGGTTATGCCGAATCTTCCCAGAAGCTCCGAAGCGCTGAGCATATGCTGGCTGGCAAGGATTTCCGTCGGCGCCATGAGCGCTCCCTGCCCGCCGGCACGCACACAAAGATACAGCGCGCACAGGGCAATCAGCGTCTTGCCGCAGCCCACGTCTCCCTGCACCATCCGCGCCATCGCCTTATCCCTGCGCAAATCGGATGCAATTTCCGAGATGGCCCTCCTCTGCGCTCCCGTCGGCGGAAATGGCAGCCGTTCATAGAATTCTTCGATCCAGCCATCCTCCACAGCGAGAGGCTGCGCAGCGCGCCGCTCGCCGGCAGCGCCCATGACAGCCGCCTGAAACAACAACAGTTCCTCGAAGGCAAGCGTCTCCTTCGCCCTGGCAAGCAGCTCGGCGTTTTCAGGAAAATGCGCCTGCATCAGCGCATCGCGATGCCCCATCAGCCTATGGCGCATGCGAAGGCTCTCCGGCAGTTCGTCCTCAAGATCATACTCTTCAAGCAGCAGCTTCACCGCTTCCCGAAGCGGCTTCTGACCGATGCCGGGAACTGGCGCATACACGGGCGTGATGCTGCCCGCTTCCTCCAGCGTCGGATTGATGACAAACAGTCCGTTCTTTTTGCGCACAGCCCTGCCATACAGCACGACATGCTGCGTATCATAGAGCTTATCCCGCATCCATACCTGATTAAACCACATGCAGCGGATTTTTCCACACTCATCCGCAACCGTTGCGCTGACCCAAACCAGACCGCGCGCGCGCTGCAGCGCCGGTTTCCCGGCGACAAAGCCTTCGAAGCAGCCGATTGTTCCATCCGTCATCTGTGCAGGCGACATTGGTCGCGTCGTGTCGCGATAGCCCGTTGGCAGGGTTTCAAGCAGATCACACGCACTGCGGATACCGCGTCCGGCAAGCGCTTCGATGCGCTTGGGACCAAACCCTTTGATGGATGATAACTCTCTCATAATGCTCCCATGAAAAAGACGGCGCTGTACGTATTTGCACAGCGCCGCCGGTTGGATTGTTTTACTCCGCAGAGATGAGATAGTAGTACAGCGGCTGACCGCCATACTGTACCTCGACGTCCAGATCCTCAAACATCGCAGAAACCTCTTCGCCCAGCGCGTTGGCGTCTTCCTCAGAGGTATCCTGACCATAGTAAATCGTGATCAGGGAATCGCCTTCCTCCACGACATGACCGACGAGATCCAACGCAATGTCATGGATGCTCTGGCCAACGGTCTCAATGCGACCGTTGTGGATGCCGATGATATCGCCTTCCTTGATCTCCTTGTCCTCAAAGACAGTATCGCGAACGGCGAAGGTAATCTGACCGGTCTTGACCTGCTCAGCCGCAGCCGTCATTTCCTCACGGTTTTCCTCAACGCTGCCCTCCGGGTTGAACGCGATCACCGCGCCGATGCCCATCGCGACATTCTTCGTCGGCAGAACGACGACCTTCACGTCATCAGAAAGCTCCGCAGCCTGAGAAGCCGCGAGAATGACATTGGAGTTATTGGGCAGAACAAAGACAGTCTCCGCGCCGACAGACGTGATGGCGTCGAGGATATCCTCGATGCTCGGATTCATGGTCTGACCGCCTTCGACGATATGGTCAACGCCCAGATCAGAGAAAATGCTGGAGAAGCCCTCGCCAAGGGAGACAGCAACCATGCCGTACGGCTTCTTGGGCTCATCGGCCTTGGCAGCCTGCGCCGCGGCAGCCGCTTCTTCCTCCGCCTTGCGCTTCGCTTCGGCAGCCTTCTGATCGACTTCCGCCTTCTTCATGCGCTCACGGCGTTCTTCCGCCATATTATCGATCTTCAGGTTCACCAGTTCGCCCATTTCGCAAGCCCACTGAATGGCCTTGCCCGGGTCGTTGGTGTGCACATGAATCTTGACGAACTCAAAATCGCCCACGCACACGACGCTGTCGCCGATACGGCCAAGGCGGGTGCGGAACTTATTGATGTCGTCCTCGGTCACGCCTTCCTTCAGTTCCTGAATGATGAACTCCGTGCAGTACTTGAACGTGAGTTCTTCCAGGGAGTCGTGATCGTCTTCAAATTCAAACGTCGCCGCGCTGCCAACGCCGGCAGCCGTCTCTTCGATCTTTTCGCCGTTATACGCAGCGCGCCAGCCCTTGAGAACCGTCAGCAGGCCCTGTCCGCCGGAGTCAACAACGCCCGCCTGCTTGAGCGCAGGAAGCATATCCGGCGTCTTTTCAAGGATTGCTTCGCCGCTGCGGATAACCTTATCAAGAAGCTCACCGACAGTGCGCGGCTTTTTGGCGACATAACGCTGAGAATCCTCGGCAATCACACGGATCACCGTGAGAATCGTGCCTTCCTTGGGCTTCATAACCGCCTTATAGGCAGTATCCGCGCCGGAGCGCAGGCCCTTGGCAAATACTTCCGCATCAATCGTCTCATGTCCCTCAATGCCGCGGGCAAAGCCACGCAGAATCTGGGAAAGAATAACGCCGGAATTGCCGCGTGCACCCTTGAGGGCGCCGCGGGCTGCCATATTGGCGATGCGGGACGCATCGGACACATCAAGAGAAGTGATCTCCTTGACCGTGGATTTCATGGTCAGGGACATATTGGTGCCCGTGTCGCCATCCGGGACCGGGAAAACGTTCAGTGCATCGATCGCTTCTCGGTTCTGTTCAAGCAGACTGGCTCCTGCGATGATCATCTCTTTAAGAAGCAGTCCGTCAATCATTTGCTGTGACAAAGAATTCGCCTCCACTTAATTCAGGGATCAGACTCTGATGCCCTCGACCGAAATATTCACTCTGCGCACTTTTGCGCCCGTCATGTTCTCGATCTTGTAGCAGACCTGAGACTTGATGATCTTGCAGACCTCCACAATCGAGATGCCGTATTCGACGATAATGAACAGATCGATATCAATGCCGTCATCCGTAATATTGATTCGCACGCCCTTGGTCAGGTTTTCCCTGCCCAGCCATTCAACAAAGCCGTCCTTGGCGCGCTTGGAAGACATCGCAACGATGCCGTAGCATTCCAGTGTAGCATAACCTGCCACCTTAAGCAGGACGTCTTCACTAATCGTAATCTGACCCAGATCATTGTTGATTCTGCATTCCATATTGGAACCCTCCTTGCGCAGGGTCATATCGACCCGGATTCTAATGAACCATAATTCAGTATACAGGAAAACTCACAGTTTTACAAGGATTCCAGAAAAAAAGATTCAAGAAGTTTACTTATTCTACGATCCGAATATCATTTTGACGTCATTTTCTTATGTTTTTCGAAGGAAAATCAAAAAAAACACTTGTCAAATCGCCCTCTTAGTGCTAGAATAATTGTGTTATGACTGTTTACGCACCAGAAGGAGGTGTGATCATGGGAAAGATCTGTGAAGTTTGCCAGAAGGGCGCTATGTCCGGCCACAATGTCAGCCACTCCAACCGCAAGACCAATCGCGTTTGGCTGCCGAACACCCAGCGTGTTCGCGTGAACGTCGGCGGCACCGTTCGTCATATGCACGTCTGCACTCGTTGCCTGCGCAGCGGCAAGGTTGAGCGCGCTCTGTAATCCGATAAACAAACAGCAAAAATCGTCTTTATCCGCTTTGGGATAAAGACGATTTTTTGTTATCCCCCATTGGCTCCCCTGTTTACATCCCGCCCTGTCCTTTTCTTCGCGACAGCATCCTGATCAAACCACGCAGCATGCGCGGCGTTTTGATCAGGATCATTCTCACAGCCATCGAACCCCTCCTCCAGCCGGGCGGCCGCTATCTGAGCAGCAGAAAACCTGCCACAGCAAGCGACACGCCAAATACAATCAGAAAAAACTGCATCGGCAAACACAGAAACACAAGCAGCACACCCACTAGCACAAGGAGGATACCTGTCAGCTGCCGGACTGCGCAGTATCGTACATGCATGCGCATCCCCTCCTGTTTCCATGATATGCCTTTCTTCCCCCTGCGCGTTCCTCTTTTGTTTATGCGCATACGCCGCAGATGATGACCGTTTTCTCAAGCATCAAAAAGTAAATACCGCCGCAGTGACAATTTGAAAACAGCCGGATACAAAAAAAGCGTTCCGGAAAACCGGAACGCTCTTTCATTACTTCATGATCTTCGGGAAGGTTTCAACCTTCGCCTCGGACACCCACTGGGTCACCGCAGCTTCATACGCAGCATCCTGCGCGGTCTCAAGCAGCTGATCGTGCAGCTTGGTCTTGATCTCGTCAGTATACTCAACCGCACCGGCAGCGATGTCGCTGGTATACTGCATGATGTGGTAGCCGTAGCTGGACTTGACCAGTTCGGAATAATCACCAACGTTGGCAAGAGCCATCGCCGCATCCTGGAAAGCCTGCTCGTAGCTGGCAAGACCTTCGCAGACATAGTAGCCTTCGGTCTTGTACGGCTCGGTGGTCATGCCCGGGTCTTCGCCATAGGTCTCAACCAGCGCGTCAAAGTCCTCGCCGGCCTGAGCCTTGGCAAGCGCTTCCTCAGCGGTCGGGAGAATCTCAGCAAACGCCTCTTCGGTCAGGGCGTCCAGCTTCTCCTGCGCCTCGGCCTTGTCGCTCTGCGCCTGCGCAAGCTGGGCTTCAAGGGCAGCCGCCTGCTCGTCATAGAGCTTCTTGGCTTCCTCGTCAAGCTTGGAAGTATCCTCGGCCTTCAGCTCTTCCAGCTGCTCGGTGGCGCTGGCGATCGCAGAATCAGCCGTGGTAACCGCGGAAGACAGGGTCTGCATCTCCGTCTGCTTCGCATCGTCGATCTTCACAAGGATGTGCTTCACGCCGCGATAGCCAGCCGGAATATAGTACACGTCATAGCCGTAGTCCTTGTAGGTCATGTACAGAGACGGGCTTGCGTCAAAGGTGGTCTTCTGAGACTCAACCTGAGCATCAAACTCGGCCTTCACGTCCTCGTCGGCGACAGCAATATCCGCAACCGCATGCGCGCGGATGCGCTCCTGCTTCTTGGTAGAAATCTGGTTCTGCTTGAAATACTCGTAGGTATAGCCGGTCGCTTCCAGATCCGCGTTGAGCATCTCGTCAAGCTGCGCATCGGTCACAGTCGCAACAGGCTCTGCAGCCTCAGCGCCTTCCTCGGTCGCAGCGGCAGCCAGACGCTCAGCCTCTTCCTCGACGGTTTCGATTTCCGGATAGTTCTGGTAGCGCAGCAGCATCTTATAGAAGTCCGCCATGGAGGTGGCGTACTCCTCGATCTCCGCAGTCTCTTCCTCGGTCATCTGATCGAGGCCCAGCGCAGCGATCTTGTCTTCCACAGCGTAGGACTGGATCATCTGCTCCAGCGCCGGCTCATTGTAGGAGGCGAGCATCTCGTCATCCAGCGTCATGGTGAAGCCGTAATACTGCTGCATGTACTGCTGCTCGTAGGCGGCCATATAATCACGATAGGCAAGCCACTGCGCCTTGGTGATCTCATGATCATTGACCTTGGCAACAACCTGAGCGCCGTCAAGTTCCGCGTCGTAACCGATCAGGTTGCAGCCGGAAAGCGTCACAAGCGCCAGCAGCAGAGCCATAATCAGCAAAAGTCCTTTTTTCATCTTCGTTCTCTTCCTTTCAGCCACTCGCGGGCAATATACAAAGTATTATAATTACACGTTTCACAAATGTCAAGCAAAAGCGGGGCGTTTAACGCCCCGCCCAGTCAAAATCTCTTTTTCTTTCAGATTCCGCCATGCCGCGTTCACAATCTGACGCGCCTTATTCTCCGATAATCCGGATGCCATAATACTTGCCCATCGTTGAATTCGGCCAGACCTGCGGATCTTCCATGATCTGCGTATCGACTGTGAATCTGGAGTGGGACTTGATGGACGGCACGATAACCTCTTCCTTTCCCTGCTCCACCGCCTCCTCGATCGACGCAACCACCTGATTCCACTGCGCTTCATACGCCTTGACGTCTTTGAGCGCATGATATCCGGTATAGACCATCACCATCAGAAGCGGCGCCAGAATAATCAGTCTGGCAGCGCCGGCAGAAGGCATTCTCTCCATCTGATCGCCAAGCACCACAAGCAGCGCGCAGATCATCAGCGCAACAGAACTGATAAACGTCCTGTCAGCAAGGAACGGAGAACCCATCATGGCATAGGAAGAAATCAGCGCGCCAAAAACCAGCATGAACGCATAGCCTTTTCGACTGGACGTTCGGCCAAGTCCGCAAGCAAGCAGCACCGTCGCAGCAAACAAAACACCGAGATAGCTGGCGCCATAAGCCGTCACGCTGACAAAACGCTTGATGATCTCCAGCACCGGCGAAAGCGTGCTGATCGTTTCTGCACGCGCGCTGTTTCCCGGCGCGGCAAGCATGATCACGGCGCCGATGCACTGCGCCATCCACATCGCCCACAGCCGTTTATGAACCCTGCGTCCCTCCAGCGCGTCAAACAGAAGCGTCAAAAACACCACGGCGATCATGCCGCAGGTGATGTTTTCATTGGTCCACCCGGCGATCAGGCCAAGCGGCACGCAGAGCGCGCCAGTAAAGCGATTGGCGGAAAGCAATCCGCCCTCGCGCACGCTGCGCAGCACTGCCAGCGGCATCAGCGCCAGCACCGTACCCCACAGATAATTGCACGCGCCGGTCGCCCACAGGCAGGTTACGCCAAAGAACGGCACCATCGTCATCAGAATCAGATGCGCGATGAGCATCGGCAGCCATTCAAAGCCGCCTGTCTTCTTGCCAGCCCCGGCAATATAGCAGATTTCCAGCAGAAGCAGCAGATACATAGCTGTATTGGCAACATTAAAGATGTCCTTGCCCAGATAGAGCATCAGCTGCAGATTGGCATGATTGACCGACCTGCCGCCCCAGAGCCTGTAGTACACCATCTGGGAACGGATCACATCGCCAATGCCGGAGATAAAGTCACCCGTCGCCCAGGAATAGAAGAAATCGTAATCATCCACATTCAGCGGCGTATGCAGATTCAGCAAAAACACCGTTGCGCCGATCAACACAAGAACCAGCGCAAATATTCCGGCGCGCAGAAACCGCCAGCGATCAATCGCTGTCAGCTTTTCTTCCCCTGCTGCAAGCATAAGCGCAGCCTTTTCCTTTGCACGCGCGTAGAACTGCTTCATTTGCATTTCTCCTTGTCACACACGGGCCGGCTTCATGTCAAGCACATAGCTGCCATGGCTGATGATCACCACGTCCTGTCCCATCATTTTCTCGTCAAAGGACTTCGTGCAGTCCAGCAGGAAACGGCGCTCGCCTTCCTCGGACATATCTTCATAGATATTGATGATCATTTCATGGGAATACACGCCGTCCTGATAAACCGGATCCGGACTCACACGCACAAGCGCGCCGACCGTTTCCCGCGTGAGGCCGGACTGAATCTCGCGCAGAAACGCCTTATAACGGAACAGCGGTCCAAGACGCAGATCCCAGAGGAACAGCATCACAGAGCCAGCCGCAATCGTCGCCGCAATGCATACCGGCTCAAGGCGCACAATAAACGCCGCAACCGCCGCCGCAAGAAACGGCAGCATGCACAGCAGGATCTTCACGGCTTCTTTTCTGATCTGTCCGCCGTTGATCATCGCATCTTTTTCGCTATACATATCTTTCACCTCAACGCATTTCCGCCGCCGTTCGGGCTGAAGCGGATGCTTCCGTTATCATAGTGGATGACGCCGGTTGAACCGCGCACATCCTTTTTCTCCGCGCAGAGTTTTAGCAGCTTCGCATCGAGCATGGGTCCGCCGCTGCGAAGAAGCGCATCTTTCCAGATTTTCAGTTCGCAGCCCTCGCGAAATCGCGTGCAATAGAATGCTTTTGTGTTTTCCGCAATCTTTCCCTTTGCGCACAGCGGACAGGCAATGCCAATACTGCTGATGCGCTTTCCCTTTGAGCGGCGTTCTTCCCGCTCAAAGGGCACGTCCGGCGCCCCGCCGGCATGCTGAACAAGGAACGACGCCAGCCTTCCGATGCCCTCGCGAAAACGCGCTTCATCGCCAGTTCCCCGGGCGATCTCGTGAAGCGCGCGCTCCCACCGGCCCGTCGTTTCGGGCGATGCGATCTCCTGCGGAACAGCATCGATCAGGCGGACGCCTTTGTCTGTCGCCATCAGGCTTCTGCCGCTTCTGCGGACATAGCCCACCTCGATCAATCGCTCGATGATCGCCGCACGCGTCGCCGGCGTGCCCAGCGCGCAGGATTTCATCTGCTCACGCAGTGCCTCGTCCTCGATATTTCTGCCTGCATGTTCCATGTCCTGCAGGATCGTAGCGTCGGTGTATTCCTTGGGCGGGCGTGTCTGCTCCTCTCTGACGGCAGCACGTCTTAAAAGACGCTCGTCTCCGACCTGAAGGGGCGGAAGCTTCTGTTCCTCCTCCGCAGCCTTTTTCTTTCTTGCTGCCGCCTCGCGGTATACTTCCTTCCAGCCTTCCTGCGTCACCGCACGTCCGGTGGAAAGGAAATCATCCTGCGCCACACGCGTTACGACGCGCAGGGCATCGTATTCGTACGCAGGATAAAACGCAGCTGCCAGCCTTCTGGCCACCATATCGTAAAGCGCGCGTTCATCCGCTGTCAGATTGACATTCTGCGCACGCTTTCCCGTGGGAATAATCGCGTGATGGTCGGTCAGCTTGGCATCATCAAACACACGCTTCGTCGGTTTTATACCATACTCAAGCGCCTTTATGCCATATTGCTGCATTGACCCGTCGTATTTTCCCAGCGTCGCGCGGACCTTGTCCATCATGTCGCTGCCCAGATACCGGCTGTCGGTTCTGGGATAGGTCAGCAGCTTATGGGTTTCATACAGCTTCTGCGCTGTCGCCAGCGTCTTTTTTGCAGTAAAACCCAGCTGGGCGTTCGCCTCGCGCTGCAGCGTCGTCAGGTCGTAAAGCAGCGGCGGAAGCTCTGTCTTATGCTCCTTCGCCGCCTGCACAACACTGCCCGTCTGTCCGCTGACCCGCTTGGCGATCTCCTCCGCTTTTTCGCGGGAATCAATCCGCTTTTCCCCTTTATCGCTGACGTATACGCCGCTGTAATCGCCGAAATCCGCGCGTACGGTATAGTAGGTCTGCGAAACAAATGCATCGATTTCCCTGCGGCGTTTGACCAGCATGGAAAGCGTCGGCGTCTGTACGCGGCCCACGCTCAGCAGCGCGTCATAGCGCAGCGTATAAGCGCGCGTTGCATTCATTCCGATCAGCCAGTCCGCATCCGCGCGGCATCTGGCGCTGGCATAAAGCGCATCATACTCGCTGGAGGGCCTCAGGCTGTCAAATCCGGCGCGGATGGCTTCATCCGTCATCGAGGAAATCCACAGCCGCCAGACAGGCTTTTTGCAGCCTGCTTGTTCATAGATATAGCGGAAGATCAGTTCACCCTCGCGTCCGGAGTCTGTCGCGCAGATGATCTTCTCCGCCGCTTGATCATTCATCAGCTTTTTAACCGCTGAATACTGGCTTCTGGTCTTTGCAATGACCTTTGTTTCCATTCTGGCCGGGAGAATCGGCAGATCCTCCGCTCGCCATTTCTTGTACTTTTCGTCAAGCTCCTGCGGCTCTTTGAGGGTCACCAGATGGCCAATCGCCCAAGTGATGACATAGCCATTGCCGCACAGGCAGCTTTCGCCCTTCTCCCGCGCGCCCAGTACCCTTGCGATATCCCGCGCGACGGACGGTTTTTCCGCCACGACCAGCGTATGCATGCTCTATTTCCCTTTCAGGCGATGTAGCCGCCCTGCTGCAGGCTTGCAAAGCGCGTATACTGCCCCAGCCACGCCAGCTTGACCGTGCCAAGCGGACCGTTTCTCTGCTTGGCAACGATGACTTCTGCAATATTCTTGTCCTCGGTATTTGGATCGTAATATTCCTCGCGATGCAGGAACATGATGACGTCCGCATCCTGCTCGATAGCGCCCGAGTCGCGCAGGTCCGAGAGGATCGGGCGCTTGTCGCTTCTCTGCGCACCGGCACGAGAAAGCTGCGCCAGGGCCACGATGGGCACATTGAGTTCCTTGGCGATCGACTTGAGATTACGGGAAATCTCACTGACCTCGTTCTGGCGGTTTTCCACCTTGCCGTCCGCGCTCATAAGCTGCAGGTAATCAACGACGACCATGTCAAGTCCGCGCTGCATCTTCAGCCTGCGGCAGCGGGAGCGCAGCTGAGAGGGCGTGATACCGGATGTATCATCCATATAGATATTGGCGGAAGCCAGCGGGCCAAGCGTGGAGGCCAGCTGCACCCAGTCTTCATCGCGCAGCGAGCCGTGACGCACAGCCTGCATGTCCACGCGCGCATCCGAGCACAAAAGACGCATGGTCAGCTGATCGTTGGGCATTTCCAGAGAAAAATAGGCGACGGAACGCCCGGCATGAAGACCAGCATAGCCCGTCAGATTGAGGCCAAACGCTGATTTACCCATGGAAGGACGGGCGCCGACAATCACCAATTCGCCGCCGTGCAGGCCTGTAAGAAGGTTATCAAGATCCACAAAGCCTGTGGGAACGCCGTCGATGCTGCCCTTGAGCTGAGCCAGTTTTTCAATCTTCAGATAGGTGTCCGGCAGAACATCGGAAATATGCTTGAGCGACGTACCCTCGTGCCGGCGCATGATGATATCGAAAATCGACTTTTCCGCCACGCCGAGGATATCGCTGACGGTATCCGACTGTTCATAGCAGGCGGACGCAATCTCGCCCGACGCCTTGATCATGCGTCGCAGCGTCGCCTTTTCATCGACAATCTGCACATACGCGCGGGCATTGACCGATGACGGGAGAAACTGAGAAAGCTCGATGAGATATCCTGTGCCGCCCACGCCTTCCAGCGTGCCGCGGCGGGACAATTCCTCATCCACCGTCACCAGATCCACCGGCATGCCCTGACTGTTGAGCTGGTGCATGCCATCGAAGATCTCCCTGTGCGCAGGCTGATAAAAATCGTCCGCACCAAGCAGCTCAAAAGCCATACCAAGTGCCTCGCGATCCTGCATCATGCAGCTGAGCACGCTTTTTTCCGCGTCCGCATGATTGGGCGGCACGCGCATATTCTGCTCGTCCACAGCGATTCCTCCCCGCACACTGATTCGATCAGATGATTATTTTCCTTCCACCGCGACGGACACTTCAGCGTTCATTTCCGCCGTGATGCCGGCAAAGAGCCAGACGGACACGGTATACGTGCCGGCGTTTCGGATATTCTTGACTTCGACGCGGCGCTTTTCAACCTTCACGCCATACTGCTTTTCCAGCGCATCGGCGATCTCCTGAGAGGTGACGGAGCCGTACAGGCGGCCGCCCTCCGCGCCGCGCGCAGTGATCTTGATGCTCTTGCCGGCAATCTTCTTGCAGGTTTCCTGCGCCTGGGCGCGGGCAACGTCCTCACGATGCTTCGCGGCAGACTTCGCCGTCTGCACGGCATTGACATTGGCGGCGTTCGCCTCACGGGCCAGTCCCTTGGGGAAAAGGAAGTTGCGGGCGTAGCCGTCGGACGCCTCGATGATCTGATCCTTCTTGCCGGTTCCCTTGATATCCTTGAGCAGAATAACTTTCATGTTTATATCCTCCTGTATTGTCAATTGATCTTGTTTCAGATGAGATGATTGCTGCGCGGATCAAACGGATTTTCATCCTTTTCAAGCTTCTCACGCCTGTGCGTGAAGTCCGCCAGCTGGTCAAAAATGCCGATGATCACAGCCGGGGAACGCAGCAGCGTGTATCCAAGGACAAACACAAGGCCCTTGAAAAATCCCTTTTTGCCCTTGTCATGCAGCAGATAGCAAATTGCAGCGATGCCCTGAAGGGCAAACACCTGATCGAAAATGCCGCTGAACACATAGAACATCGTGCTCGCCGTGCTGGGCAGAAGACGGGAAAGCACATAAAGCGCCGCCAGTGTGCCGCCAAGAATCCTGCCCCAGCCTTTGGGCACACGCCATGTATGCAGCGCAGGATACTCCACCTTCGCGCCCCTGCGGATCATTCCCTTGCGGACGATCGCCTGACCGAAAAGGCCAGCGGCGATAGAGCCGGTCGCCATCTGCATCGGTATCTCAAGGCGAAGCGCGGTATCCATCAGCAGCACAAAGGAAGAGAGCAGTTCCTTGCGCAGCTGCGGATCAATGGAGGCAATGCCGACCGCCGCATCATAGCCTTCCGGCAGGGAAATGCCGCCGATCTGCACGAGCATGCTCAGCAGCATATCGCCCATCCAGCCAAACTGCGCAAGCATGTCGCGCACAATATCCGTCAGCGCAGTAACCACGTCGCTGCCGGCCAGCACACTGAGCAGGCCCAGCATCGCGCCAAGGGAGGCGAACATCGCCACGCAGCCCGCTGCCGCAGCCGTGAAGAACGATTCCCGCCGCTCAAACGTCACGACAGTCGCCGCTGCCGTCGGCAGCAGAAGCAGCGCCATGCAAAGCGACGCCCATCCGCCAAAGAGCGTAAACGTCATAGTAATCAGAATCGCCGTACATGCGACGGCGCTCACCGGCCCGACAAAGGCCAGCAGCGCCAGCAGCATCACCGGCATCAGCGTCATCACCTGCGGAAGGAGCAGCATTGATCCGATCACCGGAAGAAGCATCACACAAAACACGATGCTCAGTACTGTCAGCAGAATATGGTTTTTTTGCTTAAGAAGCGACATGTTGCTTTCCTGCACGTTCATTATCCCTCTTTATCCGTCATTGACCATGCCTGACGGGAAATGCGTATTCTTATGGCTGCTATGCACCCACAATAATTCACTCTATTATAGCGCAATTTGCCACCGTTGTATAGTCCTCGGATGAAAAAGTCAATCCGCACCGTTCTTCTCGAACACGCGCAGCAGCCGGCTTTGCAATGTGCAAATCGAAAACATCATCCCCTCCAGCACCAGCAGATACGCCGGGTATCCTCTGCCAAACACCCATTCAAGCGGCGTATTGGGCGGCGGCGCATGCAGAAAAAGAAAATCCGTATCAAGCGCTTCATTGACAAAAAACGCCAGCAGCGCAATGCCCTGAAGAACAAGCATCATGCGCACCGTCTGCGCCGGGCGCGGACGGATTCCGCAGAATAACAGCGCAATCAGGATCAGCACGATCAGAGCGTGCGTCATCACGTACGACGCGTTAAACAGAAGCTGGCAGCTGCTTTTCGCCGGCGCCGGAAAAGCAAGCGCCAGCACCGCCCCCGGCATCCCGATGTACCACAAGAAATCCACTGCGCCCTGTTTTCGCTCTCCCCATGCCGCCCACAGCGCGCACAACGCCGCAATGCTGCATATATGCAGAGGAATCGCTTCCCGCCATCTGTCCTGCATGACCAGCAGCCCCTCCGTGCAGAGCATGGAGGTAAGCAGCATCCATCCCATAAAGCCTGTCAGCCTTTTCAAGCAAATCCCTCCCTTTTGAGGAAAAGTATGGCATGCTGGCTCCGGCTTTATCCCCATGCCGCTGCATCCTTGATATTCCGACCGAGAATCCGCATACCGCAGGAAGCAATCTGCGCAAGCATTCCATAGGAAGGATCAAGGAGCATCAATCCCTTTCCGCCGCGGATCAGCTTTCCGCAAAGTCCTTCAAGGGATCTTTTCCAGATCAGATCCATGGAGCGTACATCAAAAACGTATAAACACGCTCCGGCTGCCGCCATCAGCCTGCTCCCCGATGCATACAGGGAGCCCGGAATGCCCGGCAGATGAATCCTCCGACGGCTCCCATCCGCAAAGCACATGACCAGCCTCGTCTCCATCGAATCCGTAAGACAGAGCATATACAGCGTGCCGCAATGCAAAACCGCGTCGCAGCAGAAGCCCTCCTCCCTGAAACAGGCGAGCACGCTGAGCGTTTCGCCGCAGAGCATCAGCGCGCCTGCATCCATGCCTCCGGCGATGATGATTGCCCCTTCCTTCTCCGCCAAACGCATCCTCTGCGGATTAGCTCCGGTTCTGGCGAGAAACCGCGGCGTACCGTCGGCTGCGCTGAGCATCATCACGCTGTCCGCATCGCCAAGCAGAACATACAGCCGTGCGTCGTCGCCGGAGACGCAGAGCCCTCGCATACCCGGTCCGCCTGCATATACGCCATTGGGCAAAAGGCTTCTGTCAAGGCGATAGATCACGCCTTCGCTTTCCCCGGCGGCAAAAACCGTTCCTCCGCTTACGCACACCGCGCCGCACGATTCCAGCGTCGCCTCCCTGCGCACAGCATCCATCCCGGGCGATAGAACCCTCAGCTTCCCACCGCCGGAAACTAGCACATCCCCCAGCATGGCGTCACACCCTTTCCACGCTTTCATGGTATGAAGAAGAATTGCGCTGCGTCCCGGCGCAAAATCTGCCCCGCAGGCAGGAATAACAGGAACGATGTCGAATTGATTGCCTACTTCGCAATTCAGGAGGAATTATCATGTATATTTACAAGACCCGCGGCGTCTGCAGCCGCGCCATTCATCTGGAGATTGAAAACGACGTCATCACCAGCTGCCAGTACGAAGGCGGCTGCAACGGCAACACCAAGGGCATCGCTTCCCTCGTGGTGGGCATGAAGGTGGATGACGCCATCGCACGCCTCAAGGGCATTACCTGCGGCCCGCGCCCCACGTCCTGCCCGGATCAGCTGGCGACCGCGCTTGAACAGTATAAGGCGGAAAACGCCTGATCAGGCGCTTGCTGCAAAATTCCCAACTGCAAAAAAGACACGGAATGCTCCGTGTCTTTTTCTGTTTATATCCAGTTTTCAGGCGTCTTTGCATCCCTCTTTTGCAAACACGCCCCGTTCTCCCTTGACAATGCACTTTGCCGGGACGACGCCGCGCACGCTGGAGAGCGGATACACTTGCGTCTGTCTGCCGATAACCGTGCCGGGATTGAGCACGCTGCCGCAGCCGATCTCCGCGTGATCGCCCAGCATCGCGCCGCACTTCATCCGTCCTGTCGGGTACAGACTTTCTCCCCGGATGACCACATCCTTCTGGTCGCCCTTGACATTGCTGGTAATGGCGCCGGCGCCCATATGCGCCTTATAGCCAAGGATTGAGTCTCCGACATAATTATAATGCGGCACCTGAACCGCGTCAAAGAGAATGCAGTTCTTCAGCTCCGTGGAGTTGCCCACGACGGCGCCGTCGCCCACAAGCACGCTCCCCCGAATGAACGCTCCGGGCCTTACCTCGGTGTTTTCTCCGATGATCGCCGGCGGCAGAATGGTTGCCGTAGGAAAAACGACGGCGGATCTGGCAATCCACACGCCTTCCTGCACCTCGTCATACACGTCTTTGCTGAGCGACGCGCCGATCGTCCGGACCGTCTCCTCGATCAGATCAAGCGCCTCCCACGGATACTGACACCCTGCCAGCATATCGGCCGCACGCGTATGCGTCAGATCATACAAATCGGTTATTCTGATAGCGTCCATTGTATTCCTCCTTATTCTTCACGCAAGTCCCTCGGCCCGGATCGCTGCGATCACCTCGTCGGCGCATTGCTCTGCGATATGCTGCTGCGGCGCTTCCGCCATCACACGCACAACGCATTCCGTTCCGCTGGGCCGCAGCAGAATGCGCCCGTTTTCCGAAAGCCGCTTTTGGGCAGCATGCACCGTCTCCTGAACGCGGCTGTTTTCCATAACGGCGCGCTTATCCCGCACAGGAATGCTGCGCAGCACCTGCGGATACATCTTCATGCCTTCACACAGCGTGCAGAGCCCCTGCTTGCTTTTGAGCATTGCCTCCGCCAGCAGAATCGAGGTGAGTATGCCGTCTCCCGTCGAGGCATATTGTCCCAGAATAATATGTCCTGACTGCTCGCCGCCCAGCACGCAGCCCTTTTCCTGCATGCATTCATAGACATAGCGATCGCCGACCGCCGTCTTTTCATATCCGATTTCTGCTTGATCAAACGCCTTATACAGTCCGAAGTTGGACATGACCGTCGTGACAACCGTGTTGTTGAGAAGCTTCCCTTCTCTTTTCAGATCCTTTGCGAAGATATAGAGAATCTTGTCCCCATCCACCACATCGCCGTTTTCATCCACGGCAATACATCTGTCCGCATCGCCGTCATAAGCAAAGCCCACATCCAGCCGCTTTTCTCTGACCAGACGCTGGAGTCCGTCAATATGCGTTGAACCGGCGTCCCTGTTGATATTCAGCCCATCCGGCTGCGCATTGATGACATACGTGCAGGCGCCAAGCGCATCAAACACCATGGGGGCAATGCGCCATGCGCTTCCGTTGGCGCAGTCCAGCCCCACGCGCAGATTCCGGAAGGAATGCGCCGCCAGAGAAATCAGGTGACCGACATAACGGTTTCTGCCAGAAACATAATCGATGATCTCTCCGATCGCTTCCCCTGTTGCAGCGGGAAGCCGGTCGTGCGTCTTTTCCGCCATCGCATCCAGATATGCTTCTATGGCTTCGCTTACCTCTTCGCCCAGCTTTTCTCCGTTTGTATTGATCAGCTTGATGCCATTATCCGTATACGGATTATGCGAGGCAGAAATCATCACGCCACAGTCAAAACCGTCGCCTTGCGTGACATAAGCAACGCTGGGCGTCGTGGTCACATGGAGCATATACGCATCCGCACCGGAACTGGTCAGCCCGGCAGCCATTGCATATTCCAGCATGTAGCTGGATCTGCGCGTATCCTTGCCAATCACCACACGCGCCTTTTTCCCCGTCCGCGCGCCGTAATACCAGCCAACAAATCGGCCGATTCTGTATGCGTGATCACCGGTCAGCGCAGCATTCGCCTCGCCGCGAAAGCCGTCCGTGCCAAAGTATTTTCCCATACCGCCTGTTCCATCCTTTCTCCCGCCGCCTGCATCGCGCTGTGCCGTTCATTGTTATGAACGGCATTTTATCAATATGACAGCGGGCAGCCATGGATCACGGCATTGGCCAACGGAGGAACTCCTGCGAACAGACGCGCATCAGCGTATCACGCGTCTTCAGGCAACGCGGCATCAAGCATGCGCAGCGCCACATCTTCAATCAGTTCCTTCATTTCAAGATCGCGCAGGAACTTTTCTTCAATGGCCGACGCACCCAGCTTCGCGCCGAGGATATTGCCCGCGATGGCGCCTGTTGAATCGCTGTCGCCGCTGTGGTTGACTGCAGCAACCAGCGTATCGGTGATGCTGTCCTCATGACGCAGCGCACAGTACAGCGCAATCACCAGCGCCTCATCGCCGACCCAGCCTTCGCCAAGCTCACGGATATTCTGCAGGTCATCCAGTCCGTTTCCTGCAAGCCGCTGCGCATGATTTACCTGTTTCAGCAGCGACGCACACGCCGGATCCTGCGCATATTCTTCCTCCATGACGTCGCACACATACGTCACAACCGCATCAAGAGGCTCATTTTCCTGCGCGTAAGCGAGACGATAAACGATCAGAGAAAACATCGCCGAAGGCAAATAGCCCAGCGGATGTCCATGTGTGATCGCCGCTGCCAGCGCGCCCAGCTCAAGAATCTTTGCTTCATCCGCATCTTCGCCCGCCATCAGACCGACGGGCGCCGTGCGCATCACGCCGCCGCAGCCCTTGCTGTTGTTGATCGGATTGTCCATATCGCCGCATTGTCCGCTGCGCAGTGCGCTCAGGCAGGTATTTCCGGGCGCACGCAGCGCATACAGCCGCTCATCATTGAGCAGCAGTTTACGATTTCTGTCTGCGCCGTATGGATTCTGCGTATGCAGCCAGTCAAGATACGCGTGATAAATCGCCTGGTGCGCCGTATGATTACTTCTTTCCTCCATCGGCGCCTTCGCGTCTTCAAGCAGACCCGCAGCCGTGAAGAGGGTCATCTGAGTATCGTCGCTGATGATCGCCGTCCCCGTGCGTCTGTCAAGCTCATACGCCGTGATGCCCGGATGTCCGTATGCCTCAATGATGCCTTTATAGCTGGTGAATTCAACGGCATATCCAAGCGCATCACCGGCAGCGCCCGCAAGCAGACAACCCAGAAAGCGGTCTTTGAGTACGTCTCTTCTTCCATTCATTTTCCTATCCCTCCGATTTATTTGCCAATCATATCCATATTATGGAATGACACTATTTGTCTGTCAAGCACAATCTTACCCGCGCCAAAAGACAAAAAAGCCCATGTCAGAACAAATCTGACACGGGCTTCATCATCAATCGAGTCCCACGACGGTTTCAACCGGCAGGGAAATCACCAGTCCCTGCGCCTCGCTCTTCATACCGCAGGAATCAGCAATGGCTTTCATGATATTCATCTTGTCTTCCTGACGGCACAGGATCATGACGATCTCCTTTTCCGGCTGAACGCTGATGCCCCAGAAGGTCAGCGTTTCATCGCTGCCGACACGCCGGCTGTGCAGCACAGTTCCGCCGCCCGCGCCCGCCGGACGCGCAGCAGCCATCACATCCTCGCTGTAGCCCTGATTGACCACCGCGATCACCATCTGATATACGTTTTCTTCCATGAACGGCAGCCTCCTCGTCTGCGCCGTGCGGCGTTCTTCATTCACCATGTTGAGCATCTGTACCATGCGGTTGCTCGCGCCCGTGAGGGACAGCGTGCAGGCAATGCCGCTGCCCGCCGTGCCAAGGCGCAGCGAGCGACGCAGCTTCACAAGCATTTCATTGGCAAAGGGCTTGGGCAGCAGGCTCATGAGCAGCGCCTTATCACCGCTGTCAAGTCCCAGCATATCCAGCACCTCGCGCGACGCTGTTCCGTGCCCATCCATGCGGTACTGCACCGGCACGCCCGCCTCTTCAAAGATCTTGACCGCTTTTTCTTCCAGCTTCGGCGTTGCGATGAGCAGCAGCGCCCTCATCGGATTCGTTTGCTTTTCACTCATGCAATCACACCTCCAGCTCGATGATTTCGTCCGCATCGCTCATGGACACCGGCGCAAGCGCCATGCGCTTGTTCGCCTTGCGCATCTTGATCTGATACGCAACGCCCATGATCTGCACGGCGATGAGCGGCGTAAGCGCGACGAGCGCGACAACGCCAAAGGCATCCGTCATCAGATCGCCGCCCAGCGACTGGCACGCGCCGATGCCCAGCGGCAGAAGGAACGTCGTGGTCATGGGACCGGAAGCCACGCCGCCGGAGTCAAACGCAATACCCACGAAGATTTTGGGCACGACACAAGACATGGCAAGCGCCAGCAAATAGCCCGGAATCAGAATATACTGAACCGGAATCCCCGTAATTACCCGCAGCATCGCAAGGCCAATACTGACCGACACGCCGACAGAAAGGCACCGATTCATCGCCTTTGCGGAAATCGCGCCGTTGGTCACCGTCTGAATCTGATGGTTGAGCACCTGAATCGCCGGCTCAGCCTTGACGATATAGTAGCCGATCAGCATGCCGATGGGCACGAGCAGATACGTATACGGCGCCTTCGCCAGTTCCTGTCCCAGCTGCGCGCCAACCGGCGCAAAGCCAATGTTCACGCCGCACAGGAAAAGCACCAGACCGATGTAGGTATAGATAAATCCCATCAGTACGCGCTTTCTCTGGCGTTTGGGGAAGCGCCTGGTCATGTACTGGAAAATCACGAACACCGCAAGCAGCGGCGCAATGGCAATGACAACCTCTTTGGCATAGTGCGGCAGGTTCAAGCCGAACACCTTCGCCACATCCCGGGTCGTGAAGACCGACGCCACATCGCCCGCATGATACGCCGCCTCGTTGGGGCTGAAAAAGCAGCCCAGCAGCAGAACCGTGATGATCGGGCCGACACTTGACAGCGCAACCAGACCGAAGCTGTCGTCCGCCGCGTTCTTATCACCGCGCACAGAGGCCATACCAACGCCCATCGCCATGATGAAGGGAACGGTAATCGGGCCGGTCGTCACGCCGCCGGAGTCAAACGCAACCGGCAAAAACGCCTTTGGCACGAAGAAGGAAAGCGCGATCAACAGCGCGTACAGCACCATCAAAAGAACGGAAAGGCTGATCTTTTTGACAATGCGCAGCATCGCCGCCGCCAGAAACAATCCTACGCCGATAGCCACCGAATAGATCAGCACAGCGTTGGGAATGGAAGGCACCTGTTGGGCCAGAACCTGAAGATCCGGTTCAGCAATCGTCACGATCATGCCCATAAAGAAGGCGATCATCAGGACGGTTGAAAGTTTCTTTGCCTTGGACGTCTCAACGCCCACGCCTTCGCCAAGCGGGGTCATCGACATTTCCGATCCCAACTGAAACAGGCCCATACCAATGACGAGCATCACACTGCCAGTAAGGAACATGCACATCGTTCCCAGTTCCATGGGGACCAGCAGGATGCTCAGCGTCAGGACAATCAGCGTGATCGGCAGGACGGCGGCAAGCGATTCGAGTGTTTTTTCTTTGAGCTTATGGCTCATCCGTCGTCATCCTTTCTTTTCTCATGCAGGACAAGCTGCATGATTTGATTCACAATATTCTCAATCATAACGGAAAAGCCCGTCATGCGTCAAGTATGACTGCGAACCGGTAAAATGTTATTTTCGCCAAGCAGCCCTATACGCCTGTTTCTTAACAGAATTTTTATATACAAAAACCCCGGAAGGCATTCACCTTCCGGGGTACGCTGCAAGAGAATTACTTGCCGAGGTTGATTTCGTCAACCCACTTCTGATACAGGCCTTCAGCATTGATCTGGTCGATCAGCTCCTGAATCTTCGCGGTGAGCTTATCCTCGCCCTTCACGCTGGCGATGTAGTTGCCGCCTTCGAAATCAAAGGCAAACTCAGCCACTTCCAGATCGTCGTTCTGAGCGATAATGCTGTCATACACGGTCTTGGGAACAGCCAGCGCATCGACACGGCCGGACTTGACCATGGTCACGCCGTCCGGGATGGTGGTCACCGGCTTGCAGGTCGCGCCGGTCAGCTGCTCTTCAACCATGATCTGCTGGTTGGTGCCGTTCTGAGCGGCAACCAGCTTGCCGTCGAAAGCCGCGGCGGAATTATACTTCGCGCCCTCGCCCTTCTTGACGATCAGGCCCTGATCGCCTTCGTTCCAGTAGATGCCGGTGAGTTCCATCGCATTGAGGCGGGACTCATCGTAGGTCAGGCCGGCGACGACGAGATCGACATTCTTCATGCCAACGGCGGCAAGGCAGGCGTCAAAGGACATTTCCTTGATCTCAAGCTCGACGCCCAGCTGCTCGGCCATCCACTTGACCATCAGCACGTCGGTACCGACAACGTTGTTGTTGTCGTCATAGTACTCATACGGCGGCCAGTCCGGGCTGGTCGCGATGGTCAGCTTGCCCGCGGCAAGGATGTCGTCAAGGCGGTCAGCCAGAGCCAGAGAGCAGGTCATGATCATCGCCAGAGCGAGAACAAAAGCAAGCATCTTCTTCATGATAGTTTCCTCCATTTCTGTTTTTTCCGCAGCAGGGGCTGCGAAAAAAAGAATACCGCCATTTTACGACGGTTCTATGCATAAGTCAAGTGTATAATATGCATAAAGACAACCAAATTGCTTTTTCATGCCAGAATTGCAGTTATTTTCTGAAATTTTATGCTGATTTACAGTTGTTTTCTTTACATTAATATGTTAGAATAGCGGCATTGCGTTTTTTGACAATGCGTATTATTGAGAATTATTCCGAAAGGCGTGAATAAATATGCCAGAACTGAGCCGCCGTGTTCAGACATTCACCGATTCCGTTATCCGCCGCATGACCCGCATCTCCGACGAGGTCGGCGCAATCAATCTCTCTCAGGGGTTCCCGGATTTTCCGCCGCCCCGCGAGATCACCGACCGCCTTGCGCAGGTTGCTTTGGAAGGACCTCATCAATACTCCGTCACCTTCGGCGCAGAGAACTTCCGAGAAGCGCTCGCTAAGAAGCAGGGCCGCGCCTACGGCAGAGAAATCAATCCCGATACTGAGATCCTGATCACCTGCGGCGGCACCGAAGCGATGATGAGCGCGATGATGACCGTCTGCAATCCCGGCGACAAGGTCATCGTCTTCTCCCCGTTCTATGAGAATTACGGCGCGGACGCCATTCTCTCCGGCGCGGATCCGATTTTCGTGCCGCTCGTTCCTCCGACGTTCGACTTTGACCGGGAGCTGCTGGAGGAAGCCTTCCGCCAGCACCCCAAGGCCATCATTGTCTGCAACCCGAGCAATCCCTGCGGCAAGGTTTTCACCAAAGAAGAGCTGCTCTTCATCGGCGGACTGTGCAACCGCTACGACGCATACATGATCACCGACGAGGTGTATGAGCACATCGTCTTTGCGCCGCATGTGCATGTGTACGCCGGCAGCCTGCCGGAGATTGCCGACCGCGTGATCTGCTGTTCCTCCCTCTCCAAAACCTATTCCATCACCGGCTGGCGTCTTGGCTATCTGATTGGACCAGCAGATGTGATCGAGGGCGCGAAGAAGGTTCACGACTTTCTGACCGTCGGCGCTGCGTCTCCCCTGCAGGAGGCGGCTGTCGTCGGTCTTGAATTCCCGCAGGAGTATTACGACGGACTGACCGAGCTGTATACCAGAAAGAGAAATATCTTCCTTGACGGTCTTGACCGCATCGGCCTTAAGCACACCGAGCCTCAGGGTTCCTACTTTGTGCTGGTGGATATCAGCGAATTCCAGCAGCCCGGCATGCGCTTTCACGGAAAGAGCGACATGGAATTCTGCGAGTGGATGATCCGCAACGTCGGCGTTGCCGCCGTGCCGGGCTCCAGCTTCTTCCGTGAGGAGGTCAATCACCTCATCCGCCTGCACTTTGCCCGCAGCGAAGAGACGCTTCACGAGTCCATCGCCCGCCTTGCCAGGATCCCCGAGCTGCTCAACGCATAAGGAGAACCGATGTATATCACCGATCTCGTTTCGCTTCCTTCCTTTCTTTTCGGCCGCAACGTCTATCCCCGTCTGCCGCAGCTCATGCGTCCCTTCGGGAAGCGGTTTGCGGTTGTCGGCGGCGTGACCGCGATGGAAAAAGCGCTGCCTTCCCTGAAAGCAGCGATCAAGGACACAGAATTTGAGCTGCTGTGTGCGCTGCCCTTCGGCGGTGCCTGCACGCTTGGCGCCATGCGCACGCTTCGCGATCAGCTTTCTCCCCTCTCGCCTGATTTTATCGTGGGCATGGGCGGCGGCAAGGCAATCGACACGGCAAAGGGCGTCGCTCACCTGCTGGGCGTGCCGATGATCAGTCTGCCGACGCTCGTTTCCAACTGTGCGCCGATCACCGCACTCTCCGTTGTCTATAAAGAAGACGGTCCGTTTGATTCCTTTATGTTCTTTTATGGTCCGCCTGCACTGACCGTTGTCGATCTTGCCATCGCCGCCGGGGCGCCCGCGAAATACCTGCGCGCCGGTATGGGTGACACGCTCGCCAAGCATCTGGAATCGACTTTCAGCGCCCGGGGCGACGTCCTTGGCAAAGGGATGATGGACCATATGTCCGCCATCGGCGTTGCGCTCTCTTCCACCTGCTTTGACCCGATCCTCAAATTCGGCAGGCAGGCGCTTGACGAAGCGCAGCGCGGCGAAGCAAGACAGGCTTTTGAGCTTTGCGCCCGCAGCATCATCCTTTCCGCCGGCCTCGTTTCGCTGATGGCAAACGATGCCTACAACTGTGCGCTGGCGCATGCAGTCTGCTACGGCCTGCAGCTTTTCCCGCATGTTGAAGAAGACTTCCTGCACGGCGATCTCGTCGCCTACGGCGCGCTGGTTCAGCTCATGCTGGACGGACAGACAGAACGCGCGCAGGCGCTGCTCAGCTTCCTGCGCTCCCTTGGTACGCCGGTGACGCTTCGCGAAATGAATGTCCCGCTTGATCGCGCCGCGCTTGACGCCGCGCTGATTGAAGCGACAACAGGACCTGACATGGCGCACATCCCCTACAAAATTACGCCGGACATGGTGTTTGACGCCATGCACCGCCTTGAAACCCTTTCATCCCCCGACCATTAAGGAGGCCTCCCTTTGCTTCAAAACACTCTGATGCTGGCACAAAAGTACAGCATGAACTTCATCAACGGCCTGGGCGTCACGCTGTATCTGGCGTTCATCTCCGTCGCCCTCGGCTGCGTGATCGGCGCTTTTGTCGCCATCATACGCCTGTCCAAGAATAAGGTTCTGGGCACCATCGCTGCCGTCTACACCGAAATCGTCCGCGATACGCCGCTGCTGCTCCAGCTGTATTTCTTCTATTTCCTTCTGCCGGATATGCTGCCGGCCCTGCGCCTGACCGACTTTACCAGCATCGCCGTCGCGCTCGTCTTCAACTCCGGCGCGTACATGGCCGAGGTCTTCCGCTCCGGCATCCAGTCCATCGACCGCGGCCAGACCGAAGCGGCGCGCTCGCTCGGTCTTTCCTCCAGCCAGACGATGATGCGCATCATCCTGCCGCAGGCGCTTCGCAACGTCCTGCCGGCAATGTGCAATGAGTTCGTTACCGTGACCAAGGAAACGTCCCTCGCGTCCACGTTCTTTATCGGCGATCTGATGACCCAGCACAGCATCATCAAGGGCAAGACCTATCTGGTTATCGAGCCCCTGATCATCATTGGCATCATCTATTTCGTCATTACGTTCACCATGAGCAAGCTGATTGCCATTCTTGAAAGGAAGCTGAGCACCGATGAGTGAGATTTTTGATTATAAGTCCGCGCCCGAACTGATCCGCGTGGAAAACCTGCACAAGGATTTCGGCTCCCTCAAGGTGCTTTCCGGCATCACCGAAACCATCCATAAGGGCGAAGTCGTTTCCCTGATCGGCGCTTCCGGCTCCGGCAAGTCGACTTTCCTGCGCTGCCTCAACCGCCTTGAAGAACCGACCAGCGGTCACATCTGGTTCAACGGCGTGGACATCGCGGATAAGTCCGTGGATATCGACCTGCACCGCCAGAAGATGGGCATGGTTTTCCAGCACTTCAATATCTTTCCGCACATGTCCGTTATTGAGAATATCACGCTTGCGCCGATCATGCTCAAAAAGAAGAGCAAGGACGAAGCCGTTGCGCAGGCGGAAGCGCTGTTGCAGCGCGTCGGCCTGTTTGACAAGCGCGACAACAAGCCCTCCCGCCTTTCCGGCGGACAGAAGCAGCGTCTTGCCATCGTGCGCGCGCTTGCGATGGAGCCGGAAGTCATGCTCTTTGACGAACCGACCTCCGCGCTCGACCCGGAAATGGTCGGCGAAGTGCTCGAAGTCATCAAGAGTCTGGCCAGCGACGGCATGACCTGCGTGATCGTCACCCATGAGATGGGCTTTGCCCGCGAGGTCTGCAACCGCGTCTTCTTCATGGACGAGGGCGTCATCCGCGAGCAGGGCGCTCCGCATCAGCTCTTTGATCATCCGCAGCATCCCCGCACCCGCGATTTCCTGAGCAAGGTGCTGTAAATGGAACTCAAACACATCGTCACCGCACAGGAGGAAGGCATGACGCTGCAGCATGTGCTGCGCAGCGTCATGGGACTTTCCGCACGGGAAACGAGAAACGCAAAACAGCAGGGCGGCGTCACCGTAAATGGCGCGCCCTTTTTTTCTAACCAGAAGGTCAGCGCCGGCATGACCGTGCGCGTGGTGCTTGGCAGCTACGAACAGACAGGCTGTCAGGCAGAAACAGCGCTTCCTGCGCCGCAGGTGCTCTTTGAAGATGACACGCTGATTGCGGTCTTTAAGCCGGCGCTGCTGCAATGCCACCCATCCCCCTCTGCGCCGGGCGGCACGGATACGCTTGAAGCGCGCGTTCAGCAGCACCTTGGCAAACCCGCGCATCCGGTTCACCGCCTCGATGCTGAAACCACGGGCATCGTTCTTTTCGCCAAGATGCCCTTTGCACAGGCGCATCTGCAGCATCAGATGCAGGAAGGCACGTTCAGCAAGACATACCGTGCATGGTGTTTCGGCGCCCCCGCGCCCGCCTGCGGAGAAATCGATGCGCCGATCGCAAGGATCACGCCGGACAGCTTTACCCGCATCGTCCGCGCCGACGGACAGCGCGCTGTCAGCCGCTATGAAACCCTTGAAACAATCCCGCTTTCGGGCGGCGGATTCGCTTCTCTGCTTTCCCTTTCGCCCATCACCGGACGCACCCATCAGCTTCGCGTACATATGGCGCACATCGGCTGTCCGCTGCTGGGCGATCAGCGTTATTTTACCGATGCATCGCAGGCCGCAGGCGAACAGCTTTCCCTGCGTTACCACCAGCTCAGCGCGGTTTCCCTCCGCTTCCTTCATCCAGCCAGTGCACAGCCCGTACAGATTGACTGCGCGCCGGAATTCTCCTTTCAGCCTGAATGAAACTCTTTCCTGCGTATCCAGATAACGGAATGCCCCTCAACGGGCATTCCGTTTTTTCTTATATTGCATTGTTTTTTCTCCTTGCTGCTTCACTTGATCGTTCCTGTCATAAGTTGGTAGTAGTTATTGTGCAATAAACATTTGTTCGGCTGCGTTTTGTATTCAGAAGGCGGTCAGGAACGGCCGCTTGAACGCCTTCGCAATGACAAAGGAGGATATTCCTATGCACAACAGCAAGAAAAACGCAGCCGTGGCTGCGATGCTTACGATGGCGATGGCGATTCCGATGGGCGCTGCCGCAGAAAACGAAACCAAGGTCATCACCTGCGGCACACTGAACCTGCGTGAAGCCGCCACCACCGAATCCGATGTAATCGGCAAATACGGCTGGGGCACCGAGGTCAGCGTCCTCGGCGTCAGCGGCGACTGGTCCTATGTTCAGGTCGGTGGGCAGAACGGCTACATGTATTCCAAGTATCTGGGCAGCGAAGGCGAAACGAACGTCGCGGCGTACGTCGCCACCAATTCCCGCGGTCTTAACCTGCGCAAGAGCCCGAATGGCGAAATCATCACCTCCTTCCCGCGCGGCACAAAGGTGACCATCCTTTCTACCGACGGCGCATGGAGCAAGGTCAGCGCCGGCGAGTACACCGGCTATATGCTCTCGCAGTGGCTCTCCGGCAGCAAGCCGTCCTCCGGCAGCGTGCAGGGCAGCATCGGCAGCGCCGTTGTCGCCAATCCGAAGGATACGCAGGTCCTCTTCCTGCGCAGCGAGCCGAGCATCGACAGCGAAGCCCTCGGTTACTTCCGCAACGGCAAGTCCGTCACCCTGCTTGAAAAGCTTGACGGCTGGTACAAGGTGAACGTGGACGGCAAGACCGGCTACATGATGAGCAACTTCCTGAACGTGAAAGAAACCCATGCCGCCAACGCTACCGTCGTCAATCCCAACGGCAACAGCTACGTCAATTTCCGCAAGGGCGCGTCCCTGAACGCGGAGGTGATCCGCCGCATTCCGGTCGGCACGGCGATCAAGGTCATCGAAAAGACCACCGACTGGACCAAGACCGAGATTGACGGCGTGACCGGCTACATCTCCACCTGGTTCCTCAAGTTCTGATTCACCACTTCCCATACGAAAAACTAACCAACAAACAAAAGACCCGTTTTCTTTCTTCTCTTTCTATCTTTATATGAAAAGGCAGCCGTTTCGGCTGCCTTTTGCTTCATATGTTCTTTCCGCTGTCTTTCAGCGTAAAACTGCCTTCAAACTCCGCACCGCATATTTCCGCAATCTCCTGAAGCTCCTTCTCCCGGAAATTGTCGCGTCCCATTTTCTGGGATAAGTTCTGCGGCGATACGCCAAGCTTCTGTGCCAGCTCTTTGAGCTCCATTCCTCGGTATGCAAGAAGCATTCTGATTTTCACTGCCATGCTCATAATCTGATCATCTCCCTAAGATAGTTAAATTATACATAAGGAAATGAATTGAAACAATTATACAATTTACAGCCGAAATTTTCAGATATTTCACAACTTGATTTATTTAATTATTTGCTTTAATTTATTAAATGCAATCGTTAATTACTAAATTTTATTGTGTAAAGGATGAGAATTTTGGGGAAATCCATTGTTTATTATACTCAATCTCCTGAAATGATCAGCGCGGAAATCAAGCATACCCGCGCAGCCATCGAAGAAACGATCTGCGCCTCGGCAGGAAACGATGCGCAAGCCGCGCAGATCTATGCGCAGCTTGCCCCGCTCTTTACGCAGCTGGAAACGCTGAATTTCCATCTTGGTGCGCTTCTTGCGCACGCCTTTCCCATGCAGGATGCTTCTGAGAAAGAAACCGTATAATTCTGCCCCCCTCCGTTCAACCTTCTTAAAAAGGAACGGAGGGTTTATTATGTCATCAACAGAAATCGTCAGCCTGCTTGGACGTGAGGTGCTCGATTCGCGCAGCAATCCCACCGTGGAAGCGGAAGTGCGCCTCGCCTGCGGCGTCACCTGTACAGCCATCGCGCCCAGCGGCGCTTCAACCGGCACATTTGAAGCCATCGAGCTGCGCGACGGAGATATGCAGGCCTATCACGGTAAGGGCGTCACACGCGCCTGCAAGCATGTTTCCACAACCATCTGTAAGGCGCTGCGCGGCATGGACGCCGCCAACCAGTCCGCCATCGACGATGCGCTGTGCTGCGCGGACGGTACAGAGAACAAGGCGAAACTGGGCGCAAACGCAACGCTGGCCGTCTCCATGGCCTGCGCAAAGGCCGCCTCCGCTGCAAGAGGCATCGCGCTGTTCAAACATCTGGGCGGCGAGCAGGGCTGCACCATGCCCATGCCGATGATGAACATCCTCAACGGCGGCGCGCATGCAGGAAACGGGCTGGATATTCAGGAATTCATGATCATCCCAAAGGGAAGCAGGCGCTTTCGCGACGCGCTGCGCATGTGCACAGAGGTGTACCACACCCTTGCGTCCATCCTCAAAAAAAGGGGACTTTCCTGCTCTGTGGGCGACGAAGGCGGCTTCGCACCGGACATCAGCGACGAAACGCAAGCTATCGAGCTGATTCTTGAAGCCATTACACATGCCGGTTATGCCGCGCCTGCTGATTTTGTGCTCGCGCTGGACGCCGCCGCCAGCGAATGGAAGATCGTCGATGGATATGCGCTGCCAAAGAGCAAACGGACTTTCTCGACAGAGTCGCTGATCGATTACTGGCAGAACCTCACACAGCAGTACCCCATCCTCTCCCTTGAAGATCCGCTGGATGAGGAGGACTTTATCGGCTGGCAATCGCTGACCGAGCGCCTTGGCGGCCATTGCCAGCTGGTAGGAGATGATCTCTTTGTCACCAATCCGCAGCGGATTGAAAAGGGGCTTCGCCTGCATTGCGCCAATGCCGTTCTGCTCAAGCCCAACCAGATCGGCACGCTGAGCGAAACCATGAACGCGCATCGCCTTGCAGTTCTCAATGGCATGAAAACCATTCTCTCTCACCGCTCAGGCGACAGCGAAGACACGACCATTGCCGACCTTGCCGTTGCGCTCAATTGCGGACAGATTAAGGCCGGCGCGCCCTGCCGCAGCGAACGCGTGGCGAAATACAACCGCCTGCTGCGCATTGAGGATGCGCTGGGCTGCGGCGCCACGCTTGGAAAGGCAGGCGTTCATCCATGATCTATCTCCTGCTGGGAGGGATCAGCGCATATCTGGGCGCCTGCACAGGGCTGGGCAGCGGTACGCTGCTTCGCCCCTTGCTGGATGCCGTCTCTCCCCTGCCACCGGTCTCCATTGCCGCGCTGAGCACAATCGCCGCACTGGCTGCCGCGCTGGTGAGCGCCTTCTTCATGCTTTCTGCCCCCCTCCCGATTGAACGCGACGAGCTGATCCTCCTTGGCGCCGGCGGCGCGCTTGGCGGCATCGCAGGCGATCTGCTCAGCGCGCGGTTTTTCTCCATGCTCGGTCCTTCAGGCGCAACGCTCTTGCAGAACGCGCTCTTCTTTACGCTGATTGCGCTTCCGGCAGTCTATTTCAGCGTGCTTTCCCATACAATACGTCCGCTTTCGCTCACGCGTCTGGCGTCGCTGCCGACTGCGCTGATCATCGGCCTGATTTCCTCATTTCTGGCCTTCGGTGCTCAGCCCATTACGATTGCCGTCTATTATCTGTTTTTTGATGCCGAGCATGAGGAAGCCGCCTGCGCCGCGCTGGCCATCTGTGTCAGCGCCCTTGGCGCGAAACTGATCTCGCTGCTCATTCGTCAGAGGTTTTCCATCGCTGCGCCCGGCACCCTTCTGTGGCTGCTTCCCGGTGCGCTTCTTGGCGCGTTCTTTGCCGCCTTTCCCGCGCTTCGCATAAAGCGGCATGGTCTTTCGGGCGAAGTCATCCGCCTCAGTCTATATGCAGCGACGATCAATGCGTTTTCTGCGCTTGCCAGTTAACATTTCTGTATCCGTTTATTGCGTTTGGTTTTCTTTATAAACTTTCTTCACGCTACGAGCTGTTTCCTGTCAGCTTCTTGGCATTAAGCCGCCTTGACGATATAGGGGTTCCATCCGATAATATATACATAAAACATCGTCGAAACCGACAAAAGGAGGCCCTCTATGACTACCACCAAAATCCTCGCCTTGATCATCATGCTGGTTCTGCCCGTCTGCATCGCCCTGCTCGGCGCTAAGCGTATGAAGGCGAACACCGAAATCGGCGCGCGCGGCGGCTATCGCTCCGAGCGTTCCATGGTTTCCAGCGCCGCATGGACCTATGCCCAGAAGAAGAACGGCGTTTACTACCTGATCGGCGGCGTCATCATGGCTGTTCTCTCCGTTCTGCTTGCTACGATTCTGCCGGAAACCAAGACCATGGTGCCCCTCATCGTTTACGCGCTTGTGTTTGCCGCCGTCTGGATCGTCGGCGTTCTGGTGCTGATGGTTATCACCGAGATGCAGCTGATCTCCAAACACTTCGAAAAGAACGCTTAATTCTCGCATCAATTTCTGATAACGCCAAGCGCCTTCCCGTCTTAACGGGAAGGCGCTCTTCTTTTTGTTATTCGCATTTGGCTCCGAGCATGAAGTCTGAAACGGTCTGCCGCAGCGCATCCATCGTATCAATCTGATTGACCCTGGTGCGCAGCTTTGCCGCATCGCGCATGCCGCGAACGTAGCAGACGATGTGCCTGCGCATTTCACGCACGGCAACATGCTCTCCCTTGAAAGCCGAAAGCATCGCCGCATGCCGCAGAAGCATATCCAGCTTCTCCTGTGAAGAAATCTCCCTTTCGCTTCTGCCGGACATCACGCGTGCTGCCTGCTCGAAAATCCACGGATTTCCCTGTGCAGCACGTCCGATTGCCACGCCGTCGCAGCCCGTTTCCTCCAGCATTCGCAGCACATCCTGTGCGCTGGTTACGTCGCCGTTGCCCACAACCGGAATCGCCACGCGTTCCTTCAGCTTCCTGATTGCCGTCCAGTCTGCATGTCCTTCATAAAACTGGCTTCGCGTCCGTGCGTGCAGCGTAATCATCGCCGCGCCTGCACGCTGAGCCCGCTGACCAAGCTCCAGATACGTCTCGCTCTCCGGTTCAAATCCCAGCCGCATTTTAACGGTCACCGGAACCCGCGATGCACTGACCACTTCACGGATGATCGTCTCCGCCAGCTCGGGATTCTTCATCAGCGCGCTGCCTTCGCCATTGCCCACGATTTTGGGCACAGGACAGCCCATGTTAATATCAAGCAGCGCGTACTGCCCTGTTTGCGTCAGCTCATCCGCTGCGCGCGCCATGACATCCGGCTCGTGGCCGAAAATCTGAAGCGCCATCTTTCCCCGCTCAGCCGGATCGACGGTGAGCAGATCATGTGCCGCACGCCCGTCCTTCGGCGCGAGCAGATAACCCTTCGCGCTGACCATTTCGCTGACCGCCATCGGGCAGCCGGCCTCAAGGCACAGTACACGGTAAGGCATGTCCGTCACGCCGGCCATAGGCGCAAGCATCGCGCCGCTTTTGAGCATTTCTCTGAGATTCATTTTCCCTCAATCTGTTCAATCAGCTGTAAATTGGAGATCTTCCATCGTCCGGCACTGCGAACCAGCGTGACGCGATAGCGCGACGTCGCCCATTCGGGCGGAGAAAGCCTTTCCTCTCCGCCGGCTGCAAGCGCCGCTTCGCGCCGTGTGGAGAGGATCGTTCCGTCAATCGCTTCGATGCTCTCAATAATCTCCGCGCGCGCAACGTCTTCCCATGGCCATGACCATACGCTGACCATACGCACACGATGATCGTATCCGCGGATTTCGTAATCCCTGTAGGGCGACGCATCGCTCATTCCCACCTGCAGGACAGGATCCTGTGACAGAAACTCCTGCCTGAAGTAGGAATTGAGCTGTCCGGCATCGCCCTTCATCAGCACAACGCCGGCGCGTGCATCCAGCCCATCCGTGATCAGCGCCCAGATGTTGGCGGTGTTCATCGCCAGATAAAACGAGATAATCAGCAGCGCGCTGACAACTGTCAGCAGCAGCATCCGATAAGCCAAAAAGCTCAGAAGGCGCCTGAGTATCCTCAAGATCGTATCCCTCCCAGATCAGGACGAAAATCAGAAAATCGCGTCGACAAACGCATCGGCGTCAAACGCCTGCAGATCCTCAATCCCCTCGCCCACGCCGATGTAAACGACAGGAAGCTTGAGCTGATCCATAATCGCAACGGCAATGCCACCCTTGGCAGTACCGTCCAGTTTTGTCAGAATGATGCCGGAAACATCGGCCACCTCGGAGAACTCCCTTGCCTGCTGCAGGCCGTTCTGGCCGGTGGTCGCATCGATGACCAAGAACGTGCGGACTTCCGCTTCCTCGTATTCACGGGTGATGACGCGGGAAATCTTACGCAGCTCCTCCATGAGGTTCTTCTTATTGTGCAGACGGCCTGCGGTATCCACAATCAGCAGATCCGCTTCGCTGGCCTTCGCCTTTTTGACGCCGTCAAAGACAACAGCGGCAGGGTCCGCGCCTTCGCTATGGCGCACAATCGGCACCTGCGCACGCTCGGACCAGATCTCCAGCTGATCGGCTGCCGCCGCGCGGAAAGTATCCGCCGCCGCCAGCACGACGCTGTGGCGCGCATCCTTAAAGCGCAGGGCAAGCTTGCCGATCGTCGTGGTCTTGCCAACGCCGTTGACGCCGACAACCAGCATCACCATCGGCCACTTCAGCGGCTTGCGCGGCTGCTTCATGATGTCCTTGAGGATATCCTTGAGGACTTCGCGGGCTGCCTTTGCGTCGGTAATATGCTTTTCATTGATGCGGCGCTTCAGCTCTTCGATGATCTTATCGCTGGTGGAAACACCCATATCGCTCATGATCAGGATGTCCACCAGATCTTCGTAAAAATCATCGTCGATGTCTTCCGTCGCTTCAATCAGCTCATCGACACGGCCCGCGACAGAGCCGCGGGTCTTAGAAAGACCCTGCCAGAGGCGGGAAAAGAGACCGGACTTCTTTTCCTCCTGATCCTCAGCCTGCGCATTCTCCGGCGCCTGCTCGGACACCGGGGCCGCAACAACCGCCTCTTCCTGTTCCTTTTTCTTCTTTCCAAATCCAAAGAAAGCCATTGCTTCTTTCTCCTTTCAAATCAGGAATATCATTCCATCGCATCAGCGCCGACGTCCTTGAGCTCGACGCTGAGCATTTTAGATACGCCCTTTTCTTCCATAGCCACGCCGTACAGACCGTCGCAGCGTTCCATCGTGCCCTTTCTGTGGGTAACAACGACAAACTGCGTATCCTTCGAGAACCCGCGAAGGTACTCGGCGAAGGTGGAAATGTTTCCGTCATCCAGCGCCGCCTCAATCTCGTCAAGGAAGCAGAACGGCGTGGGTTTCAGGCGCAGCATCGCAAAGAGGATGGCAATCGCCGTCAGCGCACGCTCGCCGCCCGAGAGGAGCGAGAGCAGCTGCAGCTTCTTGCCCGGCGGCTGCGCAACAATCTCGATGCCGCAGGACAGCACGTCCTTTTCATCCATCAGGCGAAGCTCCGCCTGACCGCCGCCAAAGAGCTTGCAGAACGTCTCGTTGAAATACACCTGCATGAGCCGGAAGTTTTCCATGAACTGGCGTTCCATCTGCTTCTGAATCGTATCAATGATCCCCAGCAGATCATTTTGCGCGCGCAGAAGATCATCTCGCTGCGCGGTGAGATTCTCGTGCTTTTCCTTGCAGGCGCGGTATTCGTCAACCGCCGCAACATTCACTGTGCCCATCGCGCGGATTTCGCGGCGAATATCCGCAATACGCTTATCGCCCGCCGCAAGATCAAACGGATCCTTGAGATACTCCTTTGCGCCGCTGTAGGTCAGCTCGTAATCATCCCAGATTCTCTGCTGCATCTGCGTCAGTTCCGCCTGCGCCCGGCTGAGAACCATTTCCGTCTTATGCCGCTTGTCCGTATCGCGGGACAGCGCTTCGCGCAGGGTATCAATCTCCTGCGTCAGGCTTCTGACGTGTTCCTGATTCTCATTACGCTTTTCCTGCTGCTCAAGCAGCGTCTGCTGCGCCGTCTTGAGCGCGCCGGTACAGCTCACCTGCTCCGCCTCGAGAGCAGCCATCTGCTGCGTTGCATCCTGATGGTTGAGCGTAAGCGTCTGACGGCTTTCCTGCGCCTGACCAATCTGCGCAAAGATATCGTCCTGCTCGCGGCGCATACGCGTGGCGTCATGCGTCAGCGCGCTGAGTTCACCTTCGCGCCCGGTGAGCGCAAGACGCAGCGTATGGACCTCCTCGCGAAGAACGTCCAGCGCCGTCCGTCGTTCATAAAGCGCATCGCTCAGCTCGCCCGTGTGCCGCTGCATTTCGTCGCTCGTCTTCTCCTCGCCCGCCTGTGTGCTGCGGGCGCCCATGAGCTGGTTATCGATCTGAGCGAGGTTTTCCTGAATCTGCCCGATGAGCATCTCGTTGCGCTGCATCTGCTGGTCATGGCTCTCACTTTGCTGCGTGCTGGTGCGCACGCGCTCGCTGGCTATGGATACATCAATCTGCGCCTGACGCAGATCCTCAAACGCCTGCGCGCGGCGCTGCTTGATGGTATAGCGGATGCCTTCGCCCTTCTCCATGCGATCGGCGATATCCCTGAGCTTTTCATTCAGGCTCGACACCAGCGCTTCATGCTCTTTGATCTCGCGTTCGCGGGAAAGCAGGCTGGTCATGCGGGACGCCGCGCTGCCGCCCGTCATCGAGCCACCGGAATGCATGACATCGCCTTCAAGCGTCACCAGCCTGAACATATGTCTGCCCCTGCGCATGATCTCAATGCCTGCATCGAGGTTTTCTGCTACGACCGTACGCCCCAGCAGGTTTTCCATGATGCCCCGGTAGGGTTCGTCAAACTCCACCAATTCGCTGGCTACGCCGACACAGCCGGGCATGGAGAGCAGCTGGCGTTCCTGCGCATTGAGCGTCTTGCCCTTAATCGTCGTCATCGGCAGGAAGGTCGCGCGGCCGAGCTTATTGTTTCTCAGATATGCGATCATGTCGCGCGCGACGTATTCATCGCTGGTCACGACATTCTGCAGCGCGCCGCCAAGCACCGCCTCCACCGCGCGTTCAAGCTCCTTGGGGACGCGCATCAGTCCGGCAACAACGCCATGCACGCCGTTGTTGCCCCTGCTGTGCATGAGCACCTGCTTGACCGCCTGCTGATAACCCGCATAATCGCGTTCCATGTCGCGCAGCATGCGCAGACGGCTCGTCGCCTGATGCAGCTGTGCGTTGGTTTCATTCTGCGTCTGTCCGAGGGCAGAAAGACGCCGCGCCGTTTCCTGCGCCTGAGTTTCAATGGTTTCAAGCGTTTGCTGGATTTCGCCTTCCGCCTGTCTGGCAACGGCGAGATCCGCCTGCGCCTCTTCAAGCTGCTCAGCGAGCTGCGCGGCAAAGGCTTCCAGTTCCTTTTTCTGCGCAGCTGCCTCTTCGCCGCGGCGCACCAGATCCGCGCGCATCGTCGAAAGACGCGCTTCGCTTGTCTTGACGTCGCTGAGGCGGTTCACTGCCTCGATATACGCGCTTTTGTGCGCTTCAAGCGCTTCTTCCGCTTTTCTGGCGGCATCCTGCGCCTTGGCCAGCTTCTCGTCCTTGATGTGGATTTCATGCTGAAGGTCAACGATGCTGCTCTTCACGTCGGCAGTTTTTTTCGCCGTTTCAGCCATTTCCGTTTCAAGCATCCGGCCTCTTTCGCGCTTGACGTCCTCTTCCTGCGTGAGGCTCAGCACGTCTTTTTCCATACGCGCAATTTCCGCACGCAGAACGCTGAGTTCGCCCTCGCGCGCTTCTTTTTCGCGCGTCAGATCAAGCACCATTTCATGCGCCTGAGAAACAGCCTCTTCCAGCTGCCGCGCCGTTTCGCTCGCCTCATCGCGCGTCGCGCTGAGCGCCGCAGCACGGCGCTCCTCCTGCTCAATCGCCTCGTTGAGGCCCTCAAGCAGCGCCTGCGCCTCGCTGATGCGCACCTGTGCGCGGTCGCTGCGCAGGACAAATGCGGAGCACTCCAGCTGCCGCAGTTCATCGCGCAGGGCAAGATAGCGTCTCGCCGTTTCGCTTGCCTTTGCCAGCGGTTCAAGGCGTTCCTCCAGATCAAGGATGATTTCCTCGACACGCTGAAGGTTTTCGCGCATATTGTCAAGGCGTTTTTCGCTTTCTTCCTTGCGCGTGCGGTATTTGACGATGCCCGCCGCCTCTTCGAAAATTCCGCGCCTGTCTTCGCTCTTTTGGGACAGGATTTCGCCAATGCGGCCCTGTCCGATAATAGAATAGCCTTCCTTGCCAACGCCCGTGTCGCGGAATAGCTCGACGATGTCCTTGAGCCTGCAGGATGATTTGTTGATGTAGTATTCACCCTCGCCGCTTCGGTATACGCGGCGGGTAATCATGACCTCGGCAAAGTCAATGGGCAGCGCATGATCCTCGTTATCAAAAACGAGCGATACCTCGCAGTAGCCAAGGCGTTTGCGCTTCTGCGTGCCGTTGAAGATGACGTCTTCCATCTTACCGCCGCGCAGCGCCTTTGCGCTCTGCTCGCCCAGCACCCACCTGACCGCATCGGAAAGGTTTGACTTGCCGCTGCCGTTCGGACCAACGATACCGGTGATGCCATTGTCAAAGAGCACCACCGTTCTGTCGGCAAACGACTTAAAGCCGTATATTTCCAGTCTTTTCAGCCGCACAGATGCGACTCCTTTCTATGCAAACTCGCTTACTTCTTTCCAAGGAACTGCATCGCCATCTGCGCAGCAGCTTCCTCTGCGCGCTGCTTGCGCGCGCCCTTGCCGGTGCCAAGCTCCGTGCCGTCAGCGCGAAGCACACGCGCCGTAAACACGCGCGCATGCGGCGGACCGTCCTGCGCGATGATTTCATAGACAGGCGTCTCCTCGCCAAGGGCCTGCAGGTATTCCTGCAGAGCGGACTTTGCATCCCTGTCCCCTTTTGCGCCGGTTTCATAGCCGGCCATCGCCAGATCCACAAGCTTCGCCGCCTCTTCAAGGCCGGCATCCAGATACACGGCGGCGATGACCGCTTCCAGCGTATCGGCAAGAATCGAGGGATTTTCGCGCCCGCCGACGATCTCTTCGCCGCGGTCAAGCTTAAGGAACGTGCCAAGGTTCATTTCCTTCGCCGCCCGAGCCAGATTCGCCTCGCAAACCAGCGCTGCACGCTTGCGGGTCAGCTGTCCCTCGCGCAGCTTGGGATACTTATGATAGAGCACACGGCTGACACAGATTTCCAGCACGGCATCGCCGAGGAATTCAAGCCGCTGGTTGTCCTGGCACTTGTGCTGCAGCGCATACGAAGGATGCGTCATCGCCAGATCAAGCAGCTCGATATTGGAAAACGCATGCCCAATCGTGCGCTCAAGCATGGAATAATTCATGTTTTTGTCCTTTCCGGATTCTCTCTCATTTCTCACCACATCCGGCCACGCGTTCATCCCATCCGCCGGAAGGTAACTCCTGCGGCCGCGGGCGCAAAACTCTTCACCATGTATAAACCGCTTCGGATGTGGGTGTGGGCACAGCCCACCGTTTCCTCGTTTCCGAGGGCCTTCCGCCCGAAGGAAACTCCTGCAGCCTCGGTCGCTAAATTCTGCACCATGCATAAGCCGCTTCGGATATGGGTGTGGGCACAGCTCTCACTTATTCCGCCGTTTCGGAGCGCCCTCCGCGCGAACGAAACGCATCATGTGGCCACGGGTACAAAACTCTGCACCATGTATAAACCGCTTCGGATGTGGGTGTGGGCACAGCCCACACTTATTCCGCCGTTTCGGAGCGCCCTCCGCGCGAACGAAACGCATCATGCGGCCTCGGTCGCAAAACTCTTCACCATGTATAAACCGCTTCGGATGTGGGTGTGGGCACAGCCCACACTTATTCCGCCGTTCCGGAGCGCCCTCCGCGCGAACGAAACGCATCATGCAGCCTCGGTCGCAAAATTCTGCACCATGCATAAGCCGATTCGGATGTGGGTGTGGGCACAGCCCACCCGTGCATTTCACTTCGCACATCCCTGCGCACGAAATGAAATACACGGGATGGCCGCCGCCTGAAAGGCGGCGGCTCTGTGCATTACATCTTTTCTTCGATATAGGCAACCATGTCAGCGACGGTCACGACCTTTTCGATCGCGTCGTCCTCGACCTCAATGCCAAACTCGGTCTCAACGTCCATCACCAGCATCATGATGCTCGCGCTGTCCGCCTTGAGATCCTCCTTCAGGCGGCTGTCGGGCTTGACTTCGCCCTCGGAAACGCCCAGCTGCTCGACGATCATCGCCTTTACCTTATCAAAAGTCATGGGGAATTCCTCCTTCATAAGTTCATTGTCTTTATGATGATAAACGCATCGCGTTTATTCTTCCGTCTCGGTTTCCAGCTTTGCGACGCCCTCGCGGATCATATCGACGACGCCGTTTTCAACGACGCAGCGCGCCTGACGGATCGCGCAGAAGATCGCGCGGGCATTGGAATTGCCATGCGCCTTAATGACAGCGCCCTCCACACCCAGCAGCGGCACGCCGCCGACCTCAGTAGAGTCAAAGCTCTTTTTCAGCCCCTTAAACGTATCCTTCGCCAGCAGCGCAGCAACCTTGCCCTTGGTATTGCTCATCAGCCCTTCCTTGAGGAGCTTAAAGAGCGCGGAAACGACGCCTTCAGTATTCTTCAGCACGACGTTACCGATGAAGCCGTCCGCAGCAAGCACATCGCAAAGACCCGCCATCGTATCGCGCGCTTCGACATTGCCGATGAACTTGTACACATTCTGCTTCTTCATCAGCGCATGCGCCGCCTGCGCCTGCTCGTTGCCCTTGGCTTCCTCAACGCCGATGTTGACCAGACCGACCTCCGGCGTTTCCACTTCCATCACGCGGTTCATGTAGATGCTGCCCATCATGGCAAACTGGTTGATCCACTCCGGCTTGCAGTCGGTATTCGCGCCTGCATCCACCAGCAGCATCGTGCGGCCCGGAACGGGCAGCGGCGCCGCCAGCGCCGGACGGGCAATGCCCTTGATGCGGCCGATCTTGAACATCGCGCCCGCCATCACCGCGCCGGTGGAACCGGCGGAAACAAACGCCTGCGCTTCCTTGCGGCGAACGATGTCCATACCCACGTTGAACGTGGAGTTCTTTTTCCGGCGAAGCGCCATAACCGGATGCTCCTCGGTGGTGATCACTTCCGTCGCATCCACGATCGACAGCTGATCCTTTACCTCGGCATACGCCGCCTGATCAGGGTATTCGGCAATGGTCTTTTCAATCAGCTCTGTCGGTCCGACGAGGATAATCTCCACATCCTTAAACTCACGAATCGCATCAATCGCGCCGTCCACATTGACCTTGGGCGCATAATCGCCGCCCATCGCATCAACAACGATTCTGATCGGTTCGTGTTCAAGCGTTCTCATTCTTATTCCTCCATTCATTTCGTGCCTGCCAAGCACGTTCAAAGAGATGGTATCATTCTTTATGCGTGAAAGCATACATGCCGATGCCTGCCGCGATCGCAAGATTGAGCGAATCAATCTTTGCGCTGTGCGGAATCAGCGTGCTGATGCCGTAGGTTGCAAACTCGTCCGGCAGACCGCTGGCTTCGTTGCCCATGATCAGGGAGAACGGCCCGCTCACCTTCTTCACCGCCTCGTCAAGCGGCACGGCGCCGGTGAGCATGAACGGGAAAAGCTGACGCTGCGGGAACTCTGCCCTGTATTCCTCGAAGGAATCAAAATGACGCACATTCATGGAAAACGCCGCGCCCATCGACGAGCGCGTCACGCGCGGATCGTCGGAATCGACCGCCGGTCGGATGATTGCAATGTTGCAAAGCCCGAAACCCAGCGCGGTTCTCAAAATCGTACCCAGATTACCGCTGTCGCTGGGATGGTGCAGAACGATGTGCGGGGAATCCGCGTCAAACACGCCTTCTTCTTTCCTATAGACCATCGCAGCAAAGCAGTTTTCCTTCTTGCTGATGCGCTCCAGCGCCCGGTCAGCAATCTCGCAGCGGATGCCCTTTGCTTCTGCCGCCATCCGCAGCTTTGCCGCGCCTTCACTCTTCTCGCTCTGGCTGGAAAGCAGCAGACGCAGACAGCGCTCCGGCGCATTCTTCAGGCATTCCGTCGCCGGAAAGATCCCCGGCGCGTAAGAATAGTCAAGGCCCTTATGATACGCCTCCAGTTTTGCCATGGCGCATCTCCTCCTTCAATCAACAGTAAACACATTCAACCATCTTGTAATTATAACAGAAATCCCCGTTATCTTCAAGCAAAATGAATGGCGTTTTTCTCCATCCGCGCCATATTGAAAAAGACCATTGCGCAAAGCAATGGCCTTTCAAATCTTACAAGTCGCTTACCCATGGTTGATGCAGTCGCTGGGCACAAAGCCGCAGACATCCTTGCCGTCGATTGTCACGCGGACATACGACCAGCCGCCCATGTTATAAACCACCTCGCAAAGCGGCGTACCGACCTCAAGGGTTGCAATCGGCGTCTGGCTGTTGAACGGATCATCCGTCAGGATGCAGCGCCGGATTACATCGTTGTAATCCTTGTTTTCCAGCATCACAAGGTTGATATTCGGCACATTTGCGCCGGAAGGCAACGCCTTTGCCTCAATCCAGCCGATACGGAAGCGCTCCGCGCTGATGTCGTACTGGATCATGATGTAATCCTCGTATCTGCCGAAGACCTGAATCCAGTCGTTGGTGGATACGGTACCCTTGCCGTTTGCGCTGCGCGCGTACTGCTTGCCCGGGCCCAGGTACACAGGATAATTCCTGCCGCCGGTAAACTTGACGTTCTTCGCCTCCAGCCTTGCGCCGCCGGGGACGATGCGGCCTGTCGGCAGGTCATCCGGCGCAAAAGTCAGCTCCTTCTTCGCCGCCTCCAGCGTTTTGGGCAGCTTCTCGTAATTGACATAGCGCATGTCAAGCTGGATTTCTCCGCGGACGCTGCCGTAGAATTCGCCCTCGCAGAAATAGGAGAGCTTTCCCGCTTCCACAAGCACACCATATGTCGTCTCCTCCAGACAGGTGTAGTCCGTCAAAACAAACCCGCCGTCCTCCCAGCTGTAGTCAACCGTCTGGTTATAGATGTCGCCGAGCAGATCATAGCGAATGATGCCGAACCCGCGTTCATTGCGGATAAATTCCCACTCCGGCTCCTCCTGCGTTCCATGGTTGACCCATTCGCCATGCGGCTCAAACCATGCTTCGCCCGTGCCCTGCGGCGCGGCATTTTCCGTTGCATACCAGAACGCCATCTCGCCATCCCGCTTGCGATAAACCGCCAGCACGCGATGCCCGTTCTTTTCAACAAGCGCAAGACCCGTCTGCGGATACATACCATTGAGTGAAAGATAATCTTCCAGCGTATAGCCTTTCCAGCGGCTTTCAACGCTCTTGATGACCTTTTCCGGCGCTTCATCAGTATAATCAACATGATAAACGCCGTGTCCGGCCAGCGCACTGACGCTGAAAGCAATCATCAACGCCGTCAGAATCAACAGTGTTGTCCACTTTCTCTTCATCAAAAATCCCTCCCGCATCGTCTTTGATAATAAGACGAAACGCAGGAGGGTTTTATTTCCAACTTCATGCGCCTCAGGCAAATTCTTTTTGAATCGACACGGCAAGCTCGTGAAGCTGCGGCGTATCCCGCTGACAGGGATATACCGTGATGCTTGCATCAGGATACTTCAAAGAAAGCGGCGCAACATATGCTTTACGAATCAGTTCGCGTACATGCTTTTCGGTAATGATCGTATCGTCCTGAATACCGATGGCAGCCTTCACCAGTTCAAGCCTGTGGCAGACATCCTTTGCCGGCTTGCCGATTGCCGAAAGCCCGCAGATCACGAAAATCTCTTCCGTCCCTTCCGGAATCACAGGTTCGTTGTCATTGGGAAACTTCAGCGGATGCTGTCGCGATCCATCAGCCTCGACGAGAACGATGTCTGCATGCGGGCAAACCGCGCGGAAGGTTTCTTCGCTCAGCGCGGCAATCTTTCCCTCCCGACTCGCTTTCGTTCCAGCCATGGCGTAGCCATCGCGCTCAAGAGCCGCAATGACCGGCAGCGGATTATCGCCGATGATCGTGCCTTCCCTTGCGCCCATCTGCGTGCTCGTCGTCACCAGCACGCGCTTTCCCTGTTCGCGCAGCGCTGCCGCCTGCTTAAAGATCGTCCCTGTCTTGCCGCCGGAGCCGACAAACGCGCGGATCATTACGCTTCCTCGTAGCCCAGCGTGCGCAGGTCGTCCATGCGGTTGCGCCAATCCTCACGCACCTTGACCCAGAGCTGCAGGTTGATCTTTGTACCCAGCAGGTTCTCAATGTCGCGGCGGGATTCCGCGCCAATGGTGCGCAGCATCGCGCCCTGCTTGCCGATGATAATGCCCTTGTGGCTGGCGCGCTCGCAGTAGATCGTCGCATGAATCTCGGTCATGTGATCGCTCATCTTCTGGATGCGCATCATCTCCACGCCGACGCCGTGCGGCACTTCCTCACGCAGATGCAGCAGCGCCTTCTCGCGGATGATCTCCGCGCAGATGACGCGCTCGGGCTGGTCGGTCATCATGTCGTCCGGGAAGTACTTCGGGCCTTCCGGCAGGTGAGAAACGATGATCTTCTTGAGTTCCTCCATGTTTTTGCCGGTGCGCGCGCTGATGGGGATGATCGCGTCATACTGGCTGGCGGCAAAGGACTGAATGGTCGCCATCAGCTTTCCCTCTTCAACAATATCCGTCTTGTTGAGGATGAGCACCTTCTTCACCTTGCGCGCAGCCATCTCTTCAACAATCGCACGATCCTGCGGGCCAACATCGCTGACGTCCACAAGCACCAGCAGCATGTCAATGCCGTCCATCGCGCCTTCAACCGACTTGACCATGTATTCGCCCAGCTTTGTGCGCGGCTTGTGCAGGCCCGGGGTATCCAGGAAAACAACCTGATACTCCTTCTCCGTCATCACGCCCATGATACGGTTGCGCGTGGTCTGCGGACGATTGGAAACGATGGCGACCTTCTCGCCGACCATCGCATTCATCAGAGTGGATTTGCCGACATTCGGGCGGCCGACAATAGCGGCAAAGCCCGAAAGGAACTTCTTTTCGGATTTCTTTTCCATAATTAACCTCTTTTGACTGATCATCCGGCATTTCAGCCGGACCATTGATATTGGTTACACCTCAACACCGAGAGAAAGCGGACCAAAGCCCTCCGGCAGGAGCGCCGCAAGCGTGGTCTTTCTTTCCTGCTGACCCTCCGGTCCATCCCAGGTAACGAGCACTTCAAGCCCCGGCGCGAACTCATAGAGCGACTGACGGCATGCGCCGCAGGGGAACGGCGCCGAGCCGCTGGCGGCAATGGCGATTTTTGTAAACGCCCTTGCGCCCTCGCTCACCGCCTTGACCAGCGCCGTGCGCTCAGCGCAAAGCGTGTTGCCGTAGGCTGCATTCTCAATGTTGCAGCCGGTGAAGAGCCTTCCGTCCTTTGCCAGCAGTGCCGCGCCGACGCGGTACCCGGAATACGGCACATACGCGTTTTTCATGGCGTCGCGGGCAGCCTGATAAAGCATCGCATCGGTCATCGTCAATCCTCCCTCGTCAGCCCGATTGCGCGCAGGGCCTTTTCTTCCATGGCGCGCATCACGGGCTTGTCATCCTCGGTCATGTGGTCATAGCCCATCAGGTGGAACATGCCATGCGTGATGAGATAGCCGCTTTCTCGCTGAATGCTGTGCCCATATTCCTCCGCCTGCGCGCGGACATGATCCATCGAAATGATGATATCCCCGATCACGCAGGCGCCGATCTCCGGATCAAATTCCCGCCTGAGCAGCTTTTCACATGCGCCCGCCGTCTTTCCCGCAGGATAATTGACCGTCGGAAAGGACAGAACGTCTGTGGACGCATCCTTGCCGCGCTGCTCACGGTTGATGACCTGAATCTCATCATCGCCGACAACCTGAATAAACACATACAGCGGCAGCGCAACACCTTCCGTCTTCTGTGCGCTGTCTGCGCAGCGCTGCATCAGCGCCCGTGCTTCCTCATCGAGCAGACTGCGCTCGTCTTCAAATTCAAGGATCATTTCTGTTCCTCCGGCGCGGCAGCAGGTTTTGCACCGCGTCCACGATGTCCGCGCTTGAGGTCCACCTTGGGATACTCAATGCGTTCGTGGAACACGCCCTTCAGCACATTTTCAAAGGCCGCGTTGATCTTGTCAATATCGCGGAAGCAGAGCGTACATTCATCCAGCTGTCCGTCTTCCATCTTGCCGCGGACAAGCTTGCGGATCATCGCGGAAATCTTTTCCCGCGTCGGATCCTGAATGGAACGGACCGCCGCCTCAACGGTATCGCTGAGCATGAGGATCGCGGCCTCAGCCGTCTGCGGCTTTGGTCCCTCATAGCGGAAATCGTCCAGATCCACATTTTCATCGCCCATCATCTTGACCGTTTTGGCGTAGAAATACATGACCGGCGTATCGCCATGGTGCTGGCGGATCAGATCGATGATCTGCTCGGGCAGATGATGCTTCTGCGCAAGTTCAGCGCCGTCCGTCGTATGCTGGGTGAGAATGGCGGTGGACACGCGCGGATCGGTCTTGTCGTGCGGGTTTTCTCCGATCTGGTTCTCCTTGAAGAACGTCGGGCGCACAAGCTTGCCGATGTCATGATAATATGCGCCGACACGGCACAGCAGCGCATCCGCGCCGACCGCTTCAGCAGCAGCCTCCGCCAGATTCGCCACGATCATACAGTGATGATAGGTGCCGGGCGTCTCGATCATGAGTCTGCGCAGCAGCGGCTGGTTGGGGTTGGAAAGCTCGATGAGCTTTGCAGGTGTCACAAGGTTGAACGCCGCTTCAAGCATCGGCTGAAGGCCGACGCAGAAGACCGCAGAAATAAACGAACCGATAACAGAATGGCTGGCATAGCTGACGAGGTTGACCGCATCGTTTTCCGTCAGCGCGCAGATGGTGAAAAGCACCACGAAATTGACAACGCCGACGATCAGGCCGGAAACCAGCACATAAACGCGCGATGCGTTCTTTCTGAGCAGGAAAATCGCCGCCGTTCCGCCAACAGCCGTCATGAGCAGCGCGCTGAGCGTCTGCGTCGCCTCGAAATTGGCACCCTTGCCCGTCAGGAAGGCCAGAAGGAGCATCATGCCCAGATTGACCACATATGCCGCACGCGCGCCAAGCAGATTGACCACCAGCATCGCGCCAAGAACCACGGGCATCGACTGCACGCTGACATACCTGCCAAAGATCATGCTCAGGCCGGTTGTCAGAATCGCCACGATCAAAATGACCAGCGAACTTCTGCCTGCCAGAAGCAGCCGCGGCTCAAACATAAGCGTAAAGAGATACACCGCAGCCAGAAGCAGCGCCAGCAGTCCCGCCGTGCCGATATACAGCCACACATCGCCGTCGTCACCGCGCAGGAGGCCAAGCGCCTCCAGCAGTCCGATCTGTTCAGAGCTGATCCGGCTTCCCTTCACGACGATATTCTGATCCCGCTTATACACCGTCGGCTCCACAGCATTGTAGGCCTTCTGCCGGTTTTCCTCCGTCGCCGCCTGATCGATGAGCATATTCGCCTTCAGGCAGGCGCGAAGCGCAGGAATCGCAACATTGTACCACAGATCCGTACGCGTATTGTAGGCGACGATCTGCTGAATATTGTTGACAGAGTCGTTAATCTGTCCCTCGGTAATGGTGGAGATCAGCGCCGTTCTCGTCGCGGACATCAGCATCTGATAGAGCATTTCAAAGTCATGCTCGCTGGTGTTCATCAGCGTACGAAGCTGATACGTGGAAAGCGTAAGGGTGGAAAGCAGCCCGCTGGCCCGCTGATAATCCTCTTCGTTATACGTCCCCTCGCCCTCCGGCCAGCTCTGCTGAATCTGCGCGCCAAGCTCACGAACGGCGCGCAGCTCGGCAAACGCCGTTTCCATATCGGCAAGGACAGTATCGGAAATCGTATCATCCTTATAATACACAGGAGAAACGGCAGCCGCGGCAGCGCTGCGGCGGCGTTCCGTCGTGATTTCATCGACAATGTCCCGATTGGCTGTGATCGTCTGCGGCGCAACGTCGCCCACCTTCAAGTCATACTTTTCCGGCGAAACCGCAAGCAGGCACAGAATCAGCAGCAGCACATACGTCAGTAGGGCAAACAGAGCCTGGCGGACGCGAAGGCTCAGTCTGTCAATCCACGTCGGTTCTTTCTTCAAACTGTCTTCCATAGATTCCTTCCTCCTTAGCACGGACGCAGTGCGCATCATAAGCGCGGACAATCGCCTGCACCAGCTCGTGGCGCACGACGTCCTCATGCGTCAGGCGGCGCACCGCGATATCCTCAACGCCATCAAGCACCTCAACCGCTTCAATGAGGCCGCTGCGCTTGCCGCGCGGCAAATCAATCTGCGACGGGTCGCCCGTTACGACAATCTTGGAGCGGAAGCCCATGCGCGTCAGGAACATCTTCATCTGTTCCTGCGTCGTGTTCTGCGCCTCGTCCAGAATGATGAACGCATCGGACAGCGTGCGTCCGCGCATATACGCCAGCGGCGCAACCTCAATGACGCCGCGCTCCTGCATGCGCTGGCAGGTTTCCGCGCCAAGCATTTCAAACATCGCGTCGTACAGCGGTCGCAGATACGGGTCAACCTTCTGGTTCAGATCGCCCGGCAGAAAACCGAGCTTTTCGCCCGCCTCCACAGCAGGACGCGTCAGCACAATGCGCTCAACATCCTTGTTCTTCAGCGCAGTAACCGCCATCGCCATCGCCAGATACGTCTTTCCCGTGCCAGCCGGGCCAATGCCAAAGGTCAGCGTGTTCTTTTTAATGGCGTTTACGTATTCTCTTTGACCCAGCGTCTTGCAGCGGATGGGTCTTCCGCGGAAGGTCGTCGCGACGACTTCCTTATACAGGGTCTGCAGGCGATCAAGTTCCTTTTCCGCCTGCAGCTTCACAGCATACTGGACGACGGCAGTATCCACGCGTTCACCCTGTCTGCTCAGCGCAATGAGCGCTGCAAGAATCTCATGCGCCGCATCAACCGCCTGTTCGTTGTCTCCCTCCACGGTGATTTCGCCCCCGCGAAGGGAAACGTGTACGCCGAGGAGATGTTCGAGCTGGCGCATATTTTCATCGCCCGTGCCGAACAGATTCTGAATAGCTGCGCTCTGCGCAGCGCCCTTTCTGTCTTCTGCCAAAGGAGCAAACCTCCTGATATCTGAGTAAATCCCTACAACACGCCCGTCTTCACGGGCATTATTCTTTGCCCGAACGCACGGCAATATCCTGCTCATATTCAAGCACGACACTCGCACATACGAACTCATTATCTATCATACTATATTCTACCCATTTGTCAAGAATCAACACACCGGCGGGCAGTTGTTTTTTTGCCAGGCTTTCTGCCGCTCCCTGCGCTTCGGACGCCGCGTCAGTGCGGGAGCGCAGCTCCCGTTTGACCTGAATTTCTTCGTAAATCACCGTTCGCCGCCAGAGCGGAACAAACAGATCGATGACCTTTTCCGTAATGACCGTTTCATGCTGCGCTTCAAACGGCTCCGCCTGACGCAGCGTCAAGCTGTGCCACGGCGTGAGAATGGCCACGCTCCGGCTTGTTCGTCCGGTCTCCTGCACGCGCTCTTTATAGAGACCCGATTTTGCGCTGCCCTGTACCCAGACGCGCGCATTTACCCGTCCCTGCGCCATAACCGGATTGATACCGCCCTGCCGATCGCGCTCCTCTCCGCGCACGAGCATCTGGCCCGCATAAACAGGATCGCCGACCTTCACCAGCGGCGTTCCGCTGTCGACGGCTACCTTCGTTACGATTCCATCCTGAGAAGCAATCAGATGATTGCCCGTCCCCTGCTTGACCACCTGTTCCCCTTCCCGCGTCAGATGGCACTCCACCTCCAGCATGCTGCCGCTAAAGCGCAGCGACACGTGGGACAGCCCGGGCAGGTGCAGCAGCAGTCCTTCCCTCAGCGCATCAAGGGAAAGTGAACGCTTGAGTTTTCCCGTGCGCGCGCCGGCGCGTTCCAGATATCCACTTACCTGCCCACCATATTCCTGCGCTCCCGTAACGCGAACGCCAAGCACCATCTGCGTAGAAGCCGCAACGAGCATCAGGCACAGCACGCCGCCCGCAAGCAGCATGTACCTGACACGGCAAAAGCGTACAGCGCGCTCAATAGCGCCTTCCTTGACAGGGCAGATTTCCCAGCCGAACCGCTGGCAGAGCGCTTCCATTTCTTTTCTGTCAAGCGGTGAAATGCGCACCCGAATCGCCCTTGGTTCCATCCGGCTGATCTGCTGCAGCCGGATGCCGGCACGCTGGCTTTCCCGCAGCAGCTTTTCCAGATTCAGTCCCCTGATTATCGCCGTCACCATCGTTTCCTCCCCGCCGCAAATGCGCTAATCGTATACGGCAGCGGCAACCGGTTCTCCGGTGACAACAGCCAGCGCCGGCGTCAGCTCCATCAGCGTCAGCGCGCAGCCACGGATGCACAGCATGCCGTTTCCCGTCGCGAGCCGGATTTGCGACTGTGAAAGCTCCACCACGCCGCGCTGCCCCTCGATGGTCACGCTCGTCCTTCCGTTCATCGTCACCCGGGCGCTGCTCAGCAGCGCATCCTCCGGCAGCCCTCCGGCCTGCAGCAGCTTCCTGATCCGTTCTCTGCCGCGCATAATCCGCCCCCTCCCGCTGATTGCAGATTATGCCGGAGACAAAAAAAGAAGACCGCAAAACAGCGGTCTTCTGATTTTCGGTTATTGCGCCATGCGAAGCCTGTTTTCGCGGCTGAGCGCGTACAGGCTTTCGTAGCGAACGACGCGCTTGATATTGAGCGCAAGTTCGAAATGCTCCTCAAGGCAGGTTTCACAGCGCTTGAGGTGGGTCAGCATTCTGGCATAAGCGTCCTCCACATCCATATCCACGCGCGGAATGCCGATCAGGCGCATATGATGCGGATTGATCACCAGTAGAACAAAGGAAATCTCCTCGCTTCCGCTTTCAAAGATGTTCTTGAGCGCATTCTCCAGCCTGTCACGTCCATATTTCCAGACTTCAGAAAGGAAGTAATCACCCTGCGGAAGTCTGAAGGAGGCGGTAACCACCGGGCGCATCGCATCCAGATGGCCCATTTTGAGCATGCGGAGCTTTTCATCGATCTGCGCTGCGTCAGGCGCCTGTCCGCGCAGCAGGTTGCAGAAGAACTCGCCCTGCATGGCACGCGTCAGATCGTCCACCTGCTTCGTCTGCCGGGCAGCATCGCGGGAAGAGAGCGTACGGCGCGCGCTGCTGATCTCCCTGCGCAGGCGTTCTTCATTCCTCGCGGTTTCCATGCCCATCATCTCAGGACGCTTGGAAAGATCGGCAAAGAAGCGCTTTCCTTCGCTGATGGAGAGCAGCCATGAGATTGCATCATAACGTCCCTTGTTCAGACAGGCAACGCCTTCGCTGGCACTCTCTGCAATCATCGGGCGTTCAAATCCCAGCTTTTCCCATTCCGCAAAGCCGGCATAAAGCGCGCGGATCTCTTCCTTATCCGTCACAAGAAGCAATTTATACATGCATATCCTCCACTGAGATGAGACTCAACATGATACATAAACGGCTGAACGAACTACAACATTGTATTATAGTACGAAATTCATCCCAAATCAATAGTTGATGAAATATTTATTCCCGTACCCCAGATTCTATCCGCCATTCCTTTCCTGCGCTTGACAGCAGGTTTTGCGCAGCTGTACAATAAACAGGTTATTTCATGTTTCCCCTTTCTGCATTCTTCATTTGGAGGCCTGAACGATGAACTCACCGTTCCTGACAATGGCGTCTTTACAGCTTTTGCTGTTCATCTATGTTGCAGCCGGATATGTGCTGACCCGCTGCAACACCATCACCCCCGCCGGACGCAAATCGCTCAGCGATCTTCTGATTCAGTTCATTCTTCCCTGCAACATCATCTGTTCCTTCCAGATCGAAATGAACGCGCAGATTCTTGCATCCTGTGCGATGATCGTTCTGCTTTCCGCGTTCGTTCAGGTGTTTTACCTGATTTCAAGCAAACTCCTTTTCAGCCGGGCGCCCCGGCGTCAGCTCGCCTGCATGCGCTATGCGACAATCTGCTCCAACGCAGGCTTCCTCGGGCTGCCGATTATCGGCGGCGTTTACGGCGCGATGGGCACGCTTCTGGTTTCCGTCGCGCTGATTCCCCAGCGCATCGTCATGTGGTCGGCAGGACTTTCCCTCTTTACGCAAACGGACAGAAAGAGCGTCATTCGCAAGCTGATCACGCACCCCTGCATCGTCGCGGTCATCATCGGTTTTGTGCTCATGGTCTGCGGCAATCCGACGCTTCCATCCGCCGTTCAGAAATTCCTTTCCGGCGCCAGCGGATGCACAACATGCTTATCCATGCTTGTCATCGGCAGCATCCTCGCCGGCGCGCAGCGCAGTGCGCTGCGTGATGGAATGGTCTGGTGGTTTTCCTTCGCAAGGCTTATTCTGATTCCGCTGACAGTGTATGCCGTGCTTGCTTTCTTCTCTGTGGATCGCACGCTCAGCGGCGTGATGGTACTCATGAGCGGCATGCCCGCCGGAAGCACCACAGCGATCCTCGCCGCAAAATACGACGGAGACGCCGCGTTTGCCTCCTGTCTGGTGTTCGTTTCCACACTTCTTTCGCTCATCACGCTGCCGATGCTCTGTCTTCTCCTGTGATCGCCCTCGCCGCAAATTAACAGGCCGTTCCCCTTTGGGGGAGCGGCCTGTCTTGCTTAATCCCTGTATTTATCCGTTTGCTCCGGAATAATACTCTTCGACATAAACGTCATAATCGCGCACATAAACCAGAACCGTGCCGTCGGTGTTTTTGGAGCTGTAGGCCAGCACAAACCAGCCGTTGATCTCGCCCACGCATGTGAATTCGTAACCAGCCTTGACCTCTTCAACCGATGCATACCAGTCTCCCGGACCGGTGCGCAACGTGGTCTTGTTGATCACAACGCCGTTTTCTTCCTCCAGCGCCGGAAGGAAGCGGTTTTCAAACGTGGTGTCGTAGTGTGCCACGCTCATCGGAATAAAGGCAGACGCCTGCCTGAGGTTGACGACGTAAAAATCTCCGTAAGTGCCCAGCACCGTGTAACGCGTGAGCTTATTCAGAGAGCCGACCTTTTTGGATCTCGTATCCGGCGCACAGTAAGCCGGGACATTGCTCTCCATCAGGATGATTTCAAACGGAGAGAACACGCAGTACGCCTTGTTGATCCAGCCGGCCTGTCCCTTGTAGCTGACGCGGTAGAAGCCGCTCTGTTCAAGCGGACCGCCGTTATCGCCGCGGATGATCTCCACTTCTTCGCCGTTATAGACCGTACCCAGACGCTTGCTGTTGGTGCGCGCCTCCTTCCAGATGCTGGCGCTCTTGGAAATCACGCGGACCATCTTCGTATCCAGGTAGTTCGTGCTCTGCATCGGATCCTCATAGCGGCTGGAATAGTATTCCCGGTTGGACGCCTGATTGAAATATACGCTGCCGGCATCCTCAGACCAGTAGGCGAAACCGTCCGCCAGCGCGCCGACGCAGGCAGACACAATGCACGCAGCAAGCAGCAAAGCAATAAGTGTTCTTCCCTTTTTCATCTTCCCTCTCGCTCCTTTTGATCAATTTGCTGTTTGTTCCCTTCAAGCAGCTGTCTCTGCCAAATAAACGGATGAATCGTTCCGTTTATTCCCGCAGAAAACAAATTTTCCCGTTTCCAGCAGGTTATTTGAACGTTTTGCACCAGAAGTCTGAAGAAATAAAACCAGACTCCCCCGGTTCTGCCGAAGGAGTCTGATGTCTTCGCTTACTTCTTGACAGCCTTTTTGGCAGCGCGCAGCGCGAGAATCCGCTCCATCTCGTTATAGACGATCATGAAGCCCTCATCAACGCCCATACCCGGTTTGGCAAGAATCTGCACGGGCTGCGTCGCCATTGCGCAGTTGACGCACACCTGTGCGCTGCGGTCGGTTTCGTTGCAAGTGCCGCCCTGATAGGCGCCAATGCCCTTTTTCTTGCAGTAGAGCACCGCTTCAATGGTGTTGTTCACGCCGCCAAGGTCAGGCGTCTTGATCTGCACCATGTGGCCGGCCTTCGCGTCGGCAAAGAGCATAATATCTTCCAGTGTATTGCACCATTCATCCGCAACCAGTTCCACATCGCATCCGCGCGCATCCAGCTCACGGGTAAGGCCGGAGAGCGCCTCAATCTGCGCCTCGCGCGTACTGTCGCAATCCATCGGGCCTTCAATGCGCAGATGGAAAGGCTTGGCAATGCGGCCCAGCTCCTCGATGTAATCCGCCATGGCGGCATAATTGTTGTTGCCGAACACCGCGCCGATGGTGCCGTAGCAGTCGATATGCAGAACCGGCAGATAGTCTTCACTGGTGCGATGGGCAAGGATGCGATCTCGCAGCCACGCCACATAATCAGCCAGCTTTTCGCCCTGCTCGCCCAGCTTGTCCTTCACATTGTTGATCAGCGCATGCGGCAGCACCTGCGCGCCCTTGATGATCATCTTGTCGGAGTTGTCATAGCGGTCGTCACCGGACTGGGTGAAGATCGGAATCGGCGTTTCAGAAACCGTACAGCCGTATTCATCCGCCACAACCTCGCACATCAGCCTTCCGGTCGCCTTGGCAACCGCATCCAGCAGCGCCTGAGACACGCCGTAGCGGATGGCGGTATGCAGGCGCTTTCCGTCCACCTCAATCGCTTCCATCATGGCAGTCAGGCTGCGGAAGTTATCCGCCTCTTTGCCCACCAGTTCGGGCTTGATATGCTCAAGAATCAGCGGAATAAAGTCCTTGGCAAGGAACAGCGGATCGCGTCCGCCGGCACCGCTGTACTGTACCGCAGCACAATCGCCGTAAGCAATCTGTCCGTCTTCCAGAATGAGCATGACGGAGATGGACTCGCCCGCCTGACGCACGGAGGTAAAGCCCTCGGTTACCGGCGCGCCGGTATAGAACACGCCGTCGTGACCGGCGCCCTGCTTGATCGCGCGCTGGTCATCAAAATAGAAACCGGTACGTCCCTTGGAACATACAACGTCAATAATTTTCATGTCAATCTTCCTCCGTTAACCACGCGGTCTGCCGACCAGATAGCCCTTGCCGATAGCATAGACGTCGTCGATGACCATCTGGAAGGATGCCTTGCGCTTTTCAAAGCTGGCGCGCTCTTCGATTTTTGCGATATGGAAGTCCTTGAGTTCCTGATCAAAGGGCAGGTTGCCAAAGTTCAGGATGCGCACCGCGCCGTTGTTGTCGCGGGCAGGGAGCATAAGTCCTGCATTGAAGCGGCAGGGCGCAAACGGAACATCCAGCGCGCCGGACTGCACGCCGCGGCACACACCGATGGCGATATCTCCCTTACCCAGTTCAAAGCACTTATCGACGATGGCGCGGGTTTCAAGGCGGATGATCTCCTTCTCCTGCTCAAGCTCCCGGCTGTGGTAGGTCTGATCGCGCAGCATGTTGACTACCTGCTTGGTGCAGCGCAGACCCTCTGCATTGGCTTCCATCGTCGGGATGCCCACCGCCTCGTGCGGCGTCTTGACGATCACCTTCGTCGCCTTGGACAGCGCAGCGATCATGCTGCCCATGGAAATGACGCCGAATGCCTTTGCCTCATCCGCCGGGAAGCCGCCCATCCACTGATGCAGCACGGTAGTGACTTCAACATCGTTGTATCCGTATTTGCGCAGGTATTCGTCGGTCAGTTCCTCCAGCGTCTGAATGGCCGCGATATCCTGAACGAGATTGCCGCACTGACCATAGCCGACCGTAATATTCTTGACGCCCTGTTCTGCGGCGAGCAGCGCCTCGATGATGGCGGCGGCATGGGAAATGCACGGCGGGACAAGCGTTCCCGTGAGCGGACCGTACGGTTCGCGGTTGACGGATACGCCCATCTCCTCATACAGTCCGGTCAGACGGTCGACATACTGCCAGTCGCGGATCGTGCGCTCCATGGGGATGTTCTTGCAGTACGGCAGATTGTAGGAAATACCGCCGCCTTCATAGCTGGTGAAGCCGCCGGCATAGGCAATCTCAGCAAGCAGTCTGGCGTCCGGCGTGCCATGGCGCACCTGCACCGGCACGCGCACGCTCTCAATCACCCTGCGGCATTTGTGCACGCCATGGTTGACAGCCGGAAAGCCGTTGAGCATCGCACGGTCAAGACGAAGGGATTCGTTGATGCCGTTCTCCGCTTCCTTGTAGCGGTTCTGGCGGGTATAGCTGTCGATGGTGGTGGGCAGCAGATCGGCCTCGCCCTTATCCTGCAGATGCTGCAAAAGCTCGATATGGTTATCGACAACCGGAACGCCTGCGCGGGGCTGAATAAGCGTCTGCCTATTCTTCTTGGCGCTCAGCAGCTTCTTGGAAAAGATGCGGTTTTCATCCATCGCCTTATGGTAGGCGACCGCCTCTTCAAGGTCGACGTCCCTGCCGGTAGGCCACTGCAGGAGGACTTCCGTACGCAAAGCGTGAAACTCAGAATCAGGAATTCGTTTGTTCTGAATATCCATCGTATTCAAGCTCCTTTTTCATCAGTCGAAGCGCAGTTACAGGGTAATATTCACTCAGCAGACCCATTGCTGCCAGAATGTACTTTCGGTCCACGCGGATATCGGCCTTCAAAGGACGCAGCGACATGGGATTCGCCGCAGAGGCCAGCGCGTGGGCGGCGATTTCGCCGGTTCGCGATGTTCTGATGAGGCTGCCGCCGGTCACGATCACCTGACGCACCTGACGAAGGTCCTTGCCAGACTGCACATAGGTCAGTCCCATCAGCGTGTAGGTTTCCTCCATTGTGCCCGCGTGACGGGCGACGGCTGTTTCAATCGCCATGGATGCCAGTGCGAAGTCGAGCTTTTCCAGATCACTGCCCGGCTCGGGAATCATATCGGTGGAGCTGGAAATCAAGCCGATCAGTTCCTCGCAGCGCGCTGGCTTCAGCCCGCTCAGGCGGCTGATGCGCGTGATCCCCGCCGCGTCCACGATGCCGCGCACCGAGTAGCGCATGCCGATATCGCCTTCCACCGTGCGCTTGTCATAAGGCTCCGGCAGTCCCTTGTATACCGTGGAAGCGTCCTGCGGCATGCCGTCCGCCATGGAATAAATGTCGGTCGTCGCGCCGCCGACATCCACAGCGATCAGATCGCCGATGCCTTCTTCCCCCTCGCAGCCTTCCGCAAGAAGACGCATGGCCTTCATCACCGCGGACGGCGTGGGCATGAGAATACCGCTGATGACCTCCGCTGCTTTGGAAAGTCCCTTCGCGCGGATGATGCGTCCGAGGAAGATTTCGCGGATTTTCTTTCGCGCAGGCTCGATGTTGAGCACGCCGAACTTGGGCATCACGTTTTCCGTCACATGCACCTCATGCCCGGCGAGAATGCGCTCGCACTCTCTGGCGGCGGTGCGGTTTCCGGCAATAATGACCGGGAAGTCGAAGTCGATGGAAGCAAGCATCCGCGCATTATGAAGAATGCACTCGGTATTGCCGCCGTCGGTGCCGCCCACCAGCAGGAAAATGTCCGGACGGATGGCGCGGATTTCCTCAAGATCATCTTCGGTGAGCTGGAAGGAAAACACCTTGAGCACCTTTGCACCGGCGCCAAGGCTGGCCTGACGCGCCGCTTCGGCGGTGAGTTCCGGCACCAGCCCGCTTGTGATCATCTTAAGGCCGCCTGCCGCAGAGGAGCAGGCGTATCGCGCCTGATACTCAAGCTCGCCTGTCTTGCTGTGCAGCTTTGCAAGCGCGTTATTAAGCCCCTCGCCGATATCGCTTTCAACGGTGGTATAGCTGTCCGCCGTGCCCAGCAGCACGCCCTGCTCAACATCCACAGCCGTCACCTTGGTATAGGTACTGCCAAAGTCGATCAGCAGAACGGGCTTCATGCTTCCTCCTCCATGCCCAGCAGCTCGCGCAGCGCCTCAATGGTGGTTTCCGGCGTCGTTCCGGGCGGGAAGGCGCGGTCAAAGCCCATGGCTTTAAAACGCTTTTCAACATCCTCAAACTTCTGCTTACCAATGACGATGTTGCCGCCAACCACCAGCGGAATTCCCTTAAGACCAGCCTCGTCACACTTTTCGCGCATTCCGCGGCAGTCCAGCTCGCCCTGACCATACAGGGAGGAGACGACGATGGCGTCGGCTGCGGATTCGATAGCGGCGGCGATGTATTCCTCCTGAGAGACCATCACGCCCAGATTGATCACCTCAAATCCCGCCTCGGTAAAGGCGTGATAGAGAATCCTGTTGCCGACAGCATGCACGTCGGCGCCAATCACACCGATAACCAGAACCTTTTTCTTCATTACACAGGACTCCTTTGCATCTTAATGACTTGCATCGTAAATAAACGGACCGACCATTCCAGACATTTTCGCGCTCTTACGCAGACGGCTGATGCGCTCGTCGGAGTGCTCACCGACAAGACCGATGAGCAGATAGCGGTTTCGCTGGTTGTCGTAAATGATTTCGTGGCACAGGCGGAAGCCTTCTACCTTGCCCGTGCTTGCCATATGCATGCGCGGACCGCCGCACAGGTGCACGGTGTCGCCGATGCGCACATGCGTTTCATTCTCGTAGGTGATGGGCAAATCTTTTGCAATATCCTCATTCACCTTGCGTTCAAGCTCCAGCAGGTCAATCTCCGGCGCCTTATCATAAAACACCATCACAAATCCATGATTGATATCGTCATGGTGGCACAGCTTCATCAGCTTGGAGCTCATATGCATTTCGCACAGGTCCTCCGCCGTATGCGCCATCAGGCGATAGCGCAGGGAACTGTGCACTTCATCCACCAGATCAGCCGGTTCAGGACCGAACATCGTGGGGCGGGTGACAATCACCTGTTCGCCCACGCCGATGAGCAGGTCGGCGTTGCGCGGAAGATGCGGACGGATCAGATCAAAATGCTCGACGATCACGCGCTTCTTCAGCTCGATGGCATCCATAATCGCTTCCGCCAGAATATGCGGCTGAGTGAAGCCCATCTCAAAACGGATATCCAGATGATAGGTGTGCGGCGTATAGAAGCCGTGCTGCTCCGTCACATCCAGAATGGGCAGCGGACGCACATTCACGCCGTCATCATCGTTGGTCAGTTCAAGTCCCGGAAACATGCCGTGGATCAGCGCGCTTTTGCCTGATCCCGCATCCCCGATCACACCAATGAGCCGGTCATAGGGACTCAGGTACATCTGACCGATCTGCATGCCAAGATCATACATACGATCACGCCCGCGCGGCGCAAAGTAGGACGTCTTGATCATGTTTCTTTGCATCCGGTGAGAATATGACATATTGCTGCTCCTTCTCTATCCCGCTAAAGGGCACGCTGCTTTCCTGCAGCCATTATGTATTGTTAGTCGGTTTCTATTATATCCCATCACAGGGAAGTTGTAAATAAATCATAGTTGCTTTCCTACGAATTTCTCGGTATAATATTGTAAAATATGGTATTATTCCTTTTCAAACGAGGTGATATAGATGAGCAAGATCATCAAACCGGCCGTTTGCGGCACCCTTGAGTCCAGCGACGCGTTCGTCACGCTGGAACCCGGCGGCGAAGGGCTTGATATTCAGATTGAATCCGTCGTCATGAAACAGTTCGGGGATGAAATCCTGGCCGTAACCAAGGACGTGCTCCGCGAGTTCGGCGTTGACAATGCAAGGGTATCCGTGGTGGATCGCGGCGCGCTGGAATGCGTGCTGCGCGCCCGGCTGGAATGCGCCGTGCTGCGCGCGAAAGGAGAATGCTGATGCGTCGGAGTATGCTGTTTTTGCCGGGCAACACCCCCAATATCATCCAGAACGGCGGCATTCTCGGCGCTGACGCCGTGATCCTCGATCTCGAAGACGCCGTCGCCCCCACCGAGAAGGACTCCGCGCGCATCCTCGTGCGCAGCGTCATCCGCGCCATGGGCTTTGATCGCTGCGAAGTGATCGTGCGCATCAATTCCATCGACACCCCGTTCTGGCAGAAGGACCTGGACGCCATCATTCCCGTGCGTCCCCATCTGATCATGCCGCCCAAGACAGCCTGCGTACAGGACGTTCTGACGGTTGACGCGTACATCACGCATCTGGAAGAAAAGCTGGGCATGGAGCATGGCAGTGTGGGACTTATCCCGCTGATTGAGACCGCGCTCGGCGTTGAAAACGCGTTTCAGATCGCGTCGGCCTGTCCGCGCGTCAAGGCCATTTTCCTTGGCGGCGAGGATCTGACCGCCGACCTTCACTGCAAACGCACAAAAGAAGGCGAAGAAATCAGCTATGCCCGCTGCCGACTGGTCTGCGCAGCACGCGCAGCCGGCGTGGAGGTATACGACACCCCGTTCACCGATGTCAACGACGACGAGGGAATTTACACCGATGCCGCCAAAGCAAAGAGCCTTGGCTTCACCGGAAAATCCGCCATCTCTCCCCGTCATGTCAAGGCGATCAACGAAGTGTTCAGCCCGTCCCTCAAGGACATTGAATACGCGTATGAGGTGATGGAAGCCATCCGCATCGGTAAGGAGCAGGGCAAGGGCGCCGTCTCCCTGCGCGGCAAGATGATCGACGCGCCAATCGTCGCTCGCGCCATGCAGACCATTGAGGCCGCCGAAGAGCTCGGTCTTGGAAGGGAGGACATCTGATGGAAACCAAGCTGGTCAAAACGCTGCGCGAAGCCATCGAGCTTGCCGGCCTTGAAAGCGGCATGTCCGTCTCCTTCCACCACCACCTGCGCAACGGCGATTACACCCTCAATATGGTGATGGATCAGATCGCCGAGATGGGCATCCGGAATCTGACGCTCAATGCAAGTTCGCTCTTTGATACCCATCTGCCTCTTGAAAAGCACATCCGCAATCACGTCGTTAGCAAGATCAACACCAACTATATGTCCGCAGGCCTTGGCCGCCTCATTTCCGAAGGCCTGATGGAAGAGCCGGTTGATTTCCGCACGCACGGCGGACGACCGCGGGACATCGCGCTGGGCATCACGCCCATTGACGTGGCGTTCATCGCCGCGCCCGCTTCGGACTGCGCGGGCAACTGTTCCGGCAAGTTCGGTCCGTCCGCCTGCGGCAGCCTTGGCTACGCCTTCCCGGACGCCATGTATGCCAAAAAGGTGATTGTCATCACCGATCATCTGGTGGAGTATCCCCTGTCCGGCTGGTCGATTCCGGAGATCTATGTGGATTATGTCGTTGAGGTCGACGCCATCGGCAATCCTGCCGGCATCGTCTCCGGCACGACGAAAATCACCCGCGATCCGGTCGGCCTCATCATGGCGGAGACCGCTGTCAAGGTGATTGCGCATTCCGGGCTGCTCAAAGACGGCTTCTCCTTCCAGACCGGCGCCGGCGGCGCGTCGCTGGCTGCCGCCCGCTTCCTGATGGATGTGATGCTTCGCGACAACATCAAGGGCTCCTTTGCCTCCGGCGGCATCACCGGATATCTTGTGGATATGCTCAACGCCGGCTGCTTCAGGTCGCTGATGGACGTGCAGTGCTTTGATCTCAAGGCGGTGGAGTCCATCCGAACCAATCCGAATCATCATGAGATTTCCGCCATGCACTACGCCTCCCCTGCCGCCGCAAGCGCGGTGGTCGACAAGCTGGACGTCGTCATTCTCGGCGCAACCGAGGTGGATACGCAATTCAATGTCAATGTCCACACCGATTCCAGCGGATACATCATGGGCGGCAGCGGCGGACACAGCGACACCGCGGCCGGCGCAAAGCTCGCCATGATCATCGCGCCGCTCTTCCGCGCAAGGCTCCCCATCGTCACCGACCGCGTCTCGTGCATCTCCACCCCCGGCAAGGACATCGACGTGCTGGTCACGCAGCGCGGCGTCGCCGTGAATCCGAAAAACCAGGAGCTGCTGCTGCGGCTTAAGGACGCAGGGCTTCCGGTGACGGAGATGGAGACGCTCAAGCATACCGCCGAAAAGATTACCGGCACGCCGAAAAAAGCCGTCGCAAACGGACGCGCCGTCGCCAACGTGATCTGGCGTGACGGCACGCAGATTGACACCATCCGCAGCATTGGATAAAGGAATGGATTATGAGAAACATCAGCGCAAAGCAAATCACAGAAGTGGTACGACGCCTGTGCATTGAGGCGAACTGCCACCTGACAAACGATCTGAAGGAGCGAATCGCCGCCTGCAGGGCGTGCGAGCCGTTCCCGGTCGCGCAGGGCATCCTCGACCAGATCATCGAAAACTATCACATCGCCGACGAGCAAAGCGTTCCCGTCTGTCAGGACACCGGCATGGCATGCGTGTTCATCGACGTGGGACAGGACGTCCACATCGAAGGTTCGGTGGAAGAAGCCATTCACGAGGGCGTCCGTCAGGGATATGCCGACGGCTATCTGCGCAAGAGCGTCGTGCGCGATCCGCTTGACCGCGTCAACACCGGCGACAATACGCCCGCTATGATCTACTACCAGCTTATCCCCGGCGATCAGGTAAAAATCACCGTCGCGCCGAAGGGATTCGGCAGCGAAAACATGAGCCAGATCAAAATGCTCAAGCCCTCCGACGGACTTGACGGCGTCAGGGATTTCGTGGTGAAGGTTGTGGAAGAAGCGGGCCCGAATCCCTGCCCGCCGATCGTCGTGGGCGTAGGCGTGGGCGGCACGTTTGATAAAGCTGCGCTCCTTGCCAAGAAAGCGCTGCTGCGTCCGGTTGACGAGCACAATCCCGATCCCTTCTATGCCGCTCTGGAAGAGGAGCTGCTGGAGCGCATCAACCGTCTTGGCATCGGTCCGCAGGGGTTCGGCGGCCGAACCACTGCTTTGGCGGTCAGCATCCTTTCCTGCCCCACCCACATCGCCGGCCTGCCCGTTGCGGTCAATATCAACTGCCACGTCACGCGCCATCAGTCCGAGGTGATCTGAGATGAAAAAGATTCAAACGCCCTTTACCCGCGAGATGGCGCGTTCGCTCAAGGCGGGCGACGCCTGCCTGATCACCGGCGTCATCTACACCGCCCGGGACGCCGCGCATAAGCGCCTTTGCGAACTGATTGCGCAGGGAAAACCGCTGCCCATGGATATGGAAAATGCGATCATCTATTTTGTCGGCCCCACCCCGGCCAAACCCGGTCAGGCCATCGGCTCCGCCGGACCGACCACCTCCTACCGCATGGACGCATATTCTCCTGCGCTCATCGCCATCGGCCAGACCGGCATGATCGGCAAGGGCAAGCGCAGCAGCGAAGTGATCGCAGCCATGAAGACTCACGGCGCGGTCTATTTCGGCGCCACCGGCGGCTGCGGCGCGCTGCTCTCCAAGTGCATCAAAAAGTCTGAAATCGTCGCCTACGAGGATCTCGGCGCGGAAGCCATCCGCCGGCTGGAGGTTGAAGACTTCCCCGTGACGGTCATCATCGACAGTGAAGGCAGCAATCTTTACGAAACCGGGCGCGCCGAATATCTGCGCATGGCCGGTGTCTGATTCACAGAATCGCCGCGCGAAAGGAGGGAATGCCCTTGGAAGAAACCAAGCACTTCAGCTTTTTCCAAAACCGCCAGTGCGAGTACTTCCCCTGTCATCCCAACGTACCTGAAGAGGCGTTTAACTGCCTGTTCTGTTATTGCCCGCTCTATGCGCTGGGCCGCAAGTGCGGCGGAAACTGCACGTATACGGAAAACGACATCAAAGACTGCAGCAGCTGCGCATTTCCTCATCACCGGGACAGCTTCTCCCTCGTTCTTGATCGCTATAAAGAAATCATGGAGATTGTGCGCAGGAGCGACGCGCAAATGGATTGAAAGCAAAGCGTAAAAAGACACCCGTCGGACAGACGGGTGTCTTTGTGTATTGTCTCTTGTGTTTTTCGCGGACTGCACAGAGCCCCCCCGAAACCGGACAGAACCTTTCACCTGACGGGTTTTCGCATTATCGCGTTTTTGCGGATTTCTGCACCCTGCGGATCACATCAAGAATGGTTCCATCTCTGCTTTCAACAACGGCGACAACTCTGTCGTCAAACAATACAGGCGTTGGCTTTCCGGTGATGCTGTACGCGATATCGCGCAGTTCCTCAATTGTGCGCAGCGGCAAACCCGAATTTCTGTAAACCGAAATCAGATCCTGACGGCGCGGATTGATAGCGATACCATAATCCGTCACGACGATATCGATCGCCTCACCGGGCGTTGTCACCGTCAGCACCTCGTCAACAATCGTCGGAATCCGGCTGCGAATCAGCGGCGCAACGACGATTGAACACTTTGCGCCGGCAGCCGTATCCGGATGTCCGCCCGGCGCGCCGCGGACGATGCCGTCAGAGCCTGTTACCACGTTGACATTGAACCGCGTATCTACCTCCAACGCGCCCAGAATTACAAAATCCAGCTTATTGACATATGCCCCCTTGTTCATGGGGTTGGCGTATTCCGAAGTCGAAATCTCAATGTGATTCGGATTGGTTCGGATGTGCTCGATGGCGCCTGCGTCAAACACCTGTGCATCGACAATCTTGTCAATCAGCCCGGCATCCATCAAATCGCACATTGCCTGCATGATGCCGCCGATCGCAAATCCCATCCTGATGTTCCGTTGTTTCATGATCGGGTGCAGCAAACCGGTTACCGCCAACGCAGCGCCGCCTCCGCCCGTTTGAAACGAAAAACCATTCCTGAAATACGGCGATTCCGCGATGAGCTTCGCACAGTATTCAGCCATCATCAGTTCCCGAACGTCCTTTGTAACGCGAATCACATTGCTGACGATTTTCCTTGGATTTCCAATCTCTTCAACCTGCACAACATAATCCACATCCGTCATGGAAATGCTCGCCGGAACATTCGGAAACGGAACCAGACAATCCGTAATCACAACAACCTTATCCGCGTATTTGGCATCCACCATGGAATACGAAAGCACGCCGCAGTCGCTTTTTCCGCCCAATGCACGGGCATTGCCGTATTCATCGCTGGTTGGCGCGCCGATGAACGCGATATCCAAATGAATATCCCCTTCTTCAATCGCGCGTACGCGACCGCCATGAGAACGAATCACTGCCGGTCTGGCGAGTTTCCCATAGGAAATGGCTTCTCCGATTTTCCCGCGGACGCCGGAGGACTGAATACTGCTCACAACGCCCCGATCAATCAAGGAATCAACCGGATCATGCGCTGCGCCCATTGAGCTGGCACAAATCGTGATGTCCTTGATCCCCATTGCGGCGACTTCTTCCATCACCATATTGATGATATAATCGCCGTCGCGAAAATGATGATGAAAACCGAAGTACATGCCATCCCGAACACCGCATAGTTCAAGCGCTTCACGAATGCTGCCGACCAGCTTTTTGTGCTGCGGATCATTCACAGAACGCACGACTGGCGCAGCCTTTTTGTAAGGAACATGATCGCGATAGTGCATTCCCTGATAACCCGTTTTTCCATACAGCCGCAGGATTTCATCAGGAATCTCGCGTCCTGCCTGATTCACCAATGCACATTCTCCTTTCCGGTCGCATCCCGACGCCCTTCTCTACTTCACAGGCTGCGACGTGGACATTCATCTGTTTCACAGCTTATTTTACATGATCGCCACGCGATTTTCAAGCGCGCCGGATTTCTGTCTTTGCTTGTGCCAATCGCACGCCTGCAGCATTGTGCCTTCCATTCCACAGATGCAAAAAGCCGCAGCTGACGTTCCCTTCAGAAAGCTTATGCCCTGTTTTCAGAACTTGCTCTGAGGATTTCGTCATGCGCGGCTTTGGGGACACCGTTTCCAAAAACAGAATCACGGCATTGCATCCTTGCGACAGATGTTTTGGGTCATCCTTTTTCATAGAAAAGAAAAACCGGAACCCAAAGGTTCCGGCTATTGGAGCGGTAGACGAGATTCGGACTCGCGACATCCACCTTGGCAAGGTGGCACTCTACCACTGAGCTACTACCGCATCGCTCATCAACAAAAGGTATTATACATGATCCCTCTTCATCTGTCAACCCTTTTTTGTAAAAAAAATGGAGACTCTCGTCTCCATTCTCAAATCTTACATTTCCCGGCGTCCTTCAATCGCCTTGGCCAGCGTGACCTCGTCCGTGTACTCCAGATCGCCGCCGACAGGCAGACCATGTGCAATGCGCGTGACCAGAATGCCCATGGGCTTAAGCAGACGCGCAATATACGCTGCCGTCGCCTCGCCCTCGATGTCGGGATTCGTGGCAAGGATCACCTCACGGATCTCCTCCGTGCCCACGCGCGCAAGCAGCTCGCGGATGCGGATGTCCTCCGGTCCGATGCCCTCCATCGGCGAAATCGTGCCGTGCAGAACGTGGTATGTTCCCTTGAAATCGCGCATGCGCTCCATCGCCGCAACATCGCGCGGATCGCGCACGACGCACAGCACGCCGTTGTGACGCTGCTCCTGCATGCAGATCGGACACGGATCATCTACCGTGTAATTGCCGCAAACCGAGCAATACCTGACCGCCTTGCGCCCCTGCCAGATCGCAGCCGCAAGCTCATGCACCTGCTCTTCCGGCAGGGAGACGATATGATACGCCAGACGCTGCGCGGACTTGCTGCCGATGCCCGGCAGGCGGGACAGCTGCTGCGCCATGCGGGCGATCGGTTCAATCTGTCCGGCCATGATCAGAACATGCCGCCCATGCCGGCCGCGCCGCCAATGCGGGCCATTTCACGCTCGCGGGTCTCTTCACCCTTCTTGAGGGCGTCGTTAACCGCAGCCATGACCATGTCCTGCAGCATCTCGACCTCATCCGGATCGCACGCATCAGCGTCGATGTGGAGCTCAACGAGCTGACGCTTGCCGGTCACCTTGCAGGAAACCGCGCCGCCGCCGGCCGTGCCTTCATATTCGCGCTTGTCCAGATCCTCCTGAAGGGTGAGCATCTGCTGCTGCATCTTCTGCGCCTGACGCATCAGCTGCTGCATATTACCGCCCGGAATGCCGGGGAAACCGCCTCTTGCCATGTGTAAAACCTCCTGAAAAGTATAATATCCTAGATATTATACACCATGAAGGCGGAATTGAAAAGAGTCATCTTTCCAAAGGCAGACAAAAGGCCGCGGCGTGTTGCCGCAGCCTTCCGTCAAGGCGCTCAGCCCTGATTGCTCATCGCGCGTTCGGCCTGCTCGACCAGTCGCTTGGTCATATAGCCGCCGATGTAACCGGCCTGACGGCTGGGAAGATCGCCGTTATAGCCCTTCTTCAGATTGATGCCCAGCTCGTTGGCAATCTCATACTTCATCTGATTGAGCGCACCCTTGGCCTCCGGCACGACGACACGGTTGGTGTTGCCGGAATTGTTCTGCGCCTGTGCGCCGGCATTCTGGTTCTGCGCGCCGAAATTCTGGTTCTGCATCTGATTCTGATTCTGGTTCTGATACATCTGATTGATCCCCTTTCACAATAACCTGCTTTGCGCCTGCGCGCCTTATGCCGAAAGAATGCGCATGACAGGAGCATTTCCGGCACATGCTTTATCTAAGGCGCGCTTTTCACCGCGGGATTACAGGGTCTGCTGACCGGCCATCTGCTTTTCAGCATTCTCGATGAGACGCTTGACCATGTAGCCGCCGACATATCCCGCCTCTCGGGAAGTCAGATCGCCGTTATAGCCCTGTTTGAGGTTGACGCCAAGCTCTCGGGCGATCTCGTATTTCATGTTGGAGAGCGCCTCTTTTGCCTGCGGCACGTTGATGCGGTTGCCGTTTGAGTTGCTTGCCATGCTTTTTCACCTCCAATCGGTTCGGGCTTATTGTGCGCCGTCCGCTTCGGGGTATTCTGACAATATCCGTCTGAAATGGCGCTCACCTGCCAGCATCGTTTCCAGATGCAGTCCCTCTTTTCGCAGTTTCCTGCAGGACAAAAAAGACGCGGCAGCAAACCGCGTCTTTGTAAGAGTCATTCAAGTGCCGTTTCAAAAAACGAAAGCAGCGTATCATAATACGTCTGCGCGTCGACATAGCGCGACTGACCATGCCCAGCCCCTTCAATAAACAGCAGCTGCGCCTGCTCCCCTGCTGCCAGCGCAATGTCCTCGCTCTGCCATGCGGGAACATCCTGATCGCCTGTTCCATGGATCAGCAGGAGAGGTGTTATTGCATTTTCGATTCGCTGGGAAATCTTACGGTCTGCGCCGGGCGCGCGTCTGAGGAAAATGAAACTCAGCAGCGTTCCCATGAGCGAATCCTCCTGCTCGGCGGCAAGCGCAAGCATTCTCGCCGTTCCTTGGTCGGCTGCGCCGTCCGCTGCAACGGCCTTCACGCTTCCGCTGAGCGATTCACTGGCGGCGCAAAGTACCGCTGCCGCGCCTTCATCCTGGCCAAAGAGCACGACTTTGGCGCCCGCCTGCATCTTTTCCACATAATCGATCCATGCGTGAACGTCGTAAGCATCGCCAAAACCGAGCGTCGGCGCATCGCCCTCGCTTTTTCCATGCGCATACAAATCCGGCGTCAGCACACGATAGCCATTGAGCGAAAGCATGCAGGCCACATCCAGCACCTGCTCCCTGTCCGTTCCCAAACCGCCGTGGAGCACAATGGCAACCGGCGCGCCCACGCCGGCGTCAAGCGGCTCATAAAGCGTCGCGCTGAGCGTTCCCCGGGACGTCTTTAAGGACACTTCCTGAGAGGACACCATATTCAGCCAGCCGCTGATGCGGGACTTTGTCTGGTGTTCCTCCTCCTCCGCAAACAAATCAAATGACGTGATCTGCGCTTGCTGCGGCTCGTTCCGAACGGTTCTTGCGTCAAGCGCTTCTCTATAAAGCGTATCCGCATACAGAAAAGCCGGCACCGCCAGCAGAACAATCAGAAAGACAATCAGTCCCAGCACCGCCAGCATTCTTTTGAGCAGCGTATTCTCCACCCGCGAAAATCCACCTTTCAGCGTGTATTTTCCCCATTATAGCCGGAAAACACGCCGCTGTCCACCCGAAGAAGACCGATATCTTCCCCATAGATATACACAAATACTTTCGCTTCCATTGCCCGGGATGCGATCATCCAGCAGTTGCTGATCTCCTGCGGCGATAGTTCCATCCGTCCATCCGGATGGCTGCAGATGACGTCGATCCTGCGCGTTCCCGGCGGAAGCTCCCAATGCCGCAATGCAAAATCCGTATCATACAGCCTGATGCTGACAATTCTTCCTCGTCTTCCTGTGCAAAGAACAGCCGTAACCGGGTGATATACTCGATGCAAAAGCGCATCGGCAACTCTTTTGATCATGTATATGCCTCGCTTTTGTATTTGTTTGAGCATATACCGGGCTGCGCTTTTCGTCCACAGACCAAAAGCACAGGCGCACGCTGCCCTGCACACGCATTTCTGCAAAACAAAACGCCGGGCTGCAAAAGCAACCCGGCAGAAGAATTCAATTACAGACAGCAGAAGAACGGATAGCACATCATGGGATTGACGCCGCAGCAGGAGCAAAGAAAGTAAATCAGCATCCACGAGCAGCAGGGATTGATATGATTCACCGTCTGCCTGCCGTATTCCTGTCCCCGCTGACCATACCAGCTGCCGCCGCTTTGCAGCTGAGAAAGCAGCTGCTGATAGCGCATATTGCCCGGCTCCATGCTGACCGCCTGACGCGCATATTCAAGCGCCTGTGCAACGTTATGCAGTCCGGCCTGCGCCAGCGCATTGAGATAATACCAGCGCGCGTTGCGTTTATGCGCAGGCACGCTGCCCAGCGCATTGATCGCCTCGGCGTAATGACCGGTGTCGATATAGTTCTGCGCCGCGCGCATCTCAACTACGTCGTCATATTCCTGATACTGCTGCTGATACTGGCGCTGCTGCCCGTATCCGTAGCCGCCGAAGAAATCAGCAAACGGATCTTCCTGATACTGTCCCTGATATCCGCCATAGCCCGGCCGCTGCTGCTGCTGGCCATTATAGCCGCTGCCGGCGCGCGTGCCGCCGCCCTGACGCCTGTGCATGATTTCCTCGTACGCCTGCTGAACCTCGATGAATTTCTTTTCAGCCTGCGCCGCATCCGGCTTGCCGACATTCGCGTCCGGATGATAGATCTTGCACAGCTTGCGGTATGCCTTTTTTACTTCGTCATCGCTTGCCGTCGGCGCAACGCCCAGCACCTGATACGGATCGGTCATGATTCTTTCTTCGCCTTTCTTCGCTCGGTTGCCTGTTCAAATCTCATCCAGATGCCGGAATACAGGATATTGCGCATGATTTCCGCATCCTCAATCAGGGGCAGCCGTTCAAACGCCCGCGCCGCCTGCGACATGATGAGCGACAGCATCTCTTCGCACTGCACGGCAAAGTTCTCCTCGCCGCTGCGCGCAATGAGCGGATTATAGTTGTTCTTCTTGATATCCCGTTCGACGTCTTCATAGCAGTCGCAAAGGTAAATGAACTTTCCAAGATAAAAGCCCAGTTCACGCAGATCCCGCTCGTAGACGTCTTTTTTCATCACAAACAGTTCAGCCAGCATTTCGCCGGTCAGATTGGCCGCCGTGTCAAGGTTCTGCTCATTCGCTTCCTCGACAGCATGCAGCTTTTCCACATAGGCAAGGATTGCCTCCTTCTGCGCCGGACGCATTTCTCCCGCCCGCTGCGCAGCCGCCTTAAGCAGGCCGCTTGCCGCCAGATGGCCGACCTTCTTTTCATCTTCCCATCCGTCGCGCAGATCGTAGTATGCCGTCAGCGCGCTGATGTCCGCGCAGTAGTCAATCGCCTCGTTGGCAAGCATCAGCCGTTTCTTCACAGGATGCAGCGGACAGCGGCGCATGTTCTGCGCGGTTTCCGGCTCATAAAGGGAGGTCAGGAGCATCGCCATGAACGTCATTTCAAAACTGAGCGCCATTCGGCAGGCAGCGCCGCAGCGTCCGCCGATTGCCCGGCACAGTCCGCAGTATACCCCGCGGTAGCGGTCAAATTCCCGGAATCTGAGTTCCGACTGGCGTACAGTCATCACACCGAGCACGGTTTTCACCTCCGCCCATGTTTTGCGCAGATTATATCACAGAGGGCATCATCTGCCAAGCGATATCGGCTGAATTGTCGTCTGAGGCGCTTATTTCCTTCTGAAAGGAAGCGTCACAAAATACGCCGCAGCGCAAACCAGCACGATCGCCGCGCCGGCAGACGTGTTCAGATAGTAGGACAAAACAAGTCCGGTGATGCCGCACACAAGTGAAATCAGCACGGACAGACGCATGTACCCCGCCGCATTGCGCGCCACATTGCGCGAAGCCGCCGCCGGCAGAATCAGCAGGGAGTTGATCAGCATCACGCCGACCCAGCGGATACTCATCATAACGGAAACGGCCACGAGTACTGTGAAGGCATATTCCGTCAGCCTTGCGTGAATGCCGCGGCTGCGCGCCAGCGACGCATTGACGCTGGTGATCATCAGCGGGTTAAAGAGCAGCAGCCAGCATGCCGCTGTCACAATAAGCGTCACAAGCAGCGCAAGAAGATCCTCCTGCGTAACGGAAAGCACGTCGCCCACCAGCACGGAAGAGTATTTTGCAAAAGCGCCGCCGCGAGAAAGGATTACCAGACCCAGCGCAATGGACGTGGAGGAAAAGACGGAAATAATCGTATCCGCGCTCATTTTGGAATGATGACGGACAAACGTAATGAGAATCGCCCAGAGGATGCCGAAGATGAGCATCGCTGCCATCTGGTTGGGCATGCCCAGCACGACGCCAAGGGCAATGCCCGTCAGCGCGCTGTGTCCCAGCGCATCGGAAAAGAACGCCATCTTATTGTCCACAGCCATCGTGCCCAGCATACCAAACAGCGGCGTCACCAGCAGAATCGCCAGCAGGGCATTCTTCATGAACATATAGCGCATGAACTCAAAGGGCAGCATCACATCCATGATTCCATAAATCACGCTCATGCTCTGCCTCCTCTCGCGTAGAACACCTGTTCAAACTCAGGCGAATCAAAGACTACCTGCGGAGATCCCTGCTTGATGACCGTTCCCTGTACCAGCACGACACGGTCGGCATAACGCTCCACAACGTCAAGATCGTGGGAAACAAGCAGAATGGCCATGTGGTTGTGGCGCTTGAGCTCATCCACCGTCTGATAAAACGCCTCCAGACCGTTCTGATCCACGCCGGACACCGGCTCATCAAGAATCAGCAGATCCGGCTGGGGTACCAGCGCCAGCGCCAGCAGCACGCGCTGAAGCTCGCCGCCGGAAAGCGCGCCAAGCGGCCTGTCCGCCAGCTTTTCGCAATGCGTGCGGGCAAGCGCCTTCATCACCTTTTCCCGCATTTTCCTGCTCACGCCCAGAAAGACGGCGCGGCGGGAAAGCGAGCCCGCGAGGAAGTCCGTCACCGTCACCGGGGAGGAATGGTCAAACTCCAGCTGTTGGGGCACATAGCCCGTGCGAAGATCCGCCGCCGGCCTGCCGTCGCTGGAAAGATGGCGCACCGTTCCCTTGTATTCGATCTGTCCCAGCAGCGCGCGCAGGAGCGTCGTCTTGCCCGCGCCGTTGGCGCCGATGAGCGCCGTCAGCTCGCCGCAGTGAATATGCAGGCTGACATCCTTCAAAAGCACCTGATTATCCAGCGTCACGCCCAGCTGATCGACCTCAATGCGGCACAGCCGGCAGTCCGCCAGATCGCTGTGCTTCATGGCATGCGGATGATGAATGTGCTTATGCTCTACCTGACTCATTTTCCAAAAGCCTCCGCAAAGACGCGCGCATTTTCACGCATCGCGCGCTCGTAGCTGTCCATTTCCCCATCGCCGGAAACGACGGGATCAAGCTGATAAACCGACGCGCCGGTTTCCCGCGCGATGGTGCTGGCCGCCTTCTGGGGATACTGCGGCTCGACAAACAGCGCGCCGATTCCCAGTTCCCTGACCAGATCGCACGTGTTGGCCAGATCCCGCGTGCCCGGCTCCTCGCCGGAATCATGCTCGATCAGACCCGCGACTTCCAGACCATATGCATTAGCAAAATACGTAAACGCCTCATGGAACGTAATGATCTTCTCGCCAGCATACGGTGCGAGCAGCGTGCGGATTTCCCCGTCCAGCGCAGCAATACGCTCCATATACGCGCAGGCATTGGCTTCATAGGCGTCCGCATGTTCCGGGTCCGCCTTGATAAGCCCGTCCGCGATACTGCGGATCTCCTGCTGCGCAAGCGCCGGATCAAGCCAGACATGCGCGTTGAGCAGGCAGCCTTCCTCATCCGAGTGATCGTGGTCATGCTCATGACCGCTATGCGCGCTTTCCAGCATGTCGATGCCTTCGCCTGCGGTGATGACGGTCAGTTCCCCGTACGACTGCGCAATCTTATCCATAAATTGTTCCATGCCGCCGCCATTGACGATGAGCACGTCCGCCGTTTCCAGCGTCACCATATCGCGTGTCTGCAGCTGATAATCATGCAGACAGCCGACGTTCTGATCCGCCATGTTGACCACCGTCACGCCCGGGATACCATTAGCCACATTGCGCGCAAAGACATACATCGGGTAAAACGAGGTGACAATCACCATATCATCATCCTGCGCTGCGCACGGGCAGCACACGGCAAGCAGCACAAGCAGCGCCGTAATCAGAAAACATCCTTTTTTCATTCAGATTTCCTTTCAGGTCGTTATCGGTTAACCTGCAGGCATACCAAAGGGTATACCAATACAAATATATACACTTCTATCATTATTCCTCTTTTTCCTGCCCGGAAGGGAAAAAAACTGTCCATGCAGATTTTGTCGAACGGTTTTGTTTGCCGCGCGCAGCATGCTCTGGTATGCTGAAAAAAACATCATTCGGAGAAGAGCATGAAGCCCCTGATCGACCAAGAAGAAGGCGTTCGCCTTGCAGCCGGCAACCCGTCGCTGTATCTGCATATGCTTTCCCGCTTTGCGCAGGATCCATCCATGAAGCGCCTGACAGACGCGTTTGCTCGCAGCGATGCGCAGGAAGCCTATCTGCATGCGCATACGCTCAAAGGACTCAGCGCGCAGCTCGCACTTCCTGCGCTGAACAGCGAAGCCGCGCAGCTTTGCACCCGGCTTCGCGAAGGCAGAACGCTGCCGGACGCGCTGCCCGCCTCGCTTCTTTCCGCCTATAGACGGACGCTTGAAGCGATTGCGGAGTTTGATCGCATTCCCTGAATCCGCCAGCGTGACGCATTTGTATTTTGGCGCGATTTATGGTATCATGTTTATATCTGTATGCAATTTGAAGGAGGGCGCTTTTCATGCCCGAAACGTTTGTCATTGTCGACGGCAACAGTCTGATGCACCGCGCATTTCACGCGCTGCCTGCGCTTGAAAACAGCGAAGGCGTGTTCACCAATGCCGTCTATGGTTTTCTTTCCATGCTGTTCAAAGTCATCGGCGAAGAGAAGCCCGATTACCTCGCCGTCGCCTTTGACCTGCACGGTCCGACGTTCCGCCATACGGACTACGGCGAGTACAAGGCCGGCAGAAAGCCGACCGCGCCGGAGCTGCGTCCGCAGTTTCCGCTCATCGAGGAATGCCTGAGCAAGATGGGCGTGCGCATTCTGACCTGCCCGACGTTTGAAGCGGACGACATTCTGGGCACCATTGCCCGCCGCTGCGAAGAGGCTGGCATCAACGCCCTGCTCGTCACCGGCGATCGCGACTCCATGCAGCTGGTGACGCCAACCAGCCATGTGCTCTACACCAAGCGCGGCGTAACCGACGTCGTTCGCTACACGCCGGAGAAAGTTCTTGAAGATTTCGGCGTTCGTCCGGATCAGATTCCCGACCTGAAAGGCCTGATGGGCGATTCCAGCGACAACATCCCCGGCGTGCCCGGCATCGGCGAAAAAACCGCCGTCAAACTGCTGACCGCATACGGCACGATTGAAAACGCCTTTGACCACGCGGACGCCGATCTCAAGGGCAAGCAGCGGGAAAAGATGCTCGACGGACGTCAATCCGGCCTGATGAGCAAAAAGATCGCAACGATCACGCGCTTTGTTCCCCTTGACGACGTGAGCCTTCAGGACTGCCGCCTTGGCGACATGACGGGCGCTCTTCCCCTGTTTGAAAAGCTTGAACTCAAATCGCTGATCAACCGCCTGCGTGCGCTCAGTGTTTCCGGTAATTCCGTCTCCGCGGAGACCCCCGCGCCCGAGCTCGTCTGGAAGGATGAAGAATCCCTGCAGACGGCGGATACGGTTCGTCGCTTTGTCGCATCGCTCCCTGCAGATGCGAAGGCCGCGCTGCTCCTGCTTGAAAACGGCATCTCCCTCGCCGTGTCCACCGCTGAGCGCGCTTTCATTCCCTTTGCGCAGGGGCTTCTTGGAGACGGCATGGATCCGCTTGAAGCGATGCAGGCGCTTTCTCCCCTGCTCACCGGCAGCAGAACATTGATCCTCTTTGGCGGCAAGCGCCTGAAAACCCAGCTTGCGCAGTGGGGTCTTTCCCTGTCCGCGCCGTTTGAGGACGCGCAGATCATCTCCTACCTGCTCTCCCCGCAGAGCGGAAAATACGAAACGCCCGAGAACGCCGCCGCTCTGTTTGATCAGCATGCAAAGGACGCTGCTGCGCTTGATGCGCAGGGAATGACGGCGCTTTATCGCGAAATCGAGCTTCCGCTGCTTCACACACTCTATGCGATGGAAAGCGAAGGCTTCCTTGTCGATACGCAGGAACTTGAACGCCTTGGCGCGCTCTTCAGCGCGCAGATCGCAAGCCTTCGGGAAGAGATCTTTTCCCTGTGCGGCGTACCGCCCTTCAATCTCAACAGCACGCAGCAGCTGGGCGAAGTGCTCTTTGGAACGCTCAAGCTGCCGGCGAGGAAAAAGACGACGCGCGGCTATTCCACCGACGCAGAAACGCTGCAGGAGCTCTCCGCGCTTCACCCGGCGATTGACAAGATCCTTGCCTATCGCCAGATTTCCAAGCTCAACAGCACCTACATCGACGGTCTGCTACGCCTGAAAGGACGCGACAACCGCATCCATTCCTGGTTTGACCAGACAATCGCCGCAACCGGCCGCATCTCCTCCAGCGAACCGAATCTGCAGAACATTCCTGTCCGCACGGAAATGGGCCGCGAAATCCGCCGCGCCTTTATCGCCCGCGAGGGATATGTGCTGGTGGATGCGGACTATTCGCAGATTGAGCTGCGTCTCCTCGCCCATCTTTCCGGGGACGAGGCGATGTGCGACGCGTTCAACCGCGGTCAGGATATCCACGCCCGCACGGCAGCGGAGGTCTACGGTGTGGAGCTTTCTCAGGTCACGGCGCAGATGCGTTCCAGTGCGAAAGCCGTCAACTTTGGCATCGTCTACGGCATCAGCGACTTTGGCCTGTCCAACAACCTGCACATCACCCGCAAAGAAGCGGCGGACTTTATCGCCCGCTACTTTGCCCGCTACGGCGCGGTCCGCGCGTTCATGGACGCCTGCGTCGCGCAGGGCAAGGCAGAAGGGTACTCAGTCACCATGTACGGCCGCAGAAGGCCGCTGCCGGAGCTGCTCAGTTCCAACTACAACCGCCGCCAGTTCGGCGAGCGCGCCGCGATGAACACGCCGGTTCAGGGCGCGGCAGCGGATATCATCAAGATCGCCATGAATGCCGTGCATCAAAAGCTGCGCAGCGAGGGACTTAAGGCAAAGCTGATCCTTCAGGTGCACGACGAGCTGATCGTGGAGTGCCCGCTTGATGAACAGGAGCGCGTCATGGCGCTCCTGCGGGAATGCATGGAAAGCGCAGCCGCGCTGCGCGTTCCGCTGGTCGCGGATGTCCATGCAGGACATTCCTGGTACGACACGAAATAATCTTCCATTCTCCGCGTAAGATTTTACTCATTTAACCGTTCAGGAGGCTCCATGAAAATCGGACTGACCGGATCTATCGCCTGCGGCAAGAGTACCGTCAGCAGTTTTCTTCGCAAACTCGGCTATACCGTCATCGATGCGGACGCCATTTCCCACGCGCTGACAGCGCCGGGCGGTGATGCACTTCCCGCCATTCGCGAAGCATTCGGAGACAGCGTGTTTGCCAGCGAATGCCTTGACCGAAGGGCGCTTGGCCGCATCGTCTTCTCTTCCTCTACGCAGCGCGACCGGCTCAACGCACTCCTCCACCCGATGATCCTTGGCAGCATCTATGCCGCCCTTGAAGAGGGCGACGCGCCGGACGCGCTCGTCTTTGCCGATGTGCCGCTGCTCTATGAATGCGGGATGGAAGACCGGTTTGACCGCATTTGGGTCGTCGCCGCCGAGCAGGAGACGCAGCTTGACCGCCTGATGGTTCGCGACAGCCTGACCCGAGAAGAGGCCCTTGCGCGCATCCGCTCTCAGATGCCGCTTGAAGAAAAATGCCGCCGCGCCAACGCCGTCATCCACACCGACGGCCCCGTCGAGCAGACGCAGAAGCAGGTCCGCAGCCTGCTTGCCGTTGCGCTGAAGAGGAGGCGTGTATGAAGCCGCGGTCCAGCTATGAAGACGATCTTCAAAATGCCGAGGAGATATACCGCTGCGGTCCTCGCGCGAAGTTCTGGATCGGCAAAAAGCTGCCTCATCGCGCAGCAGGCATGTTTTCCTTCTCAAACCGATTTGTTCTGATCTGTTTTCTCGTTTTGATCCTTCTTCTAATTCTTGGCGCCGTCGCCGTGCAGAAAACGACGTGTGATGTCAAAGAGCCCGTATCCGTATCCATCCTGTTTGAAAGGAGAACCACGGCATGAACGACCAGAGTCCCGCCCCGCACCGGCGGCGACGGCGCCCGGTTCAGATTGAACAGCCTGAGATGGACGTCCCGACCCCGGCTGTTCGTCCGCTCCCCGGCGAAAAACGCAAAAAGAAAAAGCGCCGCAAGCGCGCCCGCTTTCCCCGTTCCCTGCAGATCATTCTCGGCTTCCTGCTTGCCGCCCTGCTGCTGACCTGCGCCGTTGCGGTCACAAAAAACTACCTGCAGGCGCAGGAAGAGCGCCGCAGGCTTGAAGCCGAAGCCGCGGAGCGCGCGCAGCACCCGCTGTATTACGAAAGCTGGATCCGCCAGTATGCAGCGGTTCAGAACATCGATCCTGCGCTGGTCAGCGCGATCATCCTCTGCGAATCCAGCTTTGATCCACAGGCGGTCAGCCGGCTTGGCGCGCGGGGACTGATGCAGCTGATGGAGGATACCGCGCAATGGGTTGCGCACAAGCTTGACGAGGACGACGCTGCCTATTCTTTTGACCGTCTCTTTGACCCGGAAACCAACATCCGCTTCGGTTCATGGTATCTGGGGTATCTGTCACGGCGTTTTGGCGGCGATGCAAAGAAGATCGTCTGCGCCTATCACGCCGGACAGGGCAACGTCGACAGCTGGCTGAAAAATCCCAGCTACAGCAGCGACGGCGTGACGCTTGATACCATCCCCACGCAGGACACCGCCAATTACGCCCGCCGCGTGCTCAGCGCAATCGACATCTATCACAAGTACTATTTTCCGATAGCATCCCCGCCGCCCGACGATCTGCCGACGGAATCCGACGATTAACAGTCCTTCGCCCCAACCAAAGGAGTTTTCATTTATGCGCACATCTTATTCACGTTTTCTGCGCGCACTGGCGCTGACGCTGGCGCTCGCTCTGCTCATGCCCTTTTCCGCCGTCGCAGAAGACCTTGCCTCTCTGACCGTCGGCATCACCGTCACGCCGGATATCCAGCTGCGTCCGCTGGAACTGAATCAACGCGATATGGTTTCCGTAATGGATATGGTCTATGAAGGGCTGTTCACCATCGACGACAACTATCAGCCCCAGCCGGAACTGGCCTATTCTTACAGCTTCATCAGCAATAACCAGCGTATTGAGGTCGTCCTGCGCGATGACGTCACCTTCCACAACGGAAAGAAGCTGACCGCTCACGACGTCGTTGCAACGCTTGACTACATGTATAAGCTTGCCGGTTTTGACAAGGATCTCAATTCCGATGTAGCGCTTGCCAACCGCGGGCTGTATTATTCCACGTTCTACTCGATCAAGTCCTGGGAAGCGACAAGCGAGCATACCGTACTGTTCACCCTGCGCCGCGCCAGCTATGGTTCTCTGTATTCGCTGGTCTTCCCCATCCTTCCGGCAGAAGAGGTCGACAAGGAAATGCCCAGCGGCACCGGTCCCTATAAATACGATGGATATGAGCCGGAGAGCATCCTCTGGCTGACGGCAAATACCAAATGGTGGAAGCGCGTGCCGAAAATCCGCAATATCCGCGTCAACATATACGACAATGCCGAAGCTGTGCTCACCGCGTTTGACCTGCAGCAGGTCGACGCCGCGATGACCCGCTCGATCAATGCATCCCGCTATTCCGGTTCGCTCAACTCCTTCTCCCTGCAGGCGCGCACCCGCCAGTTGGAAGCGCTGCTGATCAACCGTGCATTCTCCGTCTTCAAGAGCGACAATGACGGAAAAAACCTCGTGCGCGAGGCAATCTCCTACGCCATCAACCGCAGCGAGCTGATTTCCTCCACCTATCAGGGCATGGCGTCCGTCGCCTACACGCCCATCCCCATGGGCACATGGCTGTCAAATGAAACGACCATCAACGACAAGTACGATCCGCTGATGGCCGCCGCGCTGCTGGACAGCGCAGGCTATAAGATGGCGGACGACGGCAAGCGATACAAGGATGGAAAGCCCTTCCCGACGATGTATCTGCTGGTTTATGACGAGCCGGGCTCCAGCGTGCGCACGAATGCCGCCAACAAGATCAAGGAACAGCTTGCCGCCGTCGGCATCCCGGTGATTGTATCCACGAAGTCCCGCGATTACACGATCACCAAGCTCAAGAGCGGCGACTATTCCCTCGCGCTGGTCGCCTTCAATTTCGACATCAATCCCGACCCGGGTTTCACCCTCACCTCCACCGCCAGCTGCAACTACACCCGTTACCGCAGCGACAACATGAACGACCTGCTCACCCAGCTGCGCAAGGCAGCCACGCCGGACGAATACCGCTACACGATGAACCTGATTCAGGATCAGTTCGAGCAGGACATCCCCTATCTTCCGCTCTACTGGCGCGCCGGCGCGCTGCTTTCCCGCACAGCGTTCACCAACGCAAGAGACATCCGCGAGCTGGAGCTTTTGAGGGGAACGGAGAGTTTCGGGCAGTAACCCTCATCCAAATAACATCAAACCGCCTGTTCTTCGTCAAGAACAGGCGGTTATCTTATTTATGATGCTTCAATCTGGTCAAACATCCAATTTGTGAATGAACAGATTGCCGAAATGAATTCGTCGTGCCGAATCCCCGCTGCAATTGGATCAGAGAGCACCGTTTCAACCAAATCAATTGTCTGAACAAACATTCCTGCATGGGTACGAAGCCCCTCAAGTACGGACGCTTTGGCGAATGACGTAAATTGATTGATGGCCATCAGATAATACGCGCCTTCAATCACAACAAAGTATCTTGCATATTTTCTGGCCGCATAATACGTGTTCTCAGGCAGTTCTCCCGTGCATGACGGTACCCGACCAGACATGGCCTCGCTCAAGCATGCTCTTGCAAAGTTCAGGCGCATCTTTGCGATCCTTTTATCCGGCAGATATCCTTCCGGATCCTGATCGTTCAGCGTCTTTGCAATGTTCTCTCCAGCCATCAATGCAGCATTATACGTAAGAGCAAAACGTGTGAATCTGTCCTCTTCAAGCTGTTCACGAGACATGTGCATAATATGCGCCTCGTCAATTTCCGGATGATTCTCCTGCAGCTCTTCAATCAGCCTGCGAATCCACAGAGTATCCTTTTCCGCATCCACTTCAGATGAGATAATGACCATATCCAGATCTGAAACACCCGCTATCGCGTCGCCCTTTTCTATGCTGCCGTGAAGATAAGCGGAGAGGAAACGATCACCAAAATATGCTTTGCAGTGTGTCAGCGCCTCATCGACAAGCATTTTGAATTCCATCTGGATCATACCGCATTCTCCTTAAGAAATCTGCAAATCTGTTCGTTTGCCAGCTGCCAGTTTCTCTGCGGGTTTTCCAGCACAATCTGTTTTACCGGCAGCTGGCTGAGAATTCTCAATTCCCTGTTCTGCCGCTCTTCAAGGCACCGGATGTATCCATCGAAGCCTTCAGCGCGGATCTGTTTTCCGTATGCTCCATTGACATGATAATCGATCACCGCATCAAGCCAGCCGGGCCGCTCCTTAGCAGCGCATCGAACAGACTGTGCAATATCGTCGTTTTTCAGATAGAACACCACCGGATTAAGGGCGCTGATGATGTCCGCGATGCACCCGATATACCCGCGCGACGTCTCCTCATCAAAGCCGAAGCGCATCATCATTTCACACATCGGATTCTGCAAAAAGACGCAGTTGAAAATATACACCGTCCCAGGATCTGCATCGCGGACAAACTGCCGCCATTTATCCAGCATCAGCGGCATCTCCGTTTCCCACGGCAAGGCGTCATAAATCTTATAGGGTAAAAGCCGCTCAAGCATCTCCCCTGAATACGCGCTCAGCGGCACAATCCGGCTTTCCGGCGAAAGCAGGCCTGCCGGCGCGAGGGCATGGAACTCGTAATCCGCAGGATGCTCGCCCGTTCCCTCATCAAAGAAACAAACGCGTCCGCGCTTTTCAAGCTGGCGAGCGATCAACGCCGAGACGGTGCTCTTCCCACTGCAGAGCAGGCCCTCGACAATGAACAGGCGATTTTTCACGGGCAGCCTCCTCCTCTTTGGGATTCACTGCATCCATTATAGCCGAATCAATCTCTATTTGAAATCCTTTTCACTGCGCCAAAACAGCTATATCTCTTCTTGCACCTCAGATGGTTTCCTGCAAAAAGAAAAAAAGCCCTTGTGTTTTCACACAAGAGCTCAATCTATTGCTTAATAGCGGGGAGCGCGGCGGGAAGCGTAGCACTCGCTGCAGTAGATCGGTCGGTCGTTCTTCGGGATAAACGGCACGCGGGTCGCGGCGCCACACTGCGCGCAGGTGGTCTCGTACATCTCGCGCTGCTGGGCCTCACCAGTGGCCGGGCGGCTGTTCTTGCGGGCGATGCGGCACGGCTTGCAGCGGGTCGGCTCGTTCTGGAAGCCCTTCTCCGCGTAGAACTCCTGCTCACCAGCGGTGAACACGAACTCGTTGCCGCAGTCTTTGCAGACCAAAGTCTTGTCCTGATACATGGGATATTCCCCTCCGAAAAAAATAGAGATATGTATGATATGCCGGCTGACCTGGTCTTTGACCCCACACTCGCCGTCTGGAGCGTTCGCTCATACGCCGTCATGGCGCCCCACTACTAACCCTCTCAGAATATTCTGGACGGACTTACACCTAAGCCGCACCATGCTCCCCGGTACTTTGACCGGATTACGTGGATCGTTTAGCCTGCGACTGGCATCGACTTGCAACCACAGACCCGACAAAATCATCCTGAATCATTATACGCGCAAGATCGAAAAAAAGCAAGCGATTTTTAGAAACTTTTTCATGCTTATCCTCGATCATTTCGCGTTGTTTTCGCATGAATCCTCATGAATTCCGGCCGTCCGCCATCCTCTAGCGCCTGCGCTGCAGCAAACACGCCAATCCGCTTTGCGCCCGCCTCCCGCAGGGCGCGCGCCGCCTCGCCGACCGTCGCACCGGTGGTATATACGTCGTCCACCAGAATGACGCGCTTCCCCTCCATTGAGCAGGTGCAGCGCATGCAGCCGCGCAGATTCTCCTTCCTTTGATCAACCGGAAGACTCGCCTGCGCCTCCTGCTCGCCAACGCGTTCAAGCGCCTCTTCAACCGGCATGCCCAGCGCATCGCCAAGCGCGTGCGCCAACAACGCCGCCTGATTAAATCCGCGCTCTTTAAGGCGCTTCTTCGTCGTCGGCACGGGAACAAGCACTTCCTCGTCCCCGGAGGGAAGCAGAAGCATCGCCCGCCACAGCGGCACGGCAGCGCTTTTCATCCGCTTAAACTTGAGCGTCCGCACCAGCGTGCGCGCCTGATCCCGATACGGAAATGCCGCGCAAACAAACGCGATATTCTCCGGCAAATCGGCATGCTTCATGCGCCGCACTTCCTGCTGCGCAGCAAGTGCGTCTAGCGCCTGCACGCACGCTTCGCACAGACCGTCCTCAAGATTTTCCTTCGGCGCGCGATTGCAGCACAGGCAGGTGACACCTTCCGGAAACAACAGATTAAGAAGCAGCCCGTCCACCCTGCCGAGCCATGCGATCAGCCTGCTCTTTATGTTGTCTGCTCTCTTTTCCATATCTGTCTGGCTCTCATTTCAAGTATCTGATCAAACACCTCATGCTGCTCAATCTTGTGTGCAATGACAAAGACCGTTTTATCCCGCTTGAGTTCTTTGATCGTCCGCAAAAGAAGCATCTGATTCTTCGCATCCAACGCGCTGCTCGGTTCGTCAAACAGAATCACAGGTGTATTTTTGAGAATTGCCCTTGCGATGGCAAGACGCTGTTTCTGGCCGCCGCTCAAGTTACCGCCGTTCTCCGTGAGGATCGTTTCAAACCCCTGTGGCATGTCCATAATCTCATCGTAAATATGTGCCCTGCGACATGCACATTCGATCTGTTCATCACTCGCCTGCGGACAGACCATGCGCAGATTCCCTGCAATACTGTCCTCAAAGAGGAACGGTTCCTGACTTACGACGCTGATCAGGCTATTCAGGCTCGCTTCATTCAGCGATGCGATATCATGTCCGTCAATATAGATGCTTTGCTCCGGCACATCCAGCAGCTTGGTCATCAGGCCGTGCAGTGTGCTTTTACCGCTTCCGCTTGCGCCCAGCAACAGTGTTGCCTCACAGGGCTTGAGAACAAAGGAAACCTCGTGCAGAATCTCTTTATCTCCATAGGAAAAGGAAAGCCCACGAACCGTTACTTCGCCGTGCGCATCAGTCAGCTTCACATCGCCATATTCTTCCTTTTGCGCAGAATCAATAATCTCTAGCATCCTGCCCGCCTTGAAATCACCCTGCACATAATATCCTTTTAGCTGAGAGAAATAGCCGATGGTTTCATACATCAGTCCTTTGTAATTAAAGACAATCAGCAGAATCACCACCGTGATCTTCCCCGCAGGCAGCAGCCAGAATGCACTGATCAGTACCAACGCCGCATCCAGCATCCACTGGCTGTATGTCCTTACGCGTTCAAGAAACACGACGTCCCTTTTCTTTTTGGCCTGTTCGTCTGTCAACTGACCGCTGACCCTATCAATTCTGGATAGGATTTCTTCTTTCAGACCAAGCATTTTCACATCTTTTACGCCGCGCAGTGCCTCTGTCGTCTTGCTGTTCAGCATCTCCTTAAGGTGCTTTTCTTTCTTCGTGTGCGCAAGCTCAACTCTGATTTTTACCAGATCAATCATATATAATCCGGCAATTCCTATCGTAAAAACCAGTCCGCACTGCCAACTTTGGAAATAAATGATGATGAGAAACGTAACATTGGTCACCAAGTCAACCAGTGTTCCCATGACGTTCATCACGAATCGGCTTACTTCATCCGCATCTTCATTGAGCCTTTCCAGATAATAGCCAAAGGAGTGTTCCTGCAGCGCATCCAGCTTGAGGTTCATCATACTCGCAGCGACATCTTTACGCATGTCCCTTGCAATGCAGCCGCCAATCACTGCGTACATCTTATCCCACAAAAACCACGCCGTATGGTGGATGCTTACCGCAGCAAGCGTCAAAAGCGTGTAGATAACCATTCCCTCAAGCGAAGTTTGGGATATGGCAATCAGTTGCCGGCTGGACAGATACGTCATCACGACGCCCATCGTACTGCCGCAAATCATGCACAGGAGAAGCCCATTCAGCCTTCGTCCGTATCGCGCAAAATAGGGCTTCATTCTGCACAGATTAGCGTATTTTTTTAAGAACATTCTTCTTTTCCTCACATTACAGTTCCTGCAGGAGTCTGAGCCGGTAACTCAGCGCGCTGTAACGCTTTTTTGTATTCACATTGCGGATCATCTGGTCAATCGCCGCCTCACGGCCGACGATCATCACCATCTGCCGCGCACGGGTGACGGCGGTATAGAGCAGGTTGCGCGTGAGCAGCATCGGCGGGCCGCCGACAGCAGGCATCACGACGACCGGGAACTCACTGCCCTGACTCTTATGGACGGAAATGCAGTACGCCAGCTCCAGATCCTCGACATCGCTGCCCTCATAGGTCGCCACGCGTTCGTCATCAAACTGCACCTTGATCGTGCGGTCCACCTCGTCAATCTCCGTCACGAAACCGATATCGCCGTTAAAGACGCCCTGACCATCTTCCCAGCCAAAGACGCCTTCCTTCTTCCACTCTAGAGAGTAGTTATTGCGCGTCTGCATGACCTTATCGCCCTCGCGGAAGGTTGTATCGCCGCGAACGCGCTCCGCCTTGCCAGGACGCTTGGGATTGAATTCCTGCTGAAGCATCTGATTGAGCATCCAAACGCCGCAGTCCCCCTTCTTGGTCGGAGAGAGCACCTGCATCTGCCTCACGGGATCTAGCTTGAGGAAATTGGGCAGGCGCGTGCCAAGGAGGCTGACGATCTGCTTTGCCGCCTCCACCGGCGACGCGGCACGCTCAAAGAAGAAGTCGCTGCCCTTTGCATTCAATCTTGGCGCTTCGCCGCGATTGATGCGATGCGCATTATAGACGATCATGCTCTTTTCGTCCTGCCGGAAAATCTCCGTCAGCATCACGGAGGGAACCACCTTGCTGCTGAGGATATCGCCCAGCACGTTGCCCGCGCCGACGCTGGGCAGCTGGTCCGCATCGCCCACCATGATCAGACGCGTGCCCGGCACGATGGCGCGCAGCAGCGAACGCATGAGGTTGATATCGACCATGGACATTTCGTCGATGATCAGCGTATTCATTTCCAGCGGATAATCCTCGTTGCGGGCAAAGTCGCCCATTTCTCCTCCGTATTCAAGCAGACGGTGAATCGTTCTGGCCTCCATGCCGCAGGCCTCGCTCATGCGCTTGGCAGCGCGCCCGGTCGGCGCGGCGAGCGCAATTTCGCCGCCCACGCCAAGCAGCTTGATGATGCATTTGATGATCGTCGTCTTACCCGTGCCCGGGCCGCCGGTAATCACCGTCATGCCGCTGGTCACAGCCTTTTCAACCGCCTGTCTCTGCTGGGGATGGAACGTGATGCCTTCCATGCTTTCAAGCTCGTCAATCTGCGCGCTGATGTCAGTTGCCATCGTGTCAGGCATGGCCGCCATCAATTCGCTCAGCCGTCGCGCGACGTCCACCTCCGCGCGGAAAATGCCGGGAAGATAAACCGCATTGACCTCCTCCCCATCCTCAAGGGGCAGCATCTGCGCCGTCACATGGCGGGAGAGGATCAGCGTGTCCAGCACGCGCTCAATGTCCTCCGTATCGTTACCAAGGAGCTGCTGGGACGCAGAAACAAGCACCTCGCGCGGCAGATAGCAATGCCCCGCGCTGCCCGTCGCCTCCTGCAGCATGTATTTGATGCCGGCAGACAGGCGGTATTCGCTGTCGCGCCCGATACCAAGGGACGCGGCAATCTTGTCCGCGCTCTTAAAGCCGATGCCCTCGACATCCTCAACCAGCCGGTACGGATTCTGATTGATGACCTGCTTGACATTTTCGCCGTAGCGCTTGAAAATCTTCACCGCCAGCGCCGGCGTCACACCGTAGCTCTGCAGGAAGATCATCGCCTCGCGCTGCTGCGCCTGCTCTGCATAGCTCTCCTGAATCATCTGCGCGCGCTTTGCGCCGATGCCCGGCACCTCCAGCAGCCTGTCCGGGCGTGCAAAAAGCACATCCAGCGTATCCTCGCCAAAGTGCTTGATGAGCAGCTTCGCCGTCGCCGGACCAACGCCGCGGATCATGCCGCTGGCGAGGTATTTTTCAATGCCGGAAAGCGTGGTCGGCTGCTCAATCTCCGCGCTGTGCACCTTGATCTGCTTGCCGTACACCGGATGCTCGACCCATTCGCCGGTGATCTTCAGCTTTTCTCCGTTGTTAATCGGCGGAAGGATGCCCACGGCACTGACCCGTGTTTTTCCGCATTTGACGACGAGGACGGTATAGCCGTTGTCATCGTTTCTGAAGACCGTTTCATCCGCAAACGCTTCAATCAGTTCCATGCTGCCGTCCCCCTTTCGTCCGTCTGTCTTAAGCGATTACAGCTGCCTTTTCAATTACAGCTGCCTTTTCAGGTAGTGCCACGCGCCAACCACGCAGACCAGCTCCCAGCCGTCGCGCCCGTATTCATTGAGTACACGCGAGGTTTTCTCGCCCAACCCAAAGATCCATACGCACTTGTATTCAAAGCGTTTCATGACCGCTCCCCCTTTTGCGAAAAATGCAACCATATGTTCCCCTATTATACACGCATACAGGGTAAAAGAAAAGGGCTTTCGCCCTTTTGAGAATCGATTACGCTCTGTTGCGAACCGGACCGCGCAGCATATCGCCGGTATTCAGCTTCCCGCCGCAGGGAATACGCACCAGCGTGTTGGGGATATTGACCACGCCGACGTGTTCGCCCGTCGCGTCAAGCACGATATCCTCAACGATCAGCTTTTCACTTCCCATGGGCGTAACGGTTTCCAGTTCATCCCCGACAAAGAACCTGTTCTTCATCTCCACCAGCGCGTCGCCGCCGGAAACATCCACGACATAGCCCATGTATTCCGCGTCCTGCACGACGCCGACCGCCTCGCCGCAGACCTTTGGCATGCCGAAATAGAATCCCGTATCGTACACGCGGTGGCTCACCTTGTCAAGCTCCGCGCGCAGCTGTCCCTTAAGCGCGGCGTTGCCGGCATATGCCTTCGGATCCGCAGCGTACGCATCCATCGCACGCCTGTATGCGCCCACAACTGTCGCGATGTAGATTTCCGTCTTCATCCTGCCCTCGATCTTGAAGCAGGAAACGCCGCTTTCCATCAGTCGCGGAAGATGATCCATCATGCACATGTCGCGCGAGGAGAGAATCGCTGTGCCGCGCGCATCTTCCTCAATGGGCAGGGGTTCATCCATTCTCGTGCGTTCATGCAGCGTATACGTCCAGCGGCAGGGCTGGCTGCAGGCGCCGCGGTTCGCGCTTCTTCCGTTCATGAAGCTGGAAAGCATGCAGCGTCCGGAATGGGACATGCAGATCGCGCCATGGATGAACGTTTCAAGCTCGATTTCGTCCCCGAGTTCGCGCGCCATCTGCTCAATCTGTTCAAACGTCAGTTCCCGTGCAAGCACGATGCGCAAGGCGCCCAGCGCCTTGTATACGCGCGCAGATTCGCTGTTGGTGGTGTTGGCCTGCGTGCTGACGTGAATATCAAGTCCCGGAACCTCCCGGGCAATCCTGTGAATCGCGCCCAGATCCGACACGATGACCGCATCGACGCCGGTTTCCTTTGCCGCCTTCGCCGCGCAGACCATCCCGTCAAGATCCTGATCAAAGGCAAAGATATTGAGCGTCAGATTCACCTGCACGCCTTTTTCATGCGCCAGACGCACACACTGCGCCAGCTGGTTTTCATCGAAATTCTGCGCCTGCGCACGCAGACCGAATTGCTTCGCCCCACAATAAACGGCGTCCGCGCCGAAGCGCAGCGCCGTCAAAAAGGGCCTCATGCTGCCCGCCGGAGCGAGCAGCGTCGGCATTTTTCTCATGATTACAGCCCTCTGTTCCTGTCGTATTCTTCCCAAAGCGGACGATACATCGCCACAGCAGCCTCATGCTCTTCCAGCGTGCGCGAAAAGTGCAGCGCGCCGGAATTGGGATCTGTCGAGCAGAAATACAGATACTTCTGCGCCACAAACTGCTCATCCGGATACAGTGCAGCGACCACAGCGCCCATCGACGGACTGCAGATCGGACCGAGCGGAAGTCCCTTGTATTTGTAGGTGTTGTACGGAGAATCCACCGCGAGATCATTTCCGGCAAGGCTCATCTTTTCGCTCCCGGTAACATACTTGACCGTTACGTCGGAGCCAAGCGTCATCCCCTGCTTCAGACGATTGTGAAAAACCGCGCTGACCTTCGCAAAGTCCGCCGTTTTGGCTTCCTTTTCAATCATGGAGGCAAGGGTGAAGACCTCGTCCATCGTCAGGCCGATCTCCTGCGCCCGCTCATCATAAGCAAGCTGATAGGCAGCTTCCGTCTGAGAGAGCAGACGCTTGATGATGGCGTCCGCGCTCGTATTGGTATAAATCTCGTACGTATTGGGCGAAAGATATCCCTCCAGCGCATACAGCCGCTTCCCATGATCGGCCGTCTTCATCATTTCCTCGATGAAGTAATAACCGGTGTAGCCTTCACCCGTCCTGCAAAGAGAAAGGAACTCCTCTTCCTCATCGATGATGTCCTTTTCCACCAGATACGAAGCGATGCTGCTGACCGTCCAGCCAGGAATGATGGTGATCTTCGTGGTCAGCGGTTTTCCATCGCCGGAAACAAGCTGATCGAGAATCTCCGTTGCAGACATGCTGCGGCTGAGCTTGTAATCTCCGCTCTGAATCCGCTGACCCATGCCCATGAAATCCGCCATATACTTAAAGACGGTGTGGTTGTTAATCAGTCCGGCTTCTTCCAGCTTCCTTGAAACGCTTGTCAGCGAGCTGCCGGTCGCCACCTCAAACTCAATAGCGGCGGTATCGCTGCTGTCAACCGGCGCAAAGTACAAGTCGCCGACATACTGAACGCCCGTATAAGCAACGCCGCAGACAATCACAAAAGCCGTCAGCAAAACGACAAATGGCCTGATGAGTCTCCAGACCCAGTCATACCAGAAGAAACCGTAACGCCCTTCCTCGCGCAGTTCCCGCTCGCTGATTTCTCGTCCGCTTCGCTTCTTTCTCTTTGCCAAGTCAGTAGCCTCCCATAGACCGGTTTTACTGCGCCTGTTCCGGCAGATCGAAACTGACGCCGGCTGCCTCCGTCAGGATCTTGAAAACGTCTGCCAACGTCTTCTGCATCTGCATTTCCGCCATCAGATACGCCTGAACGTCGCTGTTCATATACAGAAGAGACGCCAGCTGCTGGAAACGCTGCATATCCTCGCTGGGCATCTGGCCCGCCGCGCCAACCATGCTCATCTGCAGCTGCAGCTGAAGGCGCTTGTATTCATCCAGCAGAACCCGGTTGGTATTGTCGCTGTAAGCGCGGTCACGCAGCTCACGCAGGCGCACGCACTCATCGCTGTTCCTGATTTCGCTCGCGAGACGGTGCGCGGTATCGTAGATATTCATCAATAATTCCCTCTTTCATTGCATACGGACAGGCACAGCAAACACACCCCCGCATCGATGCGGAGCTGTCTTCTGTGCCGAATGATCCGTACGGTATTATAACGCAGGTTGGCTTCAAATGCAATTCCCATCTGCGGCAGGTCGTTCACCGCGGATGGTTTTGCATCACGGGCGGAGCAGAGCCCCGCCCCTACTCTTTTCTCGGTCATCTTCTGCTCGCAGCCACGGTCGCCGATGCTGTTGCTGCGCACAACCTGCTTCGGATGCGGGTGTGGGCACAGCCTACCGCTCTTCATCACCCTCGTTTCCGAGGGCCTTCCGCCCGAAGGAAACTCCTCCGGCCACGGTCGCCGATGCGGTTGCTGCGCACAACCTGCTTCGGATGCGGGTGTGGGCACAGCCCACCGCTCTTCATCACCCTCGTTTCCGAGGGCCTTCCGCCCGAAGGAAACTCCTCCGGCCACGGTCGCCGATGCGGTTGCTGCGCATAACCTGCTTCGGATGTGGGTGTGGGCACAGCCCATTTGCCTGCCCGAAAGAAACTCCTCCGGCCACGGTCGCCGATGCGGTTGCTGCGCATAACCTGCTTCGGATGCGGGTGTGGGCACAGCCCATTTGCCTGCCCGAAAGAAACTCCTCCGGCCACGGTCGCTAAGGTTGATTTCGCTCTATACCTGCTTCGGATGTGGGTGTGCGCACAGCCCACCGCTTAGGTTTCCATGATGATCGGCAGAATCATCGGGTTGCGCTTGATCAGACCGAAGAGATAGGCATGCATTTCGTCCTTGATGCCGTTCTTGATGCTCGTCCAGTCGCTCTGTTCAATGCGGTCATAACGCGCAAGCACATTCATGGCGACATCGCGTGCGCCGGTAATGAGCTCCTCATTCTCGCGCACATAGACAAAGCCGCGGGAGATCAGCTCCGGTCCGGAAACAACCGTGCCGTTTTCCTTGCTCACGCCGACAACAACGATGATCAGGCCATCCTGAGACAGATGCTTGCGGTCGCGCAGGACAACATTGCCAACGTCGCCCACACCCAATCCGTCCACCATGATCGAACCGGTCGGAATCGGGCCGGTGATGCTGGCATCGTCCTGAGAAAGCTCAAGCGCCTGACCCATTTCAAGGATGATCGCATGGTCTTCATCCAGTCCCATGTCCATCGCAAGCTGCGCATGGCGGCGAAGCATGCGGTATTCACCGTGAACGGGAATGAAGTATTTCGGCTTCACCAGTGCCTGAATGAGCTTGAGCTCTTCCTGGCAGGCATGTCCGGAAACATGAACGTCCATGATGCGGTTGTAGATCACATTTGCGCCGCAGCGGTAAAGCTGGTCGATGATACGGGAGACCATGATCTCGTTGCCCGGAATCGGCGTCGCCGAAATGATCACCGTATCGCCTTCGCGGATCTGCAGCCTGCGGTGTTCGGATTTGGCCATGCGCGTCAGGCCGCTCATCGGCTCGCCCTGACTGCCCGTGGTCAGCACCACGATTTCGTGATCCTCATAGCATTCAAGATCGCTGACTTCAAGATGTACATCCGGCGGAATCTTCAGTTCTCCGATTTCCATCGCCAGCTTCGTAACATTGACCATGCTTCGTCCTACGAAGCAGATCTTGCGCTTGAACTGAATGCAGTTGTCCACAACCTGCTGAATGCGGTGCAGGTTGGAAGCAAACATCGCAATGATGATGCGTCCCTTGGCGTCCTTGAAAAGATTCTGGAATGTCGCTCCGATCTTCTTTTCACTCATCGTATAGCCGGGGCGCTCAACATTGGTGGAATCCGCCAGCAGCGCCAGAACGCCCTTGCTGCCCCACGCAGCCAGCGTGTTCAGATCCGTCACTTCACCATCAATCGGGGTATAGTCGATCTTGAAGTCGCCGGTGACAATCACCGTGCCGGCGGGGCAGGTGATCGCCAGAGCAACCGCACCAGCGATTGAATGGCTGACCTTGATAAACTGAACGGAAAACGCGCCGATCTGAACCGTATCCCTGGGCTTGATCACCTGAAGATGGATGCCCTGGATATTATGCTCTTCCAGCTTTCCCTGTATGAGCGCACAGGTAAGCTTCGTGCCATACGCCGGCGCAGGCACACGCGGGAATACATACGGCACGGCGCCGATGTGATCCTCATGTCCATGGGTAAACAGGTATGCGCGAACGCGCTCCTTGTTATGCGTCAGATAAGCGATGTCTGGAATGACCAGGTCAATGCCCAGCATATCCGCCCGGGGAAAGATCGAACCGCAATCAACAACGACAATATCGTCGCCATACTCAAATGCCGTCATGTTCTTGCCGACTTCGCCAATACCGCCCAGGGGAATGATTCTCAGCTTCGCCATTTCTTCCGCCCTCCTTTCTTACGTTGTTTTGGTCGTCGCACAAATCAAGTGTTACATCAACACTCATTTCCGATACAAATAGGTCGCACATTTCGCCCTGACCGTATAGTCAGGCATCATAATTGTCTATATTATAACACAACCGCCTATGCTTTCATAGCACTTTTAATTATAAACCTAACGTTTCTTTATGTTTGTGCTGAATTATTTTCAACACAGATGGTTTCATAATCATTTTATATCAGCAGCGAGCACAGCCGACAATTCCGCAAGATTCACAAATAACAGAAGGCAAACAAAAAAAGAGCAGCCGCAGCTGCTCAGTATTTCCTTACAGATGACGCCTGACCATTGCGGCAATATCCGCCTGACCGCGCGCGCCGACCGCCTGCTCGACAACCTTGCCGTCCTTCAGGACGATCAGCGTAGGAATGCTCATCACGCCAAAGCGCTGCGCAAGCGCCGGCTCGCTGTCCACGTCCACCTTGCCGACGATGGCGCTGCCCTCAAACTCCGCAGCAACCTTTTCCACGCTCGGGGCGATCATCCGGCACGGCGCGCACCACGTCGCAAAGAAGTCCACCAGAACGGGCTTGTTCCCGGCAATCGCCGCATCGAAAGACGCCGCATCAAAATGCTGAAGCATTGTTATTCCTCCTGTTCATCCGGCTTTGCGCCATGTTTATTCTTCCGGCTTGGTCACAGAGATAATCTTCTGCTCCCAGCGGCCCTTGGAGAAAATCGGATCGAGAAAGCGCATTACAACATAGGCAAGCGCAGTAAAGACAACCGCGCCCATCGCCATGAGCAGTTCGCCATTGATTGCAGTGATCACCCTGGAAAGCGCCCAGCCGGCAAAAAGACCCAGCATGAGACCCGCAAAGGGAATCATATACGCCACCGCCGTTGCGGCGACGACATGGGAATCGTCCATCTCGACCTCAACGATATCGCCGACCTCTGCCTTGCCCTTGATTCTGATCGTGTGCTTGGCACAGTCTCCGCTGCCGTGCATGCAGGCATGGCAGTCTCCGCAGGCCTCCTGGCGTTCAAAGACGACGACAAGCTCCTCTGCGAGCACTTCCTTGACTACACCCTTGTTGACCATGCTATACTCCTTATTCCCTCAGTCAGTCTACGCTGATAACCTGTCGTTTATCCTGCGGTTTACTCAAAAATCTTTTCGAACTTGACAAAGCCTTCGTTTTCCAGCAGCTCGATCTGGTGTCCGACGTTCTTGGCCATCGGCAGCACGGTGACAATCGCACCCTGCGCACGAAGCGCACGCGCCTTTTCAAGCATCTCCGCCTTGCGCGCAAGGGAAACCTTCTTGCCGATGAGGAACGCAGTCGGCTCGCCTTCCAGCTTGTACACGCCCTGCATGTGATCCTTGAGGATCGTCACGATACGCTCAAAGCCGATGGAGAAGCCGCTGGCTGCAACGTCCTGTCCGGAGAACTTGCCGATCATCTTGTCATAGCGGCCGCCGCCGGCGATGGAGAAATTATAGCCATCCATCGTGATCTCAAAGATCGGACCGGTGTAGTAGCCCATGCCGCGCACAAGCGTCGGGTCAAAGACGATCTTGACGCCCTGCGCCAGCACCGGCGCAACGCACCCGATGATGTCCTCAAGGTTCTGCCTGACCTGCGCGCTGAGGAACTCTTCGCCGATGTCCTTGCAGAACTCCTCGATGGTGATGCCTTCCTTCACGGCGCGGTAGACGCTCAGGTACTTTTCAACCACCTGCGCATCATAGCCGTTTTCCAGCATTTCCTTCTGGATGCCATCAAGGCCGATCTTGTCAAACTTATCAAGGGAAATCAGCACATTGCCGATCTCTTCCTCCGCAAAGCCTGCGCACAGCGCAACCGCGCTGAGCATACGACGGTCATTGATGTGGATGGTAAAGTCAGTGATGTTGATCTCCGCAAAGATCTGGGTGAGCATGGCGGCAGTCGCCGTGATCAGCTCGATTTCCGCCAGGTTGCTGTCGTCGCCCAGAATGTCGATATCACACTGGGTGAACTGACGGAAGCGGCCCTTCTGCGGGTTGTCCGCGCGGTAGACATTGCCCATCTGCAGCGCCTTGAACGGGGACGGCAGCTTATCGCGGTTGGCAGCATAAAATCGCGCCAGCGGCACGGTCAGGTCATAACGCAGACCGTTGTCGGCGTATTCGCCCGTGCCCTTGTCAATCGCGCGCTGCAGATCCGCGCCGCGCTTCATGACCTTGAAGATCAGCTTCTCGTTGTCGCCGCCCTGCTTGCTGGTCAGGTTTTCAATGTGCTCGACAACCGGCGTTTCAATCTGCATGAAGCCATACGCGCCGTAGCTCTTCTTGATCATGGAAAAGACGTGCTCGCGCAGGCGCATATCGCTGGGGAGCATATCGCACATACCCTTCACGGGCGTCTTGATGAATTTGGTAGCCATGGGAACTCTATCCTTTCAGCGGACCTATCAGATCCTCGTCATTGGTTAAAACAGACACCTGAAACTATTCTCTGTCATTCCTGGTTTTCCTGCATTCTGCGCCATTCCTCGCGGGAAATGAGCACGGTTCTGGGTTTGGTCGGGCCATCCGCCTCGCCGACAATGCCGCGAAGCGTCATCTCATCCACGAGCCGTCCCGCACGCGCATATCCCACGCGCAGTCTGCGCTGCAGCATGCTGATGGATACCTGACCGGATTCAACCGCCAGCTCAATGGCCTTGGCAAGCATCTCATCCACCGGTTCCGCGCTGGCAGGTTCCTCGCCGCTGGCCGCCTTCTCTTCCTGCTCCACCGCATTGAGCTGCTCGATGACGTCCTCGCTGTACTCCGCCTCGTGATTGCCGCGGACAAAGCTGACGATGCGCGCCACCTCGTCATCGGAGACAAAGCAGCCCTGCACGCGGGTCGGCTTGCCGGTGCCCTGCGGCGCATAAAGCATATCGCCCTTGCCCAGCAGCTTTTCCGCGCCGCTGCCATCAAGAATGGTACGGCTGTCGATCTGGGAGGAAACAGCAAACGCAATGCGGCTGGGGATATTCGCCTTGATGACGCCGGTGATGACGTTGACGGAAGGACGCTGCGTTGCAATGACCAGATGGATGCCCGCTGCACGCGCCAGCTGCGCCAGACGGCAGATCGAGTCTTCCACCTCGCCGGGAGCAACCATCATCAGGTCGGCAAGCTCGTCGATAATGACGATGATCTTGCTCATCTTTTCCTCGTCCGGACCGATAGCGTTGTTATATCCCTTGATGTCGCGCACGCCCATCGTCTCAAAGCGCTTGTAGCGGTGCTCCATCTCCACAACCGCCCACGACAGCGCAGCCGACGCCTTCTTGGGATCGGTCACGACAGGGATGAGCAGATGCGGAATGCCGTTATAAACGGAGAGCTCGACAACCTTCGGGTCGATGAGAATCAAGCGCACTTCCTGCGGGGAAGAACGGAAGATAATCGAATTGATGATCGTGTTGATACAAACCGACTTACCGGAGCCTGTCGCGCCCGCTATCAGAACGTGCGGCATGGCCGCCAGATCCGCCGCAATCGGCGCGCCGGAAATGCCCTTGCCAAGCGCCACGAGCGTCGGCGACGTCTTGCTGGTCATTTCTCTGCTCTCCAGAATGTCGCGCAGAGAGACCATTTCAATCTTATCGTTGGGCACCTCGATGCCCACATACGGCTTGCCGGGAATCGGCGCAATGCGCACGCCGTCCACCGCCATGTTCAGCGCGATATCGTCAACCAGATTGCTGATGCGCGATACCTTGACGCCGGGGCCGGGCTGCAGCTCGTAGCGCGTGATCGCCGGACCATGCGTAATGCCCACGAGCTTCGCCTGAACGCTGAAGTTTTCCAGCGTGGAAAGCAGCTTCTTTGCGCCGTCCTCGTCCTTTGCGCGCTGGTTGGGATCCTGCGTCTTTCCGCTGCGTTCCAGCAGATCGATCGGCGGATACACGTATTCCTGCGCCGCCTCCGGCATCTCATGCGTATCCTTTTTCGGCATCACAATCGGCGTGCCGTCAAGGCGCGTGCCGCGCAGCTGAACGATCGTCTGCTCTTCCTGCGCTTCCTGCACGGCAGGACGCGGCTGGGTCGCACGGCGCACGCCGGAGGCAGGAATGGAGGAGGGCGTTGCTCCGGACGCTTCGCGCACCGTTTCAGCCACGCTCACGCGCGTGGGCAGATCATCAAACTCAGCCGTCTCCTCCGGCTCCTCGGCGGGATACTCCTCCTCAAACTCACCCTGCATCGCGCTCTGGTGTTCTTCCTCGTCATGAATGAACAGTTCATCCGTGTCCGCGTCTTCAAGAGGTGTCTCCACTTCCATTTCGGGCACGATCTCTGCCACCGGCGGCGTCAGATCCTGTTCTTCGGCCTGCTTCGCCTGCGGTTTTACGCGACGCCTGCGCGCTGCGTTCATGCCATAGAGGAAAGCTTCCTCTGCCTCCTCGATCGTGAAGGATTCGCCGGTACGCGCATCCTCCCCGTATTCAGGACGTGCTTCGATGCTCTCCCGGATGAATTCATCATCGCGCTCGATATAAAGCTCGCCGTCGCCGGCAAACGCAGATGCACGCTGCGCTGTTTCATGCGGCTGTGTCTGACGGGGGCTCTGTTCCGGTTCGCTCGTTTTGTCCGCAGCCTTTTTCCTTGCTTTCTGAGGCTTCTTTACCTCCTGTGCAGGCTGCTGCTGTGCCGTCTGCTCCTGCGCCCTGCGCTGCGCCTCTTCTTCTCGCTTTCTCTGCGCTTCTCTTTCCTCGCGGCGCTTCTTCTGCTGCTCCGCGTGTTCGCGCTCTTCATTCAGGCGCTTTTCTTCTTCCATTTCGCGCAGCGCTTCGCGTTCCTCGCGGCGTTCCTGCATTTCAATGCGCAGATCGTCGATCCATTCGCAGAGCATCATGCCCACGGACGTAAAGGAAAGACCCGTGAGCACCATCAGCGCAATCAGCACGGCGCACAACAGCAGGATCGCGCCGCCCCAGACATCCAGCGCACAAAACAGCGGCCACGCGATCAGCGCGCCGATCAGGCCGCCGCCGGAGCAGTCATACCTGGAATACGAATACGAGCGGGCAAGAAAGCTGCCGTATGTGATGTTGTGCCCGTCCGCGCTGAGCGTGGAAACAATGCCGCGCGTGACAAAGAGCTGCAGCATCGCCTCAACAAAAACAAAGATCAGGGAGACGCACAACACCGTGCGCAGGCTGACGCGGTTCTCCTTGAAAAAGACCAGCGTACCGCCGACGAAAATAATCACCAGCGGGAGCAGCAGGCAAAGCGTGCCGCCAAGGCCACGCACCATGTACTTGCACTCGTTAAGCAGATTGCCGCTGGAGGCGACAAACTGGCAGACAAGCGCAAGAATGCCAAGGCACAGCACAACAAGGCCGATCACGCCGCGCGGATCCGTCTCTTTTCTGACCTTTTTCGCAGAAACCTTTCCCTTGCTGCCGCTGATTTTGCGCTTGACTGTCTTTCCCTTTGCGGTCGATTTTTTAGCCAACTTCCGCTTCCCTCCTGCCTGACTTGACATCATGTCAATGACAGACGGACAGGAGCCGCGCTCCCTCCGTCCTGTCCTGTGAACTTCAGATCAATATCCTGTCTGCATCATCGCCGATTGCCCAGCAGTTTATGATGCTTCCGGATATGAAAAAACATCCGCCCGGAATGCTCCGGGCAGATGATTATACCATATTTTTTCCGATGCGTAAAGGTTTCTCCGCTGCGAAAGCACAGACTCAATGCCCAGCTGTGCCCGGTCAGTCGGTTAATCCTTCTTCTCCGTGGCTTCGTAGGCGGTCTTCCAGTCGCAGGCGCCCATGAGAACCTTGACAATGGCGTCGCCATACTTCTGCACCATCAGAACCGGGATCACGATGCTGTCGCGGATGATATCACGGGACGGCATGCCGTCGCAGGCGCAGTTGACCGGCATACGGAAACGGATTTCGCCGTCGCGCTCATCCATCTCGAAGTTGCCGAACATCATGCTCCAGTTGATACGGTTGAGCAGGCGGGTCATCTCCGCCTTGCAATCATCGTCCGCATTGAGCGGCACAGTCGCATACGCGATGTACTTCGTCTCGCGCAGGTCGATGAGCACGCGGGTGTTCTTAAGCTTGCACTTGAGGCTGACGCCCATCTTGATCACTTCGCGCTCTTCGTCGAATTCGTACTTCCAATCGTCGTCATGCAGGAACGCCACAATACGATTGTAAATGTCCTGAGAATATGCCATGACACTTCCCCCTCTTTTATGTAATCTATTTTATTTTCGATTCAGCTGCCAAAGGATATTAATTTATTATACATCCGCTGGCAGTAATTGTCAATAATTCCACCTGCACACTGTGCACTATATCCGATCACAGCCAGTTTTCCGGCATCTGATTGCGGATGCTAAGCACGGAGAGCACGCCGCCTTCATCAAAGTGCAGCTGAAGGATGTGGCCGCCGGTGCTGTAAAACCAGCTTTCGCCCGGCTCAAGCATCCTGTCCGCCGCGTGACCGGTGTCATACGCGCAGGTCTGCTCCGGTTCACCCAGAATCAGCTTCGCCTGTTCGCGCGTGGTTTCCCCCGTCACAAGGCCGTGCATCTGGGCGCGCGTTGAACGCACAGCGCTGATCGGCGTCTTTTCTTCCTCGGTTTCCGCATATTTAGGGATTTCCAGCGCAAATCCGCGCAGCGCTTCATCCTCAAACTGATAAACGAGAGAATCCGTCGTGTAGTCCGGATCCGCCAGGAGGCGATGCGCCGCCAGCGCATCCCCGAGCATATCCCCCACGCCAAAGCCGAGCGTGCCGTTCAGTCTTCCCGTCCTCACCTGCTCTTCAATCCTCAGCGCATCGCCCGGCATCTCACGGGAGAGTTCACCTGCAGGCCCGTCCGCCGCGATCAGATGATCGATCTCATGCCACGCAAAATGCACCGCGCCGCTGCTGCCGCTGAAGTACAGATACCGTTCCTGCGGATAATACACCGTCAGACCGGCCTCATCATATGAAAAGCTGTCACGCGGCATGGGCAGCAGCTCGGCATACTCCATATAGTCCGAAAGGCCGCCGACGATTTTCTCTTCAATGATCATCTCCATCTGAGAAAATGCGGCTTCCGGATCGGAAAAAAGCATGTCAAGCGTGATTTCCGCACCCGTATTCAGATCAAGCGCAAGGCTCTGCACGCTGCTTCCGCGCGTGCCGTCCGCCTGTTCGCCATTCCAGATGACCGCCATTGACGCAGTCTTCCCATCCTGATACAGTCGCAAAGACTGCACGATGCCATCCTGCCTGCTGCCAACGCGCCCAAGCGCCATCTGATACTGCGCAAACGGAAAACGCATCGCAATAAGCATATTCGCATCGACCATCGCCGCAATCGCTTCATCCTGCATCTGCGGATCAGTCTGTTCCTGCGGCAGGCTGGCCATGAGCATGGAAACAATGCGGCTGCCGCCATGATCGGCCACCGCCGAGTCGATCACCATGGACGCCTGCGCCGAAATAGCACAGGCCGCCATGCTCAGAGCGGCGATGATGCAAAGGAATGTCTTTTTCATGTATTTCACCCCGGTAGCGACGCATGCACATCGCGCCGTGCATGGTCGATGATGTATTGAAACGTGCTTCATCCATACAAACGAATCACACATCCTTTTTCTTCCCGAAACAGGGAAAAAACTCAAAAGATAACGGGCTGAAGCTGCCTTCCCTGCAGGGCCGCCTGTGCAGCAGGCAGGAGCTTTGAAAAATCCGCGACACAGCTGGCCGGTTTTCCCCGGAAATCATCCTGTTCATACGGAACAAAGTAGAATCCCTTTCTGTTAAGCAACGCACCGATATTCGCCGCGCTTGCTGCCAGCGCGTCGTTTGTGGATACGGCAATCAGCACTGGCCGTTCGTTTCGCCTGTGGCTTTTGACCGCAAGCGTCGGCGCCGTGTCATAAATGCCGCAGGCCAGCTTGCCAAGCGTGTTGCCCGTACACGGCGCAAGGATGAGCAGATCCAATAGCTTCTGCGGGCCGATCGGTTCAGCCTGCGCAATGGTATGAATCACCTTGTTCCCGGTGATCTCCTGCGCCAGATCAATCCACTGCTGCGCGCTGCCAAACCGCGTATCCGTTTCATATGCATTGGCGGACATGATCGGCGTCACGCTGTAGCCATACTCAACCAGCGCCTTGAGCTGCGCAAAAACCGGCTTGAATGTACAGAACGATCCTGTGACCGCAAATCCCACGCATGTCTGTTCCATCATGCATCCTCCTTCTTTTCCGGCATCCGGCGAATGAATCGCTCAAGCGCACGCAGCATTGCCGCGCCAGCTTCCTCCGGCGCATACTTTCCCGGGACGCCGCCCATGATTTCCATGCTCACGCCCAATCGGGCAGCCTGCTCAGGATCCGCGCCATAAGGCGGTGACGCCAGTTCCAGAAAACGCGCTCCGGGCTTCATCTGCGCCAGCGCCTCGCCGGTAAACACCCGCGCCGGTATGGTATTGATGATGATATCCGCTTGAGCGCCTGCGGATGCGATCTGCGTGATCGCAACAGGATGCGCGCCCAACCGGTGCGCCTGCTGCATCTGTCCCTCGCTTCTCGCGCAAACCATCACAAACGCTTCCATTGCGCACAGCCGCTGAGTCAGCGCCTGCGCAATGCGGCCAAAGCCCGTAATCAGGCAGCTTTTCCCCATCAGTGCGCCTGAGCCCATCAGCGCAGCAACCGCCCCTTCAGCCGTCAGCTTTGCATTCTCGGCAAGAAACGTCTCATCCTGTGCAGGGCTGAAAACCGCATCTGCCCGCGCGGCGATCCGTTCATCTGCCTGCGCGCCGATCAGCACGCTGCAATGCGGCAGCGCGTCCAATAGTTCCTCTTGCTTTATCTGCGTATTTTCCAGCATGCCGCCAGAAAAGCTTCTGGGCCACGGCAGTGCAATCACATCCGCCCGTTCTGGCAGATTGTCAAGTTCCTCCCGCCTCCGGACATGCATGCATGAAAAGCCGGCTTTCTCCGCCGCATGAAGCATCCCGTTCATCCGCAAGTCTCCGCCAAACGCAATCAGCAGCACAATCATCCCCTCCCGGCGAATCTATGCAGCAGATTCCCGGAACATGCAAAACGCGGCCGGTGGATTCCGACCGCGTGATTTGCCTCTCCTTTCCTGTCGCATGGGAAATATGTGGTATGGTTGGTTCTTTATTATACAGACGCATATAACATTCACTTTGTTTCAGTCGGCTGCAAAGTTTTCCAAAAAACACGCCCGGATACATCCGGATCATTCTATATGCCTTTTTCTTCCACATGCCGCAATCGATGTTTTATTCCCAAAAAGAAAAAAGCCGCAGTCCTTTGGAACTGCGGCATAAAGGATCCTTACTTGAGTTCGCTGGTGCAGTGCGGGCAGCGGGTCGCCTCGTCGTGAATCTCCGTCTTGCAGAACGGGCACAGACGCGGTTCCTTCGCCGGGGCCGGCGCCGGCTCCGGCTTCTTCATCTTCGCCATGAACTTGATCACAAGGAACATGCACATCGCGATGAGCAGGAAATCAACGATATTCTGAATGAACGCGCCGTAGTTGAGCGTGCCCACGCCCGCTTCGGCCGCCGCCTCGATGGAGGCGTACTTCTGGCCGTCCAGCGCATAGAACAGGCCGCCGAAATTGACGCCGCCGGTGAGAATGCCCAGAACCGGCATAAAGATATCGTTGACCAGAGAGGTCGTGATCTTGCCGAACGCGCCGCCAATGACAACACCGATGGCCATGTCCACAACATTGCCGCGCATGGCAAATGCCTTGAAGTCTTCAAAGAACTTTTTCATTGTAGTCTCTCCTTCTTATGGTAATTCTATATACAACGGTTTCCCGCTGATTTCACTCATTCGTTGCTTTCCGCCGTTTCCTCCGCCTTGGCGGCAAGACGGGAAAAATCTATCTCCGGCAGCTCAGAAAGCGAAGAAATGCAGAAATGCCGGAGAAAGGAATCTGTCGTGCCGTAGAGAATCGGCTTCCCCAGCGCATCCTTGCGGCCAACCTCTTCAATCAGTCCCTTTGCCACCAGCGACTGCACCGAGTAATCGCACTTGACGCCGCGGATCAGCTCGACCTCCGCCTTGGTCACCGGCTGTCGATAGGCAATGACCGCCAGCGTTTCCATGATCGCCTGAGAAAGCGACTGTTTCTGCACAGGCTGCAGCAGCTTTTCCACATACGGAGCGTAATCCGGGCGCGTTGCAAGCTGCACATGCGCGCCGAAACGAAGCAGCCGCAAGCCCCTGCGGTCAAAATCATACCCGCTTTCAAGCGCATCCAGTGTTTCTTCCAGCTCAGCCTCGGTGATTTCCATCGCGCGGCAAATCTCGCGTTTTTCCACAGCATTTCCGGTTACGAACAGGATCGCCTCCACAATGCCCACGCGCTCGCCAAGCTCAAGCTTCGGCTTCTCCTGCGTCGGCGTCTGCTCCATCTTCTCCATCGGTATCCCTCCTGCCGGGCAGAATCAGTATATCATCATAGGCATGCTCCTGCTGGACATGAAGCCTGCCGATCTTGATCAGTTCAAGCATCGCCATAAAATAGGTCACAATCTCATCACGCGTCACCTGCGATGAAAGCATATCGGTAAAAAGGACAGGTCCCTTTTTAAGCCGCGATGTCAGGTTGAACACGCACTGCTCGATGGTGAACTTGTCCCGTGTAATCGATCTGATCACGCGGCCCGGATCATCCTGCATCGTCTGCCGGGCAATGATGCGCTCCAGCGCACGGACAAGACCGCTTAAGGAAAGTCCCGTCAGCTCCACCGGCTGCGGCGGAAGCGGGTATTCCTCCGGCAGTTTTGAAAACACCTGCATTGCAGCCAGCTCAAATTCCTTCATCCGGCCGGCCGATTCCTTGTAGAGCTTATATTCCTCCAGCCTTCGGATGAGCGCCTGCTCCGGGGTTTCTTCCCCTTCCTCCTGCGGCTTGGGCGGCCTTGGCAAGAGCGCACGGGATTTGATTTCCAGCAGCATGGCCGCCATCGTCAGAAACTCGCTGGCGACATCCATATCCAGCTCATCCACATTTCGCATCGATTCCAGATACTGCTCAGTGATCTCGGAAACAAAAATATCCTTGATATCCACCTTGGCTTTGGAAATCAGATGCAGCAGCAGATCAAGCGGTCCTTCAAACTGCTTGAGCGAAACAACATATGCCATGCCTTACCCCCAGATGAACCGGATCGGAAGGAGGATCAGCTGCTGCAGCGGATAAACCACCGCGCTGATGATGCTGCCCAGAATGCCGCGCCAGGCCAGCACCATCACGACCAGCATACAGATGCGGAACGCCTTTTCCGAGAGATGAAAACGTCCTTTGAAAATCAGATCATTCACGACATGATAGCCATCCAGCGGCGGAATCGGCAGCAGATTGAATACCGCCAGATTCATATTGACCAGCGCCGTATACGCGCACAGGCGCACGACGGGCAGCAGCCACGGCATGGCGAGCAGCGCGCCGAACTCCTCGGCGGCCGTGCCGGAAATGATCGACCAGACCGCCACATAGTTGTAATCAAGCAGCACGGAAAGGCCGCTGTATGCAATCACATCCGGCGCCCACATCGCAAGGCTGGCAAACGCAGCCGCAGCCGTAAAAAGCACACAGAGAATCAGATTCACCACAATGCCGGCAATGGACACAAGAAAATCACAGCGCACGCGGTTTCCCTTGAAATTCCGCGGATCCACAGGAACCGGCTTGGCATAGCCAAAGCCGGCAAAGAGCATCAGCACCGTGCCGATCGGATCCAGATGGCGCAGCGGATTGAGCGTGAGGCGGCCTCTGCGCTTAGCTGTGTTGTCTCCGCACAGATACGCTGCGTACGCATGCCCCCACTCGTGGCAGCACAGGCCGATGAGCACCGCCGCCATGCGAAAAAAAGCAGACTCAAAGAAGGCGATCGGCTCGCCAAGCGTACTGATCATCGTATCAAGCATCGCCGTTTCTCCTCCTTTTGGCGCATACGGCGCCGCCAAAGTATTTTTAATATATTATCGCAGAAAAGATACATCTGTCAAGCATTCCGCTTCATGCATTCAAAGCGAAAAAAAACGCGGAGTACGCGCTTCGCCGCGCTCTCCGCGTTTTTCTGTTTCCATTAACCCATCTGCACCATATCCTTATGAAGCCTGACAAGAATCCTCTTTTCAAGGCGCGATATGTAGCTCTGGCTGATACCCATGATATCAGCCACTTCCTTCTGTGTCTTTTCATTTCCTCCGCCAAGACCAAAGCGCAGACGCATAATCTCCTTTTCCCGAAGCGAAAGACGGGACAGCGCGCTTGAGAGCATCTGCCGCTCAACCGTTTCCTCTATCGAGCGATACACCAGATCGCCATCCGTGCCCAGCACGTCAGAAAGGAGCAGCTCGTTTCCATCCCAGTCCGTATTGAGCGGTTCATCCAGCGACACCTCCAGCTTCTGCCGGCTTGTCCTGCGCAGGAACATCAGAATTTCGTTTTCAATGCATCGGGACGCATACGTCGCCAGCTTGATCTTTTTTTCCGGATCGAACGTGTTCACCGCCTTGATCAGACCGATCGTACCGATTGAAATCAGATCCTCGATGCCAACACCTGTGTTTTCAAACTTTCTGGCAATGTAAACGACCAGCCGCAGATTGCGCTCGATGAGCGTGCGCCGAACGGCATCGGGTTCCGTTTTCATCCGGCCAAAGAGCGCCTGTTCCTCCTCGCGGTCAAGCGGCTCCGGCAGCGATTCGCTTCCGCCGATATAGCATACCGATCCCTCCGGACGAATGATGGCCAGCACCGGTCCGGATGGCCGGCGAAAATAGTTTCTCCTGTTCATCTCCTGTTTTCTTTCCATCGGTCAATTCCCCCTCCGTTGATAAATCCCCTTATCCCTCTTTTTCAAGCAGCGCCGTCGGCATCAGCGCAGGCATTTCCGCCTGCATTCCGGGCGAAATCGCCAGCGCCGCCCGAACATGCAGGCGCTTCTTTCCTGCGCTGACAATCGTCTCCTGCGGAATGATCATCCGCATCATCATCCTGCCGCCGGCTGTATCCGCAAAAATCAGCCGTGTACGCCTGCGTTCAAAAGCATTCCTCAGCCGCTCGGTTTCCCCGGTCACAATCACCGGCCTGTGCGTAAGATAATCCCTCAGGCTGTTTCCGCTGTCCGCAATCGCATCAAAATGAAAGCTTTCACCTTCAATCACACATCGCACATGCACCTTTTGCGTATCCTGCGCAGCATGCGCCGCCTGCACACAGCCGACAAAAACCGCCCCGGCAAGTATCCCGCTGAGCGCATGGGCAGCAAACAGGGAGCCCAGCGCGCCGCCAAGCGCCGTTACCGTTCCGCCAAGAAATCCGGCGCATGCCAGCAGCGTCAGCATGCGGCGCAGCGCGCTGCCCATTCCCTTTGGCTCCCCCGCAGCAGCGCGCATCATGATCCATGCCAGCGGCGCCCACAGCAGCACAACCTGTCCGCGCGACAGCCGCGCAAATCCTGCTAAAAACGCTACCGCCGTCCCGAAAAAAGCTGCGATTCCGACGCGAAACGGGCGAATCCTGACACAAAGAATGCGAAGCGCCATCATCAGCATCAGCGTATTGTGGAACATGTCCACACAGGCAACCACAAGCGCCCTGCGTATATCGGTCATCTCTTCCCTCCATCGTCCGCCCTGCGCCGTACCGCCTGAATTGCGTTCGAAAACCCTTGCGTTCGTCCTGTCCATGGCTGCATTATAGCGCGCTGCAGCTTTTTTCCCTGTCGTTTCAGAGCGCAAAAAAAGAGGAAAGCTCGCCGAATTTCGACAAGCTTTCCTCTTGTTGTTTCTATGATGTTATTGCAGCTTTTCCGATCAGATGGCCTTGGAAATCTGCTGGCCCTGCTTGGTATCCTTGAGGATATAGCCAAGCTTGGTGATTTCATCGCGCAGGCGGTCGCTCTCCGCCCAGTTCTTGTTGGCGCGGGCCTCGGCGCGGGCGGCGAGCAGCGCTTCCACCGCATCGTCCTTCGCGTCGGTCTTGCGGCGCAGGATGCCCAGCACGCTGGTCAACTCCTCCATCGCATCCAGAACGGCCTTGGCCGCCGCCTTCGGGCTCTGTTCATTGAGCGCAGCGTTCGCCTCGCGTACCAGTTCAAAGAGCTGGCCGATGGCGTTGGCGGTATTCATGTCGTCATCCATCGCCGCATCAAAGTTCTCGCGAACAGCCCTGACCTTTTCCATCAGCGCAGTTTCCTTCTCGCCCATCTCGCCTTCCGGCGCATTCTCCATGAGGAAGGTATAATGATCGCGCGCCGTGTACAGACGGTCAAGAGACGCCTTCGCCTGCTCGATCATCTCGCGGGAGAAGTTGATCGGGCTGCGGTAATGCGCGCTGAGCATGAACATGCGCACCGCCTCAAGGTCAAACTCCTTGGCGATATCGCGGACGGTAAAGAAGTTGCCCAGAGACTTGCTCATCTTCTGGTTATCGACGTTGATAAAGCCATTGTGCATCCAGTAACGCACGAACGGCTTGCCGGTCGCGCCTTCGCTCTGCGCGATTTCGTTTTCATGGTGCGGGAAGACGAGATCCTTGCCGCCGCAGTGGATATCGATCGTCTCGCCCAGATACTTCATGCTCATCGCGGAGCATTCAATGTGCCAGCCCGGACGACCCATGCCCCACGGGGATTCCCATGCCGGCTCGCCCGGCTTCTGCGCCTTCCAGAGGGCAAAGTCCATGGGATTGCGCTTGATGGAATCGACCTCAATGCGCGCGCCGCTTTCAAGGTCTTCCATGCACTGGCCGCAGAGCTTGCCATAGCCCGCAAAGCCCTGCGTATTGTAGTACACGTCGCCGTTTTCAACGGCATAGGCAAGGCCCTTCGCCTCAAGCCTTTTGATGATATCGATGATCTCCGGAATATGCTCGGTCGCCTTCGGGTTGACGCTCGCGCGCTCAATGCCCAGCGCGTCGGCGTCCTTATAGTATTCAGCGATGAAACGCTCGCCCAGCTCCTTGACGGTGATGCCTTCCTCGTTGGCACGGCGGATCATCTTGTCGTCGATATCGGTGAAGTTCTGCACGAAGGTCACGTCGTAGCCCTTGTGCTCCAGATAGCGGCGCAGCGTGTCAAAGACGATGAACGGGCGCGCGTTGCCGATGTGGAAATAATTGTATACCGTCGGGCCGCAGGCGTAGATGGACACCTTGCCCTCGTGAAGCGGAACAAATTCTTCCTTCCTTCTGGTCTGCGTGTTGTAGATCTGCATAAAAGAAATCCTCCTTCTCGTTTATCTGTCAGATGGGTGATTGATCTGTGCTTCCAATTCAAGAATCCGTTTTTCAAGCCTGTCAATGCGTTCCTTCACAGGGTCGGGCAGGTTCACCTGATCCAGGTCGACGCCGCCCACATATCCTTCGCGCCGGACAATTCTGCCCGGATTGCCAACAACCGTACAATTGGGCGGCACCGCCTTCAAGACCACCGCGCTTGCGCCGATCTTGCTGCCGCAGCCCACGGTAAAAGGACCCAGCACCTTTGCGCCCGCGCCGATGGTCACGTTTGAGCCGATGGTCGGATGGCGCTTGCCGACATCCTTACCCGTTCCGCCCAGCGTTACGCCCTGATACACCGTCACATTGTCGCCGATGATTGTCGTTTCGCCGATGACCACGCCGTCGCCATGGTCGATGAAAAAACCCTTGCCGATCTGCGCGCCGGGATGAATCTCGATGCCCGTCTTATGCCGGCTGTGCTGAGAAATCCAGCGCGCCAGCGTCGTATATCCCTTTTGATACAGCCTGTGGGCGATTCGGTGATAAGCCATCGCCTTGATGGACGGATAACACAGCAGCACTTCCCATCGGGATTTCGCCGCCGGATCACGCGCCATGACCGCATCAATGTCTGAACGGATATTGTCAAACACCGCGCTCATCCTTTCTCTATTCAGTTTCAGAGATGAAAAAAGCCCTGCCATCTCCTCTTTAGAGACGGCAGAGCCGCGGTTCCACTCCAATTGTCGGCAGAGCCGACAGCCGCATCCGAAGCAATCTGTCACTTGACAAACTGCTGCGACCGAGGCCGTAACTCTCGCTGACCACTTTATCGCCTTAACACAGCGTCTATGCCGCAGCCTACGTTTCCTTCGGTGCGGAGCTCCCGGATGCACTTCTCCCTGACGCTGACCCGAATGCGCTTTCAGCCGACGACGCATTCTCTCTTGGGGCGCGGTCAAGGATACTCTTCCGTTCTTTGCCTGTACGGAATATTATATGCGGCAAAACGAAAAGTGTCAAGCGGTTTTCTCTTTCCCGCCTGTGCGGATCAGCTTGAAAAGCGCTAAAGCAAGACACGCGCAGAACAGCACGTCCACCAGCCAAAGGCCAAGCGTATATCTCTGACCAAACGGGGTGATTACCAGATTCAAAAACGAAATCAGCACGCGCCCCAGAATGCTCCGGGAACGGATAAAAAGCAGCACCATCAGCGCGTATTCAATCCCGGCTGCCAGAAGGGTCATCCACACAGCGGGATTGGCAAGCATCCCCGTCCCGGTAGGCCGGAGGAAGACGTCCAGAATGCCATACAGCAGATCCAAACAGACAAAGGCGATCACAATTTCGCGCTCGGTGTATCCCCTGCGCTGCAGATGCTGTATGCCAAAGACATCCAGGCACAATCCATTCATAACAGAAAAGAGGAAGGCAAACAGCAGATATCCGCCGAGCGACCTGGTATTGTATTCAATGCCGACGGTGCCTCCGGCGATCATCCAGAATACGCAACGCAAAACATACGCCGCCGCAGTAATAGCAATCAACCCACCAAAGCGAAGCAGCGGCGCGACGGAAAATGGATTCTGCGCCATCATGCCCTTCTTTTTGAGAATCACATACAATGCCAGACATACAATGACCTCTCCGCCCGCCGCCGCGGCGAGGCTGTCGGGATGATCGATGCCCACCAGAATACACGGCAGAAACAGCAGCATGGCCCCGATCAGCATGCCCAGCATCGCCAGAATGCGCACGCCTTCTATACTCAGCACATCCCTTACAATACGCTTGTCTTTCATCATGCTTCCCCCTTTTCTCAAATTATAGCACAGACGCATATGCGCAGCAATAGACCGTCAATTCATTTTCCATGCACACAAAATTTTCTCTATACGGATTGCACTTTTTATGCTATAATGATCGAAGCATATTCGAAATGGAGGGAATCGCCCATGTCTTCCAAGGAAGCCCGCGCCGCGAAGGCCGCGAAGAAGAAGAATCTCTATCGCATCATCGCCGGCGTCGCCTGCGCCGCTCTGCTGCTGACGGCCATCCTGCCGTACATCATCTCCGGCATGTACAGCTGGTAACTTTTTAAGCGAAATTCGCCGCTCCCTGAAGGGAGCGGCGTTTTCTTATTATGGAAATGTCGGTCAGGCTGTTTCTGACACGGCCATGACTTGAATGATTCAGCGCTCAGATCTGTCCGTCCTTTTGGTCCTTGGGCAGAATCTCTGCCGCGCTCACCTTGAGCTGATCGATCAGACGGCGGATTTCTCTGGCCTGCAGCTCTTCAATCTCTTCGGGTTTCGTCTTGTGCACCATCTTCTTGAGCGCGGCGATATCGTCCTTGATCTGCTTCTTTTTGTCCTTATCCAGTTCCTTGTGCTCGCCAAGCGCCTTCTCCGCCGCGAAGATCAGCCATTCGCCCTCGTTGCGGGTTTCCATGGCCGACCTGCGCATTCTGTCCTGCGCCTCGTAACGTTTTGCGTCTTCCGTTGCCCGGCGGATTTCCTCCTCGCTCATGTTGCTTGTGGAAGAAATCGTAATCTCCTGCTGATTGCCCGTGCCAAGATCCTTCGCCGATACCTTCACAATGCCGTTGTGGTCGATTGTGAACGTCACCTCAATCTGCGGAACGCCGGCCATCGCACGGCGGATGCCCTTCAGGCGGAAATTGCCCAGCAGCTTATTATCGCGCGCAAAATGGCGTTCTCCCTGCAGCACTTTGATGTCCACGGCCGTCTGGAACGGCGCTGCGGTCGTAAAAATCTGGCTGACACGCGCCGGAATCGTCGTATTGCGGTCGATGAGCTTCGTCGCCACGCCGCCGACGGTTTCAATGGACAGCGAAAGCGGCGTCACATCCAGAAGCAGGATGTCCTGCGCCTTGGAGGAGAGCACCATGCTGCTGCCCGGGCTGCCGGCGGAAAGCTTGCCGGCCATCAGCGCCGCGCCGAGCGCAACGCATTCATCCGGGTTCATCGCCCTGCTGGGCGTCTTCCCGGTCAGCCGCCTGACCATCTCCTGCACGGCGGGCATGCGCGTGCTGCCGCCAACCAGAATCACCTGATTGAGCTCATTCATGCTCATGCCGGAGTCGGTCATCACCTGATTGACCGGACCGGCCGTACGCTCCACAAGGTCGCGCGTCATTCCCTCAAACTGGGCGCGCGTCAAGGTGATATCCATGTGGTGCGGACCGTCCTTGTCCTGCGTGAGGAAGGGCAGCATCACCTGCGCGCTCATCTGAGAGGAAAGCTCGCGCTTGGCCTTTTCCGCCGCCTCCCTTACGCGTAGCATCGCCGCAGGATCGCGCGTCAGGTCAACTTTCTCCGTTTTTCTGAACTCCGCAACCAAATGCCCCGTCAGCCGTTCGTCAAAATCGTCTCCGCCAAGATGGTTATCACCGCTGGTGGCAACCACCTCGATCACCGTGTCGTCAATCTCAATGAGCGACACATCAAACGTGCCGCCGCCAAGATCGTACACGAGAATCTTCTGACTCTGTCCGTGGTCAAGGCCATACGCGAACGCTGCCGCCGTCGGCTCGTTGATGATACGAAGCACGTCAAGGCCCGCGATGCGTCCCGCGTCCTTCGTTGCCTGACGCTGTGCATCGCTGAAATACGCCGGAACGGTGATGACCGCCTGCGAAACCGTTTCGCCGAGGTAGGCTTCGGCGTCGCGGCGAAGCTTCTGCAGGATCATCGCGGAGATTTCCTGCGGCGCATACGCCTTGCCATCGATTTTCGCGCGGGTATCGTTACCCATTTCACGCTTGATGGAAAGGATCGTACGGCCAGCATTAACCGCCTGCTGCCTGCGCGCCGCCTCGCCGACAACACGCTCGCCATTCTTTGTGAAGCCCACCACGGAAGGCGTCGTACGCCCGCCCTCCGAATTGGGGATGATAACCGGCTCGCCGTTTTCAATCACAGCGACACAGCTGTTGGTCGTGCCCAGATCAATACCGATAACCTTGCCCATATTAACCTCCGGGAGGATTCTTTCAATCTTTGTCACGACTATTGTACCCGCAGACCCGCGCGAAAGCAAGGGCGCAATTGTGAAAAAGCCGGTAAGGTCAATGCAAATCCGCCCACCTGATATACATTCGCCCCTTTTTCCGCTGTCATGATCCGCATCTTACGGAAAATTACCGGTTTATCCTTTTTTGTGAAATCATTCCCCGGTTTCTTTCGTCTTGCAATCAGGGAGGTGAACGGCCTTTATGCCATCCTATACACAAGAGGAACGTGAGCAGGCGCTGATCCGGCTCATGCAGACCTATGGCGACAGCGTCAAGCGCTTGTGCTGTATGTATCTGCGTGAACTGGGTGCCGCCGAAGATGCCGCGCAGGATACATTCATCAAAGCGTTTTCACATATCGACGCGCTGCTTGCAGGCGACGTGCGCAACGAGAAAGCCTGGATCATGCGCATCGCCATCAACACCTGCAAGGATCTGCTGCGTTCTTCCTGGCTGCGCCGTTTTGATCGCCGCCGTTCCATCGATGAATTGCCCCTCTCCGCGCTGCCCGACCACGAGGATAATCTGGCGCTGATGCAGGCCGTCTGCGCGCTGCCGCCCAACCTCAAAGAGCTTGTGCTGCTGCATTATTATCAGGATTTCAACCTACGCACCTGCGCACATATTCTGGGCATCTCCTCCGCAACCGCAAGCCGCAGGCTGCAGCAGGCCCAGCAGAAACTCAGACATGAATTGGAAAGGAGCTGATTTTCATGAACCGACGTCTTTCGTCCTCCCTCCCGCATGGACAGAAAACCGGGAAGAACAGCTTCCTTACGCCGAATGATGACAGTCTGCGCATCCGTCAGTCCATCGAGGAAAGCCTGTATACCGTGCGCTTTAACGCCCATGATATGCACGCCGTCATGCGTGCAGTCAAGACCGGCAGAAAAGCTGCCCCATCCAGAAAAAAACGCCGGATGATCCGGGCAGATCTCGTCTTTACCCTGTCTTTCATGATCATGATCGCCCTGCCGCTGACCCTTTACGTCATCCGCTCAAAGGAAAACCTGACGACAATCGTTTTAAACAACAATCCTGTGACCGTCTCGCCGCAGCCGGCATCACAGCTCAGCAGCAATACCACCCATGCCGGACAGGGCGTCGAGCCGACAGCTCAGCCCGAGCATGAGCAGCTGACCAGCGCTTCCCCCGATCTTGCCCACAGCGAAGCGGTGCGCATCGCACGCGAGTGCTTTGAAACGCAATGCGACACCACAATCTTCACGTTCGAAGAATACACCGTCACAACCACATATAACGATCAAAGAGATCAATATGCCGTTTCCCTTGAAAGCATCTACGACAACGGCTGCAGCTTCACGGTGATTCTTTCCGGTGAAACCGGCAGCGTTATTCAGTATTCCTCGCCCAAGCTGGCCACCGTTCCCACGCGTATCAATAACGACTCCCCCGAAATTGGCGCATGGTTTGATCAGCATGGCAAACTCCTGATCACATGGCCGCAGGATGTTCAGGCGGAATTCTCCCGCCGTTATCAGGGCGCGACAATCCGCGCTGCGAAAGGCGGTGAACTCACCGCAGAGGCCGCCATCGCCACCGTGCGCGTGCCCATCGAAAGCAATGCGCCGGGGGTATTCAGCGCTTACTACTGCGCGCTGTATTCCGAACGCGCTTCCGGCAGCGCACGAGCTGCTTATCAGGTATACTGCTATGCGCAGGAAATCACCGACATCCTGCCGGATGAAGAACCCCTTGTGGTTACCCTGGACGCACAAACGGGCGCTATCCTTTCTTACTCCGGCAATCTTCCTGAAAGCGATCTGGATCTTGCAGCAGTCTTTCACATGAGGTAAATACTTGCATGCCTTCGCGTCCGGCGGTATAATAGACAACAACGCACACAGCGAAGGAGCATCCTCATGAACAGTATTCTCATCAAAGACACGACCCGCGAGCAGCGCGAAGCGATTGTTTCCGAATCCCTCGGCTATATGGAATCCGCCTGCGACGGCGCCAATGCCGGCATCGCTGAAATGTATCAGGACTACATCGACGGCAAGCGCGAATTGCGGGAAATCAACGCTGAATACCGTGCGCGCTATGTTTCGCCTGATCGCCGCCCACCGCGAGCCGGCTGCGGCATGGGCTGATCCAGAAATGACGAAAAAACGGAAGCAGACCAATGGTCTGCTTCCGTTTTTTGTGTCAGAAGCTGTCGGGTTCTGGAATATACACCGGCAGCGGGAACCAGTTTTCCGGGATTTCAGCTTGAATCTTCGGCGCTGCAAAGCGGTTGTAGCCAAAGATCAGCTGGTGGAAATCGATCTGCGACAGCGTATCGTGCGGCGCTTCTTCCGTCTTCCTGACGGTGATTTCCCCGCCGCTGACGCGGAATTCATACGCGCCGTTTCCCTCCCAGCCCAGAACAACGCGTCCATCAGAAAGCGGATGCATCGTGTTTTGCAGCTTCATGTATGCCGGAAGAACGGTTTCCGGCTTGAGCACGCGGAGCATGATGCTCGGATTGAGGGAAAAGCTCTCGCAGATCGGCGCAAGCAATCCGCCCAGTACGCTGTCATACGGCGCGGCAGATAGATGAAGATTCTTAACCTGTCTTTGCTCCACCCACGCCTTAATCGCCGGCAGAATCAGCGCTGCTTCTTCAAGGACAATCTCGCCGATGGTCTGCCCATCCGCCGTCGCACTGATATAGCCGACCGGCTTATCCGCGCGGAGAATCATCCACGCGTCGCGTCGATAGCTCTTCAGGGTTGCGATGAAGTTATCCTCTCTCCGCGCACCGGCAACAACCTGCCTGTCGTACAGGCAAAGCATCGCCGGAACATCCTCCTGCGCCATCGTGCGGAAGGAAATATCCCCGGCATCCGTATCCGCCAGCGCATGGCGTACGTTCGCGCGGCTGATGGAATAGACATATCCCGCACCGCCGGTTTCAAAACCGCTGCGCTGATAGCGTTGACGCTGGCCGCCCAGCACCATCAGATCAAGCCCGAGTTCATACCCGCGCTCAATCTGCTTGCGCATCAGCGTGCCCATCGTCCCCTGACCGCGCACACGGGGATGCACCGCCATAGAACCCAGATATCCTACGCGCAGCACAGTATCGCAAACGCGCAGCGGGAACACGTACATGCCGAGGCATCCCCCAATGCGTCCGTCCTCCTCCTCAGCGATCACATGCATATCGTCGATGCGATGCTCTTTGCCATAAACCTTTGGAAGCATTTCCTCAAAATTATGGGGCGTGCGAAGCATGGAAAAGATCATGTTGATATGATCGATCAACCCTTCCATGTCGCTTGACTGTGACAAACGATAACGAATCATACCCTGTTCCTCTTTTCTCATTCACCTGCGCGATAACGTTCAATCGCCCAGCGCACCGCACCCTGCGCCGCATCAATCGGCGCAATCACAATAGATGCATTCGGAAATGCCTCGCTCAGCAAATCCGTAAGCAGCCTGCGCTGATACGTTCCCTTGAGAATCGTGCTTCCCCACAAACCGATGGAAAACGCATCCTGCGGATCATAGCTCAGCGCGCCCGCAAGTTCCTGCAGCAGATCGAAATTCCCCTGTGCAGCGCGCTTAAGAATGGCGCACGCACACGCATCGCCCTGTTCGGCGGATGCATTCACCAGCGCTCCAAGCCTCGGCGTTGGATGCGGCGGTCCAAACATCGCCATGCCGAACTCCATCATTTCCTTCGCTGTAGAAACCCCCGTCACGCTTCGGATCGCCTCCATCATGGGCGTTTTGGGGCGCACACCATCCAGAAAACGCGTGTACTCATGCATCGCCCACGCATCCACAAATCGTCCGGATCCCTCTTCGCCCATCACGCTCAATGGCCAGCCGCCCACGCGCCGGGTTTCTCCGGATGCATTTCTGCCAAAGGCAATGCTTCCCGTTCCCGCTACGAGCAGCAATCCTACGCCGCCAGTTGCGGTATAGTGCGCCAGTTCTGCATCGTTTACGCAGTATACCGGACAGGCAAAACCGCAAAGCCCTGTGTATAGATCATGCAGCAGCTGCTGATCCTCCTCGCTGTCGCACCCGGTAGAGCCGCTGAGCATGTAGACACAATCTTCTCTTTTTCCGCCAAACTGGGCAAGGCATCTGTCGATGCTTTCATCGATCAGGCGCTTTACCTCATCGAGCGACTGCATGTAATGATTGGCCGCCTGCCCCTCATCCATGCCAAGCAGGTTTCCATCGAGATCCGCCGCGCGCACCAGATACTTGGTTCCGCCGCTGTCCATCCCCAATACATACTCCATATAGCTCCCCCATTATATACGTTTTTCGCTTGCGACGCTCTACCGTTCATTGTCAAAGCGAGATTCAGAAAAGGGCTGCTGCCTTTCAGCAGCAGCCCCAAAGGGTTTATTCCGTTTGCAGATTGCTTTATGGTCTCAAATTACTTCGCGGCCATGAAAGCGTCGAGCTGAGCCTGGATCTCAGCGATGACCTCGTTCAGGCCAACGGCTTCGAGCTCTTCGCGCAGCTGCGGGAGGACTTCGGCCGGATCAGAAGTACCGGTCTGCAGTTCGTAGATGTACTGCTCCCAGATGTTCTTCATCGCGAGGCACTGGTCAGCAACCGGCTCGATGTTCGGCAGGAAGCCCAGAGCGGAAGAGGTGATCGCTTCAGCGGAGTAGCGCTCAACGAGCTCGGTCCACTGATTCGGGTTGGCCGGAACAGCCTCAAAAGCGGAAGCTTCGACCGGGCCCAGAGCGTAGGAACCCTGACCATAAGCGCTCAGGCTCATGTTGGTGTTGCCCAGATCGGTGCGCTGCACGACGCCATCAGCAACGACTTCGTAGTGCTTGCCTTCGATGCCGTAACGAGCGATGGTGCGGTACTCCGGATCGGAGTTCATCAGGTTGATGGCCTTGATGGCCTCTTCCGGATAGTTGGTGTAGGAAGAAACGGCGGTGATGGAACCGATCAGACCGTCGGTGGTCAGATACGGACCGTCGAAGCGAGAGATGAAGATTTCGTTCTGGCAAGCGTTGGCCCAAACGGTCTCAGCGCCGAACCAGCCCTGACCGGACTGGACGATACCAGCGATGGAGCGCGGCATGGACTCGGTAACGGCGGCGTCAGCGTTGATGTAGCCCTTCTCGTACCAGTCATGCAGGGTCTCGACGTACTTAACAAACTTCGGGATATCCAGAGCGGACTTAACCTTCAGTTCATCCTCGGTGCCCTTCAGATCCCAGTCGAGGCCGAGCCAGTATTCAAAGGTGATCCAGTCGGCGATGCCGTTGGTCCAGGAAGTGGTGCCGGCCTTGGAGATCTTCAGCGGGACCTCGCCCGGGTGGAGCTCAACGTACTTGGCCATGTATTCGCCCATCTCAGCGAAGCCGATGTGCTGCGCTTCGTAGGACTTGAGATCCATGCCCAGCTCGTCACGGAAGAACGCGGAGTCGAGAATCCAGAAAACCTCGATGCCGTAGTCCTTAACGTGCGGGAAGCCGTAGATCGCGTCGCCCTGAGTAACGCCGGCCCAGAGGTTATCCGGGGTCAGCGCCTTGGCATCAGCCAGCAGATCCATGTACGGAGCGATGTCCAGGAACATGCCGTTGGCCAGGTTGGTGGCATAGTCATTGTACCAGCCGCAGGTGAAGGCAAGGTCAAAGTACTCGCCGGACTGAACGGCCAGGTTGATCTGGTCAAAGTTCTTGTATTCGTAGTCGATTTCAACGCCGATCTTCTCGATGGAGATCTCGTTGAGCTTGTCTTCAACTTCCTGCCAATCCACGGGGCCGTCACCGGACGTAAAGAGCCACCAGGTCAGCTTCACAGGTTCTTCGGCAGACGCGATGCCCATGGCCATGAGCATAACGAGAGCCAGCACGATAGCGAGCAGTTTCTTCATAAGGGGTACCTCCTAGTTTATTTTTGCAAACGGTCAGGTATTTTCGTCCCTGTTGCCGTTTAAGCCAAGGTAAAGCGTTTGTCCATCAGCCCTTGACAGCGCCGACCGTCAGGCCGGAGATGTAGTACTTCTGGAAGAAGGGATAAGAGAACATGATCGGCACAACCGCGATAACGACGATCGCCATTCGCATGGTCTCGCTGGGCAGATCCTGCGCATCCGCGCCGACGTAGTTGGCGTTGTTGATCAGGAATTGAATCTTCTGTTCGATGGAAACCAGAACGAACTGCAGCGGGAAGAGATCCGAGCGGCTGGTAGAGAGATAGATGCTGGCGTTGTACCACTCGTTCCAGTACGCAAACGTCAGGAACAGCGCGATGGTCGCAATCGCCGGCAGACAGATCGGAAGCACGAGCTGAACAAAGATGCGCAGCTGGCTGGCGCCGTCGATCTTGCCCGATTCAATCATTTCATCCGGCACGGTCGTCGTAAAGAACGTACGCATGATGATGATGTTGAACGTCGTGCAGCAGATCGGCAGGATCAGAGCCCAGTAGGTATCCTTCAGGTGCATGACCTGCGTATTGACCACGTAGGACGCGAGCGTACCGCCGCGGAAAAGCATCGGGATGAAGATGAACCACGTGAAGAAGTTGCGGAACTTGTAGCTCTTTCTGGAGAGCGCGTAGCCCATGGTCGCCGTCAAAATGACGCCAAGGCAAGTGCCCACCACCGTGATGCCGATAGAATTCAGAATCGAACGACCGACCAGCTCACGCATGTTCCACACATACTGGTAAGACGCAACGGAGAACTGCTTCGGGAAGAAGCTGTAACCGTAGAGACCAATGGATTTTTCCGCCGTGAAGGAAATGATGATAACGAAGAGCACCGGAAGCACGCAGATTGCCGCGATGAAGATGAACAGTGCGGAATACATTGCGTTGGCAAGCGGGGAAACACGGTTAAAACGAATCATTCCGTCAGAAACGTTCGATACGTTTTTCTTGGCATCCAGCTCATTGTAAGCGTCCGCTTCCTTTTTCTTGAAGATAGCCATCGTATTTCCTCCCTTCTTAGAAGAATGCGCTCTCTTTGTCGAACTTGCTGACGATCGCGTTGGCCGTCACCAGCGTCACGCAGCCGAACACGGACTGCATAAAGCCGGCGGCAGATGCGTAACCGTAGGTCGGGATCGTCGAGTTGAACAAAGAGTTGTAGACGTAAACGTCCAGCGTAACGAAGGAATTATACAGCGCCGCCGAGTTGCGGGTCGTGCGATAGAACAGACCAAAGTCGGAGTTGAAGATTCGACCAACCGCCATGATGAACATGATGATGATGACCGGCTTGAGCAGCGGAATGGTGATATACTTGGTCTGCTGATGCTTGGTCGCACCGTCGATAACCGCAGCCTCGTAAAGCGATCCGTCAATGCCGTTGATGGAAGCCATGTAGACGATCATGTTATAGCCCACATTCTTCCATACGTTGAGGAAAACAATGAAGTATGGCCAGTATGGCATACCTTCTTTCTGATACCACTTGACGGGGTCAAAGCCCATGGACAGCAGAACGTTGTTGACCAGACCTTCCTTCGTGGCGAGGAACGCATACACGAAGTAGCCAACGATAACCCAAGACAAGAAGTGCGGCAGGAAGATCAGCGTCTGGCAGAACTTCGCCAATTTCTTTGAATAGAGATGGGAAATGATAATCGCCAGCGCCACCGGAATGACAATTCCAAGGACGATGAAGACGATGTTGTAACCGACCGTATTGCGGAACATCGCGATCGTCGTCTTCGCGTTTGACTTAAAGAGGAACTTGAAGTTATCCAGTCCGCACCACTTACTATTGTAAACCAAGGACCACAGGAAGCCCTTGCCCGGTGCAACCTTATACTTCTTGAACGCGATCAGGATACCAAACATCGGCACATAGCAGAACATGATAAACCAGATCGTCGTAGGAAGAGAAAGCAGGAAAAGCTGAATGTCATCCAGCGTCAGCTTACTCTTTTTCTTTGGTTTGATGTCTTTTTTTGCAATCTGGCTCATTGCTCCGCCTCCTTACTGTTTTGCCGGAAAATGTGTGCAAACACACATTCCATACATTTTGTTTGCACGGGCCCAAAGTTGTCACTTGAATATCTTGTACAATTCATCTTAACATAATTAGGCATCCTGTCAAGCCTTTTCAGCAAAGTTAATGAATTATTTAACATTTATTGATCAAAGTCATCCGACCTTTATGCATTTTACACCCGCCGCATACAACACATTATGCATTCTTCTTCTGAATCTGAACAGGTTCGCATTCTCCCGCGTGGGATGAACACGGTTGGAAAGCAGAATAACAAACAGACCCGTGGTCGGATCAACCATCAGCGACGTTCCGGTGAACCCGGTATGTCCAAACGCGCACTCCGGAACCAGATCGCCCATGTAGTTTTCCGGCGTTCCCGCCAGGTGGAAGCCAAGACCGCGCCTTGCATCGGCGCTCTGCGCGTGGCACTGGATCGCCTTGGAAAGCGTCGCGCCTGAAAGATACGCTTTGCCCTCCCCGGCCAGCATCTGCGCAAAACGGATCATGTCGTGGATATCAGAAAACACGCCGGCATTCGCGGATACGCCGCGGAGGAAGCGTGCATTTTCATCGTGAACAATGCCCTGCCACGCGATGCCGGTTTCCTTATCCACCTCGGTCGCGGCAATATTGTCCCCCGTCGGGCAGTAGCAGGTATTGAGCATGCCAAGCGGCTCAAACACACGCTCACGCGCCAGCACGTCAAGCGGCTGAGCGTATACGGTTTCCAGCACCTTGCCAAGGGTGATATAGCCCATGCAGCTGTAATGCACCTCGGCGCCAACGGGCGTGGCAAGCGGATGGGCAAGCAGCGCATCAAGCGCCTCCTCCGGCGTCGCCGCCTCCTCGCTGAGCCAGAAGGCAGGCGCAAAGCCCGCGGTATGCGTCATCAGCTGCTTGATCGTTATCGCCTTTTTATCCTCCGGACAGTTCGGGAAAAAACGCTCCAGCCTGTCCCAAAGGGTCAGCTTCCCTTCCTCAAGCGCGCGCAGGGCCAGCATCGTGGGACCGAGCACCTTGGAAAGGGAGGCCATGTCATAGCGCGTGGCAGCGTTGACGTCAGGGCCGTTTTCCGAAATTTTTCCCACACAGGAAATGGCGAAAACCTGATCCCTGCAGCCACAAGCAGCCGCCGCACCGGGGTAACAGCCATCGCGGAGCCCTTCTTCAAGGAGGGCATCCAGGATTTTTTGCATATTCATGCCATTATTCTACTTGCAAAATTGTGCATTGTCAAATACAATATAGGTAGAGTTTGTCATTTTGTTTTCATTCCTCTGCACATAAAGTATCAAGAAAGAAGGGTTTGCTATGCAGGATTACAAGCAGGCAGCAAGAGACTTTATCGACAACGAGAAGCAGTTCCACCTTGGCGCCATCCCCACCGAGCAGTCTAACCCCCTCACCCGCGGCCTTTCCGGCAGAATCAAGAAGAATACCGCTGACGGCGTGAAGATGATCCTTGATGCCGATCGGTATATTCCGGAAGTATCCGCCAAATGCTTTGAAAGCGACGCCTTCAAGGCGCTTGTCGCGGATATCCGCCGCTGCATCGATCAGCGCCGCCGCTTCCACTTCTCCTCCGTCGGCGCGTCCGGACGCATGGCGCTTCAGCTGGATTCCACCTGGCGTCTTTTCTGGAACGATCTGGTGAACAAGCTCCCCCTTCGCGCGAAGGAGTGGGTTGAGATCGCCGAGTGCTCCAACAGCTTCATGACCGGCGGCGACCGCGCGTGCGTGCGTTCCGTCGAAAACTTCGAGGACTACCAGACCTTCGGCGCGCAGCAGACCGTCGATTCCGGCGCAACCCCGGGCGATGTGCTGATCGTTCTGGCCGAATGCTCCCTGTCCTCCTCCACCATCGGTTCCGCCTGCAAGGGCGCGGACATGGGCATCGCCACCTACTACCTCTACTGCAATCCCAAGGAGATCCTCTGCGAGCATCTGGAGCGTGCGCGCCGCGTCTTCTCCTATGACAACATCACCTTCCTGCCGCTGTTCGTGGGCAACATGGCCGTCGCCGGCTCCACCCGCATGCAGGTAACGACCGTTGAGCTGCTGGTTGCCGGCGTCGCGCTTGAGCTGGCTGCCTGGGCATGGCTCAAGGACAACTGCACCATCGAAGAGCTCGCCGCCATCGGCGTGGGCGCGCTTGAGCCGGCCGAGTATGCCGCGCAGTTCAAGAACTGTGTTGAGCAGATGCAGCGCGGCGCAGCGCTTGAAGGCATGGCCAAGGCCGTCGAGTTTGAGGCGGAAACCTACACCGCCAAGGGCCTGATCACCTATGTCACCCACGACTACCTGCAGGACATCCTTACCGACACCACCGAGCGCCAGCCGACCTTCACCCTCCCGCCCTTCCGCCGCACGGACGATACTACCAGCCCGCTTTCTTGGGCGTATGCGAAGGATCCGCTCTACCCGGCGTCCATCGCCTGGCAGCACATCATCCGCCGTCCGCTCAAGGGCCTTGACTGGTCGGTTGAGCTCTACAAGGAAATGAACGCCGCGCAGTCCATCATCGACAATCCGCCGGTCGTCGGCAGCGATCAGCTGTCCTACTACGATCTGGGCAACAGCGACGACGCCACCCGCTACTCTCAGCATCCGGCGAAGCTCGTTCTGGTCGATATCGACGGACGCAGCGCGCACAACGGCTGCGTTGAATGGTACAAGGCCAACCTGCCCAAGTTTGACGGCGGTCTCGTGCTGCGCATGGGCGACATCCCGGCGGAGAAGATCGACGAAAACGAACTGTGCATCCCGGTCGAGCTCCCGCACACGATCATGGAGATCCTCCCGCACCTGATGGTCAAGCTTGCCTTCAACCTCCTGTCCACCGCGACAATGGCGAAGATGGGCCGCGTGTGGAGCAACTGGATGATCCAGGTGCTGCCCACCAACAAGAAGCTCATCGACCGTTCCACCCGCGTCATCGCCGAGCTGGCGAAGATCCCCTACGAGCAGGCCTGTGAAGAGTTCTTCAAGAGCTATCTGGGCCGCAGCAAGGACGAGGAATACCGCGAGAGCTACGTCGTGGAAACCCTCAAGCGCCTCGGCGTTGATCCCGATACCCTGTAATTCGAAATTCATCACGTATGCGGGCGGATAATATCCGCCCCTACGTTTTCTGCAAAAAGGAGTGCATATCCCTATGGAGCTTACCCTTCGCCAGAAAATCGGTCAGCTGGTGCTCTACAGCCTGGACAGCAATGAAATCACGCCCGAAACCGAGGCGTTCATGCGCGAATACTGCATCGGCAACGTCATTCACTTTGGCAACAACGTCACCGACTTTGCCGGATCAAAAAAGCTCAACGCCCAGCTTCGTGCGCTGATGCTTGACACCTGCGCCGGCATCGAGCCCTTCATCAGCATCGACCATGAGGGCGGCCGCGTTTTCCGCTTCAGTCAGGATTTCACATGGTTCCCTTCTCACCTGACGCTCAGCGCCGCGGATGACGAAGCGCTCACCGAGGCCGTCGGTCATGCAATGGGCAAGGAGCTGCGCGCGGCGGGCTTTAACCTCAACTTCGCCCCGGTCGTCGACGTCAACAGCAACATCGGCAACGTCGTCATCGGCGTACGCTCCTTCGGCGATGATCCCGAGACCGTCGCCAGACACGGCGCTGCGATGGCCCGCGGCATGCAGGCAGCCGGCGTCATGGCGTGCCTGAAGCACTTCCCGGGTCACGGCGATACGACGCTTGACTCCCACTATTTCCTGCCGACCGTCGACAAGAGCCTTGAAGAGCTGCGCGAAAACGAGCTCTACCCGTATGCGAAGATCTTCCCGCAGGGTGCTGTCGATTCCATCATGACCACGCACATTCTCTTCCCGCAGATCGAAAAGGAAAACGTTCCGGCGACGATGTCCCCGGCGATCCTCAAAGGCATTCTGCGCGATGAGCTGAAGTTTAACGGCGTGGTCGTCACCGACGGCATGCAGATGCTCGCTATCAAGGATCACTACGGTGTAGCCAACGGCTGCGTGATGGCCATCCGCGCCGGCGCGAATCTGCTATGCATCGGAACCGGCGGCAGCGGCGTGCAGGCGGTTCAGAAGGAATGCCTTGACCGCCTTTATGAAGCTGCGCTCAGCGGCGAGCTGCCCATGGCATGCATCGACGAAGCGGTTGCATACGTGCTCAAGGCCAAAGAGAAATTCGGCGGACCGTATGAAGACGCCGTCATCGACGCCGAAAACCACGCCGTCATCAATCAGGCCGTCTGCGCAAAGGCGGTTACCTGCCTCGCCCCCGGCGGCATGACCGGCAAAGCGCTCTACGCCAGCGCCCCCGTCAAGGAACTCGCTTTCGGTCTGACCCATGCCGACCCGCGGAAGCTGACGTTCGGTCAGATGGCCAACATGCACACCGGCGATTCATTTGCTTATCTTGACAAACTGGATGAAGCCGGCGAATACGACACGCTGGTTATCGGCATGCAGGCCGTCAAGGAGGACAGCATCGAGCTGATCGCTGCAAAAGAAGCGCTGGCAAAGGGCAAAAACGTCGCCATCGTCCTTCTCGGCGCGCCGTACAACGCCCATCTCCTTCCCGAAGGCTGTGCAGTTGTGTGCTGCTATTCCCTGACGCTGGAGGCTGTCGCCGCAGCGATCGATGTGCTGCGCGGCAAGACTGCGCCGCAGGGAAAACTGCCCGTTAAACTCGCCTGAACCTGATCCACGACACACACGCTCCGCAGAATTCATCGTCTGCGGAGCGTCTTTTTATGTTCACAATGGATGCACATTTCCATCACAGAATTGACAAATGGTTGAAATATCCCGGTCGTTGTAGTATACTGTCATTATATTGTAGTTTTTTTGCATTTTCTGCTTGCGCAAGACTCGTCAGCGTGAAATTGTCGAGACAGTATAAGCGTTCTGCAGAAAGACTCACAGCATTGATTTGCTTGAAAGGACGGTTGTTACAGAATGAAAATCATGCGCATCCTCCTGGCCTTTGCGGTTATGCTCGCCATGCTGCTGCCCATGAGCGCATGGGCAGACGATGGCCTCAAGGACAGCAAGGGGCAGTCTGTCGATATCGTTATCGTCATGGACCACAGCAACTCCATGGACAAGAACGACAGCGCCGATAACCGCATTATCGCCGCTGAAATGATCACCGCCATGTGCGATATGAACGGTTCCCGCGTTGCGTTTGTCCCGTTCAACAAAAAGGTTGTCTACAAAGGCACCTTTGTGGAGATGAGCAATTTCACGTCCGCGGATAATCTGCGCCGTGAAATCGCGCACTATTCCACGATGATCAACCAGAGCATGAACCGCGGCAACCACAGTGTCTCCACAACCGGCGGCACGGACTTTGGCGAGCCGCTTGCCTACGCCTATAACCTGCTTGAAGAAGCCAGGAGAGAAGGCTCCCAGAACAGCCCGATGATCATCCTGCTCTCCGACGGTGAGAACAGCCTGATTGTCAGCGGATCGCTCGTCGAGAAGGACGTGTATTTCTGGAACGACGCAAATAAGAACTACGCGCTCGTGCCCAACAAGACGATCAAGAACGTCAAGAAAATGTCGGACATCACGGGCAACCCGGTGTTTGATAATCTGTATGACTACAGCGGCGAACCGCTGTCCACGCTCAACGAAAACCTTCTGAGCGCCTTCAAGAAGTATGACGCGGACGACGCCACCGCCCTTGCCGAGGACGTAGCCCTGCGCAGCCAGGACGCTGGCATCCCGATCTATACCCTTCCGCTGTATGAAGCCGGCAAGGAGCACGACAGCTACATCTCTCTGCTTGGCCACATCGCGGACATCACCGGTGCCAAGAGCAACGCCATCAGCGCCAAGGATACCGATCAGCTTCCGTTCTTCTTCGGCGACATGTTTGCCGACAAGATCGGCAGTACGCAGCGTCTGCTCACCATTAACAAGACCGACGTGGAAAACGAATACGTCGTCGACATCCCCCTGCTCAACAGTTCCGTGCAGGAAGCCAATATCTACATCCCGCTCAAGTATGTCGATTCCGATTCCATCTACCTCAAGGACAGCACCGGAAAGACCCGCCGCGCCAACAACGGCGACATCATCCGCATCGACATTCCCAAGGCCTTTGTGCTCTACAAGCTGCGTGTGGATTCCCCGCTCGGGATCTGGAAGCTTTACTTCCGCACCAACAAGGAAAACATCCAGCCCTCGGATATTTCCTTCAGCCTTCTGTATAATTACAACATCACCCTGACCTCTTCCCTCAACGGCGCATCCCTCAGCAAGAGCGGTACGCTGGATATGGTCAGCTACTTCTTTGATAACGAGACCAACAGCAAGTCTCTGGATACCAATCTGTATGTTCCCTGTCAGGACAATCTGAGCGAAGAAGACAAGATCAAGTTCACCTACCAGCTGCTCAATGCCAACCAGCAGCCCATCAGCGGCGCTCAGGGCAACATGGTCTACGACGCCTCCAACCAGATGATGAAGGCCTCTCTGGATCTGTCCGGATTTGATCTTCTGTCCGGCAGCTACTACTGCCAGATCATCGCCAGCGGCGCCGGTCTGTATCGCGAAAACCGCATTCCCGTCACCCTCACCAACAATGCCCCGGCGGAAACCGCGCGCATTCAGAGCACGCTCAATGTTGAGTATCAGGACGATCCGTCCACCTACAGCCCGCAGACGCTGACCATCGATCTGATGGATTATGTCGAGGACATCGACCAGGATACGCTGACCTTCGGCAACCTCAGCTACACCAGCGGCGACGGCCTGACCACCATCGCCATCAACGGAACCAAGATGGAAGTGCGCACCAAGCAGGATCCCGCCACCGGCCATTATGCCTACGGCCTGCAGCAGGGCACCATCACCGCCGACGACGGCGATAACGGCGTGTGCGACATCCACTTCTCCATCCAGATCAATTCCGGCTGGGCGGACGTCAATGACTGCGATTATCACACCACGGTTCTGGGCGCCGAGAACGGCGTCGCAGCCAAGAACGACACCATCACCTTCGCCATGACCCGTGTTTCCAAGACGACGGGCGCTCAACTCGGCGTTGGTCTGGTGACCGGCGTGGTAACCCTCACCGACGCCAAGACCGGCATGCCCATCGCCACGCTGAACATGGCGCCCAGCGCAGACGGCAGCAGGCTGGAGCACAGCTACCAGACCGGCAACACCGCCAGCAGCTGGATTGCAAAGTGCGAATACTTCTACAACAACGAGGTGATTTCCAGCACGGATATTCCCGTTGTCGTAAATAACGTCGCTCCGACCGCAAAGACGTTTGATGAGGTTTCCTCCCTCTTCCCCAAGAAACTGACGTTCAACGCTTCCTTCTTCGAGTTCCTTGAGAAGGAAAACCCGACCGCCTCTGTCGATCTGACGAAGATTTTCTCCGATGCTGACAACGAGCTGGGTCTGGTATATTCCATGGACGCCGCTTCCCTGAGCGATAAGCTCGACTGCCGCATCAACGGCAGCACGCTCACCTTCACCGGCAAGGGCGCGGGCAGCATTCCCTTCACCGTAATCGCTACGGACGGTGACAACGCCACCGCTACCTTCACCGGCACGATCAAGGTGGTCAACCTCTTCATGTACTGGATGATCCGTCTGCTGCTGCTGGTCGCAGCGGTGATCGGCGTGATCGTGATGATCGTCATCCTCATCCAGCGCGGCAAGCCCGCCCTGCCCAAGAACGGCAACCTGAGCGTGACCATCGGCAACATGCAGTTCGCCACCACCACCCAGCCGCCGTTCCCCTTCAAGGATATTTCCAAGCCGAAGGAGGCGCTGCCGCTGACTGCAGTGGTGACGATTGAAACCTGCGAAGCGGTTCAGTTCGAGTTCACCGATCTGGCATTCCTGAAGATCAGCCCGGTGAAGAACAGCGAAAAGATCCGCCTCACCCTGACCAAGAAGCCGGCTTCCTTCATCGTCAAGCTCGATAACGACGATGCGAAGGTGCTCTCCGCCGGCAAGTCCGTTCTGCTCAACCAGAATCAGGAAATCACGCTTCAGGCTGTCGGCACGACCGATCCTGAGCACTGCGTCCATATCAGCTACACCTTCGGCAGCGCGGATGCTCATACTCCCGATCCGGACGACTTCGGTCCTGACGCATTTGTCCCTCAGGACGGCGTTGATTTCTCCATTGGCTCCGTTGGCTCTGGCGACAACGGCTTTGACGGCGGCTCCGCGTTTGACGGCGGCGCTGCCTTCGCGCAGCCCCAGCAGTCCTTTACCAGCGGCAAGAATACCGGCTTCGGTGGAGACAGCGGCTTCGGCGGCGGCAGCGGCTTCGGCAGCGACAATGGCTTCGGCGGCGGCAGCGGCTTTGGCAGCGACAGCAGCTTCGGCGGCGACAGCGGCTTCGGCAGCGGCAGCAGCTTTGGCGGCGACAGCGGCTTCGGCAGCGACAACGGCTTCGGAGACTGCAACGGCTTCGGCGGCTAAACCACATACCTCTCCCGGGAAGCGGCGCAAATGCCGCTTCCCTCTTCCCACATTTTCCCCCTTCCGCTTTTTCTGTACGCCATTTCTACTATATCTAATGTACGTGCATTCTGTATAAAAAGGTGATCAATTTGCCTCATCAATTGCATTCGGATGATTTTGAGCAGATTCTTTATGATCGTGTAGAAAAAGTCGTTTCTCCGCTTCTGGTCATCGGCCTTGGCGGCGCCGGCGCAGACGCCGTGCGCACAATCAAGAAGACGTTCTCTGAGCGATTTGAGCTTCATCCGACGGAGGATGGCAAACAACTTCCGTACAATACGCGCTATCTCGTCTTTGACAGCGATTCTACCAGCGCTAACGGGTTTGACGCAGATGAGTTTGTCGATATCTCGCAGGGCGTCAACGTCAACAGACTGCTCGCTGATCCGATGCACCTGCATCTTTCTCCCTGCCAGAAACGCTGGATTCATCGCGATCTACGCCTGACAACCCCGGTTTATTTCGGTTCCGGCTCATATCGCGCTGTTGCGCGTTTGATGCTTGACGAACATTCCAATGCCGTTTTCAGCAGTCTTCATCAAGCGCTGAGAAAACTGGTCAGCGCGGAACTCGGCGCTCACCCTCCCGTCAATGCAATCCATATTATCGTGGTATCCGGCATGGGCGGAGGCACAGGCTCCGGCATATTCCTTGACATCGCTCAGATCGTCCAAAACATTATGGGACGCTTTCCGGGCATTGCCCATACGCTCTGCGGCTATTTCATTATGCCGGATATAACAGTTGCCCATGCGGCAAATACCGGCAACATGGCCAGGCTCGATACGATCCAGCGCAACGGCTATGCCGCGCTTAAAGAGCTCGATTTCTGGATGAACTACGCGCATCATCAAACCAGGTATGAGATGGAATACACCAACGGTATACAGGTTGTCTGGAAAAAACCGTTTGATCACGTCACCCTGATCTGCGGCACCGATGTTCAGGGTTGTGCCTTCAATAACCCATACAGGCATGCGCAGCAAACCATTGCAAAAACGCTGCTGCATCTTATGGCTGATAAGCCTGACAACAACGGTTTTGATTCTTTGCGCGCCTACGACAGCACGCTTGAGGCCATGGCACATGCTTTCCCCGGACCGATGTTTCCGACAAATACCCATGGTTATCGCGCTATCGCGTCATGCTCTCTGTCGTATCCGATAAAGGAACTGCTCAACTACGAGTGCAGGCTGCTCTTCAAGGATTTCATGCCCGCGCGCGATGAAAACGGCAAGTACATTCTCGATGACATGTTTAAGGCAAGCGGCTTTGCTGTCCGATGCTTTCAGAAGATCATGGCGGAAGACTTTCCCCAGCTCTATCAAGACTTTGTCAGAACCGTTCCTTTCCCCCATTACTGTCTTGATTTTGACGCGAGAAACACGTCGCTGGTGGAGGCACTGCGACTGCTTCGGCCGATTCCTCATAGCGCATGCGCCGCGTGGCAGATTCAACAAGTCGCGCCATCCGCGCAGGCATTTGTGGATCGCCACTTCAACACAGTTTGGATGAACTTCATCGATCTTTGCCGCAGCTTCATCTCTTCTCCCGGATCCAGTGTTTTCAACCTGGTGCAGATTCTCAGGGATAATCCCGAAAACCTCCTTCGTGTTTTCCGCGATCATACTGACAGAGCGCACACCCTGTGTGACATGCTCTACAGCCAGATCCATACTGCGCAACGACACTGTGACGAAACCTACCAGAGGTTCCTCAATCCCCCGCTGCTAAGCAGAACAAGGTCAATTCAGACGTATCTTGACGCATTGCGCAATCTGCTGGATACCATCCGCCAGTTTGAGCTGGCCAAGCAATATGCACTTGTCATGAAGCAGCTCTTCAAGCGCATCGCCACCTTTGTCGACAGCGCGCTTGTTCCGCTGTGTGAGCTGTTTGAATCGATGGAGGCCGACCTCAACCATCCGCAAAGCCTCATGAACATCCCGGGCAGCGATCTGTTTGACAGTTCCTTGCTGCAGCAGGATATTCACAACGCATTCGACGCCGCAAACATCAACCACGCTGTCAGCTGCAGATTTTTAAGCAAAGTGTGCGACTGCGCATTCGAATTTGACCCGGATCACGCTGCAAGCGACGGTATGATCTTTCCCTTCATGCAAAATGGCAGCGTCAAAGTGCTTGAGCTGATCAAGCAGGAGCTTTCCGCCCGCTTTGCAGACATCAACAGCATGTCTGCGGATGATATCATGCGCCGCCAGTGCTGCAGCCACAATCCTGAAGTACAGCATGCTAACCAGCTGATGTACCTCAACACGCTTTGCAATACCATGGCGCACAGAACACATCCGCTCTTTTCCCTGAACGCACACGACTATAATATTCAGTACAGTACTACAAAGCTTCTCTATATTTCTGTCCCTAAAGACGCGCCTGATACCTATCATTATTTCGATTCTGTCCGGCAACTCCCCGGATTCGCCGGAATTCAGACGCTTACGCGCTCCTGTGCTTTACGGGATGAGATTTTCTGCTGCATAACCTGGGATGCGCTGCCGCTCTCCAGCTACAGCTGGATGGAACAAATGAGGCAATCCTATGATATGCTCTTCCAAAGGTATCCGCACAGCGCTGAAGCAGCAGCCCTTCATCTGGTATGGAGCGGCAACGACGATAACAACATCCGCGAAAACTGGCGTCTCCTGCCCTCACCAGCCATCACCCAAGGCTAAGCAGAGAAGACAGAAGACATGCCTGAACCGGCCATAACCGTCTCACGCGCAGAAAATCCGATCAAATCGGCAATTCTGCCTGAAATATGTATCGCAACACTCAAAATCATTCAGGAAGGTGATTGATATGGCAACCAAAGACCTCGCTTCCCAGATCCGGCAGGACGAACAGCTGGATGTCTCCTACGAGCGTGTTGAGAAACTCAATGCGCCTCTGCTCATCATCGGCCTTGGCGGCACCGGCGCCGACGCCGTGCGCACGGTCAAGAGAACCTTTGCCGAGCGCTTCAACCTGCCCGTAACCGCGGACGGCAAGGTGGTCCCCATCCCGCGCCGCACCGGCTATCTCGTTTTTGACAGCGACATCACCGGCAAAGACGGTCTTGATGACAACGAAATCGTCAACATCGCGAAAAACGTCAATCTCGGCGCCAAGCTGATCGATCCTGATCACAACAAGCTCACCCCGAGCCAGAAGCGCTGGGTGCACCGCAATCTGCATAAGGTCGGTCCGCAGGGCGGCACCGGCGCCGGCACCTATCGCGCCGCTTCCCGCCTGATGCTCGATGAAAGCTCCGACACCGTCTTCAGAAGCATCGAAGATGCCCTGACGAAGCTGTGTGACACGGAAGCCGGCGGTCAGGGCACTGCAGGCGCCACGCAGATCATCGTCGTCACCGGCATCGGCGGCGGCACCGGCTCCGGTACGTTCCTTGATATGGGCCAGATCATCCGCTATGTCATCAAGAACACGTCCGGTCTGCAGCACCTCGCCTATAACCTCACCTGCTACATCGTCATGCCTGATCTCTCCATCAAGCATGTCATCGAAGAAGGCGGCGCCACGGCCATGGTCGAGATCATCCAGCGCAACAGCTACGCCGCGCTCAAGGAACTCGACTTCTGGATGAACTATGAGCGTCATCATACCCAGTATGAGATGGAATACACCAACGGCAAGCGTGTCACCTGGGAGCAGCCGTATGATCATGTGACCCTCATGTGCGGCAGCAATATTCAGGGTCAGTCCTTCACCGGCTCCTACAAGCTCGTGCAGCGCACCATCGCCGAAACCCTGCTGCACTATATGGCGGATGAAGAAGCCGACACCTCGGTTGGCGGCACCTCTCAGTTCTCCTTCCTCAGCTACGAAAACAACCTCGATGCGCAGAAGCATACCAGCTTCGCCAAGATGCTCCTGCCGCTCAACTACGGTTATCGTGCGGTCGGCGCGTATTCCAAGCGCATCCCCAAGAAGAAGATCCTCTTCTACGAAGGCATGCTCCTTTACGAGACCTTCATGCCCCCGCGCAACGAGTACGGCAAGCTCGTGCCCAACGACAAGCTGCTGCGCGACGGCAAGGCCACCCAGCGCTTTGGTCAGGTCGCGATGAAGACCTTCCCGCTGCTCTATCAGGACTTCGCCAAGACCGCTCCCTTCCCCAAGACCTTCCAGGATTTCAGCGCGAGGAACAACACGCTGGTGGAAGGCATGCGCCGCCTCAATCCGCCCGCGCACCAGAAGTTTAACCAGTGGCAGCAGAATTCCGTCGCACCCGTCGCGCGTGAATTTGCGGAGAACTACCGCAAGGCCGTGTGGGACAACTTCGCCAAGCTGTGCAAGAGCATCATGTCCGATCCGGAGTACGGTCCCTACAGCCTGCTGCAGTACCTCAAGGACGATTCCGTCAGCCTGCGCGTGGCGTTCCGCAATTACGCCGCCAGCGCCCAGAGTGTGTGCAACAACCTTTACGGCAGCATCGGCCAGGCGCAGCAGGTTTGCGTCAACACCTATCAGAACTTCCTCAAGCCGCCGCTGCTTGGCGGCGACAAGGCTGTGCAGACGTATCTCTCCGCCCTGCGCGATCTGCTGGACACCGTACGCCAGTATGAGCTGGCCAAGCAGTACGCCCATGTGATGGAGCTGATCTGCAAGAGCATCGATTCCTACATCGCCAACGCACTTGAGCCGCTGTGCGACCTGCTGGAGGAGCTGGAGGCCGACTTTGGCAATCCGGAGAACATCGCCGATTCCCTGAGCAGCGACCTGTTTGACGTCTCCACCCTGCACCAGAACATTAAGGATACGTTCGCTGCCGCCAACGCGGAAGGCACTGTCAGCCGCAGCTTCCTTGGCAAGCTGTGCGAAAGCACGTTCGAGTTTGAGCCCAATGTCGATACCGGCAGCTGTGGCATGACGTTCCTGTTTAAGCTCGACGGCCGCATCAAGGCGCTTCAGCTGATGAAGTCGGAGATGGACGTGTGCTTCAAGAACATCAACAGCATGTCTCTTGAAAGCATCCTTCAGCTCCAGTGCTACGATCCCGATCCCGGCGCACAGACCGAGAAGCAGCAAAAGTACATCACGAACCTGGCCAATTCCGTCGTGGACAGCGCCATCCCGCTCTTCAGCATCATCCAGAACAGCAGCAACATCCGCACCAACGCTGCCAAGTGCCTCTACTTCTCCGTCCCCAACGACGCGCCCAGCGTTCTTGACCACCTCAATCCGGGTGGAAACCCGATCAAGGTTCAGGGCGTGTCCATGACGCCCAAGGCCAGTTCCCTCACGGATCACATCTACTGCAGCATGACCTGGGATGTCCTGCCGCTCTACAGCTACGGTCCGATGGAAAGCCTGAAGGCAGCGTACGACACCACCCTCAACAACCCGAACCATCCGGACGCACCTGCCATTCACCTCGTGTGGAACGGCGATCCTGAGGGCGACTACCGCCAGAACTGGAGCCGTCTGCCCTCTCCCTCCCCGTACTACCTCTTCGGCGCGGACACGGTTTCCCAGAGCGAGAAGACGGAATACGAGGCTGCCCGCAAGCTGGCCATGCGTGCGCTTGACAGCGGCATGCTGACTGTGAATTCCAGCGTCGCTAACCCGGTCATGCATCCGACCTACACCTTCCGCGTGTTCCGCGATGCCCATATCACGCAGCACAACGCGATCATCCAGCGCAAGCTGAACGAGCTGCTCGCACGCAGGGATCCGATTACCGGCGCGCCGCTCTCTCCGGACGCCATGCTGGAACTGCTGCGCGGTTTCGTGGCCACGGCTGAGCCGGTCAAGCATTCCGCCGACAAGTCCCCGACGGTGATGAACACCATCGTGGGCATCAACGAGAACCTGTACAAGATCAATCCGTTCGATCCGACGGTTACCGGCAATCCGGAGCTGTATGATCAGGCGAAGGCGAATTATCACACGCTGACGATCGAGTACGCCGTGCACATCCTGCTGCAGACCCCGGCTCTGCTCACCGACGTCGAGTACCAGATCGAGTCCTTTGAGAAGATTGCCGAGGCGATCGACAAGCTTGAGGGCAACGCCAAGGTTTGGGAGCCGCGCATCGCCTATGCCGAAACCTTCGCCAAGCTCTATGCCTACGATTTCGTCAACTTCGATATGACAGGCAACCCCATCTACGTCAACGAAGCCGGCGAAGTCGCGCCGCTGATCCAGCAGGCCATCTTCAAGGAGGACCTCAAGGAGTGCCGCCAGATCACCAAGTCTGTCGCCGTCGCTTCCGACCTGACGGCCAAACACGCCATCCGTCAGGCGCTGGAGTTCAAGCTGAGTGTTGCCGAAAAGGCTTGGAGCGACGATGCGCTCCACGGCGCCCTGACCAAGGAAGCCATTGAAAAGCAGATTGCCCGTCTGACTGATCTGCTTTCCGAAACCACCGCCGAGCGCAAGGCCTGCGTCTCCGAAAAGCAGACCAACAGCAAGGCCGACCACGCGCTGCTGGATAAGTACATCGCGCTGCTGGACGGCGTGATCAAGTACGCTTCCAAGCGCGTTGAAGACCTGAAGAAGACGCTCAGCAAGCTCGGCTCTGCTCCGGCTGCACCCGCCGAAGCGCCGGTCGAATCCGCCAAGGCTGCGCCGGCTGCCGGCACGTGGAACTGCGCCTGCGGCATGACCGGCATCAAGGGCAAGTTCTGCCCCGAGTGCGGCGCGCAGAAGCCCGAAGAGAAGAAGGCTGACACCTGGAACTGCGCCTGCGGCAACACCGGCATCAAGGGCAAGTTCTGCCCCGAGTGCGGCGCAAAGAAGCCCGAAGAAAAGGCCGATACCTGGAACTGCGCCTGCGGCAACACCGGCATCAAGGGCAAGTTCTGCCCCGAGTGCGGCGCGAAGAAGCCCGAAGAAAAGGCTGATACCTGGAACTGCGCCTGCGGCATGACCGGCATCAAGGGCAAGTTCTGCCCCGAGTGCGGCGCGAAAAAGCCCGCCGGACAGGGCAGCGACACCTGGAACTGCGCCTGTGGCATGACCGGCATCAAGGGTAAGTTCTGCCCCGAGTGCGGCGCGCAGAAGCCCGGCGCTGCCCCTGTGAAGCTGACGTGGATCTGCACGGAATGCGGCACGCGCGACATCCCCGGCAAGTTCTGCCCGGAATGCGGCAATAAGCGCCCGAACTAAACCACTTTAGACGCTGAGGTGGGCCGGAGCAATCCGGCCCGCCTTGGCCATTGGTATACTGCAATATGACTGGAGAGTGACTTTTCTTGCCTATCAAACCGAAATTTGCGAATGTCATTGTTTTCTTCGGAGGCGATTCCCTGATTCGCCTTGAATCCATGCTTCGCTATTATCATACTATTCTCAGCGAGGACGTCTGGCAGAATTTCCTCTTCATTCTTGCTACGCCCAACGGAAAGAGTGTTTCTTCTCTTCCGACCGATATTCCCAAACATATCCGCGCCCGCTGCTGCGACGGCTGCGGCGATCCGCGGTCGATCATCTATCAGGATACGGCGCATGCGATTCACCGCATGTACCGTGACGGTATGCTCAACCTGCATCTCGTCTGCGACGATTTTGCCAGCGCCCTCTTCCCGGCGCAGTCGCCTGCTGTCCTTACGCAGATTATCCGCGATGTTACGCACATCAACCTCATGCCTCATTATTACTTCGTCCTGCATGCACGCGATCCCGAAAAGACGTCGCGCCAGCGCCAGCTGCTCCAGCGTCTTCATCGCGACGAGCAAAACGGCGTCCATCAGTATCCCTATCTGCTGAGCGTCGAGCAGGATGATTATTCGCTGACCGATATCGACAGCCTCTGGCGCGCACTGATGTGCGAGATTCTCGTCATCAGCTCCGGCCGCCGCTTCCTGCAGCACAATGTGGTCAGCTCGCTGGGATATACCAGCCTGAATGCGAACGAAAAGGAGCTCGTCAACCTGCGTCGTCAGCATTTGCTTGAACTGATGCAAACCTACTGCTCCTCTCCATATACAGACACCGCCGCCTGGCAGGATCTTCTGAGAACAAACGATCCCATTCCGGAACTCCACAATACCGTTGATACCGTCTCGCGCCTGCGTTTCTGGCTGCAAAACCGCATCCGGCAGGACATGGTTTCACCCGCGCCCTATCAGATCAACAACTACCGTTCACTCAGCGGCGCACTTTCTCAGAAAGAGCCCGACGGACTGGCAGCAAACGCGAAGCGCTTTTATGAGATGAACCTGCGCTACAAGAATACTGCGCAGGACAAACGCCCTGAATACGTAAGCGCGGAACGCTACTGCAGTGATCTTCTCTCCCGCCTGTGCGCCCGCTATAATCTCTGCGGTTTCCCGATCCACGTGATCGACCTCGTCCTGCAGGGACTCAAAGCTCTGCTTACCTACAGACCTTCCACCTCCGTGCCCGCCTATCCGCAGGAAACTCTCCTGCAGAAAACCATTGCCCAGCAGCACCGCAAGTATATGCTCCAGTGCTGCTCAATCGCCGAAGAAGCGGCTCGCCGGCAGGTTGAAGAGGGTCTGATTCCCGTCTATGCCAAGGCATACGGCGAAATGTTCCTCTACGTGCGCAAGTTGCTGGCAAACGCCGGCTCGATCCACGCAGAGATTGCCCGGCAGATGATTTCGCCCGACAACTACGCCCATCTGCAAACCAAATATCCGCAGTACCATGATGACGTAGTAAAAACCCTGAATCTTTCTCAAGCCACGCTCTTTGGCGGCGTACGTTTCTATCAGACCAGAACCATTGCGCCGGACGGGCAGCAAATCAAGGCTGCGCTGCGCAGCGCGGATGAACAGCTGCTCAGCAAGATGTCTTTCGGCTTCCGTTCCAGCTTTATCAGCGCCATCAAGCACGAATTCTCAACGGCAAGCGATATGGAGAAGTTCCTTGGCAACTATCTCACCAACAGTCGCCGCATGTTCCACAGCATTTTTGAGCCCTCCGTTACGCCCGATGTAACCCACTTCTCCAACGAACAGCTCGCCGCCACCAACTGGGCTACTGTGCATCGTGGCAATACCTTCTTCGTTAAGAACGATAACGTCGAACGTCTGGATTATTTCCCGCTGCAGCAGAAGCTGGCCGAATATCTCTCTGAAGAAAACCGGGAAAACCCGCATAACGAATACTTCTGGCAGATGAGCCCCGACGAAGAAATCATCGATCTGCCCGATGCGCCGGCAGCCTTCCATCAGGCCATTATTCTTCCGGATGTCAAACCGGAAGCCGCAGAGAGCATGACAGACGCACAGCCCGCTGCCGCAGCGCACGAAACAGGCGGCATGCGCCTGCTTGAAGATCAGGGGCGCAGCCTGCTCACTTGGGAGTGGGATCCCGCCGTTCCCTTCTATGAAGTGCGGATCAACAACAAGCCCTACCCCATCCATCAGGCGAAATATGGTGCGAACCACGGCATGGCGCTCAACGGCCTGCTTCGCCCGGGCAAAAACGACATCGCGCTGTTTATCCTCAATGGCGAAAAGGTCGCCGAGCAATCCTTCTGCGGACCGCAGACGCATGTGGACTACAAGCGTACGGCAAATGCGCTGTATACCGCTTATGTTCCTGAAGCAGTCAGCAGCCTTGTCGTGCGCGAAACCTTTATCATGCGCAATGCAAACGGAGAAGAATGCGCTTCGCACTTCTACTATCCGCTCGGCGCATGTGAACCGGCCCGTGGCAAGGACGCGGTCTGTTATGAAGGATTGGCGTTCTCCGGCAGCTGGGATCTGATCAGCAACCCAGACGACCCCTTCTGCCGCTATGCACCGCGTCAGAATACCAACCTTTCTATCCTGTAATTACAGCTTTTCCCGATCATATCCGCGAAAGCGAGGAAGATTTTCCATGCAACATACCTGTCCGTATTGTAGCTATCCGATCACATCCGAAAATGTACTCTTCCAGTATAACTCCCGAAAAATGCCATATCGCGACGAACGCCGCTATGCATTCTACACCCTTTGTTCCAAAAGCTGGCCGCTGACCAGCGACAAGTTTGAGGGTCTGTATTTCTTCGCCGACGATGCCGAAGACGGGCAGATCGTCTGCGACAGCACCGGCTTCCCCCAAAGCATCACCGTCAAGCCGTGCAACGGCAAAACGCCGTCCCAGCTTGAGGAAATGGAGATTCCCGGCGCGCCGCTGACTGATTATATCTCGCAGTATTCCAGCGGTAATCCCCATGCCGCGCAGGACACCGGCATGGGCGCCGCTGTCCCTGCCTCCGTTTCCGTCTTCAGCACGCAAAGCGCGCCGGAACAAAAGAGCGAAACCAATCAGCTGGATGATGACGGTTCGCTTGTTACGCTGGCGACCCGCGCCTGCCCGAACTGCCATAACGAACTGCATCAGCGCTTTGGTCAGATTGAAACCATCAACGTCACCCTGCTGGGCGGACCGAGCGCGGGAAAAACGGCGTATCTGCTTTCTCTGGTTCATCAGCTTTCCATCCAGTTGGCTGCCCGCGGTCTGGGCACTGCGCAGCTGCTGAAAGCCAGCTACCAGTATTACAGTTATCTCAATACAAGCTTTAAGCAGATGCGCACCACCATGTCCACCGTCCGCGATGAAAAGCTCTTCCCGTTCATCTTCTATTACCGCAACGAATGGAATAAAGAATGCTTCGTCAAGTTTTCCGACATTGCCGGTGAAACAACCGCCGAAGCTGATTCCCTGCTCAACCACAACGGCACCATGGAGGCCTCTACGCTGCTGATGATCCTGGATCCCAACCAGCTCAACGGCGGCATGTTCACCTTCACCCAGAATCCGGGCAACGATCATTACTCCACCTCCAGCAGCGTGGAAAGCTTCAATGAAGACATCCCCAGCTACATCACCAAATCGATCGCAATCAATCTGGACCTGGGTGCCTTCAAAAATGTCAGCAAAGTGATCGCTGTTTTCTCCAAAATGGATATGGTGCTCACCGCGCGCAAAGACGCCTTTGGCGCAGGCCGCACGGATGTCGACTGCGTCGTGCGCTATGATCTGGGCAATGCACACAGAGGCGCTCTGGATGAAGCTGTGATCAACCGCGTCGGACGCGATCTTGACCGCTTCATCAATCTTGAAATGGGCATGCGCAATTTCAATCTGCGCGCCTATCTGCGCAGCCTTTTCCCCGGCAACAGAAACATCAGCGTTCTTCTGCTTGGCGTTTCCACTCACACGCTGGTGGACGCCAAGGAAATCGAATTCAAGAATTACTGCCACGAAAACGCCCCCAAGCACAGAATCATTGAACCGTTCCTGTGCATCCTCGCGCAGAATGGCATGATTCCCATCCGTTTTGCTGCACGCAAGGAAGCGCAGGACAGCAAGAACAAATAAACTATCGGCAAGGAGCTGAAATTCCATGATTGTACAGCATCGATTGATCGGCAATATTCCGGGCCGCGGCCACGGCGATCCGCTGCTGTCCCCGGCCTTCCCGCTCGATTCTGCGCTGACGACGACGACAGCCTATCGCGCGCCGGATGCAGGCTATATCCCTGCACAGGCCGGACGGCTCTCGGATGACGGCAAATACCATGTCCATCTGACGACGTTTGAAATTCAATCCACGCATTTTGGCCGTCCTGTGTTGATTTCCGCCAATGTATTCCGTCCCGCGAACACCACTGTTCGTCCGATGATCTACATGAACACGGTTGCCATGACGCAGGAAAATGGCGCCCCCATCAGCGGTCTCAGCCCGGAAACGCTGCTCAGCTTCGACCGGTTTATTACCCCTGCGCATTTTGCCAAACTGAATGCGATGTCAAGCAGCCTGAGTGCTGATACATGGATACCTGTTCTGCCGCCGATGCGCAAGCCTTTCTTCGCGCCGCATACCGCTGCCCATCGCGCGCTGCTCGGACGCTACTGGGCGGCAGCTTCTGCGCGCCTGTTCGGCGGCAATGCGCAGGTGTTTTCCATCTGCCTCGGTCCGCAGACCACCTGCGAAGCCATCATTGAAAATGCGAAATCGCTCCTGCTGTGCGATATTCTGCCCTATCTGCCCGCTGCGGTGAATGGCATCGCCTCCATGAGCGCCTGCGTGCTTGAATCCGCTGTGCGTACGCTGTTTAAGGACAGCGCGCTTGCCGTCGTGTTCCCCACCGACGCAGCGGAACCTCTTCAGCCGACGTTTGATCTGCGCAGAAGGGACGGCTTCCCGACCCTTTCCACGCTGGAAGACAGCTTCATCTCCGCCGTTCTTGACGGCAGCTGCGCATTCATGAACGGCGTTCTCGCACGCCATACCGCGCTGCCGGGCTGCGATGATCCGGCAAACGCATCCTTTGCCGCCGATTATGACATCGCCCTCATGCTTTATCAGCTTGAGCGTACGCTGCTCCACGGCGAAGCGCTCATTCCTGAAGAGAAGCTGATCACCGCATGGAAAATGCTCAATTCTCTGCTGATCAACCGCCATCACCTGACCGATGGACAGGTGAACCATCTGCTTGCAGATGTGGAGCAAACCCTGTTTTCCAAGCTGAACACCATGCAAACGGCGCTTTCCGCCATTGCGCAGGACGATCTGCCCGCCCTGTGGCATAAGGCGCTCAGCGTAAATGAAAACCTCTTTCCCGAAATCGCAGGCGTTATCGCCGCCTCGCCCACCGCTCCGTCGTTCCTGAAGATGCTTGAATCAGCGCCCGACCTGGACGCCGATCGCACAAACCGTGTCGCCTCCATGATCACCCGGATCTGTGAGACGTACTATACCAGAAAATCGTTCGGCGACGAGCAGATTGCGCAGCTTACCTCCGATCCGATGCTCGCCAAGCTCAATGCCATGCCGGAAATCCGCGCAGCGCTGAGCGAAGGTCTGCGTCGCAGCAACGGCGTTTTCTCCGATAATCTGCTGCAGACGCTGCCGCTCACCTGTCTTCTCCTTGACGGCAAGCAGGCGCTTCTGGACGCCGTCGCCCTGCTTCACGCGCGTTACCTTTCTGCCCTTCCCTCCGCTCAGGAGATTGGCAATCTGGCGTCCGCCTACAAGCACTATGCCGATGAGCAGGTCGCCCATGCGTTCTGTGCGTATTTCTGCGACTGCCTGCCCATCCAGATCACGCATATTCAGCCGCTGTGCGCCATGATTTCAAGCATCCTGCCTGAAACGGACGGCGTCATCGCCCAGCTGCTTGACAGCGCAAGAAACAACGGCATCCTGCTTGACGCCGCGCAGACCTGCACCCTGTTTATGCAGCTGCTGCCCAAGTGCACCGCCCCCAAGCTTCTGGCGGACGTTTATGCCGGATACGAACAAAGCATGACGGCCGCTGCCGGCGAAAGCGCCGCCGACCGACTGATGCGCCTGAGCCGCTGTGCCGCCGTGCTCAACAATATCGCTTTTGACGCCGCGCCGGCCGTCGCCGACATCCTTGTCAGCAGCGGCGCCGACGCCATGATCTTCACCAAAGCGCAAGGCGAAGCCTTTGCCAACGATCTCTGGCCGATCTGCCATGCCAGAAACCTCGTGTTTGATGCCTTCAGGGATTATCTGAGCGCCATCACCGCTAACGATCAGTCACGCTATTTCACAGATGTTGCGCTGCTTGACGGCGTTCCTCTGTTTGCTGAGCAGATCCGGGAAAGCTTCACCGGCATCGTCTACAACATCCTCGCAGAAGTCACGAAAACCCACCTGTGTGCGCCGGTCGCTCAGATTGATGAGTTCTTTGGAACGCTTCTGCCTCTTTGCACGGAGCGCTCCGCCATCCAGCATCAGCTCATCCGCTACGTGGACGCCTCCGCAAAGAGCGCAGAAGGCAATGCCGTCGATCTCTTCCCGTGGCTGCGCAACATGTATGAACTGGCTAAGATGCATGGTCTTCTCCCCCGCCTCTCGCCCCATGAGCTTGCCCTGATCAGCGTGCGGTATCTGTGCAGCCGCTGCGGCAGGCACAACCGTCCTCTGTCGGAAAACGAATTCGCATGGATGACGGACTTTGCCGCGCAGGAACCGGCCGCCTTCAGCGAAGTGAGCAAAGACGTGCTTTCCCTTTACGATGGCCTGCTTGCCGCCTCCGCCGGCGGGCAGACCGAAGCACAGGCCATTCGCCTGCTTGCCAGTTCCTCGTCCACGGCCAGCTATCCGAGCCTTTGCGAGCTTGATAAGCGCATGGTCTGCAATGTATTCGTCGGGGCGCTTGCCGAAAGCGGCTATGACGCCGCCTTCTCCGCCGCGGCGCGTGACATGGAGCGCTGCGCCATGACCGAAGAAGAGCTCCTTGCAAGAACGCAGAAGGAAGCACGGGAAGCGCTCAACCGCCAGTTCGCAGCTTTCAGAAAGATTTCCGATTTCGAAAAGGCCCTGCGCAGCTCCACCGCCCCGCGTGATCTGCTGTATAACGCCGTTCTCAAGGAACATTTCGTCAAGCTGAGGGATTCGCACGCGGGCAAGCATCTCTCCCTTGAACAGATGGATCGCCTGAATTCCGTTTCCAACCTGTTTGGCATCGGCACGAGCGATCTTCCCCAGACCATCCGCAGGATCAGCGAGATCATCAGCCAGCCCGTTTATGACGGCAGCACCTTCGCGCAGTGCATGGACATCCTGCGAAAGAACCAGATCGACCCGCCCGCCATTTCCAAGGAGCTTTACAGCCTGCTCAAAGACAGCCTGCCGTATCTGAGTTTCCCGCAGAATGTTCACGCTGCCATGCTCTGCTGCCTGAGCGCCAACGCGAAAAACGTGAAATGGAAATCGGTATTTGCAATGCTTGGCATGACGGTGCCGGAAAAGATGCCCAAGCCCTTCAGCGCGCAGGGGCAGAGCTGGCTGGCGTTCATTCACGCGCTTATGCGTGCGCTGGATCTGCTTGAAGCGTATCCCGGCTGCAGCTACGGCCGGCAGCTGATTGATTACCTGTGCAACGCGGAATTTGCCGAGTTCACGCAGAGCCTTGTCTCCAGCAAGCCCCAGCGGCTCGCTGCCGTCTATCCCGAGTATCCTGGCCGCAGCCCGCTCCTTGGGCAGTGGCTCTCCTGCTGACCTTCATCATCAAAGCAAGGAAGTGTGCGTATATGAATACATCCAGAACACGCGTCAACGGCGTCTCCGCCGCATTCTCCGTCGCCATGGTGCTGACATATCTGCTGGCGCCGTTTTACAGCATCTCCCTGTCCGGCTTTTCCATCAGCGGTTTTCGCCTGATTGGACTGAGCCCCATCACCATCGTGCCGGTGCTGCTGGGCATTTTCATGACGATTGGCGCCTGCCTGTTTCCCCCGCTCGTCGCCATCATCATTGAATCCCTGACGACGCTGTCCGTTCTCGTGTTTATGTTCATGGGCAATTCCATCGCTGCCACCTTTGTCAGCAGCTCGCTGAAGCTTCCCCCGGAATGGGGCATTGCCCTGAACACCACGCAGTCGCTCCTGCCGACAATCCAGCCCAGCTGGGGAGCAATCGTCGCGCTGGGACTGTGCATTGTCGCGCTGGTAATCGACATTCTGGCCAACATCTCCGGCCGTACCGAACCGAGCAAACTCTATATCGCCGGACAGGATCAGAATTTTGACCCGTTTGACAGTGGTTTCTAAGGCAATTTCCTCATTCATCCAGTTGGAAAAGAGGCTTGATTCAATGCATAAACCGTTATTTCAGATTCTTTCAGCCATGCTGCTGCTGTGCCTGCTCCTTCCGGGATGCGTCATGGCGGAGGAAGGCGCTGCACAGGTGTATATTGCCGTGGACAGCGGCACAAACCGTGCCATGCTGCCGCTGGCTGGTGTGCTGGCCTATCAGGCAGAGCAGAACGGAGCCGGCGTGCAGGTGATCGATCTGTTTGATCCCGCTGCTCCCGCCCTGTATACCAGCGGCAGCGGCGCTTCGCTTTCTGATGCGCTGAGCAGCTATGCAGGCAAAAAGCTCAATGAGAACCAGCAGAAGACGCACATCAGCACGTTCTGTGAAAGCTTCTTTGGCGAGTCCTTCTCCGCTTCCGGTCCGGCTGATGTATACGTTCTCTCCGGTTATGAGCGCGAGCTGATGACCTCCGGAAAATGGGATGAAAGCAAGAGTGCCTTTGCGCAAAAAGCGCTCAAAAACGCTTATTCCGCCGTCAGCACCGCCATGGAAGCCAATCCGGAACTGAATATCCACTTTTTCTACTGCAACGTCAAGGAAAACACGCAGGATAAACTCGATGAAAAGCTGAAGGATTTTTATGGCGATCGCGTAAACATGACCGTGCTGCCGGAAAATGCGGCCGTTCCTGATAGTATCGATCCTTCTGCGATCATGAGCGCGGTATTTGACAGCGTCAAACACGTTGCCCAGTCTTCCTGCGACGTTCTTCCCGCCGACGGAATGGCCGCTTATCATTCCACCGGTACGCGCACGTGGCTGAGGATGGAGTTTAATTCGTCTCATGCGCCCTCAGCCGCGGAATTCATCCCGGACGGGGACGCGTCTTCCCCCATTCCCGCCTTCTGTGATACGATGGACCGCTTCTGGCTGCTGCTGCCCAAGGGAACACCCAGCGGCATCCTCTCCACGATGGACGAAGCAGGCGCAGCAAGCAATGCGCCGTACACCCTGACGGTGGCTTCCGAGCTTGAAAACGGCGTTCTGACGCTTTCAGGCGCGGATGGGCTGGCGTATACCCCCGGTCAGGCGCTGTCCCTGCCCAATGAAAACATCCAGCTTACCCTGACCATCGATCATCCGGGCTTTGAAACTGCCGCTCTCGTCCCCTCTCTTTCCTACGCCTTTAGCATCACGGACGAGAACGGAAATTCCACGAAACACATTACGCCGCTGTCCCTTACGCCGGATGAAACGCTGGCCAATACGTGGCATGCGGAGCTTCCCGCTCTGGCTATCGGCAGCGCCGGCGAACTCTGTGCGCTGTATTCGGTCTGGAATCAGCCGCTGCCCGAGCAGGTTTATCCCTTCTCTGTCGGAAACCGCGCGCCCACGCTGCACGCGGACATTGCACAGCCGCTCAGCCTGACGGCATATTACGACCTCCCCGGTATGGCATCCGTTCCGATGACGTTCGATCTGGCGCAGTACTTTACCGATTCGGACGTCAACGATCAGCTTTCTGCCGCAGCGCCTGAAACACACGAATCTTTCTATGATTATCAAACCCTCGGCACTTCGCTGGTCTACACCGCAAAAATGCCTTTGAGCGCCGATACGCCCGTGACCGAAATCACCGTGAACATGGAGGACAACCATTGCGCGCAGACACCGTGCCTGATTCATGTCACGCATCAATCCGTCATGGAACTTGTGGATGCGCTTCACATGGCGCTGCCCGAAGCGCTTAGCATGCCGGTCAACGAAAGCAGGCAATATGATCTGACGCTTTCTGCGCAGGCAATCTCCGCAGTCGATGAGGCATTCAGCGCGCTTTCCCTTCCTGCTTTGAAGGATGCGCTGCGCATCTATGTCAACGATGAGCTCAAGGAATTGACGCTTGCTGAGGATGGCAGCATCATGCTGAGCATCCCTGTCGCCGCGCCTTCTCAGGTAGGCGAGCAGGCGTTCACCGTTCGCGCTGAGCTGTCTTTCTTCCCCGAGGCAGTGCCTGTTTCGCTCCAGAAATTCTTCGCCGCGCCGCAGTTCACCATTCGCTTCATCAACAATCCGCCCCGTCTGGCAGAGAACGTCAGCGCCTCCCGGTCTGCGGATATCGATATCTCCGGCTTCCCGGGCAGCTACAAGGCCGTTCGTTTGGATGAAATCTTCGGCACAATCATTCCCGTCAGCCTGTTCGCCAATGACGAAAACGAAACACTGACCTATCAGTTGAAAGCGCCGAAGAACCTTGCTCTCGTGTATGGGCTTTCGGATGTGCAGGATTCAGGTCAGACGTTCCTCTATTCCTTCACCAGCAATGACGCAGCTGCCGCCCAGCCGCTCAACATCGAATTCCTTGCGCCGGGCAAAGCGACCATTGAACTGAAAGTCATCGACAGCGGAAACAATGAACTGACCGTATACTATTTTGCCACGCTTCATTCCGTTTTCTCGCGGATTCTTCTGATTATCGTCATCGTCGTGCTTCTCCTCGCTGCCGCTGCCGCCGCAACGCTGCTGATTCTCAAGCGGATGCGTCCCTCCTTTGAGGGCGCCTGCGCGGACATCAGCCTCCTGCGTGCCCAGAGCGATGACAAATGGTTTAATCCGCAGACGTATATCACCCTCCCGCTTTCCGGCTACGAAAAGAATCCTGTCACGCTAATGACGCTGCTCACTGCCGGCGGCCTGCTTCCTCCCAGAGACTGTGAAGCCGACGTGCTGACCCACATCGTCTTTGCTCCCGAAAAGGACGGTTCTTTCCGCGTCAGCTGCTCCGGTTCTGCGGCAAAGGACGCTGCAGCGCTGCTCATCAACGGCAGATCTCTTGACGAAACGCGCGTCTGCTTCTGCGGCGATCAGGAACTGACCATCCGCTTCACGGATTCTTCCACCAATGAAATGCTCTTTATCCGCATGTATAGAAGATAAGAGGTGAATGACATGTCTCAATTCAACAACGGCAACTTCGATGATCCTTTCTCCGGTGGCAGCAGCGGCGGCTTCGGCGGCGGTAGCGGCAGCTTCGGCGGAGGCAGCGACTTTAGCGGCGGAAATCATTTTTCCAACGCTTTTGATCAGACCACCTATGCCGGTCCGCCGACAAGAAAGCGCTACGGTCTTCACTGGTTACAGACGCTGTTCGTCTTTGGCTTTGCAATCGGCGCCTGCCTGCTGCTGAAGGGAACGCTTGATATCCGCTATGCTGCAAACCCGACGCTTACGCCCCATCTTGTTCCCTTCAACGCGCTTTTCTTTGGCGTTCTCGCTGCGGTGATTCTCCTGACGGTCTTCTTTGTTGAGGTCTTTACCTCGGCCATGACGCCCCACTTCAGCCGCAAGCTTCAGCTGCTTGTCGTCGTGATCGCCGTTGCGCTTTGTTCCCTGATCGGCGCGCTAACCGAGCTGTTCTACGTCAACTACTACGTCGCGCCGCAGCTTGTGCCCACGCCGATACCCGTCGCCACCCCGACGCCGGGACCGACAGCCACGCCTTCGCCCACGCCTGTTCCCAGCAACGAGCTGATCGTCTTCGCGCTGGACAAGAGCGGCTCCATGTCCGGCGATAAAGACAAACAGGCTGTTGCTGCGCTCAATACGGTTATCCAGAAAATGTCCTCCACGACCAAGGTTGGTCTTATCGTCTTTGACGACGAGATTCTTACCACCGTCCCCATCGCTGAGAACACGGCAGCGCAGCGCAGCAAGCTCTCCGCTGCAATCGCTACGCCCATCTCCGGCTTGACCGACTTCCCCAATGTCATGGATGCAGCGCTTCCGATGTTCTCCAAGGTTTCCATTCCGGCCAATACGGATGCGAAGCTCGTCTTCGTCACGGATGGTTCCGGCGGATCGGTGGACAAATACGTAGCGCAGTGCAAACAGATGGGCATTCAGGTTTCCTGCGTGCTGATCGGCAATATCGCCATGCAAGACCTGAACAAAATCATCAAAGAGACCGGCGGTATGCTTGTCACGGCAAAGAACCCCACGGATATCCTGAACGTGACGCAGTCCATCGTTCTGCAGAACACGCCGGTGCCCACGCCCACGCCTTTCCTGGGTACGCCGACTCCTACACCGATTCCCAAGATCGGCAACATGATGTACACCACCCCTGATTCCGACGCTTATCTTGCCGCGGCGCTTATCCTCTTCGGCCTGATCATCGGCGTCTCCGTTACGCTCATGCTCAGCCTGCATGGACAGCTTCGCCTGCAGCTCTTCCTCTCTCCGCTGACAGGTCTGCTTGTGCTTCTGTCGATCCGCAATGGCTGGGTCGCGCCCGATGAGTACTGTATGCTCTTCTCGCTGTTCGGTCTGCTGCTGATGCGCCGCAACTCCGCCTATGGCTCCGGCAGCACACCCAGCCGCCCTGCCGGAAACAGCCAGAACGCCTTCCCCAGCTCTTCCGGCAGCGACTGGACGTTCTAATCACCTCATTTGCATCAAAGGGGCGGAATCGTTCTTTTCGATTTCTGCCCCTTCCTTTCACAAATGAACACCATTGTTCAAGATCAGGAGTGATTCGACATGGCCAAGAAATCTCAGGGCGGACCGGATCAAACGCCGAATTTCGGCAATCCGTTTGCCTCCAATCCTGTCAACGCTTTCGGTTCTTCCGATCCTTTCACTTCCGACGACCCCTTCAGCGCGCCTGCCGGCGCCCCGCCCCGCGCCCAGCGCGCCAATGACGCCTATGGCGGCCCTTTTGCCGATGATTCGGACGGATTTGGCAGCGGCGGCGGCTACGGCGGTCATAGCGGCGGCCCCAACCGCACACTGCTGCTCCTGCTGATCTGCGTTGGACTTCCGCTTCTCATCTCCGCGCTGCTGTATATCACCAGCCCGAAAGATATCCCGCCGGAGCTCGTGCCGACGCTTGACACCGGCACCATCACCTCCACCGTTACGTCACAGGCCGATGGCAACTACCATGTCCTGCTCACGCACAACATGACCGATCTGGATCCGCAGCAGGTGTATGTTGCCGGCTTCATGATGGCGCCGCAGGGCGAAACGCTGGTCGCCGTCAACGAGCCGGAGTTCATCCGCAATGTGACCTCCCATACAGCCAGCGCGCAGCTGCTGATCACGCGCCCGGGCACGTATCAGATTGCGTTCTACTCCTATTCGCTGCTTCACACCGCGCCGGCCATTACCGCCACGCAGGTGCTGACGATTGGCGATGGTTCCGCACAGCCGGTTCAGCCGGATGAGACGAGCATCATCGTCATCACGCCTTCGCCGTCTCCCACGCCGACGCCCACGCCCAGTCCGACGCCTTCTCCCAGCCCGACGCCGTACGTGCCGAATGTAACGCCCACGCCGACGCCCGTGCCGCTGAAGACGACGCCTTCTTCCGATCTGTTCAAGCTCTACGATATCAATACGAGGTACTACTATCAGACGCTGACAGACAAGCAGAAGCAGACATATTCGGAAATGTACGACGGCATCGCCAATTTCTCCAAGAACATTACCCTTACCCCCTGCAGCGAGGCGGATTACAAGCTGGCATACGCTGTGCTGAAGTACGATACGCCGGAACTCTTCCATTGGGACTATGAAGACGATACCGTGTATTATACGACCGACATCAGCGGAATGCGCATCGCAATGAAGCCCTCGCTCTATACCTATTCGCAGACGGACTTCCGCACGAAGCTCAATCAGATCATCAGCGAAATCAAGTCCGTTGCTGCACGCTGCGGCAGCGGCGCAAGCGATTATCAGATCGAGCTGGCGCTTTACGAGCATGTCATCAATTCCTGTTATTACGACAAGGTACTGCCGCATTGCTCGTATGCGGACTCTGTATACCTGTACGAGTACGCCAAGTGTACCGGCTACGCCAACGCGCTGAACCTCGCGCTGCGCATCTGCGGCATCCCCTGCGCCAGCGTCATCGGCAACACCTATGACAACGGCGTCATCGCACCGACGTCGCACATGTGGAGCGTGGTCAAGATCGGCGGAAAGTGGTATGGCTGCGACGCCACATGGGACGAGATGGACGAACTGCCTGTATCTCACAAGTATTTCAACATCAACGATTCTTTGATGTACAAGGCTCGTACCATCGCCGAGGAATATGACCTGCCCGCCCCTCCGAGGTGTACCAGTCTGGATGCCAACTACGTCCGCAAGGAGCAGGTATACGTTACCGCCGGCTCCGACGTTCATGCCATCGTCGCCAGAAGTATGGCGAATACCATCGATAACGGCGGCGGAATTCTGGAGCTGCTGTTCGAGAGCGGCGCCGACTTCAATACTGCCCGTATCCAGCTTGGTAATTCCAAGATCTACAACCAGGTTAAGAAGTATACGAGCAGGGGATTCAAGTTTACATACCTGTGTCCCGCTGCCGAAGTCAACCACATTTATCTCGAACTCAAACGCTGATTATTCTATCGGACATCGGCCAGAAAACCCGGACAGCAAAAGCTGTCCGGGTTTTCTGCTACCATACGAAAAAGGCGGAGAATCTCCGCCTTTTTGCCATATCGTTTTGCTCCATCAGTCGTAGAGCCAGTATGCCTTGCTCATCTCCTGCCAGGCAAGGATCTTTTCCCGATGCGCGTCAATCAGTTCCTGCGCGGAAAGCTTTCCAAGCCGGTAATCATCCGTACCGAGAATCTTATCGATCGTCTTGTACTCGGCATCTTCAATGCCCGTCCAGACAAGTTCATCGGGATACATTTCCCGGATGGTATTAAGCAGATACAATCCCGCAGCGAAGGTATCCGCCTTCGCGTAATCGGTGATGTGCACCTGCACGCCGCAGCACTGCTGCCCCTGATGCTTGCTGAACTGCGGGGTGAAATACGCCGGACGATAATGCACGCCGGGAAGACCAAGGGCGTTCATCCGCTGCGAGAGCTTTACTGCATCGATATACGGCGCGCCGATATACTCAAACGGAAGTACGGTACCGCGTCCTTCGGAAACGTTGGTGCCTTCAAAGACGCAGGTACCGATATAGATATATGCCGCGTGCAGCGTCGCGCAGTTCGGGCTCGGCGGAACGAAGGAAAGGCCCGTATCCTCATAGCGCATGCTGCGCTTCCAGCCTGTAAGCGGGGCGACATACAGTTCAAGGTCGAGTTTCAGGTACTCCTTTACCCAACGCGCGTATTCGCCCATCGTCAGGCCATAGCGCGTCGGGATGGCATACTCGCCGACAAAGGACTTGACCCGTTCGTCAAGCAGCGTGCCGGCAACAATCTCGCCGCCCTGCGGATTGGGTCTGTCCAGCACAACGACAGGTTTGCCCGCACGCGCGCAGTCCTCCATCGCAAAGGACAGCGAATACATATACGTATAAAACCGCGCGCCGACATCCTGAATATCAAACAGGAAGACGTCAAAGCTGCTAAGCATCTCCTCGCTCAGGTGATGGGACTTACCGTACACGCTGTATACCATCACGCCGGTGAGCGGATCAGTCATGGACTCGATATGCGCGCCGGCCTGCACGTCGCCGCGCACGCCATGCTCGCAGGCAAACAGCGCAGTCAGGTTGTAGTTTTCATGCAGAATATCGATCGTCGAGCGCAGGTTCACATCAACGCCCGTAGGGTTGGTCATCAGGCCAAGACGCTTGCCCTTGAGCACGTCGTGCACCAGATGCAAATTGTCAACACCGGTTCTGACCACGCTTCTTCCCTCCTCAGGTTTCCATAATCACACGCTTGGCATATTCATCAATGCCAAACGCCGTGCCGTATTCCTTCTTGATCAGCGCGCCGCGCATGCGTGCGAGGCCTTCATAATACTGAAGATACTTAAAGTCCCTGCTGTTTTCCGTCAGCCAGAGCTTCTTGACCGCTTCTTTCCACAACGGGAAGGCTTCGGTCACGTCAAAATACGCGTACGGAACAAATCCCTCGCTGTCCTCCCAGTTTTCTGCATAGAGGAAGCGGCGGATCGGCGCAGGCGGCAGCGGACGCTCAAATGTACGCAGGGACGCAAAGAAGATTGCGTCCGTCGTCAGCTTGCTGGCGGCAATGTGATCCTTATGCATGGAATTCTTCCAGTGATACAGGACGGTGGACACCTCGTATTCGCGCATGATGTCAGCGATCTTAATCGCCAGCTCCTGCGAATACTCCAGCTCGCCATCCGGCGTATCCAGCACGATACTCTTGCCGCCGAGCATTTCCGCAAACTGACCGGCGCACTCAATATTGTACTGGCGGAAGCTCTCCTGCGTAAAGCCCGCGGGCGTTCCGCGCTCGCCGGCGGTCAGGTCAAGGGTGATGATCCTGTCGCCCTGCTGCGCATGACGCGCAAGGAGCATGCCGCTGGTAAGCTGCGCATCGCCGGTATGCGCGCCGACTGCCATGATCGTTTTGGCCATATTCATTCCATCCTTTCGTGAAATCCGGAGTTTCGCTTACACATTCTTGACCATGATTGCAAAGTAACGCGCGGGTCGGAAGCCCGTCTTCAGATACAGGCGCTGCGCGTGGTTTTCCGTACCGGTGAAAAGCGTGGAATACGCTGCGCCAACCTTGATAAACTCACCCATCAGATCATTAAACAGGACGCCTGCGATGCCGCGGCGCTCATAGAGCGGATCGGTACAGATGCCCGTGAACCAGCCGCGGCCGTTTTCCTGTCTGTCCACAGGACCGGTAAAGCCGACAATGTGACCATCCGTCACAGCCGCAAGGATCGGGCGCGGATTTTCCTTCGCCGTCTCCTCCCTGAGCACCATACGCCAGTATTCGCTGCCAACGCGGTCGCACATCCCGTCAAACTCGGCGCCAATCGTTGTGTCGTAAAGCCCCGCCGCAATGCCCTGCTTAAAAAGCTGCGCGCGCTTTTCCTCGACCTCCGGCTTCTTTTCGTAATCGGCCAGATTCAGATACATCGCCACTTCGCGGACATAAACGCCGTAGCCGCGCTTTTTTAGGAACTCATATCCCATGCATCCTTCGTCCATGCCGGGCATGTTGTTATGCTCGTGACCCGGCGTGCCGGGAATCACCCAGTCAAGATTGATCGGACAGAGGCTGGATACGGAGAATTTCTTCTTGCCCATTGCGGCAAAATGCGCCTCAAACGCATCAAGCAGCGCGCTGCCCACGCCCTGTTTTCTCTTTTCCGGGGCAACCATCACCACGGAAAGATACGCCGGCGTATTTTCCTGCGTCTGTCCGGGAAGAAAGCTGGTCAGGCAGCAGCCCGCAAGAAATCCGCAGAGCACGCCTGCTTCATGCGCGACAAAGACTTCCGCGCCCGCCTGCTGCAAAAACTTTTCTTCAAAGTACTCCGCCTTCAGCGGCCGGTAAAGCACTTCCTCCCTGCGGACACAGCCGTTCCACAACTCAATAATCGCAGGAAGATCGCCTTTTTCAAACGTTCGGATATCCATGTTTCTCCTCCTTTATGCATGATGAGAAAGCCACTTTTCTCCCTTGACGCGAATGCGCAGCATCACCGCGCGCACCAGCCATTCCACCATCATGCCAACCCACACGCCCGGAACACCAAGCCCCATGACGATGGTCAGCAGATAACCGATAGCAATACGACCGATAAACAGCGAAACAACGGATACCACCGTGGAATACATCACGTCGCCCGACGCACGCAGCGCCATCGGCGTAATATATCCGTCGCTCCAGATCGTCGGCATGCCGACAGAAGCGATCAGCAGACAGGTATAGATGATGGGGGTTGCCTGTGCGCTGGGCTGGTACATATACAAAAGCGCAGGCAGCAGCGGAATGATCAAGGCACAGGTTGCAAGCAGGATGAACCGTCCGACGACGACAAACTTCTGGCAATACCTGCGGACCATCAGATACATGCCGGCGCCGAAGCACTGGCCGCAGACCGTGCTGGCAAGGGATGTCACCGCGTTGCCCGTCACGTTGTAGAGCATCAGCACGGAGTTGGCGACGCCGTGCGCAGCGAGATCCGTCGTGGTAAGGCGCGCCAGATAAATCTGAACCAGCAGCATGCCGCCCTGGAACAGCGCCGACTCGGAAGCAATCGGCAGGCCGAGCGCGACAATCTCACGCGTGATACGTTTGGAGAAATGCAGCAGATGCTTGGGACGCACATGATGCTCGTTGTGGATGACCAGCATCCATACCAGCGCCAGCGCAGCGCCGATCATGCGGGCAACAATATAGGAAAGACCCGCACCGTCAATGCCCATCTTCATGATGTTGATGAAGGTAAAGCTGCACACCAGATGCACGACGTTGATCACAACGGTCAGCAGCAGGCTCGATCTCGTATCGCCAAGGCTTCGGAAGGTATTGAACACCGCATTGAACAGCGCATACGGAATAAAGGAAACCGCAATCAGCCGCATATAGCGGATGGAATACTCAACAAGCAGCGGCTCCGCAGCCGGATACAGCGTATTGACCAGAACGGTAGACAGCGCAATCAAGCCGATGGCCAGCACAAGCGCCGTCGAGCCGCACATGGCGATCGTTCCGCCGATGGCGTGACGGATGCCATGCTCATCGCCGTGTCCCTTCGCCCGGGCAATCACAATGGATCCGCCGATGGCAAAGGAATTGAACACCAGCGCGACGATGGAGTTGATTGAGCCGACCATATTCGCCGCCGCAATCGCCGCCTCGCCGGTGGAGGAAACCATGGCGGTTGAAAGCATATTGATAAATACGATAAAGAACTGGTCAACCACCAGCGTGAAGAACATGCCGCGCAGCTGTTTGTAGGTAAACAGATCGGAGGTAAATGCATCCTCCAGCCAGCTGTTCATTTTTCGAATCATGATGATCCCCTTTACAAAATGGTTGTTTGATTCAGACGGGCTGATCATTTTCTCATCCCGGAAAAACCGGAAAATGACAAATATAGTATAGAACAAATATGGTTTTACAGCAAGAGGAAATCGCGCATTTTGCTGGCGATTCTTGACAACAAAAGTTGTGGGTTTTATAATATTTTCAACGACGTTTGACGACCGCTATATTTCCGAAAGGAGATTTTTTATGAAGATCACCGATATCCGGCTGGCGAAAATCAGCGTTCCCCTGCGCGTTCCGTTCAAGACTGCGCTGCGCACGGTAGACAGCGTTGAAGACGTGATCGTGGAAATCCATACCGACACGGGACTTGTTGGCTACGGCGAAGCGCCGCCCACCGGCGCCATCACCGGCGATACGACCGGTGCGATTCTCGGCGCGCTGCGCGACCATATCATCCCCGCCCTGCGCGGGCAATCGCTGGAAGAATTTGAGCCGCTGATGAAGCGCCTGCAGAAAGCCGTCGTCCACAACACCAGCGCAAAAGCAGCCGTGGACATTGCGCTCTACGACCTGTATGGCAAGATGCTTGGCGCGCCGGTCTATCAGCTGCTGGGCGCCAGCCGCAGGAGCATCACCACCGACATCACCATCAGCGTCAATCCGCCTGAGGAAATGGCGCGAGACGCCCTTGTCGCCCTCGCGCGCGGATATGACACGCTGAAAATCAAGGTCGGCATCGATCCGACGCTCGATGTCGCCCGCCTTTGCGCCGTGAGGCAGGCTGTCGGACCGGATATCCGCCTGCGCATCGACGCCAATCAGGCGTGGACGCCCAAACAGGCCGTCATGCTCCTCAACCAGATGCAGGAAAAGGGGCTTGATATCGAGCTCGTCGAGCAGCCTGTCGCTGGGCGCGACTTTGCCGGCCTTAAATACGTCACCGAGCGCAGCTATGTGCCTGTCATGGCGGATGAAAGCGTATTCTCCGCGGAAGACGCGATGACCATCATGCAGATGGGCGCCGCGGACCTGATCAACATCAAGCTCATGAAGTGCGGCGGATTGTATAACGCGCTCAAAATCGCTTCCGCTGCCGAGGTCTTCGGCGTGGAGTGCATGATCGGCTGCATGCTGGAGGCAAAGGTCAGCGTCAATGCCGCGGTGCATCTTGCCTGCGCCAAATCCATCATTACGAAGGTCGATCTTGACGGCCCTGTTCTGTGCAGCGAAGATCCGGTCGATGGCGGCAGTGTCTTTGATGAAAAGATCATCACCGTCAGCGATGCGCCTGGACTCGGCGTGACCGGCATCCGCGGCCTTCAGTACCTTGACTAAGGAGGAAAGATGATGACACCGTGGAAACTCGTCAATACGCCTGAGGAGGCAGGACTCTCCTCCCGCGCGATGCTCGATCTCCTCGACGCAGCAAAAGCCGCAGACATCCAGCTGCACAGCGTCATGGTCATCAAGGATGACAAGCTCGCCGTCAACATGCATTTCGCTCCCCATACGCAGAAGACGCCGCACATCTGCTACTCCGTCAGCAAGCCGTTTACCTCCGCCGCAGCAGGCTTTGCCGTCGCGGAAGGACTGCTTCGCTGGGACGACCGCGTAATCGACGTGCTCTGCGACAGCGCGCCGGCCAATCCGGACCCGTGGCTCGCTCAGGTCACGCTCCACCATCTGCTGAGCATGAGCTCCGGTCTGAATCAGAAGTCCGACCAGATGAATCATGTGTTTGATCCGGACGGTGCCGAGGAAGACTGGGCAAAAAACACGCTTGCCTGGGGCTGCGATGCGCAGCCGGGCAGCATCTTCCGCTACAACAGTCACGGCTCCTATCTGATTTCCTGCATGGTGCAGAAGGCGACCGGCATGACGGTGCTCGATTACCTGATGCCGCGCCTGTTTGAGCCGCTGGGCATCGCGCGTCCCCGCTGGGACATGAGCCCGCAGGGCGTCTGCTGCGGCGGATGGGGGCTGTATCTCCCCTGCGAGGACATCGCCAAATTCGGCGTCTGCCTCCTGCAGGAGGGAAAATGGAACGGCACACAAGTGCTCCCGCAGGAATGGCTTGATAAGGCCATCAAGGAGCATATCGCCACCAACACCGTTCCCCGCCATCGCGAATGGAGCGAAGGATACGGCTACCACCTCTGGCGTTCGACAAATAACCGTTTCCGCGGCGACGGTTCCAACGGTCAGTTCTGCATTGTTTCCAGAAAGCAGAATATGATTGTCGCCGCAACCGCAGATACCCAGAACCTGACAGGCGAACACGACCTGTTTGACGAATTCATCTTTAACGAAGCGCGCTGGACGCCCGCGTCTGCCGAAGATCAGCAGACGCTGCTTCGCCGCGTCGCCTCGCTTCATATCTGAGGAGAATACTATGCGCATTCATGCTCAGCAGCTTTTCACACCCGCCGGCGTCCTGCGCGACCGGATCATCACCATCGACGATGGAACAATCGTATCCGTTGTTCCGGGCACAGACGCGCCGGTTTCCTGCCCGATTCTTACGCCGGGTCTCATCGATGTGCATATCCACGGCGGCGAAGGCTTCAACGCGCGCGATTTTGATCTTCGCACGATTGCGCCATTCCTTGACAAGCTCCTTTCCTGCGGCGTGACTGACTTTCTCATGACCATCTCCACCGGAAGGCGCGAGGTCATGCGCCATGGGCTGGAGGTGACGCGCAGGGCCATGGACATGCAGCGTGAAGGAACGCTGGGCGGCGCGCGGATTCTCGGCGCACATCTGGAAGGACCATTTCTGAGCACGCAGCGGGCCGGCGCGATGCAGCTTGACATGATCATCCCGCCCAGCGCCGAAACCTACGATTCCTTCTTCGCAGGATATGAAGACATCATCCGCCTGGTCACCCTCGCGCCGGAGGAAGAAGGCGCACACGACCTCATCCGCCATCTTCGTCAAAAGAGCGTGTGTGTTCAGTCCGGCCACACCTACGCCACATACGATCAGGCGCAGGCAGGCTTTGCCGCGGGCAGCACGTCGCTTTGCCACAGCTTCAACGCCTGCCGCGGGATCCATCATCGCGAGCCGGGCGTGGTGCTCGCCGCGCTGACAAATCCCGACGTCTATGCGGAGGCAATCTGCGACTTCGAGCATCTGCATCCAGCGGTGCTTGAGATGATTTACCGTATGAAAGGTCCGGATCGGATGATCCTCATCTCCGACTCCGTGGCCACGCATGGTCTTGCGGACGGCGAATACTTCATGGAAGGCTATCACATCGTTGTCAAAGACGGCGTCAGCCGCACGTTCGACGGCGCGCTTGACGGCGGCGGCGCGTATCTGGATCAGGCTGTGCGCAACATGCAGAAAATCGGCATCAGTTCGGAAAACGCTGTGCGCATGGCGACGCAGACGCCCGCTGAGCGGCTTGGTCTTTGCGATTTGGGCGTTCTCGCTCCCGGCATGCGCGCACACCTGACCGCGTGGAACGACGCTTTTACCCCCATTTTCACCGTGCTTGAAGACGGCATTCACAGATAAGGAGAGCAGCATGCGCATCGCAGGCATCGATATCGGCGGCACCAGCATCAAGGCCGGTATTTTCGAAGACGATCAGCTCCTTCACAAGGCAAGCGCCAAAACGCCTTTCGCCAACCCTGACGGCGTCGTCTCGGCGATTGCCCGAATGATCGACGGCTGGGATGTACAGAGTATCGGTGTGGGCACAGCCGGTTCGGTTGAGTTTCTTCATGACACTGTTTGCGCCAGCAACCTTGGCTGGACGAATGTCAAGCTCAAAAGCCTGCTTGAGCAGCATCTGGGGATTCCGGTCTTTGTCGATAATGACGCGCAGGCAGCGCTTCTGGCCGAATGGAAAAACGGCGCATGCAAAGGAGCGCAGTGCGCATTATATCTGACGCTGGGCACAGGCATTGGCGGTGCCATGCTCATAAACGGCAAACCCTTTCGCGGCAGAAACAATCTCGGAGCGGAGTTTGGTCACACCATCGTACGCATGAACGGCCCCAAATGCGGCTGTGGACGGCGCGGCTGCTTTGAGTATTACGCATCCGCCACAGGTCTTCGCCGTCTGGCGGATGGTCGTCCGGTCCGGGACATCATCGACGCCGCCATTGCCGGCGATCCCTGCATGAGCCGCGTTTTTAATCAGTATGTCCGCGATCTGTGTATCGGTCTGAACAATCTGATCATGATCTTCGACCCGGAGATCATCGTGCTGGGCGGCGGCGTGAGCGGCGCAGGCAGCTTCCTCGCCGACAAGTGCCAAAAGGAGCTCAGGCGTATCTTTTCCCGCACGACGGATCCGCTGCTTTGTGAGATCAGAATCGCTACGCAGAAAAATGACGCCGGCATCATTGGTGCAGCGATGCTGGCGCCGGAAATCAAACAAAACAGATGACTGACATAACAACCGGGACAGCGCAGAAAAGCGCCGCCCCGGTTTTCTATTCAGCTTTGCTCATCCCTGACCAGCATCCCCTGAAGCTTTGGCACACCAAACCGCTTGGCATAAAGCTCACATTTACAAAGGAAGATATAATATACATTCTTCTCACACCTGCGCAGCGTTTCAAAGTTGGCCTGACCCTTGGCAATGATGACATCAGCTTCATCAATTGCCGCATGCGCCTGATCGGAAATCTTTTCAAGGCATGTGCCGGCGATGCCGCTGCCGTTGTGCATGACATGCGCATATTCATCCAGCCCGCAGGCAAGCGCGTCGTCCATCGTCGCGTCATTGAGAACAGGCGCGCCTCGCGTCACCACCGTCAGGTCACACACCGGATTCAGCAGGTGAATCTGGCGCAGGAGCAGCTTATCCATGACGATTTCACCGCAATTGTCCGTGAGATAGACCGCCTTCTTCGCGCGCATCACGTCTTTTCGCAATGCCTCGTACGCATCCTTTTCCGGCACAAAACGCGAAGACTCCTCCATCAGCGCGCCAAGCGTCTTTTCATCCACCTGATCCATCGCGCCGAAGTCGATGTAATTGCCGATCATCGCAAACTGCACAGCAGCATAGAGCGGATCCTCCGCGCCGGCAATCCTCTGCCAGACGCCCGCCTCCAGCGAAAGCATCAATTGGTTAAACGCCGACTTTTCCCGGGAAAAATCGCGCACAATGCCAAACATCTCCCGCTGCAGCGCTTCAATTTCGCTCACCAGCACCGGCGCGCCGTCATAGGGCGATGCATCGGCTATCAGGCGAAGCATGCGCTGCATATAGGCAACGCGCTGCGCTTCTGGCGCCGTTTCCGGCGCGGCATTGAGATGCTTCTTCAGCAGGCAGCAGATGCACTGCGGATCCAGCCTTACAAAAGCCATTTCCATTCACCTCAGCAAATTCAGTACTTCTTTTTGGACAGCGCCTGTTCGATGATATTCTGACGCGCATCGCCTTCCTGCTGGTGCCGCCTGACCGCAAGCGCCGAATACAGGCTATCGATGATCGTATACTGGCTGATGCGGCTGGACAGCGCGACAATGTGGTAGCTTGTCTCCTTCGACGCCGTATCCAGCCGGATATCCGCCATATCCCCCAGAGGAGACCGGCCGATGCCCGTCATGCAGATGACCTTCGCGCCGCGCTTCTTGGCCAGGAAGGCCGCCTCCACGACGTCTTTGGAGGAGCCGGAATGGCTGATGGCAATGCACACATCCCCGTTCTCCAGCGCCGTACCGGCGATGCACTGCATGTGGCTGTCGCTGAATGCCGTAGCGCGAAGACCAAGCCGCATGAGCTTGTGCTGCATGTCCATCGCGATGGCAGCGGAATTTCCGCAGCCGTAAATATGAATGATGCGGGCGCTGTGAATGGCATCCACAGCCAGCTTGAACTGACGCTTGTCGATGATGCGCAGCGTATATTCCAGCGTATGCATCGTGCTGGAAAACACCTTTGACAGCACGTCCGCTTCGCTGTCCGATTCGCCCACCTCTTCGTGGATGCTTTCAATCGGAGAGACCAGATCCTGCGCAAGGGCAACCTTGAGTTCCTGATAACCCTGCATATTCAGACGCCTTCTGCAAAAGCGCACGACTGTCGCATCGCTCACCTGGCTCTGCTCAGCCAATTCGGTGATAGACAGGTGCACAATGTCGCGCGGATGCGCAAGAATGCAGTTGGCAATGCGCGTCTCTGCGCCGCTCATCTCGGCCAGCGAAGATCTGATTTTCAGCAGCAGCGCAGATTCTCCTTCATGCACAGCCTTCACCTCCTGTTTTTCTCATGATACCATCACTTCTGAGCAAAATCAAGTTTGTCTGTAAAAATCACATATATACCATTTCTTGTTTTTGATATATATATCCCATAAAATGTTGACATTGAAAATGTTTTTTACTAAAATAGGATTGGGTTATGAAAATTATTTTCTTTTGCCATCTATGTTTTCTGTTCACATATCAACTGTACAAACTGGAGGTATTCTGTCATGCTGAATTATCAGGTCAAAATCGGTCTTGCGCCGATGCGCCGCGACGTCACCCCGCGTCCCGGTATCTTCAACTGGGAAAAGGCTGAAGAGCGCGGTCACCGCATCGTCAAGTTCATCAAGGAAAACTTCACCACCGACAAGGTGACGTTCGTCGATCTTGAAGGCATCAACCCGGTGAATGTCATGTACTGCGAAGCGGATGTTCCGAAGGTTGTTGAAAAGTTCAAGGCTGAAAAGGTCGATGCCGTGCTGGTCATCAACTGCAACTTCGGCAACGAAGAAATCTGCGCGATGGTCGGCCGCGAGCTTGGCAAGCCGCTGTGCATCTGGGCTCCGATCGATGACAGCTTCCTGCCGGACGGCACCCGCTACACCGACAGCCAGTGCGGCATCTTCGGCGTCAGCCGTCAGCTGCAGCGCATGCATGTGCCCTTCTCCTTCATCAAGACCTGCGCCGTTGAGGACGAAGCCTTCGCCGAGGGGCTCAAGAAGTTCATCTCCGTCTCCTGCATGGTCAAGAATTTCCGCGGCATGCGCATCGCGCAGGTCGGCATGCGCCCGAAGCCCTTCTGCTCCGTCATCTTCAACGAGGGCGAGCTGATGGAGAAGTTCGGACTGCAGGTCGTTCCGGTGAACCTCGCTGTGGTCATCGACAAGTACAACAAGATCCTCGCGGAAAACGACGCGGAACTGGAAGAGGGCGCAAAGCTCCTCCTCTCCCGCTACGAAATGGACGACCTGACCCCGCCGCTGCTTAAGAAGGTTTACGCGTTCGTGCTGCTGTACCAGTGGGTGTTTGAAACCTACAACGTGCAGGCCGTGTCCGCCGAGTGCTGGACCGCCATGCAGCTGGGCGTCGGCGCCATGCCGTGCACCGCGTACAGCGTTCTGGCCGACATGGGCTACATCATCTCTTGCGAAAGCGACCTGCACGGCGCGATCACCATGGCGATGCTCTCCTGTGCGACGCTGGGCGAGAAGATCCCGTTCTTTGGCGAGTTCACCGTCCGCCATCCGGACGATCCCAACGGCGAGCTGCTGTGGCACTGCGGACCGTTCGCCTATTCCCTCAAGAAGGAAGGCGTTCCCTGCAAGAACGTCAACATGCGCCAGTGGTTCCAGGTCAAGGACGGCGAGTATACCGTCGCCCGCATGGATCAGGACAACGGCAAGTATACCCTGCTCTCCGGCACCTGCGAAACGATGGACGGCCCGTACACCTTCGGCACCTATCTGTGGGCGAAGTTTAACAATCTGGACGCCTGGGAGCGCAAGCTCGTTGAAGGTCCGTACATCCACCATATGGCCGAAATCGAAGGCGATGTGACCGAGGAACTCAAGGAGTTCACCAAGTACGTTCCCTTCCTCACCATTGATACTGTTGAGGCGTAATGCCGCGGCTGATTTGAAAGGAGAACCATTCCCATGCTGACCACCATGAAAGAGCTTTTCGCCATTGCCGAAAAGCGCAACTGCGCCATCCCCGCCTTCAACGTCTACAACGGCGAAACCGCCATGGGTATCTTCAAGGCTGCCGAAGAAGCTGACGCCTGCATCATCGTGCAGATGTACAGCCGTCTGTTCATGAGCGAAGACAAGGAAGCGGAGTTCATCGCGCCCACGATCGTTGAGGCCGCGCACCGCTCCAAGTGCAAGATCGCGTTCCATCTGGATCACGGTTCCTGCGACGAGGCTGTCTTCCGCGCGATCAAGTACGGCTGCTCCTCCGTCATGCGTGACGCGAGCGCACTCCCGTTTGAAGAAAACGTCGCCGTGATCAAGAACATCACCCGCTTTGCTCACGATCTGGGCATCGATGTGGAGGCGGAGCTCGGTCATATCGGCTTTGCCAAGGACGGCGTCACGACCGACTACACCAAGGTTGACGAGGCTGTCAGGTTCTGCGAGGAGACCGGCGTTGACGCGCTGGCTGTCGCTGTCGGCACCGCCCACGGCCACTACAAGCAGGCGCCGGTGCTGGCGATCGACCGCATCCGTGAGCTGCACGACGCCATCCCGGCTGCGCTCGTTCTGCACGGCGGCTCCGGCGTGCCGGACGATCAGATCCGCGCGGCGGTCAAGGCCGGCATCCGCAAGATCAACTTCGGCACCGACGTGTGTCTGGCTTTCCTTGACGGCGTGCGCGAGGTGGATCCGTCCATCATCGGCGTGGATACCTTCATGAAGAAGCCGGTACAGTGCGTCAAGGAATTCGCGCTGGAGAAGATCCGCCTGCTCGACGCGGAGGGAACCAACAATGATTAAGACCGATATCATCGGCATCGGCTCTACGGTTTATGACACGCTGATGGTCATCGACCAGTATCCCACGGAGGACACCAAGCTGCGCGGCCTTGAAACCCGCATTCAGGGCGGCGGTCCCTGCGCCACGGCGCTGGTCGCCGCCTCCCGTCTGGGCGTCTCCGCGGCGTATATGGGAACCGTCGGCGACGATGGCTTTGGCAAGTATATGATCGACGACCTGAACCGCTTCGGCGTGGACACCTCCCACGTACGCATGGAGCACGGCGCGATCTCCTTCCACTCCACCGTCCTGCTCAATCAGAGCACCGCAAGCCGTACCTGCATCTGGAACCCCGGCACCGTCAAGCCTCCCAAGCCCGAAGAGCTTGATGAAAACGCCATTCTCAGCGCCCGCGCGCTCCATCTGGACGGTCACATGCTCGACGCTGCCATCCACGCGGCGAAGCTGTGCAAGGAAGCCGGTATCCCGGTCTGCCACGACGCGGGCGGCGTCTATCCGGGCATTGAAAAGCTCCTCCCCCACGTCACCTACCTGATCCCGTCTGAAGAGTTCGCGCTGAAGATCACGGGCGAAGCGACTGCCGAAGCCGCCGCGCACAAGCTGATGTACCTGTATCAGCCTGAGGTGATCGTCGTCACGCAGGGCAGCAAGGGCGGCATCATTCTTGATAAGAACGGCATGCGCCGCTACGACTGCTACAAGGTCGATGTCAAGGACTCCAATGGCTGCGGCGACACCTTCCACGGCGCATTCCTCGCCGGCATGCTCAAGGGACTGGGCGTTGACAACGCCTGCAAGTACGCCAGCGCCGCCGCCGCAATCAAGTGCACCCGCCTTGGCGCACGCCTTGCCATGCCCGACGATGCGGAATGCCGCGCATTCCTCGCCGCGCGCGGCGTCACTCTGTAATTGATTTATTCAGAAAACGAAGGAGAGAATATCATGGAACTCAAAGCATTTATGCCCGGCATGATCCTTGACGAGCTCGCGGATGCCGTAGGCGGATATGACCATGTGTCCATCGAAATGAGCGACCGCGCGACGTACGGCGTTGACTACTTCTGGGTCGGCCGCATGTGGCAGGACCGCGGACAGGTTCCGCCGATGCCGGACTGGATTGTTCGTCCGGGCAGCGCTGAGGAAGTCTCCAAAATCCTCAAGATCGCCAACTATTACAAGATTCCGGTTCATATCTGGGGCGGCGGCTCCGGCTCTCAGGGCGGCGCCCTGCCGATGTCCGGCGGCATCCTCATGGACATGAAGCGCATGAGCAAGCTCATCGAAATCGACACCGAAAGCCGCACCATCACCGCGGAAGCCGGCATGATCTTCCAGCAGCTGGAGTGGTACGCCAATGAGAAGGGCTTCTCCTGCCAGCATATCCCCTCCTGCCTGACCTGCGGCACCATCGGCGGCGCGCTCGGTCATCGCGGCATCGGCATCACCTCCACCAAGTACGGCAAGATCGACGATCAGTGCCTTTCTATGGAAGTCGTCCTGCCCAACGGCGACATCATCAACACCCTGCCGGTGCCCAAGCACGCGGCGGGCCCGGATCTCAACCAGATCTTCATCGGCTCCGAGGGTACGCTGGGCGTCATCACCAAGGCGACCTTTAAGCTCTTTGAGCAGCCGGAAAGCCGTCAGTTCCGCGCGTTCTTCTTCCCGGATATGCACTCGGGCTACATGGCCGGCCGCGACATCATGCAGAAGGTCAAGCCGTCCATCATGCGCTTCTACGATGAAGCCGAGTCCGGCTCCATCATCAAGAAGATTCTGGGCGTCGAGCGCCCGGGCTGCTTCATGAACCTCGCTGTTGAAGGCATCAAGCGCATTGTCGACATCGAGATGGAGATCATCCTTGACTGCGTCAAGGCCTGGGGCGGCGAAGACCTGGGCAGCGACTACGGCGAGAAGTGGTTTGAGAACCGCATCACCTTCTTCTATCCGGGTCACATCATGGACATCCCGCAGATGTTCGGCACGATGGATACCGTCGCGACCTACGCCAACATCGAAAAGATCTACTGGGCGATGAAGAAGGCCATCTACGACAAGTACGGCGACAAGGTCCGCTACATCTCCCATTCCAGCCACTGGTATGAGTGGGGCTGCATGAACTACACCCGCTTCATCGTCGATCCGGCGAACGTTCCGCAGGATCCGGAGGAGGCCCGCCGCCTGCACAA
>JAFYOR010000029.1 GCA_017547805.1 Clostridia bacterium
AAGAAGGATCTGGGCATGATGGCCATGTCTTACGGCTATGTGTACGTTGCGACCGTCGCCATGAGCGCGAACCCGGCGCAGCTGCTCAAGGCCATGACCGAGGCTGAGGCGTATCCGGGCCCGTCCCTGATCATCGCTTATGCTCCGTGTATCAACCACGGCATCAACATGGCGCACTCTCAGCTTGAGATCAAGCGCGCTGTTGCCTGTGGCTACTGGCCGCTGTATCGCTACAACCCGCTGCTCGAGGCCGAGGGCAAGAACCCGCTGACCGTCGATTCCAAGGATCCGACCGAGTCCTATCAGGACTTCATCAAGTCCGAGGTTCGCTACGCGTCCCTGGCTAAGCTGTTCCCGGCGAAGGCTGAGGAAGCGTTCCAGGTCAACGAGGCTGACGCCAAGCGCCGTCTGGCGATGTACAAGAAGATGGCTGAGTAATTCTTTGGCGAAAGCTGAGAATGAAATCCTTCACTTGTAAAGTGACCTAAAATCCGCTCACCCTTCCGATGTGAATCGGAAGGGTGAGTTTTTTGTTTTGCCGAGAATACTGCCTTTTTGGCTGCGATGGAGACACGTTGGGCTGCCGCCCAAACCTGCTCGGGGACATTGTCCCCGAACCCCATCTTCGCGTTGCGCGGATAAGTGAATTCTGGATGGAACAAGCCATCGGCCACGTGCGTAAAGGCAGCTGCTATTGCAAAAGTAAGTTCGGAAGCGGGTGAGGGTCCAGCCCACCGCGTTCCCGAGGGCCATTCGCATGAAGGAAACAATCTTTCGGCCACGTACGCGAAAGTAACTGCTATTGCAAAAGTAAGTTCGGAAGCGGGTGTGGGCACAGCCCACCGGAAGCGGGTGTGGGCACAGCCCACCGGAAGCGGGTGTGGGCACAGCCCACCGGAAGTGGGTGTGGGCACAGCCCACCGTCAAATTTCGACAGGAAATGAGAAAAGGCTTGCAACATAGAGTGCGAGACTTTATAATAGAAGATATAGTAGAATGCCCTTGGGTAGAGGAGGGGTATATATGGCCCGTAATCGTGAATATGATGAGGAATATACCGGCATGGATGACCAGCAGGAGTTTGCTGGAAAGTACGCTGGAGATGACATCGAATTCGATGACGCGGACTTTGAGGGTCCGGAGTATGATGAGTTCGACGATGTGTACGATGACGACGAGGACGCCGGGGAAGAAGAGGATGCGGAAGACGAACAGGATGATAAGCCGCGCGGCTTTCTGTCTACCGTCTGGGGCAAGGTGCTCGTTGGCGTGATCGTCGTGCTCGTGCTGGTGATTGTCGCGCTGCTGACCCTGCGCTTTGTTTCCGGTAGGAAGGATCAGATGCAGATCACCAATGATCCGCTTCCGCTGCCCACGCAGGAGGTCACGCAGACGGCGACGAAGGCGCCTGAATCGGTGGTCTTTGCTCCGGTTGAGGAAACGCCGGAACCGACCGCTGAACTGACGGCGGAACCAACCGCTGAACCCACGGCCACGCCGACCCCGATGCCGACTGCGACGCCGGTTCCCACGAATACGCCGGAACCGACTGCAACGCCGCTGCCGATTATCCTGAGCAATACGCCGACGCCCAGCCCGACGCCGACCGCTACGCCGACGCCGACGCCCAGCCCGACGCCGACGCCCAGCCCCAAGCCCACGGCAACGCCGCGTGTTGATCTGGGACAGGCCGAAACCAACCGCGAGGCTAAGCTGCGCGAGAGCGCTTCTACCTCCGCCAAGGTGAAGAAGACGCTCAAGAAGGGCGAAGGCCTGACGGTGCATGAAGCCAAGCTGGATAAGGATGGCAAGGTCTGGTACTTTGTTTCGGTCAACGATCTGGACACGCAGGGCTGGATGCGCGATTATGTCATCGATGTGGAAGGCAAGATCGACGTACCCACGCCGACGCCGAAGGTGACTGCCACCCCGAAGGCTACTGCCACGCCGAAGGCAAATGAGAATGCGAAGGCAACGCCGGAACCGACGCAGAAACCCGAAGCTGAGAAGGTCGGTATTGGATCCGGTATCACCAATAAAGATACCAACGTCCGCAAGATCATGAACGGCAAGGTCGTTACCCAGCTGCGCAAGGGCAAGGCTGTCACGATCCTTGATGCCAAGCTGGATAAGAACGGCGATCTCTGGTACGAGATTCAGGTCAAGGGTCAGACGACCCGCGGCTTCGTCCGTGACTACCTGATTAAGCTGGATAAGGGTGTCACCATTGCCAAGCCGACGGCGACGCCGAAGGCAACTCCGAAGGCGACCGAAGTGCCGGCGAGCGAAGAAGAGAACACTGCGCTGCTGGATCGTGATGTCGTGGGTAAGGCAACGACCAACAGAAGCGCGAATATCCGCGTAAAGCCCGCTTCCAATGGAAAGGTTGTCGTTCAGGCTGCGAAGAACACTGCGCTGCTGATCCTTGATCGTTATACCGACGGCAAGAACAGCTGGTATGAGGTCGCGACGGCTGATGGAAAGACCCATGGCTTTGTCCGCGATTACGTCATCGATGTCAGCGAGCTGGATGAAAATCTGGAAGTAAAGACCTATACTGAGCCGGAGAATAAGGCGGCTGAGCAAGAGAGTGGCGATCAAGAAGCTGCTGCTTCGCAGACTGAAGAGCAGCAGGCTTCCGCTACGACCAAATTCCGCTATTCCGGTAATAAACAGTCTAAGATTTTCCATGAGATCACCTGTGATCTTCTGGACGCTCAGAGCAAGAATCTGGTTTATATGGAAAGCAGATCTTACGCGATTGCAAAAGGATACAAACCCTGCGGTACTTGTAATCCGTAATCATCAGGCTGATCGCATAAATCATGCGATCAGCTTTTCTTCTATAAACCAAACGATATGACAATTCGATAGCTATCAAGGAGGAATTATCATGCAGTACGAATCTGTGAATCAGGCAATCGACAAGCTCAATGAGCTGGAGGCGACGATCAACGCGTATCATCACGCGATGAACGTGCTTGGCGTCGATGCGGCGACGGCGGCGCCGGAGGCGTCTGCACCGCATCGCGGAAAGACCATGGCCGTGCTCAGCGGCGTGCTTTATGGTTTGGTTGCCGATCCGGAGAATATCAGCCTGACGGTGTACCTGCTGGAGCACAGCAGCGAACTGGATGCTGAAATGATCCGCCGCGCACAGCTGTTCAAGAAGTCATGTGAGCAGCTGTCCCGCATTCCGCAGGATGAGTTTGTGGCCTACCAGGTGCTCATCAATGACGCGGACGGCATCTGGCGTAAGGCGAAGAATGAGAATGACTTTGAGAGCTTTGCACCCATGCTTGAGAAGATCTTCGCCTATAACATCAAGTTTGCCGGATACTATAACCCGGGGATGACGCCGTATAACGCGCTGCTCAATGAGTATGAAGAGGGCCTGACGACGGAAACGCTGGATGCGTTCTTTGCGCAGCTGCGCAAGGCGATTGTGCCGCTGGTTCATGCCATTTCGGGCAAGGAACAGCCGGACGATTCGTTCCTCAATCGCTATTATCCCATCAATGTACAGCGCGACTTTTCTCAGTTCCTGATGGATTCCATCGGGATTGACAAAAAGCGCTGCACAATCGCGGAGACGGAGCATCCCTTTACCTCCGGCTGCAATACGGACGATGTGCGTATCACGACCCACTATTACGAGAATGACGTCGCCAGCTCCCTGTTCTCCGTCATTCACGAGGGCGGTCATGCGATTTATGATATGGGCTATGATCCGCGCTATAACGGCACGTCCCTTGCCGGCGGCGTGGCGATGAGCATCCATGAGAGCCAGAGCCGCTTTTATGAGAACATCATCGGCCGCAGCATGGCGTATATCCGCACGATCTTCCCGAAGATGCAGGAGCTCTTCCCGGAGCAGCTTGCCGGTGTCACCGCGGAGGATATGTACCGTGCGGTCAACAAGGCGGAGCCGTCGCTGATCCGCATCGAGGCTGACGAACTGACGTATGCGCTGCATATCATGGTGCGCTACGAGCTTGAAAAGCAGCTCATCGGCGGCACGCTCGCTGTGCGTGATCTTCCCAAGGCATGGAACGCGATGGTGAAGGAATATCTGGGCATCGATGTCCCGGATGACGCGCGCGGCTGCCTGCAGGATACGCACTGGGCCGGCGGCCTGATCGGCTACTTCCCGTCCTATGCGCTGGGCAGCGCGTATGCCGCGCAGATGAAGGCCGTGATGGAGAAGGAGATCGGCTCTGTCGATGCGCTGGTGGAGGCGGGCGAGATTGAGAAAGTGACGGCATGGCTTGGCGAGCACGTGCACAAGTACGGCTGTCTGTATACGCCGGGCGAGCTGTTTGAGCGCAGCTGCGGCAAGTTTGACGCCAAGTACTACACCGATTATCTGACGGAGAAGTTCTCCGCGCTGTATAACCTGTAAAACGAACAATCCCCTGCGGACATCGGATGATGCACGCAGGGGATTGTGTTTGTTTCAGATGAATGAGTTCTTTATTATGCGCGAAGCGAAGAATGGCGTCTGAGAGACGGAATCCTTCGGGCGGGTCTGGGACCGTAACCTGTCGCCGCCGGTGGCGGCAGCAGGCAGGTGGAGTGTTGGGAATCGCAAGGAGCAGCGCAAAGCTGCGACTATGCGAGCTCCCCGGAGCGGCAGCCCAACGTGCTTATTTCGCGTACTTGTAAATCTGGTCAAGAACGGCCTTGGTGCCGTCTGCATCAGGCAGCGCGGCAAGACGCTGGGTGAGCAGCTCGCGCTCCTCCCAGAGGGCGTCAAGCGCCGAAACGAGACTCTGGGCGTTCATATCGCTTTGAATCATGACGTGCGCAAGACCACGCGCCTTCAGGGAGTTGGCATTGAGCACCTGATCGCCGCGGCCGCTGTGATAGGGGATGAGCAGCATCGGCTTCTTAAGCGCCATGAGTTCGGACAGGGAATTGGAACCGGCGCGGGAGAGCACGACGTCGGCGCAGGCAAAGGCGTCGGGCAGCTCGTCAGAGAGATACTCAAACTGGCGATAACCGGTCATGCCTTCGAGCGATTCATCCTTGTTTCCCTTGCCGCACACATGCAGGACGTCAAACTTTTTGGTCAGTTCCGGCAGGGCTTCGCGCAGGGCGGCGTTGACCGTCTGCGCGCCAAGAGAGCCGCCGATCATCATGAGCACCGGCTTGCTGCCGTCAAATCCAGCCAGAGCAAGGCCCTTTTCGCGGACGCCGGAGAAAATGGCTGCGCGCAGGGGCGTGCCGGTGAGGATGCCCTTTTCTCCCAGAAGCTTTGCGCACTCCGGGAAGGTGGTGCAGACGGATTTGGCGAAAGGCTTGCACAGCTTGTTGGCAAGACCGGGGGTAATGTCGCTTTCGTGCATGACGACCGGAACGCCGCACAGCGCGCCGCCCACAACGACGGGAACGCTGACAAAGCCGCCCTTGGAAAAGACGATGGAGGGCTTGAGCTTGCGGATGATGAAAAAGCTCTGGAGGGCGCCGGCGATGACGCGGAAGGGATCTGTGAAATTCTTCAGATCGAAATAGCGGCGCAGCTTGCCGGAGGAGACGGCGTGGTAGGCAACGCCGTCCATGCCTTCTATGAGCGTGCGCTCGATGCCGTTCTTGGTGCCGATATAGTGAACCTCCCAGCCTTCTTCAAGCAGCAGCGGAATCAGTGCCTGATTCGGGGAAACATGGCCGGCTGTACCGCCGCCGGTGAGGACGATGCGCTTCATAAAAAAGACCTCCTTGCGATCTTTGCGTGCTCAATGGGAAACCTGCACCCGGAACAGAGCCGTGATGCATATCGGTTATATTATACCAAGCGCTTTGGGTGCGGTCAAGGAAAAGTGGACGGCGGAGGAGACGCTTCTATTCAGTTTGGCCGGGTAGGGAAGGATTGGCGCGAAGATTTCTGTATTATCCGAACGAAAATGGAAAAATAAATAAAATAATGTGTTCTGCGCTGTAAATCTGTGCTATAATACTTTTGAGTGTGTAATGTCAGACTTACTGGCATGATTACCGAAGAAGGGGTTAGAGTATGAGCGAGAAATCTACGTCTTCCAATAAGTTCCCGATGCGTTCCGTCGCTCCGCTGGGCGTTATCGCCATGCGTGGCTGCGAGGAAATCGGCAAGCGCGTCAATGACTATCTGATGAAGTGGCAGGCCGATAAGAGCATTGAGGATGAGCGTCTGCACAGTTTCTCTGCGCTGGATACCAGCTTCCTGCTGGAGGCGCATTGTCCGCGCTTTGGCACCGGCGAAGGCAAGGGCATGATCAAGAACTCTGTGCGCGGCGTCGACCTGTACATCATCTGCGACGTCTGCGCCTATCAGTGCACGTACAAGATGTATGGCCGCGAAGTGCCGATGTCTCCGGACGATCACTATGCGGATCTCAAGCGCATTATCGCTGCTGTCAGCGGCAAGGCGTACCGTATCAATGTCATCATGCCGATGCTCTACGAGAGCCGTCAGCATCGCCGCACCTCCCGTGAGTCCATGGACTGCGCCATGATGCTGCAGGAACTGGTTTCCATGGGCGTGACCAACATCATCACGTTTGACGCGCATGACCCGCGCGTGCAGAATGCGATCCCGATGAGCGGCTTTGACAACGTCATGCCGACCTATCAGATGCTCAAGGCGATGACCAAGGCCTATGACGATCTGAAGATCGACAAGGAGCACATGATGGTCGTCTCCCCGGACGAAGGCGCGATCTCCCGCAATATCTACTATAGCTCCGCCATGGGCGTTGATCTGGGCATGTTCTATAAGCGCCGCGACTATACCCGCGTTGTCAATGGCCGCAACCCGATCATTGCGCACGAGTACATGGGCGACAGCGTTGAGGGTAAGGATGTGTTCGTTGCTGACGATATCATCGCCTCCGGCGACTCCATGCTCGATCTGGCGTATAACCTCAAGAAGCGCGGTGCGCGCCGCGTCTTTGCCGGTGCGACGTTTGCGTTCTTCACCAGCGGTCTGGAGGCGTTCAACAAGGCGTACGAAGATGGCGTGATCGACCACGTCTTCGCCACCAACCTGACCTATGCGCCGCAGGAGCTCATTGACGCGCCGTGGTTCTCTCAGGCGGACATGAGCAAGTACATGGCGTATGTCATCGCGACGCTCAACCACGATCAGAGCCTGAGCTATCTGCTTGACCCGTGGCAGCGCATCGAGAAGCTCCTCAAGAACTATCGCGAGAAGCAGAAGTAATATCGAAGGCACGAACCAGAAGGGTTCGTGCCTTTTTTTCACCGGACGCAAGACGGAGAGGTTCTGATTGTCACGGCTGATTCTCTTTTCAGTTATCCCGTCCCGTCTTTGCAAAAGAAAAGCCCTTCCGGATCGGAAAGGCTTTTGCTTATCATGGGATGGGGATCAGCCGCCGAAGGAAGCGTCTTCGTCCTCAGCGCCCTCAACGACCGGGGCAGGGGTAGCGCGGCCAGCCTTCGGGGTACGGGTCGGCTTCGGCGTGCGGGTCGGCTTCGGGGTCGCGGTCGGCTGCGGCGTGGCCTGAGCGGTCGCGCCTTCGATCTGCTCGTCGGCGGTGACGAGGACAGCCTGGCTGTCGTCGACAACCTGGATAAAGGTCTTGCCAACCTTCATCTCAAGCTCCTGACCGTTTTCATCAAGGAAGACCATGCGGCTGGCCTGAGAGGCGAAATCGTCCGCCTTGTTGGCGTCGTGGGTACGCACCCAAGTACCGCGGATGTACTTGCCGTTCTGGAAGATTTCCGCGGTGCCCTGACCGACGAGGTCGATCACCGGGCGCTGGCTGGCGCCGTTGTACCAGGAAACGTCCGTACGAACGACGATCACGTTGGCATAAGCGGTCGGCATGCCGTTCAGGGCATCGTAGTACGCTTCGCCGTTGCGATAGCGGTCATAAAGACCCGTCGTGGGATTGTAGACGTACTTGGAAACGTAAGCCGGCTTGGTGGTCTTGTACTCGATGGTGATGTCAGAGACATTCACGCCGCGCTCAAGACCGGTCTGCGTGAACTTGAAAGGATGCTTCGTGGATTCCTCGGTGAACATGCTGCGCACAGCCTGCATGTCAACCTGAACGTTGTGCGGAGAGACGTGCGAGCCGTCCTTAACGCGATTGAACATGTTGGCATAGTTGGCGCCGGTACCCTCGACAAACGGGAACACCCAGCGGCCCTTGACGCGCGCGTCACTGTGCATGTGCATCGCCCAGTCGATAACGTCGACGACAAGGTTCTTGTCCTGCGTGTACCAGTTCTGCCAGCCGTAGAAGACCCACGCGCCGTCATACATTTCGCGGATGGAAGCGTGCGGCACGCGGCCGGAACGAACCGGACCGGCATGGGAGGGAATCTCACCCATGAAGACGGCGACGCTGCGGGTGGAGCCGTCCTGCTGAACCGGCATCTCGTAGATCACGTCAGCAGAGGCGACGCCCCAGTGCGGGAGCGCGTCAGGATGGGAATCGATATTCACGAGGATCGGGTAGTAGTAGTCAAACCAGGTTTCGCCGGTGAGGGGATTGATGCCCTCGATCGCGGGATTCTCTTCCGGAACATCCACAGTAATCTTCATGGAATGCTCCAGCCCTTCGCTGGGAAGCTCCTGATAGTAAGAATTTTCAGCAACAGCGCAGCTGGCGCTCAGCGCAAGCACAAGCGCAGCGACGATGGCCCATTTGCTCATCAAACGCAAAAAAAACACCTCCATATGAAATTAAAGATACCAACCATGATTATAATAACGCAAAAGTCATATTCTTGCAAGACTTATTTGAGAAATCATTGCGGATGAACATGGAGAAAACAAATCGCATAGTCTGGTTGCAGCCGAGTGTCCGGGGCAGGCTGCAGCCACGCGGGAAAATGATGCGGATAACGGGCAAAATGTAAATTTATCATCCGAAAAATTCAAAATTAAGGGAAAATACGGTTGCAATAACCTTAAAATGGATGTATAATACGAACGTAATTCATTTTTATGTTTTGATCGAAGGAGGAGTTCAGATTGTCGCTTGAACTTTCCCGCGTTTGTGCCGCGATATCTCCCTCTCCGACGCTTGCCATTGACAGCAAGGCCAAGGCGATGCGCGCCGAAGGCCGCGATGTGATTTCCTTCTGCGCAGGCGAACCGGATTTTATGACCCCTCAGCATATCCGCACAGCTGCGCATGAAGCGCTGGATATGGGTCTGACGAAGTATACGCCCTCTGCCGGTACGCTTGAACTGCGCAAGGCGATTTGCCATAAGCTGCTCATTGACAACGACCTGAGCTATGTGCCTGCGCAGATCATCGTCTCCAACGGTGCGAAGTTCTCTGTTTTCGCTGCGCTGCGTGCGATCATCAATCCCGGCGATGAGATTCTGATTCCTTCTCCGTGCTGGGTTTCCTATCCGGAAATGGTCAAGATTGCGGGCGGCGTGCCTGTGCTTGTGCCCGGCGATCCCAAGAAGAGCTTTGTGACCGAGGCGGCGGATCTCGCGCCGTACATCACCGAGAAGACCAAGGCGCTGATTCTCAATTCGCCCAACAACCCCAACGGCTGCATCTGGAACCGCCGTCAGCTCAAGGAGATTGCGGATCTTGCGGTTGCGCGCGGATTCTATGTTGTTTCCGATGAGATTTATGAAAAGCTCATCTACGACGGAGAAGAGCATGTGTCCATTGCTTCCCTTGGCGAGCAGATTTACAAGCAGACCATCGTCATCAACGGCGTATCCAAGGCGTATGCCATGACCGGATGGCGCATTGGCTACGCTGCGGCGCCGCTGGAGATTGCCAAGGCGATGAACGCGCTGCAAAGCCAGGTTGCTTCCGGCAGCAATTCCATTGCGCAGTATGCTTCCGTCAAGGCGCTGACCAGCAAGGGACGCGGTCCTGCGCACCTGAAGATGATGCGCGACGCGTATGACGAGCGCCGCATGCACATCGTCATGCGCATCAACCGGATCAAGGGCGTTCACTGCACGATGCCCAAGGGCGCGTTCTATGTCATGATGGATATCAGCAAGCTCTTTGGTCTTTACGATGGCGATGTGGAAATCACCGACTCGATGACCTTTGCCCAGCAGCTGCTGGAGAGCGTCGACGTTGCGGTTGTTCCGGGCAGCGCGTTTTATTCGGAAGGCTACTGCCGCCTGTCTTATGCCACCTCCATGGAGGAAATCGACAGGGGCATTGACCGCATTGAAAAATACATCAAGCGTCTCACCGGCAGCAAGGGTGACGACGAGGATGCGTTCAATGAGGATTATGATTTCTGATCAACTAGAGACGGCGGCTTTTCCCGAATGGAGAAGCCGTCTTTTCCATTGACATTCCCTTGGCGGGCATGGTAAAGTATACATTACAGGTTTTTGAAATACCGGGCGGTGATCGCCCGCTGATTGGAGCAGATTGCATGTTTGAGATGAAGATGGAGAAGAGCTGGTTTGATGCGATGTATGCGCGCAGCTCTGTCCGTAAGTACACCGGCGCGCCAGATAAGGAACAGCTTGATCGCCTTGGCGCGCTTTGCCGCAAGGTGAGCTGGCAGGGCGTGACCATTCGCATGTTCAAGGGCCCGGGCCTCAAGTCCCAGATCAAGGGCACGGATGTCTATGCGGTGATCGTCGCCAAGCGCGGCACGCCGATGGAGATGGAAGGCTTCATGGGTGAGGCGCTGGTGCTGGAAGCGGCGAGCATGGGCCTTGGCACCTGCTGGCTGGGCGCGGGCTTCGTGCCGGAGATCATCAACCGCAACGTCAATCTTCAGACGGATGAAAGTGTGCACTGCGTCATCGCCATCGGCAAGTGCGATCTGCCGGCTTTTGCGCCCAAGCGCAAGGCGCTTGAGAAGATCTGCGGCATGAACGAAGAGCAGCTCAAGCAGCTTGGCGCCTGGCAGCTGGAGGCTGTCAAGGCGGCGAGAATCGCCCCCAGCGCGATCAACATGCAGCCCTGGCGCATCGAGGCGGATAAGACCAGCGTGGCGGTTCTGGAGCCGGAGTTCGTGCTCTATAAGAAGTTTGCTGCGATTGACCGCGGCATCTGCATGCTGCATGCTGCCGTCGGCGCGTTCCATGTTGGCCGCGAAGCGATCTGGAAGAAGGTCGAAGGCGGCTACGCGATGAAGGCGTAAGGAAAAACCATATATCAGCCCGTCGGCTTTTGTCGGCGGGCTGTTTGCATATTCATGAAAAAAACGGCAAGGCTAATCCTCAACAGGAGGGAATGGCATGCTGACCGGGTTTTTAAGGACGTTGATTCTGTTTTTTGTGACAACCGTCGTTCTGCGCCTGATGGGCAAGCGCCAGCTGGCGCAGCTGCAGCCGTATGAGGTGGTCATTACGCTCATGATATCCGATGTGGCAACGCAGCCCATGAGCGACGTGGAAGTGCCGCTACTGGGCGGCGTGGTGGCGATTGTGACGCTGCTGCTGCTTCACAGCCTGCTGAGCGTTCTTTCCTATGTGAGCATGCGGTTGCGGCGAATCATCTGCGGCAGGCCAAGCGTGCTGATCCGCAACGGACGGATCTGTGAGGAGGAGATGGAGAGGCTGTGCTTTGATCTGTCGGATCTGATGGAAGGCGTACGCTCCGCCGGCGTGATCGGTCTGCACGAGGTTTCAAGCGCAATTCTGGAAACCAATGGTACGCTCAGCGTCTTCCCCAAGGAAGCAAGCGCACCGCCATCCAGAGAAGAAATGGGCGTGAAGGCAAAGTACAATGGGATTCCGCTGCTGCTGATCCTCGATGGCAAGATGCAGGTTCGTTCGCTGCGTATCGCTAATCTTGACGAGAGCTGGCTGCGGCGATTGCTGCAGGGGCAGGGAATCGCGCAGGACAGGAATGTGCTCGTCGCGGCGCTCAATACGCAGGGTGAGCTGCTCGTTCAGGAAAAGGGCGAAAACGCAAGGAAGCTGACGATCAAGGCAATTGCGCCGGAGGAGGTGCGATGGTAAAGTGCGAAAAAAGGTGCTGACGATCGCGGCCGTTGTACTGATTCTCGGGTTGATCTGTGCGGCGGAACAGAATCTTGTGACCAAACTGACGGACAAGGCGCTTGCGGAAACGAAACAGCTGACGCAGCATATCCGCAGCGGCGAACTTGATACGGCAAAAGAAAAAACCCACGCTCTTGATGAGGCGTGGGATCGTCATGCAAAAAAGCTGGAAGTGCTCGTCGACCATCGGTCGACGGATGATGTGCGCTATGCGCTCTCCAAACTCCTGGCAGCGCTGGAGGGAAAGGATACGGCGGCAGCGCTCATCTATGCCGGGGAACTGGAGGGCGGTATTGAGCATGTGTATGAGCGTCAGGCGCTGACGATGGAAAACATCTTCTGATGAAGAATCACGAAAGCGCTTCCATTTCGGCGATGATCGCGGCTTCGTCCGGCTTCATGGCCTCCAGCGTGCGGGAAAGCAGGTCGTCAAGCTCCCAGCCAAGCATCTGCGCGCCTTGCGCGATGACCTCGCGGGAGCAGCCGGCGGCAAAGCCCTTCGATTTGTACTTCTTTTTGAGGCTCTTGAGGTCCATGTCGCCGATGGAGCCGGAGGGGCGCATCTTTGCGCACGCGCCGATCAGACCGGTCAGTTCATCGCAGGCGAAGAGCACCTTTTCCATCTCAAGCTCCGGCGCGACGTCGGTGCAAAGGCCGTAACCGTGGCAGACGACTGCGTGAATCAGACGTTCGTCCGCGCCGCCTTCGCTCAGCAGCTCCGGCGCTTTTTTGCAGTGCTCGTCCGGCCAGTTTTCAAAGTCGATATCGTGCAGAAGACCGACAACCTCCCAGAAGTCGGCTTCATCGCCATAGCCAAGCTCCATGGCCATACGGCGCATGACCTTGGAAACGGTAATGGCATGAACGAGGTGGAAGGGTTCCTTGTTATACCGGCGCAGCAGCGCCATGGCCTGTTCGTAATTCATAGAAAACGCTCCCTGAAAGTTGATGATTGTCTATAATTATATCAGGGCGTGGGCAGGCTGTCAAATCTGTGGTATACTATAGAGAAACGGGAGGGAACGCCATGCAAAAGAGAATGAACAAGCTGAAAGAGACGCTGCTTGGGCAGCATGAAGTGAGGAAAACCGATGCGCAGAAGACTGCGTTTATCCGCTGGGCGGAAGAATATGCCAAAGCGTGTGGATGCGAAATGCAGACAGAGGAAAGCGGGAAGCTGATCCGCACGCGCAATCTGATCTTTGGAGATCTGAAGACAGCAAGGACGCTGATTACCGCGCATTACGACACCTGCGCGCGCATGCCGTTTCCCAATTTCATGACGCCGAACTGCTGGCCGGTGATTATCCTGACGCAGCTTCTGCTGCCGGTTATCTTCTTTTTGGCATTGGGCGTTATTTCGGGCTACGCATCGGCAAAGCTGCTGCCGTTGCTGATGCCCGTGTGGGCGGCGGAGATCGCAGCGCCGCTGCTGTGTGCGGCAATCAGCTTTGCCATTGTGGGGCTGATGCTCTTTGGTCCGCAGAATCCGCACACGGCGAACGACAATACCTCCGGCGTGGCGGCGGTGCTTGCCCTGCTGTCGGAATATGCCGGGAGAAACGACGTGGCGCTTGTCCTCTTTGACAACGAGGAGAAGGGGCTGCTCGGCTCGTCGGCGTTTGTCAAGGCGCATCAGCAGCTGCACAGGCAGGCGTTTGTGATCAATCTGGATTGTGTATCCGATGGCGATACGCTGCTCTTTGCCTATGCCAAGCGAGCAAAGGACGATCCGCGCGCGGCGCGCATCATCGCGGCGCTTGAAGAAGCTGCGCCCCGGTATGGCAAAACGGCCATGGCGGGACAATCGCCCAAGGTGCTTTATCCGTCCGACCAGATGGTGTTTGCGCGCGGAACGGCGTTTGCAGCGCTCAAGGGAAAGCGCATCCTGTATCTTGACCGGATTCACACGGCGAAGGATACGGTGTTCGATGATCGGAATCTGCTGTGTCTGTGTGAAGTGATAGGAAAAGCGATATAATACTATTCCTAGATGGATACATTGCTTACACTGCGCGAAGCGAAGAAGGGAGTCTGAGGGATGTGTCCCTCAGGCGGGTTTGGGCGGCAGCCCAACAGACTCTTCTTTTGAAAATGTGGAACAATTCTATTCGATACAACAAAAGGCCGCTTGCAGAGGGCGGCCTTTTGTTTGTCAAAGCGTTTTGCGCATAATGAGCTTTTCAGCAGTTTTGCTGATTTGGGTGAAACCCAGATTCTTGTACATGGAAGCCGGTCCCATGAAATCAGCAGCAGCGCTGACGAACTGCTTGTTGGGATATGCTTCGATATGGGTAAAACCATCTGCTTTTGCATCTGTGATGACGCGCTCAAGAAGCTTTGTGGCGATGCCTTTTCGCTGCATATCAGGAGCAATGACGAAGCAGAATACGGCTTTTGTCATTGTGGAATCAACCGGGATTTCCTGCATGAAATAACGCCAGCTGACGCATCGCGTACAATTGCTCTTTGCATTGGCATTACACCAGCCGACAATGCGGTTTCCCTCGTAGGCGAGGTATCCCTGAAGATGACCTTTGCTGATCAGCTTAACGGCAGCAATGCGGCGTTTTTCAGCTGTCGAGCAATCGTAATCATCGGAGTTGGCGCTGATCCAGCAGACGCAGTAGCACTTATGTTCAGGAACGTTTTGGTCATGCGGCGTTTCATCAAAGAAACGGACATAATCCTGCGCAAGATCGGGCGAGAGTTTACGGATGGAGATTTCCATAGAGCCTCCTCTTTATTTCAGCACCACATTCTTCGTGCCCAGCATATCGCATAGCTCGTCAATCAGCCCTTGCGTGGGCCTTACAAACAATTCCTGCGGAGCGCGCAGCTTCGCGCCTGTGTTTTCGATGTAAAGCACGACGGGCAGTTCTCCGTGGAAGCTTGCCAGAACCGGCTTGATCATCTCAATCGCGCTGTTGGACGGCAGACGCAGATACAGCGTCTTTCCCGGCAGAAGGGGAGAATCCGCGGCGGGCGCAGGGGCGGATGCTTTGGCGCTTTTCCTTGCGGGCGTTCCCTGTGAGACGGGCTTGAGATCCGGCAGCGGGGAAAGCGGGCCGTTTTTCTTTGCCTCGGCGTATTCACTGTTGGTCATTAGCGGCTCAACGGTATCCAGAAGCAGCTTGGGGTCTTCGTCCTCGCGGATGGAAAGCCTGCCGGAGAGAATGACCGCCGTATCGGGCGCCAGATCCGGACTGACGCGTTCGAGCACCTTCGGGAAGACAAGCGCCTCAATCGTGCCTGTCAGATCTTCCAGCGTCGCAAAGCCCATAAGGTTGCCGGACTTGGTCGCCTTCTGCCGCACCTCGGTCAGGATGCCGCCCATGTGGACGATCTGTCCGTCGTAGGACAGGCCGTGGTCTTCGCCTTCCATCAGTTCGGCGAGCTGTGCGGTGCTGGTCGTCATGTGGGAAAGCGCATCGGAGTATTCGCTGAGCGGATGCCCGGTGATGTAAAGACCGGTGACGCTCTTTTCAAAGTTCAGCCGCGTGCGCAGCGGATAGTCCGGGATGTTGGGCAGCGGGGGATTGATCTGTTCAAGCATTCCGTCGCCAAAGAGCGACATCTGTCCGGCGATGTTGCCGCGCCGGGTCTTGACCGCGCCGTCCAGCGCAACCTCGTAGACGGCCATCAGCTGCGCGCGGCTTGCGCCGGTGCAGTCAAACGCGCCGGCGAGGATCAGCGATTCGACGACGCGCTTGTTCACCTGCTCGGTGTCCATGCGCTGACAGAAGTCGAAAATATCCTTGAAGCGTCCGCCGCGCCTGCGCACGGCGATGATCGAGTCAATCGCCTTTTCGCCGCAGGACTTGATCGCGCCCAGACCAAAACGGATGCCGGGCTTGCCGTCTGCGTCCGTGCCGACGGAGAACTTGCGGCTGGATTCGTTGACGTCCGGCGGCAGAAGCGGGATGCCATGCTTGCGGCAGTATTCCGAATAGCCGGCGACCTTTCCGCTGTCGCCTGAGACGGAGTTGAGCATGGCAGCGAAGAACTGCACGGGATAATGGCGTTTGAGCCAGCCCGTGCGCACAGCAACCACGCCGTAGGCCGCCGCGTGGGATTTGTTGAACGCATAGGATGCAAACGCCGTCATTTCCTCAAAGAGTTTGCCGGCGGTTTCGGCGGGTACGCCGTTACGCACACAGCCGGGGACGGTCACGACGCCGTCCTCCACCATGCCGTTGATGAAGATTTCGCGTTCCTTCTGCATGACATCGTGCTTTTTCTTGCTCATTGCGCGGCGCACGAGGTCGCTGCGTCCGTAAGAATAGCCTGCCAGATCGCGCACGATCTGCATGACCTGCTCCTGATAGACCATGCAGCCGTAGGTGACGGAGAGGATGGGTTCAAGCTTTTCGTGCAGATAGAAGATTTCGCCGCCGCCGTTCTTGCCCTCGCAGTAGCGGGGGATGGAGTCCATCGGGCCGGGGCGGTAGAGGGAAATCGCGGCGATGATGTCTTCAAAGTTCTGCGGCTTCATGTTGGCGAGGAAGGCGCGCATGCCGCCGGATTCCAGCTGGAACACGCCGTCCGTTTCGCCGCTTGAGATCATGTCGTATACAGCCTTGTCGTCAAGCGGGATGTCTTCAGCCTTCATATCAATGCCCGCCTCGCGCATGAGATCGAGCGTATCGCGGATGACCGTCAGGGTTCGCAGACCCAGGAAGTCCATCTTCAGCAGACCCAGACGCTCAATGGTACCCATCGGGAACTGGGTGGTGATGACCTCGTCGTTTCGCTGCAGGGGAACATACTGCGTGACCGGCTTATCGGTGATGAGCACGCCCGCCGCGTGGGTGGAGGCGTGGCGGGGGAGACCTTCCAGCGCGCGGCTCATGTCGATGAGCTTTTTGATGCGTTCGTCCTCTTCGTAGCGCTTTTTCAGTTCGGGGCTGATCTCAAGCGCCCGGTCAAGCGTCATCTTCAGCTCAAAGGGGATGGACTTGGAAACCTGATCGACCTCGGCATACGGATAACCCAAAACGCGGCCGACGTCGCGCACGACAGCGCGTGCCGACATCGTACCAAAGGTGATGATCTGACTGACGTGGTCCGCGCCGTATTTGCGGGCGACGTAGTCGATGACCTCCTGACGACGCTCGTAACAGAAATCCACGTCGATATCGGGCATGGATACGCGCTCGGGATTGAGGAAGCGCTCAAAGAGCAGCGCATATTTGAGGGGATCGAGCTGGGTGATGTGCAGGCAGTAGGCGACGATGGAACCGGCGCCGCTGCCTCGTCCCGGTCCGACGACGATGCCCTGACTGCGGGCGTAATTGATGAAATCCCAGACGATCAGGAAGTAATCGATGTAGCCCATCTTGGCGATGACGCCGATTTCGTATTCCATGCGATCGCGCGCTTCCTGCGTGACGGGCTGGTACAGCTCTGCAAGGCCCTGCTCGCAAAGGCGCCGGAGCATCTGCTCGCTGGTTTCGCCGTTTTCGGTCGGGAAGCGGGGAAGCTTGGTTTCGCCAAAGACGAAATCGACCTTGCATCGCATGGCAATTTCATGCGTCCTGTCAAGCGCCTCCGGCCAGCGGTCAAAGAGCTGGCGCATTTCCGCCTCGCTCTTGACGTACAGGTCGTCCGTCTCATGGCGCATGCGGTTCTCATCGTCGAGCGTCTTGCCCGTCTGGATGCACATGAGCACTTCCTGCGCGGCGGAATCCTCGCGGCGAAGATAGTGGCAGTCGTTGGTGGCGATGATGGGGATGCCTGTTTCGTCGCTGACCTGAACGAGCAGTGGAAGCACTGTCTTTTCTTCGGCAATGCCGTGATCCATCAGCTCGATAAAGTAGTTGCCCTTGCCAAAGACCGCTTCCATTTCGCGCGCATGCGCGCACGCCTCGTCAAACTGCCCGTTGAGCAGCAGCTTGCTCAGCTTGCCGGAAAGGCACGCGCTGGAGGCGATGAGTCCCTTGTGATACTTGCGCAGGCATGCCATATCCACGCGCGGACGGTAGTAAAAGCCGCGCGTCCAGCCCTCGGAAACGAGCTTGGTCAGGTTTTCGTAGCCTTCCTGCGTTTCGCAAAGCAGAATCAGGTGATTGGTGTTGCGCATGCCGGTTGCAGCGCTGCGGTCATCCATGTTTTCGCACGTGTAGATTTCGCAGCCGATGACCGGATGGATGCCGCGCTTTTTGGCTTCGGTGTAAAAATCCACCACGCCGTACATCGCGCCATGGTCTGTGATGGCGCAGGCATCCATACCCAGCTCCTTGATGCGGTCAAGCAGGGGCGAAATGCGGTTTGCGCCGTCAAGCAGGCTGTATTCGGTATGCAGATGCAGATGGGTGAAGGCCATAGACGACTCCTTTACTGATCAGCGGGTACATTCTGCGAAAATGAGATCGTTTGCAGCATCGGCAGCACGTCCCATGGGTTCATGCGCGTTTCAAAGACGAGATGGATGTCTTTATCCCAGGTTTCATAGGTGTCCCAGCGTTCATTGCCATCCTGCGCGGCGACTTCCACGCGATAGCAGATGAAGCGGCGGCCGCCGAGTGTGCGCGTGCGCACCTCCTGCGCGCCTGCAGCCATGTAATGGGAGACAAGCGTGCTTTCCGGATGATCGGCGATGGCGTCGTCCTGCGGGTTATCGTAGCAGTAGATGTACAGCTCTTCCCCGCCGCCATACGCACAGCCGGCGAACAGCGCGTCGCCGCCTTCGGAAAAGTTGTTGGCGGTGTAGTCGTTCAGGGCGTAATCATCCGGAACGGCGAGCGTGAAGCCGTAGGCGGTAAAATCGATGGTTTGTCCGCCGGTCAGCATGTCCGGCATGTCAAAGTAACGGTCATAAAGATGAATGACGAGCGTCGCGCAGCAGCCAAGAAGGAAGCAGCACAGCAGCGCGGCGAGGAATTTCAGAATAGTAATTTTGTTCATGTTCGGATTCCTTTGTCGGCGGATAGAGAATAACATTCCATTCTTATTTTAAGGCTTTCCATGGCGCATGTCAACGTTGCGCAACGTATGCAAACTGTGTTACAATAAACCCATCTATGCAAAGAAATGACGTTTAGGGAAGGAGTGAGATGAATGGCGTTCTGTTCATTTGATGAAAACGCTGCGCTGTTTGATACCACCCCTGTGGAGAATATGTTCATCACCGAGTACATGCTTCGTGCGCCCGGTGATTTTGTGAAGGTCTATCTTTATGCGCTGATGCTCTGCTACCACAATGCCGAGCGCATGAGCCTGACTTCGATGGCGAAGGATCTGGACATGACTGAGGAAGAGGTGGAGCGCGCGTTCCGGTATTGGGCGAGGGAAGGACTCTGCCGTCAGGTGGGCGATCAGCCGGTGCGCTATACGCTTTATAACCTCAAGCAGATCACCCTGACCCGCGCGCAGACGCCTTCTGAGCAGCTCTATCACCGCGATTTTGTCGAGGAAATCCGCCGCGTGCTTGACGCGCAGACCGTCTCTTCGTCTGATCTGCAGAAGATTTTTGATTGGGTGGATGTGCTGGAACTGCCGGAAGAAGTTGTGCTGATGCTCCTGCAGACGGAGCGCCAGAATAGCCGTACGGGACGCGTTTCCATCGCCATCGCGGATAAAACCGCGCATGAATGGGCACAGGGCGGCGTCAAGACGGTGGAGGATGTTGAAAAGATCGTGATCATCGGCCGCGAGCGGGAAAACCATCTGCGCAAGCTGCTCGCGCGTCTGGGCATGCGCCGCACGCCCAGCGACGATGAAAAGGCGATGTACACGAAGTGGATTGAGGAATGGGGCTTTACGCCCGATGCGGTGCAGGAGGCCTGCAGGGAGACGACGAAGGGCACGCCGACGATGGCGTATCTGGACGGCATTCTCCTGCGCCAGCACCAGCTTGGCCGCCACGAGGCGGCGGCGATGTCAAGCGGCATGGCAAAAGAGCGTACGGCACGGGATTTTGCGCGGGATGTGTATGCGGGCCTTGGCCGTACGGGCGTCACGCCCTCTCAGGATGATCTGTCCGTGATTGAAGGCTGGCGCGAGCGCGGCTTTGGCGACGAACTGATCCTCATGGCTGTGACCGCGGCGCACAGGCGCTCCGGCGGCGGCAGCATGGACGATGTGGATGGATATCTTGAAAAGTGGCAGAAGCAGGGACTGACGACGCCGGAAGCCGTACGTGCGGAATCCGCGCGCATCCGCAGCCTGAATGCGCAGCTGCGTGAGATTTACGAGGCGGCGGGGCTTGAAAAGCGCCCAAACGCCGCAGACCGCGAGCTGCTGTGCCGCTGGGCGGGCGAAATGGGCATGAGTCAGGAGCTGATTGTACTGGCTGCACAGTATGCGCGCGGCGGCGGTTCGCCGATGCTCTTCACAGGACGGATTCTCTCCGATTGGCAGCGCGCCGGTATTAGTACCCTTGAAGCTGCGCGCGCGGAGCACGAAAGCCACGTGCGCAATATGCCGCAGGGCGCGTACACAAAGACGCCGGCAAGTGCGCAGGATGCGATGCTGCGCTATACCCCGGAACAGCGCCGTAAAACATACAGCGCCGCTGTACTTGATTTTGACGAGGAGGACAGCTGATGCTCAGCCGTGAAAATGTCGTGCGCGAAGCGCTCTCCGCGCTTGAAGCGCAGCGTGCTGCCAACATGATGGAAGAAAAGCGCCGCAGGGCAGAAGCGGCGCAGAAAAGCCCCGCCGTGGCGAGGCTGCTTGAAAGACGGGAGCAGGTTTTCTTTTCCGGCATGCGCGGCGCGTTTGCTTCTCCGGCAAAGGCGAAGGAAGTGTCCCAAAACATGCAGCAGCAGATTGCGCAGATCAATGCGCAGCTGCGCGCGGAGCTCATGGGATGCGGCTTGCCGGAAACCTATCTTCAGCCGGTGTATCAATGCCCGCTTTGCCGGGATACCGGATATGTCGGCGAGCCGGTGCATGAGCAGTGCGTGTGTCTCAAGCGCGCGGTCATGAACAGGCTTTATCAGAGCGAAGGGCTTCAGGGGCTGGAGCGGGAAAACTTCGCAGCGTTCCGCGAGGAGATTTTCCCGGATACGCCCATCGAGGGTCGCAAGACCAGTCAGCGCACGTTCATCAGAAAGTGCCGCGAATTCTGTGAGGAATACGCCGATTCCTTTGCTGCCGATGCGGGACAGGGCGTGCTGCTTTGCGGCCGCAGCGGCCTTGGCAAAACGTTCCTGATGAACTGCATCGCCCAGCGCGTGTTGGAGCGCGGCTTCAGCGTTGTGGTAATTTCCGCCTATAAGCTCATTGAGACGATGCGCCGCTATCAGTTCGGCGATGAAGGCCTTGAGCAGGTGCAGGATCTGTTGTCCTGCGACCTGCTGTGCATCGATGATCTGGGCAGCGAGCCGATGCTGCGCGGGGTGACTGTCAGCGCGCTCTACCACATTATCAACGAGCGCCGCAACGCGGGCAAGGCGGTTGTTGTGACGACAAACTGCGACAGCGATCTGCTCTATGAAAAATACGACGACCGCATCGGCGCAAGGCTGACTGATCCCAGCCGCATGAAGGTGATCCCGTTTGTCGGCGTGGATGTGCGCCGCTTTGCCGCGCAGAAAGGTTAAAGAAAATCACGGATCTGGTGGGTGAGCGATTCTTCCAGATTGATCAGCCGCTTGCAGATGTCCTTGGATTGCTCATCAGCAGCTTCAAACTCGTTGAGGTATGTGTTCAGGGACTTGACGCCCATGTTGCAGCCGTCAGTCATGAGGCTGGCGATGGTTTTGTCGTCCTCTTTGATCATCAGCTCCATGTTGGTCTTCATCGTGGACATCGTTTTTGCGATGGGGTTGGGCATCTTGCCCTCGTCCTGATAGCGGTCAAGCGCCTGGCCGATTTCGCTTGCGAGCTGTTCGTGCTCGTCCTTTGATTTTTCAAGCCGGGCTTTCAGGTCGTCGCTTTTAACGTGCGGCAGTACCTGACGGATGGAATCAACGCCCATTTTCACCCCTGCGTCGCATTCGCGCAGGAGCCGGATCGTATCCTGCTCAATCATATTTCAATCCTCCTGACTTTGCTGATGCGCTTAATATGCGCCGCAGGGAAGGAATCTATCCGCAGAAGGAGGCGGCTCATGCTGTACCTTGAATCGTTTGAGTTTCCGGATGATGAGCGGGAGTTTGATTATCTTCTGCAGATCAAGCGCAAATGCTACACTTCCTATTATCCCTTCAAGATTCTCTCCCGGCGCAGCTTTTCCCGTATTGATTTTGAGCCGGTGACGATCCTCTACGGCGGAAACGGCACGGGGAAATCGACAGCGCTGCATGTGATTGCCGAGCGGGCGCAGCTTGAACGGCAGGCGCCGTATAACAAAACCTGCTTTTTTGAGGACTACGCGAGTCTTTGCTGCATGGAAACCGCAGGGGATATTCCGGAAGGAAGCTGTATCATCACCAGCGACGACGTGTTTGACTACATGCTTTCCGTGCGGGAAATCAACGACGGCATCGACACCAAGCGAAGCGATCTGTTTGAAGAATACCATGAGCTCAAGCGCACGGGTTTTCAGCTTTCTTCCATGGCGGATTATGCGCAGCTGCGCAAGGTGAACCGTGCAAGAAAGCGCACGCAGTCGCGTTTTGTGCGCGAGGAACTGGGCACGGAGCTGCGCACGTTTTCAAACGGTGAAAACGCTTTCCGCTATTTTTCGGAAAAGATCACGGAAAATGCGCTGTATCTGCTGGATGAGCCGGAAAACAGCCTTTCTCCCGAACGGCAGATGGAGCTTGCGCAGTTTATCGAGGACAGCGCAAGATTCTTTGGCTGTCAGTTTGTCATTTCGACGCATTCGCCGTTCGTGCTGGCGATCAAGGGGGCTAAGATTTACGACCTGGACAGCGAGCCGGTGGATGTGCGCCGATGGACGCAGCTTAAAAACGTCCGCGCCTATTATGATTTTTTCATGGATAGACGCTGTGAATTTGAAGAATAATACTGGCTTTATATCAAGATGCAGCTTTAACAGCGCGAAGCGAAGACGGGAGTCTGAGGGATGAAGTCCCTCAGGCAGGTTTGGGCGGCAGCCCAACGTATTCTTCTGATTGAAAATGAGGGATAATTCTATTTGAGATCGATATAAAGATGGGCCGCAGCGGAATCGCTGCGGCCCGTTTAGCATAAATTGGCGTGTTTTTACATCAGACCCGCCGCCCGCAGCTGGCTGCGCAGGTGGTTGGTGGCGTTCTGCAGGGAATTATAGTCGATCGGGGAAATCGAAAGGAGCGTCTGCACGGTACTGATCGCCGTGTTGATCTGACGGCGCGTGTCGTTGCTGATGCTCGGGTTGGAACCGACGAGCTGATAGGCGGTCAGCGTCAGGCTGTATGCCTCGTTGATCAGCGTCTGCGTCTCGTCCGGCTGCAGCTGCGCGGTGTATTCGTTGTGCAGGCTGCAGATGTGATCCTCGATATCCGCCTGATTCTTCAGCGTGGCAAATTCGCCCAGATAATCGCGGATTGTATCGCCGTAGGTGTCGATATAGTCGTAGAGCGGGTGATTGCGGGGAATCAGCACGACGCCGCGGCTGCTGACCGTGGAGGACGGACAGTATTTCGTTGCGATCAAGCCGGAATCCTGACAGATCGTCAGCTGCTTGTGCATGGAGCAGTACGTCTTGGGAACGCTGCCCTCATACCAGTAATCCGTGATCGTCTTGTAGCCGTTCGCATCGCGGTAACAGGCGTCGGTCGCCAGCTGTCCGCTCACGCCGCACGTCGTCACGCGCACAAGCCCGTAGTCGCTGGGCGTTCCGTCGATGATCTCGCGGGAAGAGAGGTTCTTTGCCTTGTGGATTTTCTCCATGAAGGACTGCCACAGCGGCGCGGCGGCGTTGCCGCCGGTTGCCTTGGAGGAGAGCGCCTTGTAGTTGTCGTGACCAATCCATACGGAGGCGGAATACCAGCCGGTCATGCCGGCGAAGAACACGCCCTTGGCGTCGGAGTTGGTGCCCGTTTTGCCGGCGACGACCTGAGAAGAGATCTTCGCCTTCGTGCCGGTGCCGCTGCTGACGGCCTGCTTGAGCATGTCGGTCAGCAGATAGGCAGTAGAGGGCTTGAACACCTGACGGCGATCCTGCTGCTGATACATGTCCACGACAACATTGCCGTTGGAATCCAGAATCTTTGAGAAGGAGAGCGGCTGCTGATAGACGCCCTTGTTGGCGATGGTGCCGAAGGCGACGGCCATCTGTACGGGCGTAATGCCGGAGGAACCCAGTGCAAGACCGAACGGATCCGAATTGATGTTCTTTTCGTCAACACCCATGAGCTTGAGATACTGCGTTGCATTGCCGACGCCCACGTAGCTCATGAGAATCTGCGCGGTGGAGGTGTTGTGCGAATTGGTCATCGCGCTGCGGAAGCTCTGCGGGCCGGCATACTTGCCGCCGCCGTAGTTCTGCGGCCAGGAATCCTTGCCGCTTGCGTCCTTCCAGCCGGAGATCGGGACGGGCATGTTGTAGGCGATGGACGCGGGAGATGCGCCGCGGTCGATTGCCGGGCCATAAACGGTCAGCGGTTTGATGGAAGAGCCGACGGGCATGTTCATGTCGCTTGCGCGGTTGAGCGTTTTGCGCGTTGTGGGCTTGTAGCGTCCGCCGACGATCGCTTTGAGCTCGCCCGTACGGTAGTCATACACACAGGCTGCGGCCTGCGGCTGGGGAATCTCGGTATAGGTGCCGTCGGCATTGCGCGCGTGGTAGACATTGTCGGAGGGGTCGCGCATGCGCGGATAATCGCTCCAGTTTGCCAGCGTTTCCTCGACAATGGTCTGAATCTCGGTGTCAAGGCACAGATAGACGCTGTAGCCGCCTGTGCGCAGCTTGTTTTCCATCGCGTAGCGGTTTGCGGAGGTGTCTTCAAGGCCGGAAAGCTTAAGGAATGTATCCACCACGTCGCTGATGGCGTATTCGACGTAATGCGGGTAGGCATACATATCGGTCGACGCCGGAGAGGTTTCAAGAACACGGGCGGTAGAAGTATCCAGCGCCGCATAGTATTCCTGCGTGGAAATCAGGCCGTTTTCGCGCATTTGGCGCAGGACGTAGTCTGTGCGGTTGTTGGTGATGTCCGCGGTCTTGCTGCCCTCGGTATTCTTGGTGTAGAAGTTCCTGCGCGGATTGTAGTAGTTGGGGCTGCGGGTCATACCGGCAAGCATCGCGCACTCGCGCAGCGTCAGCTCGTCCAGCGATTTGCCGAAATAGCCGTACGCTGCGACCTTGACGCCATAATAGCTGCCGCCCATAAAGATCGTATTGAGATAGCTTTCAAGGATTTGTTCCTTGGTGTAGCGCGTTTCCAGTTCCATCGCCAGATACGCTTCCTGCAGCTTGCGTTTGTAGCTCTGCTCTGTGGAGAGAATGGTTTTTTTGATCAGCTGCTGGGTGATGGTGGAACCGCCCTGAGAAGAGCCTGTGGTGAAGTTGGTGACAAAGGCGCCGACGATGCGCTTGACGTCCACGCCGTTGTGCTCATAGAAGCGGGCGTCTTCAACGGCGATGAATGCGTTTTGAAGCATTTTCGGGATCTCATCAATGGAGACCATCACGCGGTCCTCGGTGCCCTTGTAGTCGGTGATGAGATTGCCGTTTGCGTCGTAGATGAACGACGTCTTATCCTGTGCGGAGAGCTGCGCCAGATCCAGCGTTGGTGCGGTATCGACATACGCCTTGGCGATGCCCACCAGCGCGCCGAGCAGCGCGAGACCGAGGCAGAGCACGGCGATGACCGTCAGGCGGATGGTGGATACGGCAACGCTGAGTATGAAGTTGCGCTGTTTGGTGCGTTCAATGAATATGGAAGAGGAGGAAGCGCGCGCTTCTTCCTTTTTTGTTTTTTTCCGCTTGCTGTTTTTCTTGGAGACGACGGGCTCCGGCATACGGCTTGTATGCTGGGAGACGGTCTGCTGCGGGACGGGGGCGGCCGGCGGCATGTGAACCATCGTGTGTCCGGTCATGTCTTCTTCGGCGGCGTCATCAAATTCCGCAGCGGTCAGCGGCGTGTTGGGTTTTATGTTCTTTCGGCTGGATTCGCCGTTCTTTTTCGCCATGGTTTTCCTCCTTGGGAACGGATCAGGAGCTGTCTGTCATGCGCTGCTGTACGCACAGCATGCATCGATACTATCTTTCATTATACCATATCTTTTACCAATTGACAGCCCTAAAGCAAAAATGCGCTGTTTCCTGAATATAAGACGAAGGGAGGGATCAAATGACTGCAAGGCAAATCAAAAAGTATGCTGCAAGGGTGAAGCGCCGGCGCTTTCTCAGGCGGCTTATGCTGCTGTTTGCGCTGTGTCTGCTGCTTCTGCTGGCGGCAGAGCGGAATTTCAGACCGCTTGTTTTGTCCCTTGCGGAAGCCAGATCTGCCGCATTGGCTTCCCAGGCGCTGCTGGATGCGATGGCTGAGTCGATGGGCGACGGCGTGGGATATGAAGAAATGATGCATGTGCGCATGGATAACAACGGGCAGGTAGCGCTGCTTTCCGCCAATACGGTGCGGATGAATCAGTTGGCAGACAGGGCGGGCAGCGCGGCGCTGCGGCGTCTTGGCAGCATGAACGGCGAACGGGTGAGCGTGCCGCTTGGCGCTGTGATGGGGTTGTCGCTTTTTGCGGGCAGCGGCCCGGATATTCCGGTGTCCATCGTGCCGGTCGGGTCGGTTCGGACCGAGTTTGCAACGGAGTTTGAGGCGTGCGGCATCAATCAGACGCGCCATAAGGTGTATCTCAGCCTGACGGCGAGCATTCGGATCGTCATTCCCACAGGAGCGAAAACGGCAAATGTAACGGCGAACATGCTGGTGACGGAATCGATCATTGTCGGCGGCGTGCCGGAGGGGTTTGTGGGATACAATCTGTCGCAGGATGAATTGGATCTGGTGCAGTAAGCGGCTGTCATGAATCCTGTTTTTCCGCGTATATATGGATTGTGAGTGAAAAGATGGACGATATTTCTGTATTTTCCTTCACAAAATAGATGGTATATGGTAATATGATAAGTAAATGGATACATACTTGCGGTGGAATGATAATAAGGTGGAGGGTAACTTATGGAAACGGTTCGAATTGTCGTGGCAGACGATAATATTCAGCTCAGGGACATGGTCGCTGAATACTTAAAGATGCAGAGCGGAATAGAAGTAGCGGCGGTGGCTGAAAACGGAATTGAGGCGATTGCGGCGGTTGAACGGTTCAAGCCGGACGTTCTGATCTGCGATTTGATCATGCCGAAAATGGATGGATACGCTGTTTTGGAACGTTTGTCCTGCATGCAGCTGGAAAAGCGGCCGGGCGTGATTGCGCTCACCGCGCTGGGGCGCGACGACTTTATCGCCAGAGCGATCAACCTCGGCGTGAATTACTACATGGTCAAGCCGATCGATCTGTCCGCCCTGACGCAGCGTGTGTTTGAGGCTGCGGGTGAAACCGCGCATGCCGCGGTGCTTGCCATGAGCGGGAAGAAGGAAGCGGAAAGCGAATGCAGTCTGGAGGAAAGGATTGCAAACCTTTTTCTGACGGTGGGCATCCCGGCGCACATCAAGGGCTACCAGTATCTGCGTGAAGCGGTGCGCATCACGATTGAAAACCCCGACGTCATGGGCAGGATCACAAAAGAGCTCTACCCGGGGATTGCACGGCGGTTCGGGACGACGAGCAGCAAGGTCGAGCGCGCGATCCGCCACGCTATTGAGGTTGCGTGGAATAGAGGCAGGATCGAGGCGCTTGACGAGGCGTTCGGCAGGAATGTGTGCAGTTTGGATGATAAGCCGACGAATGGGGAGTTCATTGCACTTTGCTCGTCGAAGATTTCGATGAAGAATTCTGCGTAATAGTTGGAAAATTCAAGAAATAAGATTATATTAAAAGAATAAACTTACCCCTATGAATGTACAAAAACGCGATGAATGAAAAACCAACAACCCAATGAATTTTGAGCATTTATTGCTGTTTCACAGTGTTAAAGAAATGCATGTGAAAGGAGCAGAATGCGATGGAAATGGGTAGGATGATCAGGGCGTTTATGGAGTACTGCAAAAGCAAACAACTCAGAGAGAAGTCGATGCATTCCTATGAACAAGCTCTGAAATTATTTGCTGCATGGCTGGAGGATGCAGAGGGAATCACACAAGTTGAAAAAATCAAGGAGATGAATATCCGTCGTTACATCATTGAATTGCAAACGCGGGGAAAGTACACGTTCTATTCGAGGAAGGGAACGCCTTCATCAGATAATGCTGTACGAAGAAGAGACTACAATGGTACAATGACGAATGTCACGATTAACAACTATCTGCGTAATATCAGTCCCTTTTTTACTTGGCTTGTTGAGATTGAAGTAATTCAGAAATCGCCGATGACAAGAATCAAGGAATTGCCGCAGCAGAGAAAGGCTAAAGAGTATTTGGAGGACGAAGAAGTGAAGACACTTCTTCGCAGTATGAATACTGGTTATTTTCCTGAGTATCGTGACATGGTGATTATGATGATCATGCTGGACAGTGGAACGCGATTGGGAGAGACACTGTCTATAGAAATGGAGCAGATTGATCTGCTGGGAAGGTCGATTGAGCTTCCGGCAGAAAAAACGAAGGGGCGGACAGCAAGAACGGTATTCTTTTCCAGGAAAGTTGAAAAGGAGCTGCGGCATTGGATTCAGTTTAAAGATAGGTACTGCGAGTCTAATTATGCTTTTCCTGTCAAACATTCGGGTAGAATGATGAAGGTCTCGCAGTATGAATCGAATTTCAGAAAGTATATTGAGCGTTCTGGAATCAAGAAGCATATATCGCCGCATACCTTACGCAACAACTTTGCAAAAAGGTGCCTGTTATCCGGTATGGATATCTACACCTTGAGCCGCATTCTGGGACATTCAAGCGTTACTGTTACGGAACAGGCATATCTGGACATCTATGATAAGGAACTGAAGGGGAAATACTATAAGTTCAGTCCGCTGGATAATATCTATTATCGCTGATTATGGACGTTTTTAGCCGGATGATACCGGATGAGAGGCTTTCGGGCCTCTTTTTTCTTTTTACTTTTTGTTGGAACAAGTTTGAACAAAATAGATCATGATATAGGACACTATGGAGCGTGTTGCATATATGCGAAATAGAAAACTCAATAATAATTGAAAAATGCGAAGTGGGTTGAATGTAGCTGTGTATAAAAATCCAAAAACCCACAAAATACATGTTTAAGATTAAAGGAAATAAATAACAACAAATGAAATAGAACTTGAGAAATAAGAATATAAATCCTTATAAAATTTGTATTAAACTTTTTATGAATATAACTAATAAAGTTATTAAACATAATAACGATTTGTGAGATTGGAGATTTAGTGTGTATTTTTTGCGCAAAAGCACTGGTTTATAATGAACTTACAAGGTTGAGAGAAACAAAAACAACAACTCAACTACAACTCAAAAGAACATGAGACAGAAAGAAAGGAAGTACACCACTATGAAGACCAATAATCGCGAGTACAACATCATCCACGAAGAAGAGAAGATCATCATCACCAAGAAGTTCTCCAAAGAAGCTGGTCAGCTTGGAACTGCGGCATATAAGACCATGATGCAACTGCGTGCGGAACTCCCTGGTTACAAGTTCGAAACGAAGACGATCAAAAAGAAGAAGAACAAAAAGAGCTACGCGAGACTTAAGCTGGGATGGTCGTGAACCGAAGTACGATATTCGTAGTTGGTCAGCTGGACGGACGAAAATGGGTAAAGGAATCACGCTCACCGAAGAAGAACTGGTGAAACTCTATGAAGTACTCAAAGCTGAGGTTGAATTCCTGCAAAGTGACGATTTGTAATTGAAGTAGCTTTGAGGTCAAAAATGGTCCGCTATCCATTTAGATAGCGGGCTTTTTCATATAATCTGATATTTATAGCGCGGAAGTATAATGCTGAATGTATATTTTGAGTTTTCGGGAGAAAAACACCCTATTTAGAGCCGTTTCTGAGACCTCCTGTATGAAAGAAGAGGAAGAAGTTAAAGAATATAGTCAATAGAATCACTTTTCTCGATCAACGCTTGAACCCCGCTGCTCCCTTCGGGCGCGGGGGTTCAGCGAACGATATAGTTTTTGCAAAAAAATGGGGGTCCCTATATAGGACCCCTAAAATTTTGTAGATGATAGATTGATTTTTTTCTCTGCGCAGCGCGCGTTTATGAGGCACCGAAGGTGCCGAATGCTGTGCTTTGGTTCGCAGAACCGAAGCACGGCCCACCTTCTATGATAGTGTAGATATGTGTATCACGTCCGGTTATGATGGTGTAGCCGCTGGATTCCATAAGAGGAAAAACATGTTTCCAAGGATAGGCGTTGCCCTTGTCGTTTTTGATGTCGAGAGCGGCTTGCAATACTTTCTTGTCTGTGGTGTAGAGTTTGTGGTTCATGAATGCGGGAGGAACATGCACTTGGCCGCATTCCTTGTCTAAGAGATAGAGTGTATCCAGATCGTTGCGATAGCGGCCCCGTGCTTGTGTAATGGTGTCGCTGCTGGAAGTGTGGATGATCATGAAATCAAAATGAGCGCGTAGGTTGATGCTGGTTTCGTAGGCGGCATTAAAGATAAGAAGATCGTATTCGGGTGGCACTTCTTCATGTTCCAATATGTAGGCCCGCGCTTTTTGCTGCTCTAAAGATAGTGGATGATCTTTGCTGTTGGGACTCCATATGCATAAAGGTTTGCGGCCACACGATGCGGCCAAATCAGCAAGCTCGATCATTTGCTTGACTTGGATGGTGAAGATGGCGCCGATCTGCTGGAGGGGAAGATTCTGGATCAGCCCTTTGATGCTGGCATAGCGCACGATGTTGTGATTTTCGTATTGACGCAGTTCGCTTGCATCAATGGGGATGATGTGCTGCGGACAGTTCATGTGCTCCAATACATCCGGCGTTGCGGTCATTGCAATGACTAAGGTTTTGCCGCCTTTGGCCGCACGGCATAGGGCATCGCGGGCAATGCTGGTTGGATTTGGCTCTGATTTGTAGCGGCAATACTCGATCAGGTTGTGCGCTTCATCGCAGATGATGACCTCAAAGTTTGCGGCAAAGTTGGGATTGTCTGCAACCCACATGCCGAACTTCGCATAGGTGGCGACAACAACCTTGTCGGGGATCTCGCCTTCAGGAACAGGAAACGAAGTGTAGGAGGTATAGACCTCAAAGAAAACGTAGGGCTGCGTCAGGTGTTCATTTTTCTCAAGACGGTCGCGGCCACTGGATGTATCGATTAGATACAACGCTTTACGGTGTGATGAGGCCAAGGACGCGATGGTGTTGATGGCGGCGGTTGTTTTGCCGCTGCCGCACGGTGTAGTGATGACGTTCAGTTTTCCGCGAATAAATGAAGACGTGTCCAGCACGTCGGATAGGTACTTGGTATGCTTCATCAGGTGATGTTCTCCGGATTCGTAGTCAGGAGGACGTTGTATTTTTCCTTCTGCTACTTATATTTTATAACAGTTTTTCTGATGAATCAATTTTTCGCACTGTCCAAAAAGTAAGTGGCAGAAAGGTCGTTGTCTTTTTGTGATAGGAATCGGCTGCATTCTTAAATGCCTAAGCTGCTTCTTCAAAATGATCAGCAGTGTTACCAAAGAGAACGAACAGAAGAAATAGACAAAGGAGTCCGGCTTATTGCCGAACTCCTTTTTTCATATACAGCATAGCGATTAGGCCAGCACCTTTTTGAGTAGTTCCACCGCGCTCTCCTCGCTGGGATCATTGGTGCCCAGTTCGCTGCGGAAGGCTTTGGCGAGGATGGATTTCTTCACGGCGTCGATCTGTTGATGACGGAGGCAACCGCATCTTTGGCTTGCTGTTCCTTCTTAAAAGAGCATGTCTAATAACGCCTCATTTTTCAACCTTTTTGCGGTACATCT
>JAFYOR010000030.1 GCA_017547805.1 Clostridia bacterium
GCCAATGCCGGGGTTGAAGTTGCCACCATCGTTGACGGCGGCATAGCCGACGGTATTCTCGCTCGTAATCGGGTCGCAGAAACCTACTGTCGCGCAGAGGGCTGCGGCTCCTACTATCATTAACTTTTTCATTTTCGTTTTTCCTTGTTTGTTTCCGGGCACATCTCAGTGTGTCCGAGTGGATCGAAAGTTCATGTCGGTCTTGCAGCTCAATTCTTCCTGTCGCAGGCGATTCCCAGACCGCCCGTCTCCAGTCTTCCTTGTCTCTGCCTTTCCTCCAATTCCTCTCTTTCCGTTTTGCGCAAGACCAACCTGACTCACCCGGCACCCGCCGGAAACCTGATTTGCCTTACGCCGCGTAATATACCATATCTCCCCCTTCACGCGCAAGGGGGTCCGCGAAATTTTTTTGCACTTTTTTCGTGACGGTGCAAAGCCGCTATTTCACGGCCTTTCGCTAGCCAAAAGTTAGCCGCTATGCAAGTCGGGCATCTCTTGGAACGCAGATGGCCGTTGGCCATACGCAGATATTTTTAACGCAGAGGCGCAGAGAGGCAGAGGACGCAGAGGTGTATTTTGGAGCGAGACTTCGCGCGCGAGAATAGCTGGCGATTGGCGGGGTGTGTGTTTATCTCTCGCGGAGACGCGGAGACGCGGAGGGGTATTTTGGAGCGAGGCTTCGCGCTTGAGAATAGCGGGCGATTGGCGGGCGGGGTGTATGTTTATCTCTCGCGGAGACGCGGAGGTATAATGCAGAACTAGCCTTTTCTCCATGGTGGAGAAGGATTCGCTCTTTGACAACTGGCTGGACAGAAAACGACTTGCAAACATGCCAACACGCGCGCTTGCGTCGTGAAGCGCCGCGCGCGCGTTGACATGTTCACAAGTCTTTCCGCCAAAAGCAAAAGATCCTCCTATCTGATATACTGTGATTTGAGACGCACTAGCCACGGTGGCTGTGCAAAAACACAAACAGACAGGAGGATCCAAATGAACGGAGAGTATTATACCACAATCGGCATGGACGTGAGCGACCGAAAGACGCAGGTCTGCGTCATGGCGAAGGTCGGCGCAACCCCGAGAATCGTCATGGAAACAACGATTCCGACGACGAAGGATGGCCTGGCGAAGTTCCTCTCGACGCAGGACAGGGATACGCCAGTGGCGTTCGAGACGGGCATGCACTGCCGGTGGATGAACGAGGTCGCCGAAGGCATGGGGTTCAGGACGTACGTCGCGAACCCCTGCCGCCTCAGGATGATAACGGAGTCGAAGACGAAGAACGACGTCAACGACGCGAGGATGCTGGCGCGGATCGCGCTTTCCGATCCGGGGCTTCTCCATCCGGTGAAGCTGCGAGGGCCGGAACACCAGAAGATGCTCAACCTCCACGAGATGCGCAACCTCCTCGTGAAGCAGCGCACCGGGATTGTCGTCCAGCTGAGGGCCGTCGCCAAGTCCATGGGCTTCAGGATTGCGAAGTGTTCGGCCGCAAGCTTCCACAACCTCGACCGATCGACGTGGCCTGAGGAATTCCGCGACATCGCGTGGCCAATGATAAAGAACCTCGAGCAGCTGGCCATAACGATCAAGACGTACGAGAAGCAGATAAGGGAGCTCGCCGAGACGCCGACGTTCAAGGCCCAGGTCGAGAGACTAATGGAGATCCGCTACGTCGGGCTGTACGTCGCGACCGGCTTCGTTGCCGTCACGGGCGGGGACATGGAAAGGTTCGAGAAGCCAAGGGACATCGGGCCGTGGCTTGGCGTCACGCCGAAGCAAGACCAGTCCGGGGACATCGACCGGCAGTGCCACATAACGAAGGCCGGGTCCCCGTTCATGCGGAGGCTCCTCGTTGAGAGCGCACAGATGATTCTGCGCGACGGCTCGGCCGACACCGACCTCAAGGCCAAGGGGTTGCGGATATGCGCTCGCGGCGCGAAAATCGCCAAGCGCAAGGCCATAACCGCAGTGGCGCGGTCTCTCGCGGTCCTTATGGTGGCGATGCTCAAGAAGCCGGACGCGCCATACGTGCCGCTGTCGGAGCGCTGCGAAAAGGAGCTTCTCGCCATGAGGGCGACGGCATAAGCCGCGGGTCCCGGCAAAGGCTCCGGAAAACGATTTAAGGGAAAGGAAGCTACGCCAAGGCGATGGCCGCAATCCGATCCGAAAAGGCTTGAATGTCCCGTCCGCGGGTGAGTGCGTTCCGCGCCTAGCACCCCGAGTGCGTCGCAGAGGTTGCACCCCCGCAGGATGGATTACAGAATGCAGGCGGGCGACGATGCCGTCAACGGCAGCCCGACACTGCGAATAGGAGAGAGACAAACATCGAGCTGTCGGATAAAGGAAGCGGAAATCGCCAAAGCGATTTAGCCTATTGACATTTGTTCTCATAGGAGGCGC
>JAFYOR010000031.1 GCA_017547805.1 Clostridia bacterium
GCCGCTGTTCGCCTTGGATGCGCCTTCCGCTACGTCCATTCCGCGGTCGATCACCGTGATGTCCGCTTCGTAGCGGCTCAGCACTCGCGCTACCGCGCAGCCCGTCACGCCCGCGCCGATAATCAGAATCTCAGGGTTCATTTGCTTTCTCCTCCGTTTTTGTAGTTCTCGGGGAAAACCCGGCTTTCACCGGTTACTCGATAAAGTTGGTGGTGATAAAATCGACGCCGGCGAGCACCACGCGGTACGCCGCATCAAGATCATTCACCGTCCAGACGTTCACCACCGCGCCAAACGCGTGGCACGCGTCGACGATTTCCTTCGTGCAGAAGCCATAGTACATGTCAAGATCAAGCTTCTTTTCCTCCAGCATCTCGATCACGTCCGGTGTGCATTCCTTCACCAGGAACTGTACGCGCTGCTCGGGCAGCTTCTCGCGCAGGCACAGGCAGTTGGGCAGATCAAAGGAAATGAAAATCGTGCGCTCCAGCCAGCCCTCGGCACGGATAATCTCAATCACATTGTCGATGTCTTCCGGCTCGAAGTGATTCTTGATCTCCAGCACGCTTTCCTTATCGTACTTCTTGCAGATGCGGATGTATTCCACCAGCGAAGGCAGCACGAGATCCTCACGGACAACCTCGTCATGATCCTTCAGGCGCAGCGCACGCAGCTCGGCAAAAGTCATCTCTTCCACAACGCGCTCGTCGCCCAGCAGGCGAACAAGGTTATCGTCATGATAGACGATGTACTGACCATCTTTCGTGCGATGGATGTCCGTTTCGATGCCGTAATACGAACGATTGCCCGCCGCGACAAACGCCGCGCAGGTGTTTTCCCTCTCCAGTCCGCTCAGACCGCGGTGCGCAATCATCTTGGGCTGGTTGGAGAGCATCTTCAGCGTATCCTTCATGAGACCTTCTCCTTTATTCTCGGAAATCAATTCAGTCAAACATGGTCGTCGTCCGGTCTTTTTCGGTCACAACAGCGTAATCCTTTGCGCCTGCCGTCCGCAGGCAGATCGCGCCGTCCAGCAGCGTGTGATACATCTTCTGTCCGTTCTTTGTGTATTTCTTGGCGATACTCACATCCTCAATCGCATCGCTGCTGATGAATGTGATCTGCGGAGAAACCGCATCACGCCACACCTTGGAAGAAGACGTATTTGCGCCATGATGGTTTGCCTTCATAACGTCGCAGTCAAGCGCCTCACCCCAGCGGGCAACAATCGCTTTTTCGCCGCCGACGTACAGATCACCGGCCAGCATGACCGTCGACTCTCCGTAGGTAAACTTGAGCGCGAGGGATTGGTTGTTGATAAACTCCGTCTTATTCTTCTGCTCCTCCGGCGTAAGCGCGGCTTCTCCGGTCGGGTTATACACGTTCACCGTCACGGCATCGCCAAAGGCCAGCGTATCGCCGTCCCTTAGAATCACATGCTCGATGTTCTTCGCCGCAATCGCATCCATATACGCGCGATAGTAAGACGAGGAGGTATACTCCAGCTCGCTTGTATACACAGCGCCGATCTCATATTGATCCATCAGCGCCGCAAAGCCGCCGATATGATCAATATGCGGATGAGATGCGACCAGATAATCGATTTTCGTGATGCCCATGGCATCAAGCGCATCGGTGACGTAGCTGATGGAAAGCGGATGACCGCTGTCCAGCACCATGACCTTTCCATCCGGCGACGTCAGGATCATGCAGTCGCCCGGCTTATCCTCCGCCTCCGGCGCCTGCGGACCCATCCAGAGAAAACGGATGGAGAGGTTTCCGGCATCGCCCGCCGTGTCAAACACCTGCGTCCAGCGGTTTTCCTGCGCAGAGGCAGACGCAAACACCGCAAGACACAGCATCAGCAGGACCAGCAGCTTCTTTTTCATAAATCCCTCACCCTGTTCGGCAAACCATGCGAGGGAAACACGAACAAACCGTGTTTCCCTCAGCCGGAAAGCCGGATTACTTCATCGCAGCCTTGCTCATGCCGGTCATGATGTACTTCTGCAGGAAGAAGAAGAGCAGCACGATCGGAACGATCGCCATAACGGCGCCTGCCATGATTTCATTGTAGTTGGAAACTTCCTGACCGGCGAAGGTGTTCTTCAGCTGCTGAACACCGACGGCAATGGTGCGGCTGGCTTCCGTCTTGGTGACCATCTTGGGCCAGAAGTAGTTGTTCCAGCCGTTGATGAAGGAGATGATGGAAACGGTGATCAGCGTCGGCTTGCACATCGGGCAAAGCACGTTGATGATCGTACGGAAGCGGCCCATGCCGTCCAGCTTGCCCGCCTCGATGTAGCTGTCGTCAACCGCCATGAAGTTCTGGCGCAGCATGAAGATGAAGTACGCGCTGACCAGATTGGGCAGGATGATGCCCATGTAGGTATCGATGGCGTTCAGGCGGGAAATGAGCACGTAGCTGGGAACGAAGGTGACCTGAATCGGCACCATCAGCGCGCCCAGAACGAGCATGAACAGACCGTCGCGGCCCTTGAACTCGCCCTTGGAGAAGCCGTAAGCAGCGGCAACGCCCATCGTCAGCTCCGTCACCATGATGACGCAGGTGGTGATCAGCGTATTGATCAGATACTTGGCAAACGGAGCGCGGTTGAGCACGTTGGGATAGTTCTCAAGCACGAACTCCTTGGGCCAGAGCGTCGGCACAGGAGCCAGCAGCTCGGTGCTCGTCTTGAAAGAGGAGATGATCATCCAGTAGATCGGGAAGAGCATCACCGCAGTAAAGAACACCGCAGCGGCAATCTGCGCAACCTTGCGATAGACGCCATGCGCGATGCGCAGGGAGTCATCCGCCAGAACGATCGGAGAAACAAAGCGCATGTACGCAAGGCACACCGCCACGACCGCCAGAATCGCAGCCGCAAAAGCGAACAGCACGCTGTAGTTTTTCGCAAAGGTGTTCAGGTCGCGGTTGAAGTTATACTCGACGAAGCCTTCCAGCAGGCGGGCTTCTTCAATCGTTTTGGGCAGAGCGCCGCCGGCAGCGGCAAGCTCAGCATGCTTGGCAAACGTGGTTTTGTAGGTCACCACGCCAAAGACGCCCAGCGCAAGCAGCACGGCAGCCAGAATGGCCAGCACCATCAGCAGATCAAAGAAACCGCTCTGGCGCATTCTGTGCAGATGACCGCCCTGCGGTCCTCTCTGCTTGAGGGTGCGGATGCCGTCGCCCCACATCAGCGGCAGCGCAGCAAGGATCAGCGCGCAGCCCAGTACGCCAAGGCCGACGAGCACAGAGGTGCTCCAGCCCATCGGGATACCCAGCAGGATCAGCAGCAGGGACGTGAATCCGCTAAGCTTCAAAACGATACCAGTTTTTTTCTTTTGACTCAGCATGTTCTGTCCCCCCTTAAGAGTCGTAATTGACGTTGCGGTTGGAGTACTTCATGGTCGCGCCGGTGCAGACCAGCAGGATCAGGAAGAATACAACAGACACCGCAGCGCCGCGCGCGGTACGGAAATCGGAGAACGTCAGGTTGTAAATCCACTGCACCATCACGTTCGTGGCCGTGCCCGGGCCGCCGCCGGTCATGACGTCGACGGACTGGAAAACCTTCATGGAGGCGATAAACGTGGTGACGAAGAGGAACAGGGTCGTCGGCGCGAGCAGCGGGATGGTAATGAAGCGGAACTGCTGCACACCATCCGCACCGTCGATGCGGGCCGCCTCGTAGTAGTCGGCCGGAATGCCCTGCATCGCGGAGAGGTAAATCATCATCGCATAGCCGACAACGCGCCACGCGGTCAGGATGAGAACGCCGGCAAGCGCCGTATTCGCATCGATGAGCCAGTGCGGGCCCTTAATGCCGAAGAGGGACAGGAAGTAGTTCAAAATACCTTCGCTCTGGTTCGCGCCTGCAGCCGCCGGGCTGTAAAGAATCCACATGAAGACGACGGCGGAGGTGGAAACAGCGATGTACTTGGGCATGAACACGAAGGCGCGCATGATATTGAAGGACTTGCTCATGCGGTTGAAGAGCAGCGCCAGCAGCATGCCGCCCACCAGCGTGATCACAACCTCCCAGAAGGTATAGGTTGCCGTGATGCGCAGGGATTCCCAGAAATAGCGGGCGCCGGACTGGTTGAAGAGCCAGTTGTAGTTGTCAAGACCGACAAACTCCTGCAGGCTGGTCGTCAGGATGCCCATGTTCGTGAAGGAGATGCGGACCAGGTCGATGACCGGGTAATACACGAAGAGCAGGAAGAACAGCAGCGCCGGCTCGACGCAGAACAGATCCTTCATGCGCTCCCAGCGCTGGATGCGCAGCATCACGCCATTGAAGACGAGCACCACGCCGACCAGCAAAATGATGATCGCGTAGTTCATCACGGCGCTCAGCGGAGCGAGCGGGATATCGCCCTTGGAGGACAGATAGAACGTACCGCTGGTCGGGATGGCAAAGGTCAGCGGCGCAAGCGCGCCGTTCACTTCGCCGGAAGCGGGCGCCATCGCGCTGGCAACCTCGCTGCCGTCCTTCGCGCTGTAAAGCACGAGCTTGCGGTCCGTCTTTTCAAGGGAAGAAACGGCATAGACGGTCAGCGTACCCGCGCCGTCGGTCGTCATCTTCATGCTGCGGTACTTGCTGTTGCCCGCGCCCTTGAGCTTGACAGCCTGGGTGAACTCCATGCCGTTATCAAGCTTGACGGGGGATTCCTCGGCAACAACCACGTTCATGTAGTCCTTGGTACCGGGGAACTGAATGTTTTCGCCCTTGAGGGACTTCTTCGTCTCCTCGATTGCAAAATCCATGGCGTTGACGACGCCGGTTTCCCCTGCAGTCTCATAGCTGGCATAGAACACATGGACACCGCTGTCCTCGCCGTTCATGTCCAGCGCGCCGGATACCTTGGTTCCGGCGCTCTGCGCGGCTTCGCGGGCAATGAATACCTGGCTGGCGAAGTCGCGGAAAACGCCGACCTGAAGATCGCCGACCATGTATCCAAATGCGCCAACGATAAAACAAAGGATGCCCAGAATGATCAGCACGGCGCCGGTATTGCGCTGAAGCGGAGAAATATGCTTGCGTTCAAGCTCTCTCTGCCGTGCTTCAAAGGCTTTATCGAGCGTACGGTCTTTCACGTTACAAAACCTCATTTCTAGTGATAAGGGCGGAGAAGAAACCTCCTCCGCCCTTTTGAGCTGAGCTAATACTCGGTCAGATTCCAGAGGAATTACTGATCGTTCAGGTTCTCCTGGATTTCAACAGCCAGCTGATCGAGGGTCTCCTGAATCGGAGCGCCGTTGTTGAAGATTTCGTTCAGCGCGGTACGCCAGAGGTTGGCGCAGGCGTCGTAAGCCGGGTTCTGGTTGCGCGGGTTGATCCAGCCAGCCATGGCGACGACGTCGGCCATCGCGGGCTTGCGGGACAGGTACTCGGCGTACGCCTCGGTCTCCTGAACGGAAGCCTTGGTCGGGAAGTAGCCAGTCTTGTCAGCCCAGTACAGGTTCATCTCCGGGCTGGTCATGAACATGAGGAACTGCCAGGCAGCATTCTTCTCAGCCTGAGAAGCAGCGGCCGGGATCAGGATAGCAGCGCCGCCGACTTCGGACTTGAAGGTCTCGCCGTCGTTGCCGCCCGGGCACCACGCCATGCCGACCTCGAAGGGGTTCTCGGACTTGGCGACGTTGGTGACATAGGTGTCATACAGGGAAGAGGTGTGGAAGACGGAGAACGCGCCGCCGTCCCAGAAGAGCTGACGCATGTTGGAGGAAGCGCCGGTGCCGAAGGCATAGTAGGCGTAACCCTTGTCGATCCATTCCTTGATCTTCGCGGTGATCTCAACGCTCTTGGCAGAGTTCACGTCCGTGGTGCCGTCAGCGCAGACGGTCTCAACGCCGTTGTTCTTGTAGAGCATCTCATAGTACCAGTAGTCCCAGCCGCCGAAGACGGTGCCGTAACGCTTGGTGGTGCCGTCCTCGTTGAAGATGGTGGCCTTCTCAAGGAAAGCTTCCATCTCGTCGAGCGTCTTGGGCATGGTGATGCCTTCGGCGTCGGCAGCGGTCTTGTTGTAGTACATGACCTGCGTGGAGATCAGGTACGGAAGCGCAACCTGCTCGCCGTCGAAGCTGGTGGAAGCGATGAGGCCCTCGCCGAAGTCTTCGATGTCGTAGTCAAACGCGTCAATGTACGGATCAAGGATCTCGCACAGGCCGTCGTTGCCGTAGCTGGCCGGATAGGAGGTGTTGCAGGTGACGATCGCCGGGACGGTGCCGGTGCCGGCAGCCGCAGCAGCGATGAACTGGGTGTTGATTTCAGCGTACGCGCCGATGTACACCGGCTCAACGGTGATGCCCATGCCGTTTTCGGCGTTGAACTTGTCGGTCATGTAGGTCAGGTACTCGTTGTACTGATCCTCATGAGCATGCCACCACTTGATGGTGATCGGTTCGGTGACGTCGTACTCGGAAGCGGCAAACGCCATCATGGGCGCAAGCATAACCGCAACGAGCAGGAGAGCGAGAAGTTTCTTCATAGGTTCAGGCCATCCTTTCTGTAATAGAGATACGTACTATGGTAACGCTTTCGCGTTGACGCCGGTGTCCTTTTCCGGGGCGTTTCGCCGTATGGGCAAAGTCCCCCCCGTTTATAAGTAACAGTATACACAATTCAGTCAAAATTGTCAAACCTAACACGCATGTATTATTCAAAACATTGCAGTCGACCTCCATAACCTGCTGAATATGCGTGTGTCTTTTTATCTCCAAATGCTTGCATTCTGTATTTTTTCAGCATAGAATGAGGATGGATTGTGTATCAGTCAGCACAAAAGGAGTGTTTATAATGAAGGAATACCAGAAGTACCTGTCAGTCGAAACGCTTATGGGACCAAACTCGTTAAGGCTTCTTGAAGAATTGCTGAGCAGATTTCCCCCAGTTCTCAGCAAAGACGACATCGTGCTTGATCTGGGCTGCGGAAAAGGACTGACGACGCTCGCCATCACCAGAGAAACCCCCGCCAAGGCATACGCCTGCGACCTCTGGATTACTGCCGAGGAAAATACCCAACGTTTTGCTCAATGGGGTATCGGGGATCGGGCCGTTGCATTCCACGAAGACGCCAACGATCTGCACTTCAGCAAGCATCTGTTTCAGGCGCTTATCAGCGTGGACGCCTATCATTATTTTGCCGGCACACGCGGCTTTTTTGACAAAAAGATGCTCCCCCTCCTCAAAGACGGCGCCGAGATTCTCATCGCCATTCCCGGCATGAAGGCAGCCTATACGGGACAGGCCGAAGCGCTTCTTAGCGATTGGCTGGGCAACGATGCCTATATGTTCAAAAGCATGACCGAATGGAGAGACATCATCGGTACGCACGAGAGAATTGATCGTGTCGACATCTGGGAAATGGATTGCTTCGAATCCGCATGGAACGACTGGTTTTCCACAGAGCACGAATTCGCGCTGTCGGACAAGCCGTTCTTTGAGACACTTATCAGACCCTATACCTGTTTCATTGGGATCCGTATCAGGCTCAAATAAGCAGAATCAGCATTCACGCGGCCCTTCCTCATTGCAAGCTATCATCATTTTGTTGCAGCGAATTTACGTGTATACATGGTCAAAGAACACGCCATGCTGCAAAACGCTGCTCTCTGATCACGCCATCCCACTTTGAAAGGTGAGATTCACATGAAAAAAAGCAGCAGCAATTTGCTTTCCTTCGGTCTGTTCAACCTGATTTCTCCCCTGCTATTTTTGTTGCTGAGCATTTTCTTTGTTTGGTTCATCGAATTTGGTATTAGCTACAGGTTATATGGTGTGAATAATACGCCCGATTGGCTGATGAATCTCTCCCTCCTCGTCTTCCTGATTTCACCGTTGTGCACCTTGGCGGGAATCATCCGCGGGATCATCAGGCGCAGGGATAAGCATGCGTCCGCCTGCGCCATTCTTTCTGCCGTTGGCTTGCTTGAAAGTATCGGTTTCTTTGCCGGAATACTGTATCTGAGCGCGTCGTTTTAAAACGCACGCCAGCCCTCCAAAAAAGACCTTTCGCAATGCGGAAGGTCTTTTTGTATGGTGCGGAAAACAGGACTTTTTCTCACGCCCTCGACGGGCGCTCGGTCAGCTCGGCTCTGAGGCCACACTGTGGCCTCATTCACTCCCGAGCCATTCAAGTCCTATTTCCCGGTTGCTTTCTTTTGTTTTTCCGCACACATCGCGGGAAACAGGACTTTTTCTCGCACCCTCGACGGGCGCTCGGTCAGCTCGGCTCTGAGGCCACACCGTGGCCTCATTCACTCCCGAGCTATTCAAGTCCTATTTCCCGGTCATGAAATCAAAAACGCCCCGATCTAAAGATCGGAGCGTTTTTGATTGGTGCGGGAAACAGGACTTGAACCTGCATGAAATTGCTTTCACTAGAACCTGAATCTAGCGCGTCTGCCAATTCCGCCATTCCCGCAGAAAGTGGTGGGCAGGGATGGATTCGAACC
>JAFYOR010000032.1 GCA_017547805.1 Clostridia bacterium
GTACAGGCCCAGCCAGGCAGCCAGCTGATCGTCGCCGCACGGATAGTAGTTAACGGTAATCCACGGATGCTCTTCCATGAACTTGCCCAGCAGCGCGACGGTCTCGTTGTCAACGCCGGCCTGGGTAGAGTAGAAGGAGATGGTAACGGGTTCCTGATCGGCGAACGCGGTCGTCATGGACAGCAGCATCGCCAGCGCCAGGATGAGAGTGATCAGTTTCTTCATGGTGATTCTCCCTTTCCTTTTTTCCGCAATTTCTTCGCGGTAAGTTAAATTTAGTATAGCATGCAATTATTTTCATGTCAATAAATTAACGCTGTTATACTTGTAACTTCTCCGTAAACCACTCATCCATTTTATGTGCCGAATAAACAAAGCAGTCAGTATCACACCGACTGCTTTCGTTACATATATCTATAGTGTGTATGCTTATTTCTTCTGATGATCGCAGTATACGATTCCGGCGCGCCCCAGATACGCGCGATACGCCACACCGTCCGGCGCAAACGATTCCTGCACCGCATCGCCAACAATCCTCCCGGCAAGGATCTCATCGCACAACCGGATCATATCCTCAATCAGCGCGCGGCAGGGATCGTTTCTCACCTTGCCCTCGCCCCGATCGGCCTGATGCCAGTGTCCCGCGTACCAGGCATACTCCGCCCACGGCGCGCTCCTGCCAAGAAACGCCGCCAGCGACTGCCTGTATGCGCTCAGGGTAAATGCCTTGGGCACCGCCATGAGCACGATGTCGCCGCTGCCCACGGCGTCGCCGCTGAAAATGGCCTTCTGCGTTTCATCCACAAAGACCGTAGAACCCGGCGTATGTCCCGTCAGCTCGGCGGCAATAAGACGCCTGCCGCCCAAATCAAAGACATGACCGTCCCCAAAGGCATGCAGCTGCGCCCGCGGCAGAGGTTTTACGCCCATGCCCGCGAACACCGGCTCCATCTCATCCAGCGCCACGATGTCCTTTTCATTCATCCAGATATGTTCAAACTCTGCCGCTGCGCCGTAGTGATCCGGATGCGCATGGGTGAGCAGCAGATCCACCGGCAGATTCGTGATCTGCTGGATACGCGGCATGATCGGCCCAGGTTCCATCGAGCAGTCAATCATGACAGCCCTCGTTTTGCCCACAACCAGATACGACGTGCTGCCAAAGGCGTCATGATACCGCCAGACCATAGCAGAAATCTGCTCCATCCTCATTCCTCCTTAAAGATCAGCGGAAGGAAATCCCTCAGACACTGCCGCCAGACTTGCCAGCCGTGTCCGCCGGGATAGAGCCTGCGCGTGACGCTCACACCCTTTTCCTCAAGGATCGCGTCGTCCTCGGCAAACCACTTGAAGAACTGATCCTCCTCGCCCATCGCGCGGAAGAACACGCGGTAATCCGCCGCAAACTTCCCGGGATCATCCAGCGCAGCAAGATGCGGCTGCTCGTCATGCCAGATATAGCGCAGGAAGCCGCTGAACAATCCCGCATATCCAAACAGCTCCGGATGGGTCATTGTCGCCATGCTCGTATGCATGCTGCCCATGGAAAGGCCCGCCATCGCACGGTGCCATTTGTCCGTCTTCACCTTGTACGTGCGCTCGACGAAGGGGATCACATCCTGCACGAGCAACTGCGGGAAGATGGCATAGTCGAATTCGCCGCCCATCTGCACCATGCCGCTGCACATGACCACCAGCATCTCCTCAGCCTTGCCATCCTCAATCAGGCGATCAAGAATATAATTCGCACGTCCCTGATGTACCCAGCCTGTCTCATTCTCACCAAGGCCATGCTGCAGATACAGCACCGGATATGCGAAATTCGCATCAAATTCCGGCGGCTGATACACCAAACAAGTCTCCAGTTCTCCCGTTAGTGAAGACACAAAATAATGCTGCACAACCGTACCGCTCTTGCCTGTGTAGGGCTGATAAAATGCATCTCCTTCGCCAGGCACATCGATGTAGTTGATCGGCCGGGACGCACCAAACCCGATGGGCAGATATGGGGATAAAACAACTTCGCCATCCACCATCACATCTGCATAGCTAAAGCCCATTGCAGGCTGAAATACTCCGATCCATACGCCTTGTTCATTCTTTTCAAGCGCATATTCGAGGCCATCCATTAGCTTGATGCAGGCTTTCCGTGTCGTCACAGGCAAATGCAGTTTTACTTCAACAACGCCATTTTCCTTATAACAAACACCCTGCTCAGACAACACAGGATAATACGCCAATGCCTGAGATACACAACGCCGCACCATATTTTCCCTCCTGAACAAAGAAGTCCCAAAGTTCAAGCACAAATGACAAACGCCTGACATTTTTTATCATTATAGCATTGAACGAAATCGCCGTCAATTTATCCTGATATACGTTGATACCTTTTGATATATGAACATAAACCAGCCCAATAGTATTGTTCATCTTATTTTCTGAGTTCTGTATCCGTTCCGTCCCAGAAGCCCGGACTGCTCTTACCAACCCGTCGTCCCTTCTCATCCCGATGCGTAGACGTGCCAAACAAGCCGGGATCTGTGCGTCCTACCTTATGCCCCTTGGCATCGTAATGATCCGTGCTGCCAAAGAATCCGTCATAGCTCTTGCCCAGTGTTTTTCCCTTAGCATCCGTATGGATTGTCGCACCGAAGAGCCCAGGACGACTCTCACCGATCTTGCGTCCCTTTTCGTCATAATGGATGGTCGTCCCGAACAAACCGGGGCGGCTTTTTATTTTCTGGGTTTCCTTCTTGGCCATATGTGTCCTCCATGATCGATTCCGTCAATGAAACGTTGGCAGAATAACAGCATCACCGTTGCATATCAAATCGTCCAGCTGGCAACATATACCCCCTCTCCTATCTGTTCAGCCAGCCTGCTCCATTTCACGTTCTCTCCACAGCCGCCTCTTGACTTTGTGATATGATATAGCTTCATCTTATTGCTCTCCTTTCTTTCACGCTTCGTTTCAGTCTCCATCATTTCACCACAGTTCTTGCTCTTCCTTTTGTGCCTCCAGTTCTTCGAGGATTTCCCAAATCCTCGAAGGTTGACTAGCATTCGCAGAATAATATGGCTGCTTTTCTTCTTCGTCGTCATCTTCTCTAAGCATTTCCTGCATGAGTTCATCCATCATTCGATCGTGCTCTATTTGTGCCGGATCAGGATCTGCCCGCGGATAAAAATTATAATCACACCTGGGTTCACTCTTTTTTCTCTCACGCTCAATTTCAGCCTCTATCTGCCTTGCTCTACGTCCCCTCTCACTCTCCCACTGTTTCGGGAAGTCCTTCGTCACCGATCCATACTCCAACCCATACTTTTTCTGAAGATCCCGATACCTCGCCTTACTCTGCTGGATTAACTTTGAAATCTCATTTCCTTCATCCAGAGACAAATCCCTGATGCTCCTTTCCGTCTTCCCCTTTCCCTGAGCGTGAGCGACTTCCTTTTCATTTTTCTTTAAGAAGTTTTTTTCATTTTCTTTTAAAGATTCTTTCATTACGCCATTTTGACGGTAGTTTTGCGTCATTTGGACAGGATTATCGTGCCATTTTGTCTGGCTCATGCCGCCATTTTGTCCGCCACATTTATTTCCGATTTTCATCTTTTCCAGCTGATCATACGCGATTCTCAGCGTTCTCCTCCGACGTGTATTTCCATTTTCTCCAACGGTCTTCGTTTCGCGGATAAGCACTCCCTTCTCTTCCAATGCCTCAAGGTAACGGCAAATCGTTCGATCCGATACCCCAAACAGCTGCGCCAGCTGTTTATCCGTGACATAGCACGGCCATTTTTGCCGTTGATATTCTGCGATCTGCGCAATAATCAGCAACTCAAGGCTATCCAACCCACTTCCCAGCCATTGCTTCTCAACAGCCAAGAATCGCTTTCCTTCCATCTTACCCATTGTTCATCCCACCTTTTCTTCTCGTGCCAGTTCAACTTGCTCGTTCAGCCATCGCCTGAAAGCATCAGCCGGAATAATCCAGCGCGTTCCCACCTTGAATGACGGGAAATCCGCTCGATGGACAAGAGTCTGCATCGTTGGGCGCGAGATTTGCAATGCCTCTGCTGCTTCATTTAGATTGTACGCAATCTTCCCATTTTCGTTCATCGCCATGCCTCCTTCCGCATTTGTGCGTTCATTATATACGCACTTCACTCCTGTGTCAAGAAAATTTTTCTTGATTTTGCGTTTATTTTGTGCTATCATGCTTACGAGGTGAACAAAATGAACGACAATATATTCGAAGTCATCGAGGCATTGCGTAAAGCCAGAGGACTCAGCAGACGAAAGCTTGCTGATCTTGCTGGAATAAGACCCACCACATTTGCGTCCATGATGTCTAGAAAACCGCTCAAAATCCCTAAAGCTTACCTGCAATCCCTTGCCGCCGTATTGGGTGTCAGATGGTATGATCTCATAAACGCCTCTATGGATGCATATCCAGGCGATGGAGTTACGGTTCCGACCATGCTGAGCCCAGAAGAAAAGGAAGAAGTTCTGCTCAAAGTCTTGGGGCCCAATGCTGATCCGTGCGAGATTTACGCCGAACAAGTAGCCGCACAAGGAAATCCCTTGAACGCAAATCCCGTCAATTTCGCCAACTACGATAACGTCATCCACGAACAGCACAAGCAGGCCATCTGCCTTATACTAGACACTTTAAATGCTCACGGCTTACGCGAGGTGATGAATTTCGCCATGCAGCTAAGCAATGATCCGAACTATTCTGCTCGAAATACCACCTATCCATAAGGAGGACACTGAATGGCAAAAAGAAAAGCTGCCAATGGCAATGGTACAATCAGCAAAAGAGCCGATGGACGATATGAAGGGCGTTACGTTGTTGGCTATGACCCCGGTACAGGAAAACAAATCCGCAAGAGCGTTTATGGCAAAACCCAAACAGAATGTGCCAAGAAGCTCCGGGAAGCCATCAACGCCGTAGATACCGGTTCATACATTGAGCCAACGAAGATCACGGTTGCACAGTGGCTGGACATCTGGCACAGAGAGTATCTCGGCAACGTGAAGCAGTCCACCGCAGCCAGTTATAAGAGCCACATCGAAACCCATATCAAGCCCAATATCGGTGCAGTAAAACTGTTGTCGCTCAAGTCCCATCAAGTTCAGAAGCTCTACAACAATGCGCTTCGCACCGAAGACAATCCCGATGGCATGAGCGCAAAGAACATCAAGAACCTGCATGGCGTCTTACATAAAGCGATGAAGCAAGCTGTCATATTGGGCTATATCCGATCCAATCCGACAGAAGGCTGCGTTCTTCCCCGCGTCGAAAAGAAGGAAGTCGCCTTCTTGGAAGAAGATCAGATTCGCGCTCTGCTGGACGCAATTTCCGGGCACCAGTTTGAGGACGTGTACAAGGTGACTCTGTTTACCGGCTTGCGTCAAGGCGAAGCACTTGGCCTCACATGGGACTGCGTGAACTTTGACGCTGGCGTAATCACGGTATCTAAACAGCTCCAAAAAGAAAAAAAGGCAGGCGGAGAATACCGCCTTACCAGCTGTAAAACCGATAAGGTACGCAGAATCTCCCCTGCACCTTTTGTGATGGATATTCTCCGGCAGCAGCGTATAAAGCAAAACGAAGTCCGCCTTCGTGCCGGAGGTTTCTGGAGCAACGAGTGGAACCTGGTCTTCACCAATGAAATCGGCGGTCACCTCTGTCATCACACCGTATATAAGCATTTCAAAAAAATCGTGAAGGAACTCGGTCTTCCCGACGTTCGTTTCCATGATATGCGGCATACCTACGCTGTGATCTCCATTCAGAACGGTGACGACATCAAGACGGTTCAAGCCAACGTTGGTCATGCCACAGCAGCCTTTACACTTGACGTCTATGGCCATGTTTCTCAGCGGATGCAAAAGGAGAGCGCCAACCGGATGCAAAACTACATCAAAGAGCTGAAATCAACGTCATAATGCGTTGTGGTCAAAATTGTGGTCAAACCGCTTTTTAGGCAAGAAAAAAGCCCCGATATTCTAACAATATCAGGACTTTTCTATGGCGCAGAAGGAGGGATTTGAACCCTCGCGCCGCTTCACGCAGCCTACTCCCTTAGCAGGGGAGCCCCTTCGGCCTCTTGGGTACTTCTGCAAGACCTACAAATGATGAAAGATATGGCGGAGAGAGAGGGATTCGAACCCCCGGTACCTCTCGGTATCACTGGTTTTCAAGACCAGCGCCATAAACCACTCGGCCATCTCTCCAGTCTTCTCGAACCAGTAGGCCTATTATATGATACTAAGCCGTCTTTGTCAACCCCTTTTTTTCAAAACATGGCTCCTCCGGAATTTCCGAAGGAGCCATGCCCCTCGCCTGCCTTATCTTTTGAGCGCCAGCAGCGCATTCTTCCCCGCCGGGCGCAGGCTCTCCTGCGCAACGCGCAGCCTGCGCGCCGTGTCCCAGCGCGTTTCCCCGCCCTTGGGCCAGACAAGCACAAACCCCCGTTCCGATTTCTCCGCCGGTTTCTGCGCCACGTCCGTCACCACGCGCACACGCCGCGTTCCATGCTGCACCGTATGCAGCCCCAGCACGCAGCGGATCTCCACCCGATCGCTGGTCGACGGGCCCGGTGCCGTCTCGATGGCATACGCGTATCCGCTCACGCCCGCCTGCGCCTCCACAGGGAAGGTCATCGAGAACGGCTCGCGCGTATGCACGGCATACGGGATATCCGAATCCTGCGGCAGATAGATCAGCGTCAGGTTCATGATTCCCTCGGCGTCCAGCCTGCGGCCCTCCGGCGTCAGGCCCGTGAGCGTCGGCTGCGCAAAGGCCGCCAGCACGAGACCGACCGGCGGTGCATCCGCGCCAAGCGCCACCTGAATGCGCACACTCTCCCGCACGTCTGCCGTCTGCTCCGACGTATGCAGCTCGATATCCTCCGCAGCAGATTCCAAAGCCGGGCCGTCCAGGCTGTACAAATCCTCGACAGCCTCCATCTCCTTTTGGCGGCACAGCCGCAGCGTCACCCGCACCTCCGCCTCCGTGCGCAGCGTTCTGTTCTTGTCGCTCTCCACGGAATCCGCCATCACGTCCACCACTTCCGCAATCACCTGCGGCTGCGCACCCTCGGGCAGCTGCGCATCTATGCTCAGCTCATAGGGCATTTCATGAACGGTGGATACCAGCGCATCTGCGCTGTTCCTCGGCCGGTGCAGCACACGGACCTCAATCACCCCGGACACAGAAACGCGTCCGTTTCCGCCCGCCAGCTCCCCGGCGCTTGCCGTCGCCGTTGCGTTCAGCACATCGCCCACGCCAAGGCGCTGCGGAAGATCGAATTCCTCGCGCACGGTTGTGCGTCCCTGCCCCAGCGTCTGCGCGATACAGCAGGCAATTTTCTGCGTGCGCAGCTGCAGGTTTCCCGGCGCATCCGGCATCGCCGCGCCTGCAACCAGCTCCCTTTCGCACGCCTCAAACGCCTCCAGCCGGACATTGAGCAGCGCGCGCAGCGTAATCCTTCCGCTTCCGGCAACGCCCTCCGTCTCCTGCACAACCACATCCGCATTCAGCCGCATGCCCGGCGCAGTGCCCGCAAGCGGCAGCGTATGCGTAAAATCGCATCTCGTTTCCAGCGTGCGGATCCGCGTCAGATCGCCCTGTGTATACAGCACCTGAAAGTACACGCGTCCGCGCACGCCCGCCTCTGCGTTTCCCGCCTGTGTATCCGTCAGGTGCGCATGTGCCTGCACGCTCAGCACGGTCACGGCGTCGCGCATGCTGCCCGGCAGCGCAGCCTCTCCCTCGATGGTCACCTGTTCCTCGCCGCGCCCGGCAAACCGTTCAAAGCGCAGCGTCTCCCGCGTCAGCTCCAGCCCCACGCGCTGTCCCTCCCTTTGTCCATCCGATTGCCGCCGGCAGCGCGCCGACTGCCTTCAAGCGTATGCGGCCCCATGCAAAAAAAGACTGCCCGAAGGCAGTCTGTATTCTGTTTTTATTCCTGGAGCTGGGCGTGGATCGCGCGCATGAACGCCGGATTGAACTTGACCACCTTGCGGTCATACGTCACCACGCCGTTGATTTCATCCTCGACGTCGCTGACCTGCGTATAGACCGTGGCGGAGAGTCCCTTCGCCTTGACGGGGATGATCTCCTCGTCATAGAGCTTCTGATACGCCGCCGCCAGATCATCCAGAGAGGCAATCTTCTTATAGCCGAACGCCTTCTCGGTATTGAACAGATGGCCTTCCACCGGGAAGCTGTAGCCGCCGAACTCCGTGAGGATCTCGCAGCGCTTCAGCTTATCTTCGCTGAACTTATAGGGCTTGAAGTAGACATGCAGGCTCTTGAAATCGCCAATGCCCTGATCATGCCAGCCGCTGGCGTGGTCGATCGTGCGGGTCGTATCCAGCGCCTGAATACGGCGCACGGCCTCCGCCGCGTCGAACTGACCCCAGCCCTCGTTGAACGGCACCCACATGACGATGGACGGGCAGTTATACAGATGGCGGATCATCTCGTCGAGCTCTTTGTAATACTCTTCGCGGCCCTCGGCGTCCTGACGCTTGAACCAGCTGTAATGGCTGTCCTTAAGCGCGAGGCCGGTAAACAGCGGCGCGATGATGACGATCTTGTTGTAATCCTTGCGTCCGCCGTTGATCATATCCTGCCAGACGAGCATACCCATGCGGTCGCAGTGGTAGTACCAGCGCAGCGGCTCAATCTTGATATGCTTGCGCAGCATGTTGAAGCCCATGTCCTTGGCCAGCTGAATGTCATAGATCAGCGCTTCATCGCTCGGGGCGGTATACAGGCCGTCCGGCCAGTATCCCTGATCGAGCATGCCGACATGGAAGTACGGTTCGCCGTTGAGATGCAGGCGCTTGACGCCGGACGCATCCTCCTTCACGCAGACGCTGCGCAGAGCGAAATAGCTCTTCACGCTATCCTCGCCGCAGGCCGCTTCAAAGTCATACAGGTGCGGCTGATCCGGATGCCACGCGATGAATTCCTGCGGGGCGACGACGATCGCCTCGCCGCTTTTTGCCGCATAGGTCTTTCCTTCGAATGCGACGCTCACCTGCGCCGGCCGATTCGTACTGACGATGATCCGGCACGCCTTCTGCTCAAACAGCGGCGTGATGTGCAGTCCGGTGATATACGTCGCCGGCACGCGCTCCATCCAGACCGTCTGCCAGATGCCGCTCTGCGGGGTATACCAGATATTGCCGCGCGCGGTCTTCTGCTTGCCGCGGCTGTGGAAGGAGTTGTCGGAATCATCCTTCACGCGCACAAGCAGATCGCCCTCGCCGCCCTTGAGCGCATCGGTGATATCGGCAGAAAACGGCGTATAGCCGCCCATGTGCTCCGCCGTCTTCACGCCGTTCACATAGACCTCCGCCTGCTGATCGACCGCGCCGAAATGCAGCAGCACCCTGCCGCCCTGCGGATCCATCTTCGGGAGTTTGCAGCGATACCAGAGCACCTCGTCCGCCTTGAGCATACGGCCCACACCGGAAAGCGGCGCCTCCGGAGAGAACGGAACGAGAATCTTCTGCCATACCTCGGGCTGCGAGCCCTCCGCCGTGAAGGCGCACTCCCAATAGCCGTTCAGGTTTTCATACGAATCGCGCACCATCTGCGGGCGCGGATATTCTTTCAGGACATTCTGAGGATCGAGCGTCTCGCCCCACGGGGTCATCAGCTGATTCAATTCCATAGCGTATCCCTTCTTTCTTTTGCTTCCATCATTATATCATGGGCAAACAGGCGGTTCAAGTGATTGAATGGATCGAATCCATATGGTAGAATAATAGCAACAACAAAACACAGGAGGACGCCCGCGTGAGCCTGAAAGAACAGATGAGGACCGGAAAGGTCTATGTGGAATTCGGCCATTCTTCCGAAGAGGACAAGGCCTACGAAATCGAAACCGAAAACCAGCGCCAGCTGGCCAAGGATCTCTGTTTTGACTACAACAACACCCGCCCGACCAACCTCGAGCGCAAGAATGAGCTGCTCGATCAGCTGCTGGGCAGCCACGGCAGCCACATCTGGATGGAGGCGCCGATCCACTTCGCCTACGGCAGCAACACCCACATGGGCGATCACGTCTACGCCAACTTCAACCTGACGGTTGTCGACGACGGCGAATGCCACATCGGCAGCTACGTCATGTTCGCGCCCAACGTCGTCATCTCCACCACCGGACATCCGCTCCATCCGTCCTTCCGCGACAAGGGCGCACAGTTCTCCCTGCCCGTCACCATCAAGGATCACGTCTGGATCGGCTCCAACGTGACCATCATGCCCGGCGTGACCATCGGTGAAAACAGCGTCATCGGCGCGGGCAGCGTCGTCACCAAGGATATCCCGGCCAATGTCGTCGCCTGCGGCGTGCCCTGCCGCGTGATGCGCGAGATCACCGACGAAGACAAGATCTACTACCGCCCCGGCATGAAGATCAACGAGGACTGGAACAAGTAACTCCGCCCCGTCCATACAACATCCTTACAGAAAACAGGCTGTCCTGCAGATTCAATCCTGCAAGGCAGCCTGTTTTGATTTCGCTTTTATTTGGGCTTTACTCTTCCCGGCAGCAGTTGCAGCCCTTGGTCAGATCCTTCTGGCGGCGCACGCCGGTATACGGGCCGTCCGTGCATTCGCCAACCGCCGCAAAGCCCTGAAGCGCATAATAGCGGTTCAGCTTTTCGTTGCGCTTGTCGCAGTCCAGACGCAGATAGCTCTTTCCCTTGGCGCGCGCCAGCACGTCGCAGAAGCTGAGCATATACAGCCCCGCGCCCTTCTCGTCGATATCAGCGACAAGGTTATGCACATACAGTGCGCTCTCCCCGTCGTCCCAGTTGTCATCCTGCTCGCGCAGTACCAGCGCGCCGTATACGCGCTTGGTCGTTTCGCCGCGCAGCACATACAGCCGGCGGTTATTCAGCTCCTCGCGGTAATACGCCTCGGGATAGGCCTGCAGATAGCCGTTTGTGTTCCACTGCTCAATGCCGCATTTGTCCATCCAGCGCACGCGCGCTTCAATCAGCTCCATCACCCGGGCGATATCCGTCTCCTGCGCGCGCTGGAAGCAATACATCTCGCTCATCGCTTTATCCCTTTCCGAACTCACTTGATCGTCTTCAGCTCGCTCATGCCGATCTTGATGGCGTCCGAACCGGGATTGATGATGATGCCCGTGTAGGGCTTGGCGATCTGCTTCGCCTCATCAAAGGAGATGATCGTGATGTGATACTTCTGGCCGAATACCGGCAGCAGCTTGGTGAAGTCCGTAAACAGCGCCACCCATTCTTCCTTGCTCTTGCGCTGAACCAGCGTCAGCAGGTGAATGCGGCGGGGATCACGGCGCTTGGCCAGACGATAGCCCGGATTGCCGTTGGTCACAATGCTCTCATTGAGCGCATACAGGGACTTCGAGCCCACAGAGGCATGCAGGTCGCGATCTTTCGCGGGCGCATTGGGGTCCTCGCCCTCATAGAGCATCGCCGCAAGGAACAGCGTATCCGGCAGCACCTTGCACATTTTCTCAAAGATTTCGGCCTTCTGCGCCGCATCCTCGCAGGCGAGGAACTGGCGGCTGAACTCGGCAAACGCGCCGGGCTGCTTGCTCACTTTTTCCTTCTTCGGCTTGTTTTCGCCGTCCTTGGCCTTGAAGCCGACCATCCTGCGCAGATTATCCATAAAAGAAGCCATTGGGTTGCACCTCGTATTTCTCAATCATTATTCTCAGCATTATAGCATAGAATCCGGGCCCGCACAAGGAAAGATCCCGTACAGGAACAAGCCGTAAATCCAGCGTTCACGCCTGCTGCGTGCTGGCCATCAGCTGGGAAAAATCCTCGATATAGGCGTCAGCGATCTGCTTCATCTCCTGCGTGTATTCCGCAGAGGAAGCATCATACACCGCGCAGACGCGCATGCCGGCTTCCTTCGCCGTCCTGTCCGCATTATAGTTATCGTCGAGGAACCAGACTTTGTCGACGGGCTTTCCGATCTTCTCCGCCGCCATATGGTAGATTTTCGGATCGGCCTTCGTCGTGCCGAAATCCTCGCAGGACCAGACATTGCCAAACAGGTCGTACACGCCCAGCCGCTTCAGGCACGGATCGAGCATCGCATGCGGGCTGGCGGTCAGCACATGCAGATCATCCCCGCGCGCTTTGAGCGCACGCAGCACATCGATCACATGTGCCTTCGCCTGCACATCGAACGTATACGCTTTTACCGCGCGCGAGGTCATCAGCGCAACGAGGTCATCCTCGTTCATATCCATGCCCAGCGTCTCAATGAAGTATTTCGCCGTGCCGCGATAGCCCAGCGGCGTGATGATCTTGATGATATCGTCGCCGTACCTGACGTTGTTTTCATCCAGAATGCGCAGCATCATTGCCGCATAGACCGGCATGGAATCCACCAGCGTGCCGTCAAAATCAAACAGATATGTGCTCATCGCCGCAACCCTCCATTTCATCCGTCTCATTATACACGAGGACGCACAAGCAAACAAGAGGCGCAGAATTCACCTATCATTTTTCGCCGCGCTGTTGTATAATCAGACCATCGATCCCTCCCGTCACGCAGCATCCTTACAACACAAAGGAGATGTACATATGGCCTTCCTGACCGAAGCAGACAGAAAATACACCACGCCGGAAGATATCTGCGCGCATGTCGGCGACGAATACGCCCGCTTCAGCGGCGCGATCGTCCCGCCCATCTATCAGAATTCCCTGTTCGTCCAGCCCACGGACGTCAACGGCATCGACGCAAACGACTATATCTACAGCCGAGTCTCCAATCCGACCGTCGAGATCGCCGAGCGCAAGATCGCAGCGCTCGAGGGCGCAGACGGCGCGCTGTGCTTCAGCGCCGGCATGAGCGCCATCACCAGCGCCATCCTGCATTTCGTGCGCGCGGGCAGCCATATCGTGCTGGTGGGCACCTCTTACGGCCCTGCGATGAACTTCATTAAAAACTATCTGGGCAAACGCTTTGCCGTCACGCATACCCTCGTCACCGGCAGCGACGTATCCGAAATCGAAGCCGCCATCCGCCCCGAAACCACGCTGATCTATCTGGAGAGCCCCTCCAGCTGCGTGTTCATGATGCAGGATCTGAAGGCCGTCGCCGCCCTCGCCAAAGCACGCGGCATCGGCACCTGCATCGACAACAGCTACGCCACTCCGCTGCATCAGCAGCCGCTCAAACACGGCATCGACATCGTCGTCCATACCGCTTCCAAGTATCTGGGCGGTCACAGCGACATCGTCGCCGGCGCGCTGGCCGCCCGCCGCGAGATCATCGAGAGCATTCAGGTCAACGAGCGCGAGCTGCTCGGCGGCATCATGGATCCGCATCAGGCATGGCTGCTCACCCGCGGCATCCGCACGCTCCCCGTCCGCCTGAAGCAGCACGCCGAAAGCGCGCGCAAGGTTGCCGAATATCTGGAAAACCATCCGAAGATCAAAAAGCTCTACTATCCCGGCTCCAAGAGCTATGATCAGAAAGCGCTCTTTGAGCAGTATCTCTCCGGCTGCAACGGCCTGATGAGCTTCACCACTTACGGCAGCAGCGAGCAGGTAAACGCCTTCGTCAACCATCTGCACTGCTTCCAGCGCGGCTGCAGCTGGGGCGGCTTTGAAAGCCTCGCCATCGTCATCGGCTGGAACGAAGAATCCGGGCGCTATGGCCTTCCGCAGAATCTGATCCGCATCCACGTCGGCCTTGAAAACGAGGATACGCTGATCGCCGATCTCGAGCAGGCGCTTGCCCTCCTGCCCGAAGCTGAATAAACAAAAGCAATCCCGCCTGCCGCTGCATCCGTGCAGCAGGCAAACGGGATTGTTTTTTGCTTTTCTGTTCTTTTGGTTTTTTCGGTTCTTTCCGGATCTTACAGGCCCAGCTTCGCCAGCGCATACAGCACGGCAAGGAACGCAAAGTTCATCGCCGTAAACACCGCCAGATAGCGGCCCGCCTTCGCGCCGGGCGCCTTCATGTAGAGCTTGAAGGAGATCAGGCTGGCCAGCGACGCCACCAGCGTGCCCAGACCGCCCAGATCCACGCCGCGCATCAGCGCGGCCGCATCCTGCGTGAAGCCGGAAAGCATCAGCGCCGCAGGCACATTGCTGATGACCTGCGAGGCCAGAATACCCACTTCCATCTCCCTGCCGGCAATCACGCTGCCAAGCAGACTGCTGACCGCGTCCAGACGGCCCAGATTACCGACAAAGACGAAGAAGCACACAAACGTCGCCAGCAGCGCATAGTCGATCTGGCCGATCAGCGTGCGATCATACGCCAGCGTGCTGATAAGCACCAGCACAAAGCACAGCCACTTGGGCATCACGCCCAGCACGCTCAGCAGGCAGACCGCAAACTGCACACCATGCAGGATCAGCGGCAGACGGCCAATCGCCTGCTTTTCCTTCTGCGCATGCACAGCGACAGGCTCCCGGCTGACCAGACAGCAGGACAGCAGCACCAGCACAAGGCTTGCCAGCGTCAGCGGGCCCACCGCGCGCAGGAACTGCCCCATCGGCATCGCATAATGCGCATACAGATACAGATTCTGCGGGTTGCCGATCGGCGTGGCCATACTGCCCAGATTCGCCGCCACCGTCTCGATCGCCACGGTCAGAATCAGCTGCCCCGGCGCATTGGCCAGCAGCGCGGTCGTCAGCGGCACAAACGTCAGCAACGCCACGTCGTTGGTCAGCAGCATCGCAGAGAAGAAGCACGCCATGGACAGCAGCATGCACAGTGCGCGCGCATGGCCCGCACGCAGGATCAGCGCATCCGAAATCCTGTCCATCAGGCCGCAGCGCTTCAGCCCCGCGACAACCGCCATCAGCGCAAACAGCAGCATCAGCACGTCCCAATCCACATACCCGGCATAGGCCGCATCCGGCAGCACGATGCACATGGACACAAGCGCCGCCGCCAGCGCAATCAGCAGCACCTTCTCTCCCTTTAGATAAGCAGCAATTCGCTTCATATAAATGCGCTCCTTTGTACATTCTTGTTTTCGCCGGGTCAGTATACTACGAAAGCGCCCATCATGCAAGCACGATCTGCGCCGGGGCAAGATTCTTTTTTCTCCCATGTGCGCCCGGTTGATTTTATCCTTTCCGCCCCCTATAATATAGGCAATCCATCATACGAGGTTCGTGCTATGCATCATCTGAAAATCATTTTTCTGTCTCTGGTCATTCTGCTTCTTAGCCAGCCTTCTGCAAAGGCGGAAACACAGCTCTACACGCAGATGCCCTATTACCTGACCGTCACGCAGGAGACGCACAAGGAGACCGTCGCCGAAGACGCCCACATTCTGCGCACCTATCCGGACACCCGAAACGACGAAATCGACGCGCAGATGCGCGCGCTGATTGACGGCATGGCCGAGGAAAACCGCAGCCTGCTCCCCCTGAAGAAGGGCAGCATCCCGTCCTATCTGGACGTCGGCGCGGTATTCACGCGCTCGGGAACGAGCGTCGTCAGCTTCCTTGCGCTGGCTGAAGTATCGGCAGAGACCGAATATCTGAGCATGGATCATGCGGTGCGCGTTTACGACATTGAAACCGGCAGGCAGCTTGCGCTGACGGACTTTTTCGATGAAGGCAGCGACGCGTGGAGCATCCTCTCCCGCGCCGTGCGCGAGCAGCTGAGCGCTGCCTTCCCCGCCCTTACGCCCGACGCAGATGCGCTCGACCGCCTCTGCGCCATCGACAGCCTGAAGCAGGCGGATTTCATGGTCGGCGCGGCGCGCCTTTCTCTGGTGTATCGCGCAGACACGCTCTATCCCGGCAAGAATACGCTGGTGCATGTTCACGTGTATTATCCCGAAATCCGCACGCTGATGTCCAATTACGGCAAAAAGCAGACGGACAACTCCCGCTTTCCGATGATCGCCCTGACCTACGACGACGGCCCTGCGCGCGGCAGCACGCGCGGCGTGCTCAACGAGCTGCGCAGCCACGGCGCGCTGGCGACGTTCTTTGTCGTCGGCCAGAACATCACGCGCAACCATGACAACCTCCTCCGCCAGCAGAACAGCGGGCATTCCGTCCAGAGCCACAGCTACACGCACAAATATCCATGGGAGCTCAAGAAGGGCGAAGCATTCCGCGAAGACGAGCGCCTACGCCTTGAGCTTGGCGAAATCACCGGCATTCTGCCCACGATCATGCGCGCCCCCGGCGGCAACGACGCCTACTACACCGGCCTGCAGATGGGCTATCCGATGATCAACTGGTCAGCCGCCGCCGGCGATTCCGGCAACGACAACCTGCAGGGCATCATCCGAACCGTCGTCAACCGCGCCGACCATCGCGCCGTCATGCTCATGCACGACAGCCACCAGTACGCCCGCGCCTACTCCGCCGAGCTTCTGGATCATCTGATCAGCGAAGGTTTCCTCTGCATTACGGTCGAGGAGCTCTTCAGCGCCGCAGGCGTCGCCCTTGAGCCGGACAGGATTTATTTCTCCCCGAACCGCATCGCCCCCTGATTTAAAGCACAAAACAGCCCCGCCGGATGATCCGGTGCATCTGTCAAGCAAAAGTAGACAGGAATAAAAAGTAAAATCAAGCGAACCCCAATTCGGTTTTAAACTGGATTGGGGTTTTGTAATCCAATGCGGCAGCTGGACGCTCATAGTTAAAGTAATGGACATATTGCTTAAGCGTGGCGGCAAGGTTTCTGGACTTCGGCGCGCCGAAGTCCAGAAACAATTCGGCTTTCATCCATCCATTGAGAGATTCAATAATTGGATTATCGGTGGGAGTTCCTGCTCGCGACATGGAACGAATTATGTTATAATGTGAGTGAGCTCGTGCAAAAGCTCTTGAGGAGTAGATGGATCCCTGATCAGTGTGCAAGACAGTCTGGGGCCGCTGCTCCTTCTTTTTACCTGCTTTTCTACAAAGAGTCTTTAAACAATCATAATACGGTTTTATATCTCCACGTCGATCCGACAGAGCGTGTGCAATTATTTCGTTGTTGAACGTATCAAGAAACAGTGTCCACTCATATAGCTTGCCATTGCAGCGAATGCATGTCATGTCTGATACGACAATTTGAAGAGGCCTATTTGCTTTCCAACAGCCCTGAATGAGATTCGGAAAAATCAGACTTTCCTCTCCGGGCTTTCGATAATGATAATGCTTGGCTTTTGATTTTATGCCTGCGGCTTTGCAACACTTGTGCGCCAGATTGTCGGAGAAAATCCAGCCAGTCTGCTGGCGAATACTTCTTGAAAGCGTATGGTATCCCCAGGCTTTGTGCCGAGTGTGTTCTTGTACAAGGAGCTCGGTGAGATTACGTCTATTGATTACATATTGGTTGTCTTGGTCTCTTCGTTTTCTCCATTTGTAATACCCAGAACGATTTACTCCCATAACTTTGCAAAGAAGGCTTACTGAATATCGCTTTCTGAGTTCTTCGATAATCTGAAACTCCTGCCGCTGCCAGTAACGTATTCCTTCTGGGAACCACTTCCTTTCACTTGGTATCCTTTTTTTAGCCGTGCAACATCCGTTTCCAGCTTCGCCATTCGTAATTGAAGCTGTCCTATTTCATCCAGTGTTTTGCTAGTGTGAAGCGCTGCATAACGGTTTCCACACCGATTTCGATGTGATGCCAATCCTTCTGTTCCTTCCTCGTGATACTGTTTCAGCCATCTGCAAAAGCAACCGTAGTCAATTCCTTGTTCTTTGGCAAATTGACGCCCCGATTTGTGTTCCTCAAAATACCGCTCTACGATTCGTACTTTTTGCTCTTGGGTAAACATTCGATGCTTTTTTCCCTTTGGTGCTCCCATCTTCTGCATCTCCTTCCTTCTTCCATTATACAAAAAGTGACACCACCAAAAACCTTGTGGTTTTTAATGGTGTCTACTTTTATTTTACAGATGCAC
>JAFYOR010000033.1 GCA_017547805.1 Clostridia bacterium
AGACCGTGACCGTGAGCATCGAAAGGGGCTAATGGATATGGAGATTACTTGCATTAATTGTCCCGTCGGCTGCCGCCTGGCGGTGGAGCTTGAGAACGGTCAGGTTGTGTCGGTGGCCGGCAACACCTGCCCGCGCGGCGTGACGTACGCGAAGCAGGAGTGCGTGGATCCGCTGCGCATGGTGACGGCGGTTGTGCCGGTAGAAGGAAGCGCGGCGCCGCTGAGCGTAAAGACGAAGACGCCGATTCCCAAGAAGGAAATCAAGAACTGCATGAAGGAGCTGGCGGCGGCAAAGCTTGTGGCGCCGATTGCGGCGGGCACGGTTGTCGTGGCCAATGTCTGCGGCACAGGCGTTGACGTCATCGCCACCAAGAGCGTGTAAGACAGGGGAATCCAGATGGGATTTGAAATTGTGCTGCTGTTGATCGCGGCGCTGGCAATTGCCGGCATCGGGATGAGCCGGCGCAAGCATCGGGTCTTCCATGAGGAAGAGCATCACGGGAGTATCGTGTGTGTGATTTCCTTCTACAACCGCGGAGAAACCCTGCCGAAGATCGAAGCGTTTTTTGAGCAGGAGTATATCACGGTGCGCGACCTGAAGCGCGAAATCAAGCGGGTGGAGGAGCGCGACCTGTTTACCAACACGTATCTTCTGGGGATGCCCAGGCGCGTGGATCAGGGGCGGCTGGTCGGCTATCTTTCCGCGATCCCGACGGTTCAAAGCGTTCAGATCCGTCCGCGATGAATCTGAGCGTGCCTGCGTTTGAAAAAACAGAAACAAAAGCCTTTCCGTATCGGCCGGTGTGCCTGCGGAAAGGCTTTTTTATTCATATGCTGATATATATGTGCCGAAGTAGGGAAAATTAACACAGATCTTATATAATTCAGAGCGTTCTTTTTCTAAAAGGCATTTACAGATTTGAACGTATGCGATATAATTTAGACAGGAAACAGCGGCATATCGTACAAAAAGGAATCATTCGTCAATCGTGGATTTGACGATTTGATATTAAAAAAGGAGGAAATCCTAGTATGAAGAAACTTCTCCCCCTGATTCTGGCGCTCGCGCTGATTGTTGGCATCGTGCCGTCCGCTTCGGCTGTCAACGAGGATGTCTCCGGCACCCTGATGATCTACACCTCCATGTACCAGTTCGTTATCGACATGATGGACGAAGCCATCAAGGCTGAGTTCCCGAACCTGGTTCCGGGCAACGAAGGCTCCTTCTTCTTCTACGGCGGCACCGGCTCCCTGCAGACCAAGATCGCCGGCGAAATGGAAACCGGCACCCTCGGCTGCGACATGATGCTCGTTGCTGAACCGGCGTACTCCCTTGAGCTCAAGGAAGGCGGCTGGCTGCATCAGTATGAAACCGACGCTGCTGCGAACCTGCGCTTCCCGTACGACGAGGAAGGCTACTGGTATCCGGTCCGCGTTTGCAACATGGTTCTGGCTTACAACCCGGAACTCAAGACTCCGGACGAGCTGCCCAAGACCTTTGAAGCGTTCGCCAAGGACGCCAGCCTGAAGGGCAAGATCTCCATGGGCAACCCGCTGACCTCCGGTACCACCATGGCTGCCGTTGCCGCGCTGAGCGACAAGTACGGCTATGAGTACTTCGACGGTCTGGGCGCCAACAACGTCATGATCGAGTCCGGCTCCACTGCGCTGGCGAAGCTGGAAACCGGCGAGTGCGACGTCATCATGATCCTGGAAGAGTCCGTCCTGAAGAACCGCAAGGAAAAGGGCTCCAAGCTGGCCTGCATCTATCCGGAAGACGGCGTCATCCTGATCCCGTCCACCGTGATGACCGTTGCTGAAGAAAAGTCCGCCAACATGAACATCGAAGCCTGCGAAGCGATCACCGACTGGCTGCTGAGCGAAGAAGGCCAGAAGTTCATGACCGAAGGCTACATGCACTCTGTTCTGACCGGCTTCACCACCGTGCCGTATGACTCCGTCGATACCGACGGCCTCATCGCTGCCGATATGGGCGTTGATTGGGTCCGCTGCTACACCCAGCGCGAAGAAATCCGCACCCAGTTCCAGGAGAAGGTTACTGTTCAGTAATTTCTTAACAAAAACTGAAACGGCTTAAACAACTTCCAATTGGGGGAAGCTGCCCATTTGGCAGCTTCCCCCAATCACTTTATGACTTAAAACGACTAAGCGAAGCGGGCGGGCATCTGCCCGAACGCTGCGATAGAGGAGTGTACTTGGATGCAGGTACAAGATAAGAAAACCAGAAATCCTGCCGAGCTTCGCTGTAAGATCGGCTTGCTGATTTTCCTGCTGCTGGGCGCTGCGCTGGTTGTTGCCGGCATGTGGGGAATGGATCAGTACAGTTCTTCCGGCTTTGATCAGGAAGCCGGCTACAGCTATATCAATCAGCTGACACCCGAGCTGGAAAAGCTCTATAACGAAGGCATTAAGCCCGAGCTTGAAGGGCTTGACGCCGGGCAAAGATCCGCCATTAAGCAGCGCGTCGGCGAACTGCTCATCACCGCCTGGACGGAAGCAGCCAAGGAAGACCGATCTGCGCTGGTTGAAACATATCTTTCGGATACCGACGATGTCGAAAAGACGCAGATGAAGCTGCTGTCTGTTTCCTACTCGATGGCTGGTCCGAAGGTATCGTCCAAGGAAAAGAAGGCCCTCGCTGCGATGGATGACGCTGAACGCGCCGCTTTCCGCGATGCGGTGCTTCTTGGTATTCTTGATGATACCGTGGAGCTGCCTGCTCTTGCGGCGGATGCCGTGGAAGGGGAGGAAGACCTGAAGAGAGACGGTATTCTCATGCAGCTTTTCCTCACCAGCGTCAATAAGGAAAGCGAACCTCTGCCCACCGAAATGGTCAATGGCCTGAAGAAGGCTGTTCGTACCGCTGACCCGCGCTTTGCCGCCTACAGCATGGCGGAAAAGGGCTCGGTGAGCTGGATTGAGCAGCTGCTGCTTTCCAACACCACGACGACGGTGCTCATTGGCGTGGTGCTCATGTTTGACGTGCTGCTGCTGTTCTTCCTGCTCAAGGCGGATGGCAGCTGGCAGATGGACTTTAAGTGGATTGTTATTCTGGCCATCATCGATTTCATGGTGATTTTCCAGGTGATGCCGCTGGTGTATCTGGTCTTCAAGGCGTTCTTCCCGGATGGAAAGTTCACCTTCGAAGTCTTTACGCGCCTGTACACCTACCCCATGAATCTGGGCGCGCTGACCAATACGCTCATCGCCGCCGGTGCGACGATGGTGCTGGGCACGCTGCTGGCGTTCCCGCTGGCGTGGCTTGTCGGCCGCACGAATCTGTACGGCAAGAAGTTCTTCCGTTCCCTCTTCGTGCTGACGTACATGGTTCCGCCGTATCTGGGCGCGATGGCGTGGCTGCGCCTGCTCAACCCGAATGTCGGCACCATCAACGTTTTCCTGCGCACGCTCTTTGGTCTGGGCGATGCGCCGGGTCCGCTGAATATCTATTCGCTGGGCGGTCTGATCTGGGTTCTGACGACATTCTATTATCCTTACGCCTTCATTACGATTTCCCGTGCGATGGAGAAGATGGATCCGTCTCTGGAGGAGGCGAGCCGTATTTCCGGCGCATCTCCGATTACGACCGTCTTCAAGATCACGCTTCCGATGACGACGCCGTCCCTGATCGCGGGCGCGCTGCTGGTGTTCATTTCCGCAGCGAGCTGCTACGGCATTCCCTCGATCATCGGCGCGCCGGGCAAGGTGCACACGGTGACCACCCGCATCATCGAGTACAACGGTCTGGGCGCGCAGGGCCTTTCCGATGCGACGGGTCTGGCCGTGTTCCTGATGGTGATTGCGATTGTGATTCTGCTCTTCTCGGATCTTGTTATCGCCAAGAAGCAGTATATCACGGTCTCCGGCAAATCCATGCGTCCCAATATCGTGGATCTTGGACGCTGGCGCATCCCTGTAACGTTGATGGTTTCCGCCTTCGCCGTGCTGGTCATCCTGATTCCGTTTGCCACAATTCTTACGACTTCCTTCAAGACCGACGTGGGCAAGTCGGTGTTTGACAAGACGAATTTCACGATTGAAAACTGGACGGAGATTTTCTCCCGAACGGAGACGATCCAGTGTCTGAAGAACAGCCTTGTCTTTGGTATCTTTACTGCGACGATCGGCATTGTCATCGCCTGCACGATGAGCTATCTGCTTCAGCGCACGCGCATCCGTGGCCGCAAGATTCCGGACTTCCTGATTGCGCTGGGCTCCGGCACGCCGTCCGTCGTCATCGCGCTTGGCCTGATCATGACGATGAAGGGCAACTTCGGCATCAATATCTACAATACCGCCTACATCATGGTCATTGCTTACCTCATCAAGTATCTGATGATGGGCATGCGTACCGTCGTTTCCGCAATGAGCCAGATTCATGTGTCTCTGGAGGAGTGTTCTCAGATTTCCGGCGCGAGCTGGGCGAAGACGATGTTCAAGATCACCGGTCCGCTGATCTTCCCGTCCATCGCAGCCGGCTGGTTCCTGATCTTCATCCCCAGCTTCTATGAGCTGTCGATGACGACTCTGCTTTACTCCAACTCCACCAAGACCATCGGCTTCCAGCTCTATGAGTACTGGACGTTTACCAACCAGCCGCAGGCGTGTGCGATGGCTTTTGGCATCCTGATGATCGTCGTCGCGCTCAACTTCCTGCTTAACAAGCTCACCAAGGGCGAGTTCTCCATCTAATAACCGGTAAGGAGAGAAAATTATGGCAAGCGTAAATATCAAGAACGTCACGAAGGCATTCGGCCCGGTTGTGGTGCTTGATCAGTTCGATGCGATGTTTGAAAACGGTGAATTCATCACGCTGCTCGGCCCCTCCGGCTGCGGCAAGACGACCATGCTGCGCATCATCGCCGGATTTGAAAAGCCTACCAAGGGTACTGTGCTTTTTGACGACAAGGTCGTTTCCGACGATAAGGTGTTCCTCCCGCCGGAGAAGCGCGATATCGGCATGGTGTTCCAGAGCTACGCTGTCTGGCCGCACATGACGGTGTTTGACAACGTGGCCTATCCGCTGACGATTAAGAAGGTGCCCAAGGCGGAGATCAAAAAGAAGGTCGATCACGTGCTGGCGGCGGTGCACCTGACGCAGTATGCGGATCGCATCCCCAGCCAGCTTTCCGGCGGACAGCAGCAGCGCGTTGCGCTCGCCCGCGCGCTGGTTGCCAGCCCTGCGCTTCTGCTGCTGGACGAGCCGCTTTCCAACCTTGATGCGAAGCTGCGCGAATCCATGCGTTTTGAGATCAAGGAGATTCAGAAGGAATACGGCATCACGGTCATGTACGTTACCCATGACCAGACCGAGGCAATGGCGATGAGCGACCGCATCGTGGTCATCAACCGCGGCGTGATCCAGCAGATCGGCACCCCGAAGCAGATTTATATGGAGCCGGCCAACCCGTTCGTTGCGGACTTTGTCGGCAAGATTGAATTCCTTGAAGGCGAAGTCAAGGAAGGCAAGATTGTGCTGGATGGCTGCGGTCAGAAGCTGCCTTATGATGGTCCGCTCACCGGTAAGGTGCTTGTTGGTATCCGTCCGGAACAGCTGCAGTTTGCCAAGGCGGGCGACGGCGAGCTGACCGGCGTGATCAAGTCCCATTTCTATCTGGGCAACGAAAACGACTGCCGTATTGATCTGGGCGCGGGCAAGGAAGTGCGCATCATTGCTGATCCGTACGAGAGCATGGATGTCAAGGCCGGACAGCAGGTCAGCCTCAAGGTCCGTCATTATCATGCGTATCCGCTCAACGAGGACAGCCTGAATTTCCGCAAGATTCTGACCTGATCACATTATTTATGCATGCACGGCTGCGGGAAGCTGCTTCCCGCGGCTTGTGCATGCTTCATTTGCATTTTTTTGCAGACAAGGCAATACGAAGGGAGAATGAAGCATTATGAACCCTGAGATTCTGATTATCGGCGCGGGCGTGACGGGCTGCGCGGTAGCGCGAGTGCTGAGCCGCTACGAAGCGGACATCACGGTGATCGACCGCGGAATGGACGTAGCGGAAGGCGCATCCAAGGCGAACAGCGGC
>JAFYOR010000034.1 GCA_017547805.1 Clostridia bacterium
ACTGCCAGAAGCTGCCGCCGAAGATGGCCGCCTGATTGGGATCGACCACGCCGACGCCCACGCAGCCCAGCTGGCAGTCGCCGCCGCCGGCGACAACCGGGGTGCCCACGGCAAGGCCGGTCTCGGCCGCGCCCTTTTCAGAGACGCTGGCGACGATGGAGCCGCACTCATAGGTCTTGGGGAAGATGCCGGTTTTAAGGCCGATGGAAGCGGCGATGGACTCGTCCCAGTCGCGCTTTTCCAGATCGTAAATGCCGGTGGTGCAGGCATTGGACGGCTCGGAAGAGAACACGCCGGTCATCTTGTAGATGAGCCAGTCGTTGAACATGGTGACCAGCGCGGTCTTCTCATAGACCTCGGGCATCTTGTTCTTGACCCAGAAGATGCGCGGCAGCGCGCCCAGCGCATAGGTCTGGCCGGAGATGTGATAGAGCTTCTTTTCCAGCTCCGGATCCATGGCGATCAGCTGGCCGACCTCGTCGTTGGAGCGGCCGTCGACATTGGCGCAGGCCCAGATTTCGTTGCCGTCCGCGTCATACAGGACGATGCCCTCGCGCATGCAGGTGGTGGAGACGGCGGCGATGTCCTTGGGATCCACGCCGGTCTGCTCGATGACGCCGCGGATGCAGCCGCGCGCCAGCTCCCAGTTGGTCGTCCAGTCAAAGTCCATGCTGCCGGGGAAGCGCGGATCTTCCGCATGCGTCCATTCCTGCTGGACGCAGCCGAGCTGCTCGCCGTCGAGGCTGAAAAGCACTGCACGTACGCTGCCGGTGCCTGCATCCACGGCCATAAGGGTTTTTGCCATAGGAACCATCCTTTCTGAATATAAGAATCAGGGTGAATATGTCGTATACAAAGGACGATCAGTCGTCCTTAAGCAGCAGATTGGCGGTGGTTTCGTCGGTGATGAGGATATCGAGGTAGCCGCCGCGCAGCACCGCGCGGATGGCTTCGATCTTGTCTGCGCCTGCGGCGAGGCCGATGACGTTGCTCATCTCCTTGAGACGATCCAGCGGGGTGGAGATCAGCCTGTCCTCGATCGGAGTGGGGATGAGGTTGCCGTCCCTATCGAGGAAATGGCACAGCACGTCGCCTACGGCGTTGTTCATCTTCAGATAGAACATATCCGTCGGGCCGAGGACGCCGGTGCGGAAGACGGTCGCGGATTCCGTGATCGGGCCGATACCCACCAGCGTAAAAGCGGAGAGCTCGCTCATGCGGATGATCTCGCTGACGGAGGTTTCCTCGCGCATGGCCGCGGCCATCTCCGGCGAGGAGGCGAGCAGCGGCGCGGGCATGAGGAAGAGGCGGGCGTTGAAGACGTTGGATCGCGTGTTGGGCAGGTAATTGGATACGCCGCCGGTCAGCGAGATACAGGTCACAGGGCTTTGCACCATCGTGGCCAGATGATTCAGCGTGCGGGAAAGGGTGTCGCCGTAGCCGACATTGATGCAGGCATTTTCGCCGAGGCGATCGGCAATATACATCGCGCCTGCGCGGGCGATGGACTCGTTGGGATGCGCCTCGTCCTGATCGACCTCGGGGATGAGAAACACATCCTTGAGGTGATATTTGTTGATGAGCCGCTGGCTCTGTTCAACGATGCCGACGCCGTCGGAGCGCAGGCGGAACTGGATGACGCCGGTCTGGCGCGCGGTTTCCAGCAGCTTGATCACGCGCATGCGGCTGATGGAAAGGCGGTCGGCGATGGCCTGCTGGGTCATGTTTTCGAAGTAATAATACCATGCGGCTTTGACCATCAGCGATTCTTCGTAATTCAACGGACAGCCCTCCCGGTTGCGATGCAAAACTGAAACAAATATTTCTTTGTGGAACTTTTGTTCTTTGCAATGAGTATACCATTGATGACAGGGAATGTCAATTGTTTTACAAAGAGGATGTATTTATTTCGTCAAATGAATCATGATTGGTAAAAGGCGTTAAATAATACTTGACAAAATGCACAGATATGCTTACAATGAGAACAACGATAAAATGTGCTGATTATGAACCTTTGTATCGACAAAACGCAGGAGTAACAACATGGCAGCAAATGTTCAAGGAAAAACATCTGTGCCGCGCCTTGAGGTCCGCGGGATCAAAAAGGCGTTCGGTCCGAATGTGGTTCTCAAGGGAATAGATCTGAGCGTGTGCGCCGGCGAAGCGATCGCTCTCATCGGCGGCAATGGCGCCGGCAAGTCTACGCTCATGAAGATCATCATGGGCATTTACACTTGTGATGACGGCGAAATTTTGATCGACGGCAAGCAGGCAAAGCTGGGCAAGCCGGCTGCGTCTCTGGCTGCGGGCATCTATCTCGTTCCGCAGGAGCCGCTGCTTTTCCCTAACATGACGGTGCTTGAGAATATTCTCATGGGCTTCAACGAGAACGAAGCCGAGCTCAAGAAGCGTCTGGAAGAGCATATGCAGGAGCTGGGCTTCAACCTCAATCTGCAGCGCAAGGCCAATACGCTTTCCATCGCCGAGCAGCAGCTCGTTGAGCTGCTTCGCGGCATGATGCGCAACGCGCAGATCCTGATTCTGGACGAGCCGACCTCCGCCCTTACATTCGGCGAGGTGCAGGCGCTGTTCAAGGTCGTTGAGGATCTCAAGAAAAAGGGCATTGCTATCATCTATATTACCCACCGTCTGACCGAGGTCTTCGAGATCGCGACCGACGTGGCCATCATGCGCGACGGCATGATCACCCTCGAGGGTCCGGTGGCCAATTTCACCAAGGAAATGCTCATCGCGGGTCTGCTGCCCAAGGATGCGCAGGCGCAGCAGCAGGATGAGAAGGCTTACGAGCCCATCCGCTACAATGACCTCAAGCCCGTGCTGGAAGTGAAGAACTTCAGCGGCTACGGCTTCAAGGATATCACCTTCAACCTCTATCCGGGCGAGATCCTGGGTATCGCCGGTGTTGTCGGCGCGGGCCGCACGGAGCTCATCAGCACCATCTTCGGCCGCGACAAGGCACTCGGCGGTCAGGTCATCCTCGACGGCAAGGACATCACGGGTCTGCAGACCAAGGATGTGCTCAAGGCGGGCATCAACTTCGTTCCGGAAGACCGCCACTACCATGGCCTGTTCAAGATCCGCTCTATCTCTTCCAATACCACTTCCGCGCTGCTGGGCAGCGACGAAATCGGCAAGGTGAACATGAACCGCCGCCGCCAGAAGCAGATCTCGCAGAAGTACGTTGACGACTTCCGCACCAAGATCGTCTCTCTGGAGGATCTCATCGGCAGCCTGTCCGGCGGCAACCAGCAGAAGGTTGTTATCGCCCGCAGCCTCTCCACCAGCCCGAAGGTCGTTATCCTCGACGAGCCGACCCGCGGCATCGACGCGGCGGCGCGCGCCGACGTTTACAACATCATCCGTCAGCTCAAGGAGTCCGGCGTGGCTGTGCTGATGGTCTCCTCCGATATCGAGGAGGTTGTGGAGCTTTCCGACCGCGCGATCACGGTCTTCCAGGGCCGCATCAACGGCGAGTTCGCTCATGACGAAATCACGCAGGACGTGCTCACCAGCGCCTCCTTCGGCATTGTGCAGGAAAGGACGGTGTGATTATGAGCAAGGTGAAAAATCTGTTTAACGCCCGCTGGATGTCTTCTCTGATCTTTCTGCTTGCGCTGTTTCTGATCACCGGCATCGCGGATCCTTCGTTCCTCAAGTATTCCAGCATCATCAGCTGCTTCAACAGCGCAACGATGTATACCCTGCTGGCCGTGGGCATCGCGTTCGTCATCATGACGGGCGAGATTGACGTTTCCATCGGCGCGACCCTGGGCATTACCGCTGCGATGACCGGCATGATCGCCCAGCAGGGCGGCAGCGTGATTTCCATGCTGGCGGCCTGCATCGCGACCGGCGCGGCTGTGGGCCTGGTCAATGGCACGGGCGTCGCTTACTTCGGCGTTCCGTCCCTGATCTTCACCCTGGGCACCAACTCCGTCATCCGCGGTCTGATCTACATTCTCACCGACGGACGCACGATCGAAAACTTCGGCGGCGTCATTGCCAGCTACGGCAACAAGACGATCGCGGCCGAAATCACCGTGTATTATGCCATCGCTGTTGTGCTGGTGGTGATTGCGCACTATGTGCTCACCAAGACCCGCAAGGGCAAGTACTTCATCGCAGTCGGCGACAACGCCGGCGGCGCGAACCTGGTCGGCATCTCCGTGCTGGGCACGAAGATTCTGGCCTATGTGCTGTGCGGCATGTTCGCGGGTCTGGGCGGCTTCGTGTTCGCTTCCAAGTATGGTCAGGTCATGACCGTCGCCGGCAACGGCTACGAGATGACTGCCATCGCGGCCTGCGTCATCGGCGGTATCTCCCTGTCCGGCGGTCTGGGCAACATGGTTGGCGCGGCCATCGGCGCGGTGATCATGTCCTCCATCAGCCGTCTGCTGGTCTTCATCGGCCTGCCGGCAACTTACAACAACACCATCACCGGCGTCATGCTGATCGTGATCGTCGTGGCCGACTCGCTCGCTCAGCGCAGGTCGATTGAAATGGCCAGAAGAAAGCGCCTGCTTTCCAGAACGGCGGAAAATCCGGAAGGAGGCGAGAAGGCATGAAGAATCTGCTGAAAAAGGTCTTCAAGCACTGGGAACTGTTCCTGGTCATCTTCCTGATTCTCGAGTTCGTGATCTTTGGTGCAGCGAATCCCAAGTTCCTGCGTCCCAAGTCCATCATGAACAGCATCGTCAACTACATCAGCGTGTGCATCATCTCCCTGTTTGTCACGCTGGTCATGATCACAGGCGGTATTGATATTCAGGCCCCCTCGATCATCGGTCTTACAAGTATCATCATCGGCGTGCTCTGGAGCGACGCCGGCATGAACGTCTGGGTTGCGACCCTCATCGCCGTGGTTGTCGCGGCGCTGTGCGGCGCGCTCTCCGGCTTCTTCATCGCATACTGCGGCGTACAGCCGATGGTCGTTACACTAGGCGGCAGCTTCCTGTATTCGGGCCTCGCGCTGCTGGTTTCCGGCTTCTCCGCGACCCCGGCGTATAAGGGCATCAGCGGTTTCCCGGGCAAGAATGAAGCGGGCGAGTTCATCAGCTTCCGCTTCCTGGGCAAGGGCACGCTGTTCGGCATTCCGATGCAGATCGTGATCTACATCGCGCTGATCATCCTGTGCATCTGGATTCTGCACAAGACCAAGTACGGCGAGAAGCTCTATCTCATCGGCGTCAATCAGCAGGCTGCCGAGTACTCCGGTATCAACACCCGCGCGACGATCATGAGCACCTATGTGCTTTCTGCCGTCAGCGCTGCGCTGGCCGGCACGCTGCTGACCGCCAACGTCAACTCTGCCAAGTACAACCTTGGTTCCGGCTACACGCTGGCGATCATCACCGCCATCGTGCTCGGCGGTACGCTCAATACCGGCGGCAAGGGCTCCATTCTGGGCACCGTGCTTGCCTCGCTGATCATCTGCATCCTGCGCTACGGCCTGCCGCTGTGCTTCGATGTGGATACGCAGAATCTGGACCTGCCGGTCGGTATCGTGCTGGTTCTGGTCGTTCTGGGCCGCGAGATTGCGGGTCAGGGCATTCTGCAGAAGTGGTTCAAAAAGAAAAAAGTTTGATTTCCTTTCGATCCCTTTTATTTCCGTAATTTCAGAGGGCGCCGTCGTGTGACCTTCTGGGATAATAAAAAACTTTAGGAGGAACCCAAACATGAAAAAGACTCTGGCGATGATCCTTGTCCTGTGCATGGCGCTCACGCTGACCGCTCCGGCTTTCGCCGAGAAGAGCCCGGTCGACGGCATGACCGTAGCCTTCATTCCGAAGGTCTCCGGCAACTCTTTCTTCGAGGCCGCGAATGACGGCGCTCAGAAGTACGCTGAAGAGTGGGGCCTGACCGTTGATTACATCGGCTCCCCGGACGCTTCCGTTACCACCCAGCTGGAGCTGATCCAGCAGGCGATCGACAAGGGCGTGGATGCCATCTGCATCTCCTCTGTTGACGCTACTGGCCTCGATGAGAAGCTC
>JAFYOR010000035.1 GCA_017547805.1 Clostridia bacterium
AGACCGTGACCGTGAGCATCGAAAGGGGCTAATGGATATGGAGATTACTTGCATTAATTGTCCCGTCGGCTGCCGCCTGGCGGTGGAGCTTGAGAACGGTCAGGTTGTGTCGGTGGCCGGCAACACCTGCCCGCGCGGCGTAACGTACGCGAAGCAGGAGTGCGTGGATCCGCTGCGCATGGTGACGGCGGTTGTGCCGGTAGAAGGAAGTGCGGCGCCGCTGAGCGTAAAGACGAAGACGCCGATTCCCAAGAAGGAAATCAAGAACTGCATGAAGGAGCTGGCGGCGGCGAAGCTTGTGGCGCCGATTGCGGCTGGCACGGTTGTCGTGGCCAATGTCTGCGGCACCGGCGTTGACGTCATCGCCACCAAGAGCGTGTAACAGGTGAAAAACTGATTCCTACTGTGTACCTGCGGTTCGTCCGGCAGGAAGAAGGAGAACATATTCATGAACAAAGTTAACCCTGCCGTTGTCTACGTGGACGGCATGACCGATGAGCAGATCCGCGAGCGTCTTGCGCCGATCAAATGCTTTTTGCTGGACATGGACGGCACGTTCTATCTGGGCGATAAGCTGATTGAAGGTTCGCTTGATTTCCTTGATGCGCTCAAGCGCACCGGGCGCACCGCACGTTTTCTGACCAACAATTCCAGCAAGTCCGCTTCCGTTTATGCGGAAAAGCTTAAAAAGATGGGCGTTGAGGAGCGTTATCGCGATGTGATTTCCTCCGGACATGCCGCTGCGCACTACTGCCTGAAGCATTTCCCGGGAAAGAAGTGCTATCTGCTGGGCAATCCGATGCTGCGCGAGGAAATGGTCGCCATGGGTCTTGAACTGACCGAGGACGATGCGGATTATGTGCTCGTGGCGTTTGATACGACGCTTGACTACGAGAAGATGTGCAAGGTCTGCGACTATATCCGTTACGGCAAGCCGTATATCGCGACCCACCCTGACTTCAACTGCCCGACAGAAACCGGATTCATTCCGGATATGGGCGCGATCATGGCGTTCATCGAGGCGAGCACCGGCCGCAAGGCGGATATCATTCTGGGCAAGCCCTACGGCGGTATTGTTCAGGAAGCGCTTGAGCGCACCGGCTATCAGCTTGGCGAAATGGCGATGTGCGGCGACCGGCTGTATACCGACGTGGCGACCGGCGTCAACCATGGCATGACCGGTATCTTTGTCCTTTCCGGCGAGGCGACGCTTGAGGATCTTGAGACCTCGGACGTCAAGCCGCACCTGATCTTTGGCAAGCTGGCGGATATGATTCCGTATCTGTAAACTTGAAAACTGAATCTGCGCCCGTGTCCGGCATTGCGGATGCGGGCGCTTTTTCTTTTCGGCTTTACATTTCAGACTGATCTCGTGTATAATAGTCGATACACATCTGTTTGAAGTCGGAAGGAATCTGATTTATGAACCAAGGTAAAAAGCGCAGGAAACTGACCCGGATCATGTGCCTGCATTATATCAAGCTGATTTTGCGCTCTGCGCTCTTTCTTGGCGCGCTGAGCCTGTATGCAGCCAATAAAGTGCTGGGAAGAGAAGAGATATTCTGCGGCGTGGAGGATATGCCGCTCATTCTTTCGCTGATCTGGCTGTTTTTTGTGGTGGATATGCTGCTGCGTTTTTTCCCGTCCCGGTTTGAAAGCATGGGATGTCAGAAACAGTTTGCATGCAACTGCAAGCCAACAGGCAAACAGCCGGAGAGTATCCGCTTTACGCCGATCAAGGCGGTGATCATTTCATGGACAGCGCTCAACGGCGCGATTGGCGCTGCATTTCTTGCGGGATGGATCGACGAGGGAATCCTGCTGCTGATCAGCATGGCCTATGCCGTGTGCGATATGATCTGCATTCTTTTCTTCTGTCCGTTTCAGACGTGGATGATGGGCAACCGCTGCTGTACCACCTGCCGGATTTACAATTGGGATTATGCGATGATGTTTACGCCATTTCTGTTCATTCCCCGGTTCTATACATGGAGCCTGCTGGCGCTGGCGCTGCTGCTGCTGATTCGCTGGGAAGTGACGATCAGGAAGCATCCGGAACGCTTCAGTGAGGTGACGAACTGCAGCCTTTCCTGCGCAAACTGCGAGGAGAAACTCTGCCAGCATAAGAAGCAGCTGCGTCAGTTTATCAAAAAGAATGCAGCGCGGCTCAAGCGAGAAGCGGAGGGAATGCGATGATTGATAAACGTACGCTGAGCGCGCTCCTTCGGCTGACATCCGCAATGGTCATCTTCGGCACGATCGGTGTTTTCGTGCGGCATATTCCGCTGCCGTCAAGCGTGATCGCATTTTTCCGGGGACTGATCGGCACGGCGTTTCTGCTGCTGGTGATGCGCGTGACGAAGAAGCCCCTGCTCATCGACGTGATCGGCAGGAATCTGGTGAAACTGTGCATATCCGGCGCGGCAATCGGCCTGAACTGGATTCTGCTGTTTGAGGCGTATCGCTACACGAGCGTTGCGACGGCGACGCTGTGCTACTATCTGGCGCCGATATTCATCATGCTCGTTTCGCCCATTGTGCTGAGCGAACGGCTGACGCGCCGAAAAGGGCTGTGTATCCTTGTAGCGCTGGGCGGCATGGTGTTTGTCTCCGGCGTGGCGTCGGGTGGTCTTCCGGGCGCGCAGGAGATCCGGGGCGTGCTCTATGGCGTAGGCGCTGCGGCTCTGTATGCGTCGGTGGTGCTTATTAATAAGCGGATGTCCGGGATTGAGGCGCTCAGCCGAACGGTGGTGCAGCTGGGCGTCAGCGCCCTCGTGCTTGCGCCCTATATCATGATGACAGAAAACGTGCTGGTGCTTCTGCCGCAGCTTTCGGCGGTGTCGCTGGCGCTGCTGTTTGTGCTTGCCATCGTCCATACCGGCATGGCTTACGCGCTGTACTTTGGTTCTATCCGCGATCTGAGTGCGCAGACCGCTGCGCTTTTCAGCTATATCGATCCGGTCGTAGCGATCTTTCTGTCCGCCTTCCTGCTGGGGGAGGCGATGACGGTTTCCAGCACGATCGGCGCGGTGATGATTCTTGGCAGCGCGGTTGTCAGTGAACTGCCGGGGAAAAGCGATTCGTGAAAAAAGAAACAGCGCTCCTGAATGCGGAGCGCTGTTTTTTTGTTGCGGATACAGCCTGCGTGGCTGAGAAACTCAGCGGTAGGACGTCCGGAGGGGAATCCGGCTGACCGCCCGGCAGACAGCGGAAAGCAGCACGCAGTCAATGGGCAGCTGAAGGAAATTCTTCGTCGCCCGAAGCGGAAGCGCGGCCCACTGAGCCGGACCATAGAGCATGGCAAGAAATACCGTGTTCAGGCAGATGTTCAGGAAAAGAGCGACAATCACCCGGGCAAGAATGATCTGCCAGAGGCTGCGCTTTGTGCGATAGAGCAGCATGCCGTAAATGATGCCCAGCAGCATGGCTGTGAGCGTGAAGCCGGGGAAATACGGTCCCGTTGGTTTGAGCAGATAACCAAGGAAATCGCTGAGCGCACCCTGAATCCCGGCGGCAACCGGTCCAAAGAGCATGGCGGTCGGCGCGAGGGCGAGGTGCGCAAGGGAGATCTTGACGCTTTCGGTCAGCTGGAAGACGCCAAAGGAGGAAAGAAGCATCTGAATGGCGAGCAGAACGCCGACCGTGGTGAGCGTCTGCGTGCGCTTGAGCGCCTTTGCCGATTCGGCAAACTGGGTTTTCATGAGAGCAAACACGGACATAAAAAACACCTCCGCAAATCATTCGCATGAAAAACATGCAGGTAGATTCGCAGAGATGACAATATTTGCAGAAGAGACAGTCGGGGCCGAAGAGATACCGCGAAGGACGTTTGTCCTCCTTCGTCCCATGTTTTTCCCATACATGGGCACTTAACGCATCGTCTCCGCCGCCGCAAACGCGACGCCCTGCCATCTTCACGAATCGCTTGTGACAACTGCATTATACGGGATTTCTTCGTAAAATGCAATCCTTTAGCGAGAATTGGCCTCGCCGTCGCGCCGCATGGCAAACACCTCGCCGGCCGGGAGGGTTTCCTTCCAGCTGATGCCGGAATCAAAGCTGTTGTCGCCGGCGATAAACCGCAGCGCAGCTTCATTCATTTCATCCCGCATGAAGGCAATGGCGGCGACGATCAGCACCCCGGCGCGCGATTTTGCAGCGTCATAGAGATCGGAAAAGCTGTCCGTGCGCGGCGTTTCCGGCGCCCACGGGGAGAACCAGACGGCGTGCGCATCGTTGGCGATATCCTGCGCGGGCGGCTCCTTGGGCATCATGTGTGCGTGGAGCGCGTCCTTCATGCCGATCAGGGACGCGATTGCGCCCAAGGCGCTGTAGCGTCTGCCGCCGGGGGAACGCAGAAGCGTGCATAGAAACGCGGCGTCTTCAAAACTTCTGCGCACGCGCCAAAGGGCGATGCGATGCTCGGGGAAAACCTCGTTAAGCGCGGCAGAAAGCGCGCGCGCGATTTTGTCCTTGTTTTCGTTGCTCAGCAGGAGAAAACCGGCCATCTGCGTGGGCAGATCAATGTCGTTTCCGCGGCGACGGTAAAACAGCGTTTCCAGCCCATGCTCCAGCGTGCAGTGAATCACGCCGGAATACTGACCGTCCGCCTGAAGGGAGTGTGCATAAACGAAGGGGTGGCAGGTCGTATCCGCAGCATAATGGCTGAAAAAACCGCAGCAATAGGCGCGCGTGATCTCGCTGGCGCTGCAGGCCTTTGCCAGCGCAATCAGAAAATCGCCGGTCTTTTTCGTGTGCATCAGGCTGCCCAGCTTTGGCACGGACAGTGCGCCGGGAAGGGGAATCACCGAGAAGAAAAAAGGATCCGGTCCTTCGCTGCCGGCAAGGAGCGCGGCGCAAAGCTGATCGTCTTCAAACAGGTGAAGCGAATCGCAGGTGTCCTTGGCGATGCATTGATGGACGTAGGATGCGGGCATAAGAGCGCCTCCTTGATGGGTGATGGAGATATTATACACGGAATAGAGATCGATGTCGATGGAAGAAAAAGAAAAACCGATGCGCAGGCATCGGTTGATATATTTGGTTTTGGAATTACATGATGCCGGCCATTTCCAGCACCGTCTTTACAAAGAAAACCGCAAGAACGATGAGAATCACAGGACGGGCAATGGCTGCGCCTTTTTTCGTGAAGCAGCGGGAGCCGAAGTAATTGCCTGCGATGGAGAAGGCGGCGGCGGCGAGACCGAGCGGGAGAAGCACCTGCCCGCTGAACAGATAGACCGTCAGGGAACCGATGTTGCTGGAAAGATTGATGACCTTGGTGATGCCGTTGGCGTGGCGCACGTCCATATGCGCAAACCGTGTGAGCAGCAGGAGCAGGAACGTGCCGGTTCCCGGACCGTAAAAGCCGTCGTACATGCCGATAGAGAAGGCAATGGCGGTGGCAAAGAGGACGGATTTGACAAAGGGGAGCTCGCTGCGCCCGTCTTCGGCGAAAATGTCCTTCTTCTTCATGACATAAGCGGCGATGAGCGGCAGAATGATGAGCATCAGCAGGCGGAACACCTTGTCGCTGATGAGCAACGCGATTCTGGCGCCGATGGCGCTGCCGGCAAGGGCGCTGACGACACAGAAGACGGCAAGGCGCCAGTTGATATAGCCCGAGCGCGCGTATTTATACGTGGATACTGCGGTGCCCATGGAAGAGGAGAGCTTGTTGGTGGCGATGGATGTGTGCACGGGGAGTCCGCTGAGCAGATAAGCGGGCAGAGAAATCAATCCGCCGCCGCCGGCGATGGAATCAATAAAGCCAGCAAGACCGACAAGCGGACAGACGATCAGAAAGTGAAGCGGGGTCAGCGTCATGGCAATACCTCCGTAAATCTAAGCAGATATTGATAAATCTTCTATATTTTACCTGCATGCAAATGCACTGTCAAGATTGAATGGATACAAAACATGGCATAAGCTGGCGGCTATAGGGCTGAAAATAGATTAAATATGCACAAATATGTTGGGAAGTTCCGTGTCGACCTTGACATGTTTTTGTCGCGGGGATATAATAGGAAATGTCGAGAACTGTCCTTAGGTGTATTTTACACTTTCGGCAGGCTCGAAAATGTGGTAATCCTTGATTTATATAGGGAGGTAATACCAATGGCTGTTAAGAAAATGACCGTTGACGGCAATACTGCTGTCAGCCACGTCTCTTATGCGTTTAGTGACGTGGCCGCGATCTACCCGATCACCCCGTCTTCCCCGATGGCGGAAGTTGCGGACGACTGGGCTGCGCACGATCGCATGAACCTGTTCGGCCAGACTGTCCGTATCGCGGAAATGCAGTCTGAGGCCGGCGCTGCTGGTGCTGTGCACGGCTCTCTGAAGGCTGGTGCGCTCACCACGACGTTCACCGCGTCTCAGGGCCTGCTGCTCATGATCCCGAACATGTACAAGATCGCTGGCGAGCTGCTGCCGTGCGTCTTCCACGTGAGCGCCCGTGCGCTGGCTTACCATGCGCTCTCCATCTTCGGCGATCACTCTGACGTTATGGCTTGCCGTCAGACCGGCTTTGCCATGCTGGCGTCCAACTCCGTTCAGGAAGCGGAAGACATGGCGCTCGTCGCTCACCTGGCGACCCTGAAGAGCTCCGTGCCGTTCCTGCACTTCTTCGACGGCTTCCGTACTTCTCACGAGATCCAGAAGATCGACGAGATCTCCTACGAAGACATCGCGAAGCTGATGCCGTGGGATAAGGTTGCCGAGTTCCGCGCCCGCGCGCTGAATCCGGATCATCCGCATCAGGGCGGCACCGCTCAGAACCCGGATATCTACTTCCAGGGCCGTGAAGCTGCCAACAAGTACTACCTGGCCACCCCGGCGATCGTCGAGGAAGTCATGGAAGAAGTCGGCAAGCTGACTGGCCGCCCGCACAAGCCGTTCGATTACGTCGGCGCTGCGGATGCGGAGTATGTCATCGTCGCTATGGGTTCTGGCTGCGACGTCGCGACCGAAGCTGTCAACAAGATGGTTGAGATGGGTGAGAAGGTTGGTCTGGTTTGCGTCCACCTGTATCGTCCGTTCTGCTCCAAGCGCTTCGTGGACGCCCTGCCGGCGACCGTGAAGAAGGTTGCTGTCCTCGACCGCACCAAGGAATCCGGTTCCCTCGGCGAGCCGCTGTACCTCGACGTCTGCGCCGCCCTGCTTGAGGAAGGCAAGAAGATCGACGTCGTCGGCGGCCGTTACGGCCTGGGCTCCAAGGAGTTCACCCCGACCCACGTCAAGGCTGTCTTCGCCAACCTGGCCAAGGACGAGCCGAAGAACCACTTCACCGTGGGCATTGTTGATGACGTGACCGGCACCAGCCTGGAAATCGGCGAGCTGTTCAACGCCGCTCCGGAAGGCACCATCGCCTGCAAGTTCTACGGCCTGGGCTCTGACGGTACCGTCGGCGCCAACAAGAACTCCATCAAGATCATCGGCGACCACACCGACCTCTATGCGCAGGCGTATTTCGCATACGACTCCAAGAAGTCCGGCGGTCTGACCGTTTCCCACCTGCGCTTTGGCAAGAAGCCGATCCAGTCTCCGTACCTGATCGACGCTTCTGACTTCACCGCCTGCCACAACCCGGCGTATGTCACCCAGTATGACATGCTGTCCACCCTGAAGGACGGCGGCACCTTCCTGCTCAACTGCATCTGGTCCGATGAAGAGCTCGACGCGATGCTCCCGGCTTCCATGAAGCAGGCGATCGCCAAGAAGGGCCTCAAGTTCTACGCCATCGACGCCACCAAGCTGGCCGCTCAGGTTGGCATGGGCAACCGCATCAACACCATCATGCAGGCCGCGTTCTTCAAGCTGGCCGACGTCATCCCGTACGCTGAGGCTGACGAGTACATGAAGGCGTATGCGAAGAAGGCCTACGGCAAGAAGGGCGACGCCATCGTCCAGAAGAACTGGGATGCGATCGACATCGCTATCTCCGGCCTGCGTCAGGTCAACTACCCGGCTGAGTGGGCCACTGCGACCACCGGCGCCGAGGCGGTTAAGATCGACGGCGGCAAGTACTACGAAGAGTTCATCAAGCCGGTTCTCGCTCAGGAAGGCGACAAGCTGCCGGTCTCCAAGATCGCTGCTGACGGCACCTGCCCGACCGGCACCACCAAGTTCGAGAAGCGCGGCATCGCCGTCAAGGTTCCGGCTTGGGATGTTACCAAGTGCGTGCAGTGCAACATGTGTGCGCTGGTCTGCCCGCATGCTGCCATCCGTCCGTACATCGTGGACGAGGGCGTGGAAGTTCCGGAAGGCTTCGTCACCAAGAAGGCTCTGGGCAAGCAGTTCGCCGGCAAGCAGTATCGCATCCAGGTCTCTCCGCTTGACTGTACCGGCTGCGGCAACTGCGTTGACGTGTGCCTCGGCAAGTGCCTGACCATGGAACCGATCGCTTCCCAGCTGAAGGAAGACGCGAACTTCGCGTTCGCCGAGGCCCTGCCGGAAGTCGACCACAGCGTCATCAACAAGGCCAACGTCAAGGAGTCCCAGTTCCTCAAGCCGCTGTTTGAGTTCTCTGGCGCCTGCGCTGGCTGCGGCGAGACCCCGTATGTCAAGCTCGTTACCCAGCTCTTCGGCGACCGCATGATGATTGCGAACGCCACCGGCTGTTCCTCCATCTACGGCGGCTCTGCTCCGACCGTTCCGTACACCACCAACGCCAAGGGCCAGGGCCCGGCTTGGGCGAACTCCCTGTTCGAGGACAACGCTGAGTTCGGCTACGGCATGAACCTGGCGACCACCCAGCGCCGCGCGAAGCTGGCTGAGCTGGTTGCGAAGCTGGCTGAGACTGCCGAGGACAAGAAGGCTGTCTGCGAAGCTTGGCTGGAGACCATGATGGACGGCGAGAAGTCCAAGGCGACCTCCGCTGCTCTGTACGAGGCTGTCAAGGATTGCGACTGCGAGCTCTGCAAGGAAATCGCGTCCATGAAGGACATGATGGTCAAGAAGAGCCAGTGGATCTTCGGCGGCGACGGCTGGGCCTACGA
>JAFYOR010000036.1 GCA_017547805.1 Clostridia bacterium
GAGCTTCTCATCGAGGCCAGTAGCGTCAACAGAGGAGATGCAGATGGCATCCACGCCCTTGTCGATCGCCTGCTGGATCAGCTCCAGCTGGGTGGTAACGGAAGCGTCCGGGGAGCCGATGTAATCAACGGTCAGGCCCCAGCCTTCAGCGTACTTCTGAGCGCCGTCGTTCGCAGCCTCGAAGAAAGAGTTGCCGGAGACCTTCGGAATGAAGGCCACGGTCATGCCGTCGACCGGGCTCTTCGCATCAGCGAAAGCCGGAGCGGTCAGCGTGAGCGCCATGCAGAGCACAAGGATCATCGCCAGGATCTTTTTCATGTTTGGGTTCCTCCTAAAAGTTTTTTATTTATCCCAGAAGCCACACGCCGGTGTCTTCTGAAATTACGGAAATAAAAGGTGATCGGAACGGAATCAAACTTTTTTCTTCTTGAACCACTTCTGCAGAATGCCCTGGCCCGCGATCTCGCGGCCCAGAACGACCAGCACCAGCACGATGCCGACCGGCAGGTCGAGGTTCTGCGTATCCACATCAAAGCACAGCGGCAGGCCATAGCGCAGGATGCAGATGATCAGGGAAGCCAGCACCGTGCCAAGGATGGAGCCCTTGCCGCCGGTGTTGAGCGTGCCGCCCAGCACGATGGCGGTGATGATTGCCAGCGTGTAGCCGGAGCCGAGGTTGTACTTGGCGGAGTTGACGTTGGCGGTCAGCAGCATGCCGGCCAGCGCAGCGCTGACGGCGGAGAGCACGTAGGTGCTCATGATCGTCGCGCGGGTGTTGATGCCGGAGTACTCAGCAGCCTGCTGGTTGACGCCGATCAGGTACAGCTTCTCGCCGTACTTGGTCTTGTGCAGGATCCAGATGCACAGCAGGATCAGGCCGATGTAGATCACGATCTGCATCGGAACGCCGAAGAGCGTGCCCTTGCCGAGGAAGCGGAAGCTGACGAACTCACCCGCCTCGTTCTTGCCCGGGAAGCCGCTGATGCCCTTATACGCAGGCGTCGCAGAGAAGCCGGACACCAGCAGCGCCAGACCCGAATACAGGAAGCTGCCGCCCAGTGTGACGACCATCGGCTGAACGCCGCAGTACGCAATGAAGAAGCCGGAGAGCGCGCCGCACAGCGCAGCCGCGATGAACGCGATGGCAACCGCCACCCAGATGTTCATGCCGGCGTCGCTCCACAGGACGCCTATGATGATACTTGTAAGACCGATGATCGAGGGGGCCTGAATATCAATGCCGCCCGTGATCATGACCAGCGTCACAAACAGAGAAATGATGCAGACGCTGATGTAGTTGACGATGCTGTTCATGATGGACTTGGGACGCAGGAACTTGGGGTTCGCCGCGCCGAAGATCACGAACTCAAGAATCAGGAAGATGATCAGGAACAGCTCCCAGTGCTTGAAGACCTTCTTGAGCATGTTCTTCATGCCTGCTCGCCTCCTTCCGGTTTATCCGCCGTTCTGGAAAGCAGGCGCTTTCTTCTGGCCATTTCAATCGCCCTGCGCTGGGTCAGCGCGTCGGCGACGACGATCACGATCAGCATAACGCCGGTGATGGTGTTGTTGTAGGTCGCCGGCAGGCCGATGAAGACCAGCAGGCGGCTGATGGAGGACATGATGACCGCACCGATCGCCGCGCCGACCATGTTGCCAAGGCCGCCGGAGAGGGAGATGCCGCCGATAACGCACGCCGCGATAGCCGTCATCTCGTAGCCGTTGCCGGCGACGGTCATGACCTGACCATACTTGGAGGCGAACACGAAGCCCGCCACGCCCGCGAACAGGCCGCACAGGATGTACGCCAGAATCTTCGTGCCCAGCACGGAGATGCCGACCAGATTCGCGCCGCCGGCATTGTCGCCGACTGCGATGAAGTACTTGCCCTTGCGGGTCTTGGTGAGCACCCAGTGGGAAATGACCACCAGCGCTACCGCGATCGCGTAGTACACGGTGATCTCGGCAAAGATCGTCTTGTTGCCGTAGCCGGCGATGACGCCGCCGAAGTTTTCAATCGTGCGTCCGTCGGTCAGGATATAGATCAGGCCGCGGACGACGGAGTTGGTGCCAAGGGTGAAGATCAGGGACGGAACGCCGAAGTAGGCGACGCCCAGACCGTTGACCAGACCGACGGCCGCGCCGGTCGCAAGGCAGGCAGCCAGCATGGAAATCACGCTGCCGCCCTGCTGGGCGATCATGCCCGTCATGGCAGCGGTGATGCCGAGGGTCGCGCCGATGGAAACGTCGATCTCGCCCGTCATGATGACGAACGCGATGCCGACGGCCAGCAGCGTATACATCGTCGCCGTGTTAAAGCAGCTGATGATGCTGGAATACTTGAGGAACGAGGGATCTGCGATGCCGGTGATCACAAACAGCAGCAGCAGGAAGATCAGGCTGGACATCCAGCGCGCCTTGAACATGTTCTGAATCTTGCTCATGCTCACACTCCCCTTTCCTGCACAATGCCGAAGGAGGCGCTGGTGAGCACGTCCTGCGTGATTTCTTCGCGGCTGAATTCGCCGTTGATGCGGCCCTGATAGACCGTAACCGCGCGATCGGCCAGCTCCACAACCTCCTCAATATCGGAGGAGACCATCAGCACGGCGACGCCCGCCTGCTTGAGCTGGCGGATGATCGCATAGACGTCGGCGCGGGCCGCCGCGTCGATGCCGCGGGTCGGCTCGTCGAGGATGACGACCTTGGGGCTGGTGGACAGGGAGCGGGCGATGACGACCTTCTGCTGGTTGCCGCCGGAAAGACTGCCGATCAGGTCCTCCAGGGACACGATCTTGGTGCGGAAGTCGTCGACATACTTCTGGGCAATCGCCTTCTGGCGGCGGCGGTTCATGTTGACCTTGCCGATCTCATCGCCGCCCAGCAGCGCAGAAGTCGTATTGGAAGAGATGGAGCGGATCTTGAACAGACCGTGATAGTGACGGTCTTCCGGCACGAAGTTGATGCCTTCCTTCAGGATCTGCTTGGTGGGCATGCCCGTGATGTCGCGGCCATCAAGAATCACCTTGCCGCCCAGCGTCTTGTCGCGGCCGAAGATGGTGCTGATCAGCTCCGTACGGCCGGCGCCGACGACGCCCGCAATGCCCAGGATCTCGCCCGGATAGAGGTTAAACGTGATATCCTTAAAGCCATAGCCGGTGAAGTTCTTCACTTCAAGCACAGGCTTCAGTTCGTCATACTTGACCGGCTCATACGCCTTCTCACCCTGCTGCTGCGCCTCCGCATCCTTGGGGAGCAGGCCCTGAATGAGCATTTCCTTGGTAAAGTTCGCCACCGGGCCCTCAAGTGTGATCATGCCGTCTCGCATGATGGCCACGTCGGTCGCGATTTCAAAAACCTCGGTGAGGCGGTGCGTGATATAGATGATGGCAATGCCCTTGCGCTTGAGATCCTCAACGACCTTGAACAGCGCCTGCACCTCGCCGAAGGTCAGCGCGGAAGTCGGCTCGTCCAGAATCAGGATCTGCGCATTGCGCATCATGCCGCGGAGCAGCTCGACGAGCTGCTGCTCGGCGATGGAGAGCGTATTCGCCTTGCGCTGGAGATTGAGGTTGAATCCCAGCTCCTCCATATGCATGGAAAGACGCTTCTTGAGCTCGCCCTCGTTCTCGTTAAAGCCCATGAGGATATTTTCAAGCACCGTCATGTTCGGGAAGAGCAGCGGCTCCTGCGGCACCATATAGATGCCCGCCTCCAGCGATGCGGCCGGCTTGCTCAGCTTCGCCGGCTTGCCTTCGATCAAAATTTCGCCGTCATCACAAGTGTAAATGCCCATGATGATCTTCATGAGCGTCGATTTGCCGGCGCCGTTGCCGCCGATGATGGCGACGGCCTCTCCGGCGCGTACGCTCAGATCAATTCCCTTGAGAACGACATTCTGACCGAACGCCTTCTTGATCCCGCGGACCTCAAGGCGCGGCACAGATGTTTTCCCGCTAACATTTGCTGCCATTTTATACTCCTGCGTCTTATCATTACAAAGGTTACAATTCATGACATTTTATTGATGTTATCATTGTATGCACTTCTGTGCATCCTGTCAAGGTTTTTTTCGCCTTTTTATCGCATATCATGTTATCGCTTCAATTTCTCCCTTCCTTTTATAAAAGAATTGACATTCGCGCACCAGGATGCTATACTCGTTAATAAGTACAAATGTTTTTGTTAGAGATAATTGTTTTGCTTTTTATCGAGAAGGAGGCCCCCCAATCTTGAATTACGAGGAATCGCTGATGGTCAAGGCGTCATGGTATTATTATTTTGAAAACATGACGCAGCAGGCCATCGCGGACAGGCTCTCCATCAGCCGCATGCGCGTGATCAAGCTGCTGGAATCTGCCCGTCAAAGCGGCATCATCCAGTTCCGCCTGCGCTCGGACGGCGTGGGCATGGTTGAGCAGAGTCAGAAGCTGATCGACAAATATCACCTCAAGGACGTCTTCCTCATTCCCGAGGTGGACAGCGACGAGGCGCATCCCAACGAATCCATCGCCCGCGCCGGCGCGATGTATATCGCCGACCGTCTAGGCGACAACGCCTGCATCAATGTCGGCTACGGCGACACGCTCTCGCGCACGCTTAATCATCTGGCCACGATGGTGCAGTCCCCGGTTACCTGCATTTCACTGACCGGCGGCGTATCCAATTATCTGCCCAACACCCGCTCGAATGTCTTCAACGCGCGCCTGTATCTCATGCCCGCGCCGCTGCTCGCCTCCTCCCCGGAGATGGCGGACGCCATGCGCGAGGAGATGAGCGTCAGCGAGATCATCCGCATGTCCGAGCTGTCTTCGTTCACGCTCGTGGGCATCGGCGCGCTGGGCGACGGGGCGACCGTCTTCCGCACGGGCGTGCTCTCCAAGAGCGATCATTTCTATTTAAAGATGCACAACGCCGTCGGCGACGTGCTGTGCCACTTCCTTGACAAGGACGGGCATCTTGTCCATACCCCGATCGAGGACAGGCTCATCTCCACCCCGCTTGAGCAGCTCAAGGCGATGCCCAACGTCATCGGCCTTGCCGCCGGCGCGGACAAGATCGAGGCCATCCGCGCCGTGCTGCGCGGCGGCTATCTCGACATCCTGATCACCGACGAGCCCACCGCCAATCTGCTTCTGAAGGACGGCTGAACGTCCTTGTAAATAAAAACAACGATCACATATATTTGGAAAGGATGGTTCCTATGGCAAAAACCCTCATGGCCGTGGACGCCGGCACCGGCAGCGTACGCGCGGTACTTTTCAGCCTGGAAGGCGAGCAGCTCGGCTGCGTTCAGCAGGAATGGACGCATCTGGAGGATCCCCGCTTCCCCGGCAGCATGGACTTTGACTGGACGACCAACTGGGAGCTGGCCCGCAATTGTATTCGCGGCGTCATCGAGCAGACCGGCGTAGATCCCAAGGACATCGCCGCTGTCTCCACCACCTGCATGCGCGAAGGCATCGTCCTCTACGACAAGGACGGCAACGAGATCTGGGCCTGCGCCAACGTCGACGGCCGCTCCAACGACGAGGTCGGCCAGCTGATCAGCATGGATCCCGAGCTCGAAAAGAAGATCTACCACATCTCCGGCCAGACCTATGCGCTGGGCGCGCTGCCGCGCATCTTCTGGGTCAAGAACAAGATGCCGGAAATCTACGAAAAGACTGCGCTGGTCACCATGTTCAACGACTGGCTGATCTATAAGATGACCGGCGTATTCTCCTCTGAGCCGTCCAACGCCTGCACCACCGGCATTTATGACCTTGAAAAGCGCGACTGGGACGAGTCCATCGCCGCTTCTATCGGCCTGAAGACCGGCATCTTCCCCAAGACGTACGAGTGCGGCTCCATCGTAGCGTCCGTGTCCGAAAAGGGTGCGGAAGAAACTGGTCTGGCCGTGGGCACCCCGGTCGTAGCCGGCGGCGGCGACTGCCAGCTGGGCTGCGTGGGCGTCGGCGTGGTCGACGCCAATCAGGCGGCCATCTTCGGCGGCAGCTTCTGGCAGTATGAGTACAACACCGACGAGGCCAAGACCGACGAGCATTGCCGCGTCCGCGTGAACTGCCACAGCGTTCCGGGCATGTGGCAGTATGAGGCGCTGGCGTTCAAGCCAGGCATGGTCATGCGCTGGTACCGCGACGCGTTCTGCACCGCGGAGAAGGAGCTGTCCAAGGTCTGCGGCCGCGATCCGTACGATCTGATGAACGAAAAGGCGAAGGACATTCCGGCCGGCTGCTACGGCATGATGTGTACCTTCTCCGACGTGATGAACTACGTTTCCTGGCGCCATGCCAGCCCGTCGTTCATGAACTTCGACTTTGATCCGGACAAGTACAACCGCTACACCTTCTACCGCGCGATCATGGAAAACACCGCGCTGGTCACCTACGGCCACATGAAGCTGGTCGAGGAGTCCACCGGCAACATGCCCGAAGAGGTCATTTTCGCTGGCGGCGCGTCCAAGTCCGACCTGTGGTGCCAGATTCTGTGCGACGTGCTGGGAAAGCCGGTAAGCGTGCCGGTTGTTAAGGAAGCCACGGCGCTGGGTGCGGCGATCATGGCCGGTTACGGCGTGGGCATCTACACGGATATCTCCGAGGCTGCCCGCCGCTGCGTGCGCATCGACAAGCGCTATGAGCCGAACATGGACAACCACAAGACCTATATGGAAATGTACAAGGTCTGGCGCGAGGTTTACGCCCGCGAGCTGCAGATTTCTGACGATCGCCTCACCCGCTACATGTGGGCTGCTCCCGGAGTGTAATTGAGTTAAGATAAGGAGATTAGAGATATGTATATCGTCAATGAAAACGAACGCGAATACCGCTTCGGCGACAGCGGCCCCAAGTACCTGATGAAGGGCCCGCGCTCCAACTTTGCCCTCGTCGCCTTCAATCCGGGCCAGGATTTCAAGGCGCACTATCACAACATCATGGAAGAGAACTTCTTCATCCTCGAGGGTGAAATCGACATCGTCGTGGACGGCGTGGTCAATCACCTCAAGGCCGGCGACCTCATTCACATCGAGCCGGGCGAGATTCACTACTGCATCAATAACTACGACAAGCCCATGAAGATGATTTCTACCCTTGCCCCGTTCACCGATCCGGACAAGGTTGAAGTGGAAAACTACACCTACTAAAGCGTGTCTTTTCTGTGTTCATTGCAATTTTCACGAAAATGGCTATCGCTAACCGCATAGCAAAAGACCTTGAAGAAGCAATTCTTCGAGGTCTTTTTTCGTAGACATAGAGCTGAAAAACACGGGAAAATGCACATTTTTCCGCATTTCTGACCTTGCAGCCGTAGACGGTTCGGTAAATACATCTTTCCCGAACGACGATAGAAAACTTTGCAAAAAACACGATAGACGGGCTTGCACCGTAAATGAAAAATCAGGAGGCAGATCATTGGATGTGCTTTCTGATTTCTTTGGTTTCGGGGCGAGGGAGTTTTGCCTCGCTTCGCTCAGTGATGGTATAATCAACTCTCTAATGCCCAAGCAACCTTTTCAATCGCCTCCGGCGGATAAAGCCGTGTATTCATCGTTTATTCATTTTCTCGTCTTCCTGTCGCTTTCGAGTCCAGTAACACATAAAAATGCTGCCGACACATTGAAGCATCAGCGGCATTCCCCTTGCAAATTACGCCTGTTCAATCCTCTTGCGGATACCACAGACACGTCCATCTGATTATATTGTTATATCATTTTACAAAAGTCAAAGAAAGTCTA
>JAFYOR010000037.1 GCA_017547805.1 Clostridia bacterium
CCTGACTCTGATCGAGTGCTCCGAGCTGGTTAAGGCCCTGGAAGAGAAGTTCGGCGTTGTCGCCGCTGCCCCGGTTGCCGCTGGCGCTGGCGCTGCTGCTCCGGCCGCTGCTGCTGAAGAGAAGACCGAGTTCGACGTCGTCCTGACCGGCTTCGACGCTGCGAAGAAGGTTGCCATCATCAAGGCCGTCCGCGAGGTCGTTCCGGGCCTGGGCCTGAAGGAAGCCAAGGACATCGTCGAAGGCGCTCCGAAGACCCTCAAGGAAGGCGCTTCCAAGGAAGATGCCGAGGCCATCAAGAAGAAGCTCACCGAGGCTGGCGCTACCGTCGAAGTCAAGTAATTTCTTCCCGAATGAACTTGAGAGAAGCTCTGCAGAAATGCAGAGCTTCTTTTTTGATGCAAAAGAGACTGTGCGGATGCCGTCGGCCGCGTGCGCTAAACTGCACATGATGCAGACTTGGGCGGAAGTGGGGGCGGGCACGGCCCGCTATTCTGACGCATGCAGAGACTGCACAAAACCATCGGCCACGTGAGCAAAGAAAAACAATGATCGCAGCTTGTTTCAGATGTGGAAGCGGGCACGGCCCGCGCATTGACCGCTGCGATTTCCTCTGAATTTGCAGCGCCTTTTGGCTAAAAATAATTGACGCACGGGCGGATGCTGTGGTAGAATGCATCAACAGGATCTAGAAATGAATACTAGATGTGAGGCGTAGGAAAAACCGATGGAGGCAAGCATGAGGACGAAGCTGATGGATCGTAAGATGCCGGACTATACCAAAGGTGAAGAGATTTTCAACATGGTATCGCATATTGTCGGCGGTGCGCTGGGCATTGCGGCGCTGGTGCTGGGCATCATCATCTCTGCCGTTCATAAAAATGGCTACGGCTTGGCAGGCTCCATCGTCTTTGGCGTGTCGATGATTCTGCTGTATACCATGTCAAGCGTCTATCACGGCCTCCGGGATGGAATGGGAAAGCGCGTTTTGCAGGTGCTGGATCACTGCACGATTTATGTGCTCATCGCCGGCACGTATACGCCGGTGCTTTTGAGCGCAACGCGCCCGCTGGATCCGGTGTCCAGCTGGGTGCTGCTGGGGGTGATCTGGGGGCTTTCGGCGGTTGCCATTACGCTCACGGCGATTGATCTGCGTAAATTCCGCATCTTTTCTATGATCTGCTATCTCGGTATGGGGTGGGCGGCGGTGCTCAAGATCGGTCTGGTGTATCGGGCTGTCGGTCCGGCGGGCTTTGCGCTGATCCTTGGCGGCGGCATTGCCTATACCATTGGCGCCGTACTCTATGGTCTTGGGAAAAAGAAACGCTATATGCACAGCGTGTTTCACCTCTTCGTCGTCGCTGGCAGCGTGCTGCATGCGCTGGCGATTCTGCTGTATGTGCTGTGATGTGCGGCCAAAAAAGGGAATAGAGAATGCGGGCGGAGCGTATCCGTCCGCTTTTCTTTGTATAGGAGATCCCATGAGATCCACCGACGGCCGCGGACGAAAATGAAACGGGGATTGAAGAGGCGTTTGGGATGTATGCGGACAGTGCCCGCTTCGTTCTTGCCAACTTCCCGCGCTCATGGTAAAATATACAGACGAGCGCGAGGAGGTTTTGTAAATGATCCATATCAAAGAGCTGTACCGGCTGCAACGGCTGATGAATCTTCGGCTGATTGCCGGACAATCGGGGCTTGAGCGTACGCTGACAGCGGCGGTTTTGTTTGAATACGACCCTTCGCGCATGCAGCTGCCCGATTTTTACCGAGGCGACCTGGTTGTCACGACCCTGGCGTATGCCCGCGGCGATGAACAGCTGGTTTCCCAGTCTCTGCTCGCGCTGATGAATCAGGGGATTGCAGGACTGCTGGTCAAGACAGCCTATTTCCGCAGTTTGCCCGGCGATGTGATCGCGCAGGCGGACCGGCTGGGCACGCCGATTTTCCTGTTTGACGATACGTATATCGAGGAAGTCATCCTTGAGGTGACGGAGCTCATTCGCGGCAAGCGGCACTTTATCGGCTTTGATGAGGAGATTGACGAACTGCTTCGCGGCGGACTGACGGCGGAGCAGGTGCGCGGAAAATTCGACCGCATTGATCCGGCAGGCTCTGCGCGCTACTGCCTGCTGGCGCTGTACCCCCATGAGCATATGCCGCGGCTGGATGAGCAGATCTATGCGATGCTGTGTGAAGAGCCGGATGCGGCGCGGCAGCTGATCTGCATGCGCTGGAAGCGGATGCTTCTGGTTCTGCGGCGCATGAATGATGAACAGGCGCTTGACGGCGGAGCGGTGCTTCAGGAAATCTGTGCGCTGCTCATGCGTGCGGGCGTCCGGCTTGACGCGCTGCATATCGGCGTGAGCAGTGTGCGTACGGAGAGAAGCATGCTCAGCGAGGCGCTCAGCGAAGCTGTTTATGCGGCGCGGACAGCACGGCTGAAGGGAAATGCGACGCTTGACAGCAGCGAGCTGGGGCTTTATGCGTATCTCTTGCCGATTGCGGAGAATGCGTTTGCCCGGCAGTGGTGCATGCAGACGATCAGGAATATCCGCCAGTATGATGCGGAAAACAAGGCCAATCTGGAGGCGACTGCCCGCGCCTATGTGCTCTCGGATATGGAAATCGCCGCGACGGCGAAGGCGCTGTATCAGCATCCCAATACCGTGCGCTACCGCCTGACGAAGATCCAGAAGCTGATGCAGATGGAGGATTCCGCGATGTTTCTGCCGATGCTCAGCCTGACGATACAGCTCGCCTCCATCATGGAAGATGCGCTGGAGCGATAAAGCCAAAAAGGAGAAAACCATGGACATGAGACTCAAACCGGGCGATGTGGTCCGGCACTTTAAAGGAAATGAATACGAGATTCTCCATATCGCGCTTGACAGCGAAACGATGGCGCAAATGGTCGTCTATCGTGCGCTCTATGGGGAGCGCGGCGTGTGGGTAAGACCGCTGGAAATGTTCCTTTCGCCGGTCGATCGGGAGAAGTACCCGGACGTGAAGCAGACCTACCGCTTTGAAAAGGTGGCGGACTGATGGCTGGCGCAGCAATGGAGGCACGCATCAGAGCCCTTCGCCTGACGATTCCCGTCATGTGCGGGTATCTGTTTCTGGGCGTGGCGTTCGGCGCGACGCTGGCACAGGCGGGCTATGGCGCGGCGTGGGCGCTGCTGATCAGCGGCGCGGTGTATGCCGGCAGCCTGCAGTTTGTGATGGTGCCGTTTCTCGTGTCCGGCGCGTCGCTTCTTACGGTGTTTCTGACCGCGTTGATGGTCAATGCGCGTCACGTTTTTTATGGCGTCAGCTTTATCGACCGTTTTGCCCGGATGGGCAGCTGGCGTCCGTATATGGTGTTCTCCCTGACGGATGAGACGTATTCCGTCTTTTGCGGGATGCAGGGAGAGGAGCGCGACGGGGTGATGGTGCGCGTTGCGGCGTATGATCACCTGTACTGGATCGCGGGCTCTGTCGCCGGCGCGCTGCTGGCGCAGGGGCTGCCCTTTGATCTGACCGGTATTGATTTTGCGATGACCGCGCTGTTCATCGTCATCTGCGTGGAGCGGGTGATGAATCGGGCGGACCGTCTTCCGGCGGCAATCGGCGCGGTATGTGCGCTGGGTTGTCTGCTCCTGCTCGGGCCGGACCGCTTCCTTGCGCCGGCGCTGCTGCTGTGCGCGGCGATCCTGCTGGCGCTGACCCGGGTTCGTGCGGATGAAAAGGAGGCGAAAGCATGAGCGCAACGATGCATTCGCTGCTGATCGTCCTGATCTGCGCGGGCGTGACGCTGGCGCTGCGCGCTGCGCCGTTCGCCTTTTTCGGCGGGAAGGACGGCGTGCCGCCGGTGATTGCGCGGCTGGGAAAACTGCTGCCGCCTGCGATCATGGCGGCGCTGGTGGTGTATTGTCTCAAAGGGATTCCGTCCGGGACGGTTCTTGACGGCGCGAAGCAGCTGCTTGCCGGCGCGGTGGTCGTTATCGTGCATCTCTTGCGGCGCAATACCCTGCTGAGCATCGCCGTGGGCACGGCGGCGTATATGCTGCTGATTCGGATATAAGCAGCAACCCATCCCGCCTGCGGGCGGGACCTCATCCGTCAGCCCTATGGGCTGCCACCTTCCCCAAAGGGGAAGGCTTGTTTACTTGTTAATTAAGGAGAAACCATATGAACATCATTGCCCGCGCGGCGGTTTATATTTACGATGGAAGCCCGCTTGCGCCGATTTTCCCCCAGAAGATCAGCAAGCCGAGCGATCAGGCCGGAGAGTATCTTTCTGCGATTGCAGAAAAGCTCATGGGCAGCGACCAGAGCCGGACGACCTGCGTGGAGCCCGGCAGCGCACAGGAGGAGATGCTCAGGCGCTTTGGCTATACGCCCTTTGCAGAAGCGTCGGAAGCGCTCATGCGCAGCATGGATGAAAACATGCAGGCGCTGGAGATCCGGCGCGAAAACTTTGACATGGTCATTTTTTCCTTTGATCGGGATAATGACCCGCATCTGTGCGTCGCGCAGCTGCCGTACCGCAGCGCCGTCGTCCATCAGCTGGAGATGGTGGAGGAGCAGATGACAACGCAGCTTCTGCCCCATGGCACGGTGCTGCCGCTTGCGGGCAGCAAGAGCTATTCCGGCTTTGTCGTCAACCTTTCCACCGGCGATATCCGCCTGCGGGATACGGCGGTGCTGACGAATGTGGGCAACCGCCAGCTCTTTTCCGAGGCGCTCTTTGCCATGGCGAAGACGCGCACGACGAAGGAGGCCGTCGCCGCGGTGACGCAGATCATCGAGGAGGCTGCGCCGGAAATTCCCGCGCAGGAGATTCGCCCGGCGGTCAAGCGCGCGATGCAGCATTCCATCGAGGAAAAGGGCGTCATCGACGTCAAGGATGTGGCCGAGGAGGTTTTCCGCAGCGATCCGGAAAGGGAGATGCTCATCGAGCAGGTCGGCCGGCAGATTCAGGAAGAGATGATGGAGCCGGTGATCCCGGTGGAAAATAAGCGCGTGGTATCCCAACTGCAAAGGCTTAAGATCAAGACGGACAACGGCATTTCCATCACGCTGCCAAGAACCCTTGCGGATGATGAAAACAGCTTTGCGGTCGTCAGTAACGATGACGGAACGATTTCGATTATCATCAGCAAGGTGATGGAACTTAAGACAGAATAAGTGGCTTATATTCGCGCGAAGCGTTATGGGGTCAAGGGGCGAAGTCCCTTGGCGGGATTATAAGGGCAGCAGCCCTTATCGTATCTAAGACAGGAGGAATTTCCCATGATCGATTTTGAAACCTACGGCAAATATATCCTTGAAGAAACGGCGGCGCTGCTGGCCATCGACAGCCCCAGCGGCATGACGAAGGCGGCAGCGGATCACGTGATGGCGCGCTTTGCGGCGCTGGGTTACGCGCCCGAGCGTACCCGTAAGGACGGCGTGCTTGTCGCCCTCGGTGGAAAGGACGCGCAGGACGGCGTGCTGCTGGAGGCGCATATGGACACGCTGGGCGGCATGGTCTGCGAGATCAAGAAGAACGGCCGGCTGAAGATCACGCGCATTGGCGGCCTGAACGCCAATAACGTGGAAACCGAGAACTGCCGCGTTGTCACGCGCTTTAATGGCGTGTACGAAGGCACGGCGCAGCTGGAAAACGCATCCACCCACGTCAATGGAAAGTACAGCGATGAAAAGCGCAGCTTTGATTCCATCGAGATCGTGCTGGATGAGGTCGTGGAGAGTGAGGAGGATGTCAAGAAGCTGGGCATCCGCACGGGCGATTTCGTCTGCTTTGACCCGCGCACCAGAATCACAAAGAGCGGCTATATCAAGAGCCGGTTCCTTGATGATAAGCTGTCCGTGGGCATTGTGCTGGGCTATGCCAAGTACCTGAAGGAAGCGGGCGTCACGCCCGAGCGCGCGGTGTATGTGCACGTGACGAGCTTTGAGGAGGTCGGTCACGGCGGCAGCGCAAGCGTTCCGCAGGGCGTGACCGAGGCGATTTCCGTGGATATGGGCTGTGTGGGCGAGGGCCTTGAGTGTGATGAGCGCAAGGTCTCTATCTGCGCCAAGGACAGCGGCGGCCCGTATCATTATGACGTGGTTTCCGGGCTGATCGCGGCGGCGGAAAAGATGAACGCGCCGTATGCGGTGGATGTGTATCCGCTCTACGGCAGCGACGTGGAGGCGACGCTGCGTGCGGGCTATGACATCCGCCATGGTCTGATCGGCGCGGGCGTGTATGCGTCCCACGGCTATGAGCGCAGCCATGTCGACGGCGCGCTGGCGACGCTGAAGGTGCTGATCGGTTATCTGGGATAAGCAGCTTTAAACCACGCGAAGCGTTATGGGGTCAAGGGGCGAAGTCCCTTGGCAGGGTGTTAGGGGCAGCAGCCCCTAACGTATCCCCATGATGTTATCCGGAATAATAAAAAAGGAGGCGTTGGCCTCCTTTTTTATTATCATTCAACGTCAGCTACTGTGTATTCAATGCCATCATCAGCAAACGAAAGCGCTTCACAATTTCCCTTGATAAATAAATTATATGCTCTTTGTGCAATTACTTTTGTCTCAATCAAATCGAAGCTACCGCCAACTATGCCGCCAATCACAGGAACCGCTTTGGAAATATTGATTATTCCTGTTGAACCGGCTTTTGTAATAAAGCGAAAACCAACCCGTTGATTGATTTTTACGAGGGCAGCTCTGGGGATTTTCTTAACTAGTGCCATGGTAAATTTCGTTCCGAATTGAATGCCGATGTTTTTAAGTAGCTGATCTACAGAGATTCCGGCCAAACAAGCATATATTAAAGTCTGCACCTGATCACAGCCAACATCATATCCACCCATATACGCCAAACATGAAATCATTCTCATTTGAACATACAGCACACTGCTAATGTTGGCTGGAATTGCAACAGGAAGAGTAATTAAGCCACCGACATTTGTCAAAAAACCAGACGTTGTGCATTTCAGCACTTGATTGTTAATAAACTTCTTCGCTGCACTTTCGATATTGGGATTATGTTGTAAATAATCATTTGCCATCACTTCAATAGGCGGACTGATCTTAGGAAGTCCTTTTAATGACTGTTCATATAGTTTATCCAGCAAGTGAAGTATTTCTTGATAACTTTTCTTTTCTTCCACTTATAACTTCCTCCGACGCTTTACAATTATGTATTGCATTATGATGTTCGTTCCATTTCAATTATTATATCAAACTGTGTTTATCATTTCAATAAATAATCCCGGCAGGAGTGATCCTGTCGGGATTTTTGCTTAAATCGGAACCGAAAGCGTCGCCTGCGGCTCCTGTTCGGTTCTGGGTTCTTTTTTATGAGGGGAACACGTTAGGGGCTGCCGCCCCTAAGACCCTGCGCAGGGATTCTCCCTGCACCCATCTTCGCTTCGCGCGGCTTAAAGCGTTTTGGTTTCTTTTTGCTTTAGCTCTTTGAGGATACCGCTCACGATCACGAACGTCAGGCAGCAGGAGAGCGCGTCGCTCACCGGCTGTGCCATCTGCAGTCCAAGAAGACCAAACATACGCGGCAGCACCAGCAGCGCGGGGATCAGGAACAGACCCTGACGCGCGGTGGAGATGATTGTCGCGCGGATGCCGTAGCCGATGGACTGGGTGAGCATGTTGCTCATGACGATGAAGCCCCACAGCGGCAGCGTCAGGATCTGCAGACGCAGGGCGAGCGTGCCGATTTCAATGACCAGCGGATCATCCCGCCGGAAGACGGTGACGATGCTTTCAGACAGCAGGAAGGAACAGACTGCCAGCACGGTCAGCAGGATCGTCGTCACTTTCAGGCAGAAGAAGAACGCTTCACGCACGCGCGCATACTTGCCCGCGCCGAAGGAGAAGGAGCAAACCGGCTGGAAGCCCTGACCGATGCCGATGACCGTGGAGTTGATGAACATCACAAACCGGCTGACGATCGCCATCGCGGCAATCGCCGCATCGCCGTACGCGCCGGCGGTCGTGTTCAGGATGATCGTCGCAACGCTGGCGATGCCCTGACGTCCAAGGGACGGGAAACCGTTGTTGATGATCCTGCCGTACATCGCAAGCGTCGGGCGGAAGTTTTTGATGGAGATCTTGATGGCGTCCGGCTTCGTGTTCGTCATGATCAGAAGAACCGCAAAGCTGACGAACTGGGAAATCGCCGTCGCCAGCGCAGCACCGGCGGTGCCCATGCCAAAGCCGAAAATCAGAATCGGATCAAGCACCATATTGAGGATGCCGCCGCTGGTGATGCCGATCATGCCGTAAAAAGCCAGTCCTTCAAAGCGCAGCAGGTTATTCATCGCAAAGGAGCACATGATGAACGGCGCGCCGAAGAAGATGTACTGCGCATAGTCCCGGGCATAGGGCGCGATGGTCTCCGTCGCGCCGAGGAAGCGGACCAGCGGATCGATATTGGCAAGACCCAGGAGCATGATGATCACGCCGACGATGAAGGCGGTGAAAAAACCCGTCGCCGCGTAGCGCTTTGCCTTTTCCGTGTCGCCTGCGCCGAGCGCCTGGCTGACGTTCGTGCCGCTGCCCATGCCGATCATGAAGGCAACGGCCTGGATGATCGCCATGGCGGAGAAGATGACGCCAACCGCGCCGGAGGCGGAGGTGCCGATCTGGCTGACGAAGAACGTGTCCGCCATGTTGTAAATGGCGGTGATGAGCATGGAGATGATCGAGGGAACGGCCAGTTTGGGAATGACCTTGTGCACCGGCGCGTTGAGCATCATTTGCTGACGCTCTTTCTGGGACATGTTTTTCATGAATGAACGCTTCTTTCCGTAAAAACATTATCTTGTTACTAATACGACAAAACCTGCGTAAATCCTTTGAGAATCTGCGCAGGTGCATATCAAAGCAGATAGCCGGCCAGGGAGATGACGCCGCTCAAGAGCAGCGCAGCCAGCACGTCGGTTGGGTAATGCTGGCCGGATGCGACGCGCAGGAAGGCGATCAGCGCGGCGAGCGCAAGCATGACGGCAGCGGATGGAACACAGGGGAAGACGTAGATGATCGCAAAGGCGATGGCTGCTGCGCTGGCTGTGTGGCGGCTGGGCATGCTCTTGCCCTTTCCGGGGGTGTAGCTGCCCACCGGCGGCGCGCCGAAGCGGTCGTACGGGCGCTGGCGGCGGATGACAGGCCGCAGAAGGGTGCAGACGATGAAGCAGGCTGCCGGAACGAGCAGCGCGCGGAAAAGGCGCACATCGCGCGTGAGCATGAGGTGGAGCAGCGTGAGCATATATACCGCCGCGCACAGATATGTCGGCAGGCGCAAAAGCGCTTCCCCGCCGGGCAGGCGTCTGAGCGTGCGCCGTGCGGCGTCGGTGATGCGGATATAGGATTCGCGGGTCATGTTTTCTCCTGTCTGGGCGCGGCGGCTTGACCGGCTGCACGCCCGGGAATATAATAGAAGCGGCGAACAAACCGCCGATGCGTCATCAATGGAGGAACAAGCAATGAATCTGGGAATGAAAACGGCAATTTTCGATATGGACGGCACACTGATTGATTCCATGACGCCGTGGCGCGCGCTGAATGTGGAATTCGTGCGCCGCCGGGGAATCGAGCCCACGCCGGAAGAAATCCGCGCGATGGAGAGCCTGACTGGAAGAATTGCCGTAGAATATTACCGCGAGCAATACGGGCTGGATACGGATTTTGAAACCCTCTGCGCCGAAGCGTGCGAGGGGATGAAGCGCATTTACAGCGCTGGTCTGCCGCTCAAGCCCGGCGCAGCCGATTATCTGCGCAGGCTGCGCAAAAGGGGCGTCAGGTGCGTGGTCTGCTCGGCGTCGCCTTGCGATCTGGTGCTCACCGCGCTCAATAAGATGGATCTGGTCAGAGAGCTTGACCTCATTTACAGCACGGAGATCGTCGGCGGCAGCAAGGGCGATCCGGCGTTTTACGACCGGCTGTGCGCGCTCATCGGGGAAAAGAAGGAAGACTGCGTGATGTTTGAAGATGCGCTGTATGCCATGAAGGGCGCGCGCGCTGCGGGGCTGGGCGTCGTGGGCATCACGGATGACACCAACGCAGGCGACCGGGAAGAGATTGCGCGGATCTGCGACTGCGTGATCGATTCCTACGACGAGCTTGCGTGATGAACCGGGACAGTGCTTTCGTAGAAAGATTCTTTACCCAAATAGAAATTTTCGGAATATCGGCGGGCACGGCCCGCTTTTGCTCGATAAGAAATTGCGTGAAACCATCGGCCGCGTACGCAGCAGAAACAGGGACCACGGAGTGCTTCGGATGTGGAGGCGGGCACAGCCCGCAAACAGCATAACATGAAAACCGCCCGCTGGCAAGGGAGTCTGGCTTCCTGACAGCGGGCGGTTGTATGCATCATGAGAAAACGAAGAGCGGAGGGACGCAGGCGGCGCCCGCATTAAAGGATTGCCTGCAGCGTCAGCGCGCAGAGCATCTCCCGGGGGAAGGCTGCGAGGGTACGCAGCGCCAGACCGGAAAATACGTTTTCACGCAGCAGCAGTTGATACAGGCAGGAAATCACCAGCCGCCTGTCCGGCTGGGGCGAGGCGAAGAGCACGCCGATGCGTCTGCCCAGAAGCGAATCGAGCATGGACTCTGCCTTTTCAAGCGGCAGCCGCGCGCGCAGCTCGCTGGTGAATGTGCGGAAGGTGAACACCTGCGCTGGATTGACCTGCGCGATGTCCGCGCAAAGCTCCATCGCGCGAAGGAGATAATCAATCGCGTCCGCGCCCGGCGGCAGCTCTTCTTCCAGCAGGGAAAACAGCGGCGCGCTGTCCTTCTTGGTCAGCGCGTTGTTGATGCCAAGAACGGCCTCGATCTGCGTGAGCCTGACGATGAAATCCTGCGCGCGGGAATAGAGCGCCTGCGCGTCGATCTGGTCAAAGGAATAGCGGATGCCGCGCATCATGCCCAGCGCGCGCATCGTATCGTTGTAGCCGAGGATGCGGTTGCGGGCGATGGTTTCTCCGTCAAAGGAAAGCATGCCGCCCAGCGGATGGGACGCGCGGATATAGGTGATGTTCGGCCGGCGGTCGTATTGCGTGTGCGAACGGTTTTTGCCCACGTCCACCGCGATGATGCGCCGCGCGCCCGCACGGATTGCCGCATCCACGGGCGTGTTGTCGCAGAAGCCGCCGTCGATATAGCGATCCTCGCCGATGGTCTGCATGGGAAAAATCGGGAAGATGGCCGCGCTGGCCAGAAGCCACTGGTGAAGCGTTCCCGGTTCCATGTCGCCGACCTTCTTTTCCACGCAGGAGAGCGTGGGAAAGCGCGTCGCGGTGAGCGTCATCTGGATAGGGCTGCTGCGCACGATGTCTTCGCTGATGTGGCGGGCAAGCAGCGCCCTGAGCGGAGCGATGTCTGCAAAGCTCTTCTGGCTGTTGCGGGCGAAGTATTCCAGCAGCTTTTCCGGCTGGCCGAGAATCGCTTCCGCATCCTCTGCGATAGAGAGCGCGTCGGCGGAAAGGATATCGCTCAGGCGGATGTTTTCCCAGAGCGCAGCGGCGCGCTCCATGTCCCGCTGGGCAAACATCGCGGCGTTGATTGCGCCGATGGATACGCCGACGACGCGTCCGCAGGTGACTCCGGCCTTTTCAAGCGCGGCGATTGCGCCGATCTGGTAGGCGCCCTTTGCGCCGCCGCCGCCGAGCACCAGCGCTGTTTGGGAAGGAAGAATCACGGGGTTCAGCCACGCTCCTCAATGTTTGCCATGTCCACGAGCATCTCCACCGTCTTGTCGATGCCCATCAGGGCGGAATTGATGCACAGATCGTAATTCTGCGCCTTGCCCCACTTGCGGTCGGTGTAGCGGAAATAATGGTTGCCGCGCTCCTTGTCGGATACCTGAATCTCCTTGATCGCCGTCGCCTCGTCAACGCTGTGCAGGCGCATGATGCGCTTGACGCGCTCCTCCTGCGGGGCGTGGATGAAGACGTTGATGGTGTTCTTGCGTCCGTCAAGGATATAGTCCGCGCAGCGGCCGACGATCACGGCGCTTTCCTTGCCTGCGATATCGCGGATGACCTGCGCCTGCGAGATGAAGATCGATTCGGAGAGCGGCAGGTGCTGGCTGGAGAAGAAGCCGCCGGAATAGGCAGACGCCGCGGCGAGATTGAGCATGAAGCCGCCGCGCATGCGCTGCTCGTTGTTGGCGATGAACTCATCGGACAGGCCGCTCTTTTCCGCGGCGAGGCTGATGATCTGCTTGTCATAAAAGGCGATCCCCAACGCCTTGGCAACTGCCTGACCGATCTCTCTGCCGCCGCTGCCGTATTCTCTGCCAATGGTGATGATGAGCGGATTTTTCATGGGATGCCCTCCTTTTGTTATGCAAATCTTTTCTCAGAGTATCGGCCGCGTGCATAAACGACTGAAACTTATAACTCTTTGTCGGTGATGCCGCCGGCAGCGTGCCGGTTTGGGCTGCCTTCAGCCCTGATTCTATGTACAGTATACCACAATTATGCGCGCATGGAAATTTCTAATTTCTTTTTTGTGCAATGAAAGAACAGACCGGTCTGCTTCGTCGTGTATACAGATGGAAAACATCGGATGCGGAGGAAAAAGATATGAAGAGAATAATGGCTGCGCTGCTGGCGGTCTGGCTGCTGCTGGGCGCCTCGGCGGCGCTGGGCGAGCTGGGTTTTGCGGAAATCGCCAAGGAGAACGTGAACGTGCGCGACAGCGCGGGCGGAAAGATGCTCTGGCAGCTGAACAGCCCGCAGAGCGTCTATGTGTTTGAGGAAAAGACCGTCGGCAAGTACCTGTGGTGTCATGTGTCCACCTATGTCGGCAAGAACCCGAAGACGGGCTGGATCCGCGGGGATATGCTGCGCTTTCTTTCTGACGAGTTTTATGACGTTGTCGACGTGATTGCGGGGGAGACATACGTCATGGGCCTTCGCAGCGACGGCACGGTGGCGATTCTGGGTGACGATATGCCCCACGCGCCGTGCATCGAAACCGTGCGCACATGGAAGAACATCCGGGAGATCGGTACGCGCGTGTGCAGCGCCTACGGCCTGACGGACAAGGGCGTTGTGCGCGCGGTCGGGCTTGAAACGAATTTTGACGGCATGAAGGCGTCGCACATCGGCGAGGGCTATCCTTATCCGATGGACGCGCAGGGGCGGTTTCTCTATGACGAATGGACGCGCGTCTGGGAGAAAAACGGAAACTGGAAATTCTGGATGGGCGACGATGTGCTGGGCGATGAAGCGATTGCCAGCGTTATCGGAGAATTCATCACGCCGGAATATATCCTCTTGAAAAGCGGCCGCGCATTCGTGATTGAAGACGCCATCACGCAAGGACGGAATGTCCGCGAGGTGTCATCTGACGTGCCGTACACCGACCTTGCCGGCAAGCATGAACACGCCTTTGCCCTGCGTCAGGATGGGCGCGTGGACGTGATTGCATCCCGCTGCGGCGATGACGGAAGGGGCGCGGGCTGCGCGGCATGCGCGGACGTGAAGGCTTGGACGGACGTCGTGCAGATTGAGGCGTCGTACGAGTATGTGCTGGGCAGGAAAAGCGACGGTACCGTGCTTTATGTCGGAAAGGATGACCGGATCCGGCGGCAGGTGGCGAAGTGGACAAACGTCGTCGACATTGCGGCCGCGCCGGAGTGCTGCATTGCGCTCTTTGCAGACGGCAGCGTTGCCATGGCGGGGCAGCATCACGAGGGCTATTTCCGCTGATGCGGTTTGTCTTTTCTGATCTGATGTGATACAATGTTTTCCATCAGAGCAGAAAAGAGGGTTTCCTTATGACCATTCATCTTTACGATAAAGATTCTTTCCTCCTTGATTTTGACGCGGTCGTGCTTTCCTGCGAGGCGAAGGGCGACAAGTACATCGTTACGCTTGATCAGACGGCGTTCTTCCCCGAGGGCGGCGGACAGGGCGCGGATCACGGCACGCTGGGCGGCGTGAACGTGCTGGATGCGCACGAGGTTTCCGGCGAGGTGCAGCATCTGACGGACGGTCCGCTTGCCGTGGGCAGCGCGGTGCATGGCTGCGTGGACGCGGTGCGAAGGCTCTCGATGATGCAGCAGCACAGCGGCGAGCACATCTTTTCCGGTATCGTCCATCAGCTCTTTGGTTATGACAACGTGGGCTTTCACATCGGCAGCGAGGCCGTCACCATGGACTTTAACGGTCCGCTGACGGAGGAAGACGTGCTGCGCGTGGAGTGGATGGCCAATGAAATCATCTGGAAAAACATTCCGGTTGTGACGCTGCTGCCCACGAGCGACGAGCTTGCGGCGATGGAGTACCGCAGCAAGAAGGCGCTCTCCGGCGAGGTGCGCATCGTGACCATCGCGGGCGCGGATACCTGCGCCTGCTGCGGCACGCATGTCAAGTTCACCGGCAGCATCGGACAGATCAAGGTGCTTGCCTGCCAGAAGTATAAGAGCGGCGTCCGCGTGTCGATTCTTTGCGGCATGCGCGCCCTTGACGAGGAAAACATGCTTCTCTCTCAGGTGAAGCGCGCGTCCACGGCGCTCTCCTGCAAGCAGCCGGAGGTGGCGGACGCGGTCGATAAGCTCCTTGCGGATCGCGATCATCTGCGTGCGGCGAACGATGCGCTTGGCATGCGCGTGTTTGACATGATGGCGCAGACTGAAGCAGAAAAGGACGTGCGCGTCGTATGCTGCGATGTGCTTCCGGCGTCTCAGGCACGGAAGGCGGCAGGCCGGCTTGCCGCCGGCGCGAAGGCGGCGCTCGTGCTCATCCCGCGCGCGGAGAGCGGCTACAGCTTTGCGATGTCCTCGGAGAGCATCGACGTGCGTCCGGCGACCAAGGCGCTGTGTCAGGCCTTCGGCGGACGCGGCGGCGGCCCCAAGGATATGACGCAGGGCGTTCTGGGTGGAGGAGACGAGAATGCCATCCGCATGGAATTTGCCGCGCTGGCGAAGTAAGATGTAAATTGAAACGGGACTGTCAGGATAAGAAACCAGATATTCCAAGAAAATTAAGTGTTTTGCGGCCGAAGGTTTCTAAAGGGCGAACGGAAAGCCCTTTGGCGGGGCGATTATACTTAGGAAACTTCTTCTTGGAATGTTTGGTTTTATCCTGACAGTCTCGTTTTTTTGCTTTTGTTTTCGCGGCATGGGTCGCGCCGGAGGCGACGCGGAGTCTGCGGCGGCATGGTATGCTGATAATGTAATCAAGCATAAAGGAGATGGCAGCATGAAGCATTATCAGGGAGAACCGCAGCAAATCGATATTTTCCGCGAGGAATATGAGTTTTTGAGCAATTTCTATCCCGTGCCCGTGCTTTTTAGCGGTGTGCTCTATGCCAATAACGAGGCGGCGTATCAGGCGCAGAAGTGCGAAAATCCGCTGGATAGGCTGGCTTTTACGCAGCTTTCTGCCGACGAGGCCAAGCGGCTGGGACGCAGGGTCGCCCTGCGCGGCGATTGGGAGGACGTCAAGATCCCGCTGATGCGCGCGATCGTCCGCGCGAAGTTTGAACAGCATCCGTATCTGGCCAAGCGGCTGATGGAAACCGGAAATAAGCCGCTTTACGAGGGCAATTACTGGCACGACCTCTTCTGGGGCGTGGATATGAAAACCAGAGAAGGCCGCAACGAGCTGGGCAGGATTCTCATGGCACTGCGGGAGGATTTCCGGAAGAACGGCGTCATTGACTGCAGCGGCCTGATTCCCCGGCGCAGCTTTGGTCCGGTGCGCGGGGTGAGCGTCAAGTATATGGACATCGCCAACGCGGACTGCGATGTGATCGTCAACGCTGCCAACTGCGATATACTCGGCGGCGGCGGGGTGGACGGCTCCATCCATGGCGCGGCGGGCTATGGGCTTTACGAGGAATGCCGGACAATCGGCAGAATCGGTCACGGCGAGATGCGCGTGACGAAGGGATATCGCCTGAAGGCTGCGCACATCATCCATGTCGTCGGGCCGGTCTATCAGAAGCATGATGGCGGTATGCTGGCCGATTGCTACAAGCGGGCGCTTGATACGGCGCTTTCCCTCGGCGCAAAGTGCATCGCCTTTCCGCTGATTTCCGCCGGAAAGTTCTGCTTCCCCAAGCAGCTTGCCGCGCACATCGCCGTGACAACGGTCTGCAGCTGGCTTGCCGGACATGAGGAGGCTGGGCTGCGCGTGGAGTTTGACTGCCTTGACGAGGGGTGCTATACGCAGCTCTGCCGGGAGCTTGAAGTGATCCGCGGCATATGGGGCGAATAAAGGCTGGTGGAGGGGAGTTTCTCACGCCGCGACCGATTCCATTGTCTGCCGGATGTAGGTTTTTGACCAACAAAACAGCCGCCCGATAACGGGCGGCTGTTGATATGTTAATAAATCTTAACAAAGAGGCGGAATGTTTGCCTTGGGGCGTGAGGGGTGATATAATAAGGGCACTCAATCCTTGCGATAATGGAGTGTATTATGCTGTCTAAAGAAATGCTCATGCGCCGGCGCAAGCGCCTCAACGAAATCATTGAGGTTGCCACGCCGGAGGATAAAGCCAGCCGTGCATATGACCTGCTGAACATGCTGACCATCGTGATCAACCTGATTGTCAGTCTGGCGTATACGTTTGAAGAGGCGCGGGAGGCGTATGGTTCGCTGCTGATGGTGCTGGAAGGCGTGACGGTGGCGTTCTTTGCAATGGACTATGTGCTGCGGCTGATCACGGCGAAGATGCGCCACAGGCAGCTGAGCGAAGTCCGGGCGCTGTTCAAATATGTGTTTTCTTTTACGGGCATCATTGATCTGCTGTCCTTCCTGCCTTATGGGCTGCCGGTTTTCTTCCCGTCGGGCGCGATTGCGTTCCGCATGTTCAGAATCGTGCGCATCTTCCGTCTGTTCCGCATCAATTCCTATTACGATTCGCTCAACGTCATCACCGAGGTCATTTCCAGCAAGGGGCAGCAGCTCATCAGCTCCGTGTTCATCATCGTCGTGCTGATGCTCGCATCCAGCCTGTGCATGTATAGCATCGAGCATGAGGCCCAGCCGCATGTCTTCACCAATGCGTTTTCCGGCATCTGGTGGGCAGTCAGCACGCTGATGACCGTAGGCTACGGCGACATCTACCCGATTACGGACGTGGGCAAGCTGTTTTCCATCGTCATCACGTTCCTTGGCGTGGGTATGGTTGCGATCCCCACCGGTATTATTTCCGCAGGTTTCGTCGATCAGTATTCCCGCATCAAGCGCATCAGCGAATACGGCGATGAAGAGGACATCCACTTCATCAAGATCCACATGGGCAAGGGTGACCGTTGGATCGGGCATACCATTCAGGAGATGGGCTTCCCGCGCGGCGTGGTGGTTGCGGCCATTCAGCGCGACGAGCGGATCATCGTGCCGCGCGGCAGCACGAAGGTGCTGGAGGGCGACGTGATCGTGATCGGCGCAGAACCCTTTGACAACGATCAGCACATCGACCTGCAGGAACTGATTCTGCGCAAGCAGCATCCGTGGGTCGGCGAGGCGATCAAGGATCTGGATATCAGCCGGCATACGATGATCGTCATGATCAGGCGCAGAGGCCGCGTGCTCATTCCCAACGGCAGCTTCGTGCTGCGGGAGGGCGATACCATCGTACTCTACAGCCAGAAGCATATCCACCATTCGCATGTCATTCATGTCTGATATAGTCATAGGTAAACAAAGGAGCTGTCTTTTATGAGACAGCTCCTTTTTGTATTGTGTTAAGTGCGCTGCGCCTGCTTGTCATCAAGCGTGCGGCGGATTTCATCGCGCACCTCCATCAGCGCGAAGCCCAGCAGGTTTTCCCCGCGCCATTGACGGGGATCCTGTATGCGCGGATCCTCGGCGGCAAGGCCGACGCCCCAGATTGTGTCATAGGGGCTGGCTTCCACCAGCGTGCGCTCGCCGCTTGCGAGCAGATACGCCTGCAGGGCCGGATTCTGCGTGAACTTGCAGAAATTGCCGTTGAGGATGATCAGGTGCTTGGCTTCGTTCCAGACAGCTTCGTCAAAGCCCTTCACCTGACGGCCCAGCGCTTTGATTTCCTTGGGATCGCTGCTTTTGAGGATGCGCACAAGAGTTTCCTCATCCTCAAAAAGACGCGCTTTGGACGCCATCATGAACTGCTCCATGCAGATATACGGCGTGCCGCCGACGTGAAAATCGGCAATGAACCACTGGCTCAGGCAGCTGGCGGTGATGCGCCCGTCCTTTGAGGGCTGATGTCCCCAGAAAAAGACGGTATTCTCCGGCGTGAATGCTGCGCCGCTGGCTTCAAATTGCGCCCGGCAGTATTTGGGCTGATTGTCCTCGCGCCAGCGCTCAAGCTGCAGGTTTCCGCGGCGGTATAGACGCCGGGACGCGCGGATATGGGTTCTCAGGGTGTTATCTGGCATCGTGATTAATCTCCCTTCGGGCATTCAAACCGGCGGAGCATGCCGGCAAAGAGGGTGTTGAGCGGCGCCCAATCCCCCGGTTCTTCCTTGGGCAGCTGTCGGGCGGCGGCATGGAGCGCAGGGAGCGTTTCGCTGATAAAGGCATCCAGCTCGGGCACGGCGGGAATGACGCCGACCTCCGGCAGCGTGCGCTTGATTAGCAGCAGCTCGTCAACACAGGGTCTGAGTTCAGGCTTCAGATACGCGTCCGTCAGTTCGGCAAAGCGAACCGGCGGCGGCGTCCTTCGCTCCATCACCCACATCGCCGCCAGCATCGGGCGAAGCGTATACAAAAGCCGCTTCACCTTCACGCTGGACTGACCAAGTACGCTGCCGGCATTCGTTTGCGCCATGCTCAGGTAATGGAAAACGTTCTTTCCCGGCTGAAAATGCGCAAGGACCGCCGGCGCGACGGTGTCTTGCCATTCGGGCGTGGTGGCATAGACGATGGGCGACATCATCCATTCGATCAGGGAAGGATTGCTGGCGTGCGCCAGCTGCAGCGCCTTTTTCAGATCCCAGCCGCTGACGTCCCATGTGTCGTCGATCGGGCATTCGATGACGTCGCGCGTCTTTTCAAGCCGGAGATAAAAGTCGGGCTTGCGCATGTAAACGAAGCGCACGTCATAGTCGCTGTCCGGAGAGGCAAAGCCCCAGGCCCTGCTGCCCGTCTCCGCGGAGTGCAGCACCTTTACCCCGTGTTCCGCCTCGATCTCGCGCAGCTTTTGAGGCACCAGCACATTCATCTCATCCTGTGTCATCATAGCAGCATCCCTCCCTGTGGCGGTGTTTTTTGGAAGTATTATACCGCACAGGGCGTGGAATGTCCACCGGAAAAAGACATAAAAAACCCGGGCACCGACCGGTCGGGGCCCGGGGGGTTTCTGTTCACCCGATCACTTCACCAGGGCGAAGAATTCGGCGATGTCGTTGGTGTCGCACTCGCCTTTCTCCATCCAGAAATCCGCCATGTCCTGGCTGATGGCGTAGATGCTGCGCTCAGTGGCGGGGTCGTTCAGCACGGCGTTTTC
>JAFYOR010000004.1 GCA_017547805.1 Clostridia bacterium
AAAAGTACTATGAGTCATTGCGCGTGTCGTTGGATGGCGGTGCGCCGTCTCTTGCGTACACCTATAATGAGACGGTCCTGGGCGAGAATGGCAAGAAGGCGACAACCAGCTCCGTGCAGACGGCTGAGGCCATCGATACCGTCAGCCAGTCCGGCATGGCCGTGTCGGTGAACGAGAAGGGGGCGATAGTTGTCGCGAAGGCGACGAAGCCCGTGCAAGACAGGGAGTCGAAGGAGTGGTCGTACGATGGTGCGAACGACGGTGCGCTGACGCTCTCGTTCACGCAGGCGACTGGCATCTTCAAAGGCTCGTACACGTTCTGGTATGACTACGTGTCGGCATACGACGATACCACGGGCAAGGAGACATGGGCGCATACCTCCAAGAAGGCAACCTTCGAGGGCATTTTCGTGCAGGGCGATGAGCCGAAGATGGAAGGCTTCTATCTCTGGGATGCGACGGGCGAATACGAGGACGAGAAGACCGGCAAGCTTAAGTCCTACAAGTACAAGCAGTCGTTCCCAGTGCGGCTGCTCGCTCAATAATTCACCAAGCATCGCGAAAACGGCAGTGAGTGCTTGTAAATGTGAAATGAAGCCTGGGCCCAGTTTGTCAAATAGAAAAGACACTCTGTAGATAACTTGGTGGTTTTTGATTTGCCAAATACTGGACACTCAATCTTCGTTCCTCTGCGCGGCTTATGCGCTGGGTGTTGACGGTGTGGCGTGTCCCTTCGCGGTGAAGTCCAGCCGTCCCCGAAGGGGTGGCGCGAAGCGCCAAGGCTGGACGAGCCGCGAAGGGAGAGAGGTCTTCGCCGGCATGTTTGGCCTTGTCGTATGCCGCCTGTATGCGCCGTATCTTGCGCAGCCGCTTGATCACGCGCCTGTAGAGCTCCATCCCGCTGAGGCGGGATCTGTGCGTCTTCAGCGCGGCTTCCTGCTCGGGCGTGAGCACGTGTTCTTCGAGTACCCTCTGGTACGGGGTCCTTGGCGTGTCGTATGTGCACTTGTAGCCCTTGCCGTCTGGGCGCTTCTCCTTCGACACGAGCATCTTGCACGGGCAGAAGAAGTTGCGGAAGTCCGACCAGTCGTCGCAGAGCTTGACGAGCTCGTCCTGCAGCGACGGGCAGTCGAGCCTGGCCTCCCCGAAGAGCTGCCGCCCCGACGACCTGTTCTTCTCCTCGACGTGGGCGTTGTCGTTGCTGTGCCGTGGCCTGGACCGCCACAGGAACGGCTTCGTCGCCTTGCTTCCCAGATAGGCCGCGACATGGTTGTTCAGCGTCTCGCCTCCGTTGTCGGAATGCATGGCGAGGATGTCGAACGGGAACCTGCCTTCGATGTGCCTCAACGCCTCCAGCGTCGCATGCTGGCCCCTGTTCCACGTCGGGCAGAGGATCGTCCACTGCGTCTTTCGGTCCGTGCCGTCGAGGATCCAGAAGAAGTTGTCCGAGGGGTCGCCGCCTCCGAGGGCGAAGGTGTCGATCTGCGCGTCGCCCGGCGGGACGTTGCAGGCCATGACGACTTCCCCTGACGCACATGGCGTGTTGGCCTTGACCTCGTTGTGCGCTCCGCGCCCGGATCGCTTGTTGCCCTTAGCCCATCCGGGCTTCACCCTGGCCTCCCCGGAAAGCAGGCGCGACATCGTGCGGTCGCTCATGGCGAGCAACTGCGCCTTGACGTCCGGCTTGATGTGCGCAACCTGCGTTGCGTATTCTTCCGCCCAGCGTTCCACCTCCGCCTTGAAGTATGGCAGGCAGGGGCATCCGGCCTCCCGCCAGACCCTCTTCAGCACCTCGGCGACATCGTCGCCGTATGTCTTTCCGCGGCCCTGATGCTCGCGGAACTTCCTGTTCCCGGTCAGCAGACGGTTCGCGTACTTGCGTTCGTAGCCCGTCGTCTCGCACACCTCGTCGAGGATGCGCATTCGCTTGGCACGGTCCGCTTTGGCATACGCCCTGCGCTTCATGCCTATGTACTCGCTTGTCGCCATTCGTGACATGTTTCCCATGCCTCCATTTTACGCATAGTGTCCAGTATTTGGCAAACGGGGTCGTCCGAAGCCTTGCCCGCCTTTGTTGAGAGTGTCCGTTATTATGGCAAACTGCG
>JAFYOR010000038.1 GCA_017547805.1 Clostridia bacterium
GATGGGTGATCGTCCGCAGAGCGATCGCGGCCCGCGCCCGATGGGTGATCGTGGTTCGCGCCCGATGGGCGACCGTCCGATGGGTGACCGCGGTCCGCGCCCGATGGGCGACCGTCCGCAGGGCGACCGTCCGTCCCGTCCGATGAGCCGCGCGCCGAAGGGTCCGGAACTCATCCCGACGGTGGAGAAGGAGCGCGTCTCCAATTACGATCCCAACAAGAAGCTCCGCCAGCGTCAGCATGATCCGGAGCATCAGCAGATGAAGAACCGCAAGCAGCTCGCCCGTGAAAACGGCTATGGCATGGACGATGATGTCGTCCGCGGCAGCCGCAAGAAGAAGGGCAAGCAGCTCTCTGCTCAGCAGATGATGGCTCCGATCAAGATCGAGACCGCCTACATGACGGCTGAGACCATCACCGTGCGCGACCTGACCGAGCGCATCGGTAAGCCGGCGGGTGAAATCATCAAGAAGCTGCTGCTGCTGGGCATCATGGCGACCATCAACCAGGAGCTCGACTTTGATACCGCGTCTCTGGTTGCTTCCGAATTCGGCGTTACGCTGGAGATGAAGCTGGATAAGACCGCCGAGGATGCGCTGTCTGCCGAGAATGTGGAGGATGCGGAAGAGGATCTGGTGACCCGTCCGCCGGTCGTGACCATCATGGGTCACGTCGACCACGGCAAGACCTCCCTGCTTGACTATATCCGCAAGACCAAGGTCACCGCTGGCGAGGCCGGCGGCATCACCCAGCATATCGGCGCGTATACCGCCAGCGTCGACGGCCGTCAGATCACGTTCCTGGATACCCCGGGTCACGAAGCGTTCACCGCCATGCGTGCACGCGGTACGCAGGCGACGGATATCGCGATCCTGGTCGTTGCGGCGGATGACGGCGTCATGCCGCAGACCATCGAATCCATCAACCACGCCAAGGCTGCCAAGTGCCCGGTGATCGTCGCCATCAACAAGATGGATAAGCCGACTGCCGATCCGGACACCGTTAAGCAGGAACTGACCCGTTACGAGCTCGTTCCGGAAGAGTGGGGCGGCGACACGATCATGGTGCCGGTGTCTGCCAAGACCGGCGACGGCATCGACGATCTGCTTGAAAACGTCCTGCTGATGGCTGAAATGCTCGAGCTCAAGGCGAACCCGGACCGCAAGGCCCGCGGCGTCATCATCGAGGCGAAGCTCGATCACGCGCGCGGCCCGGTTGCCACCGCGCTGGTGCAGACCGGTACGCTCCATGTGGGCGATACCATTGTTGCCGGCAATGCCTATGGCCGCGTTCGCGCGATGATTTCTCCGCGCGGCGACCGCGTGAAGGTTGCCGGTCCGTCCATGCCGGTTGAGATTATCGGCTTTGGCGGCGTGCCGGAGGCTGGCGACGAGTTCATGGCTGTTGCCGATGAAAAGCTTGCCCGTCAGGTCGTTGAAGAGCGCGCGGCGAAGGCCCGTGCCTCCATGGTCAAGGCGACTTCTGCCTCCACGCTTGAGGATCTCTACAGCAAGCTGGAAGAGGGCGAGGTCAAGGACCTCAACATCATCATCAAGGCCGACGTGCAGGGCTCTGTCGAGGCGGTCAAGCAGTCGCTTGAAAAGCTCTCCAACAAGGAAGTCCGTGTCCGCACGATCCACAGCGGCGTCGGCGCGGTCACCGAGAACGACGTCATGCTCGCTGGCATCGACGGTGCGATCATCATCGGCTTCAACGTCCGTCCGGACGCGAAGGCGCGCGAGGCGGCGAACCGCGACGGTATCGATATCCGTTACTACCGCGTCATCTATCAGGCGATCGAGGAGATGGAGAAGGCTATGAAGGGCCTGCTTGCTCCGGAATTCCGCGAGAAGGTGCTTGGTCATGCAGAGGTACGCAACGTCTTCAAGATCACCAATGTCGGCATTGTTGCCGGTTCTTATGTCACCGACGGTCTCATCCAGCGCAATGCGCAGGTGCGCCTGATGCGCGACAACATCGTTATCTACGAAGGCGTGCTGACCAGTCTGCAGCGCTTCAAGGATGCGGTTAAGGAAGTCAAGGACGGCTACGAGTGCGGCGTCACCCTTGAAAACTATTCCGACATCAAGGAAGGCGACGTCATCGAGTGCTTCATCATGGAGGAAATCCCGCGCTAACCAGCGTTCCGCTGGACCGTCATCCGAAGGACTAGTGTGTATGTTGAATGCTTACGCACGAGGCCGGATGATGGAGGAAATCCCGCGCTAACCGGCTGCGCCGGGGCGTCATCCGAAGGACCGATGCGCATGATGATTGCTTAGCGCACGAGGTCGAGAGTTAGCGTATCGGGATACGGATATCAGCCAATAAAAAGGGAATTCTTTCAGACAATATTCGATTCTGAAACCTTTCCTAAAATCTCGCGAAGCGAAGTGGGGTCAAGGGGTACTACCCCTTGGCGGGTTTGGGCGGCAGCCCAACGTATTCCCATATTGGTATTCAATTGCAGAATCATTGCCCACAGAGAAGGGAATCCTCTCTGTGGGCGTCTGCCCGTTTATCTGCGGGCGGCAAACCAATCTGACAGGATTTATTGAGGTATACATGGCCAATCAACAGTTTGAGCGTACTGACCGCATTGCGACGGAAGTTATGCGCGAAGTGGAGCGGATCATCCGCGAGGACGTGTCCGATCCGCGCACCGATTGCATGTTTTCCATCACGCATGTGGATGTGACGCGTGATCTTCGCTACGCGAAGGTGTTCATCAGCATCTATGAAGAGGATAAGCGTGCGCCGATGATGAAGGCGCTGAAGACTGCGGCGGGCTTTATCCGCCACAACCTTGGCCGCCGGATTCAGCTGCGCTATACGCCGGAGATTCTCTTTGAGCTGGATACGACGATTGAGTATGGCGTGCACATCGCAAGCCTGATCAATCAGGTCAGAAAAACGGAGGGGAGTCAGTCCGATGACGAGTAATCTCGTGGATTGGCTTTGTCAGGCTTGCAGGGCGAATAAGTTGGCGTTGATTTCTCATGCCAATCCCGATGGGGATACGGTGGGGGCGGCGCTTGCGCTTCGCCTTGCTTTTTTGCGTCTGGGCAAGGCTGTGGATGTGATTTGCGACGGAGAAGTTCCGGCGTATCTTCGCTTTCTTGAAGGGGCTGACGCCTACATCCGCCCTGAACAGGCGGCAGCGGATTACGACGCTGTGATTGCTGTGGATGTGGCCAGCCATGAGCTGATGGGCAAGGCGGCGCCGGTTTTTGATGCTGCGCCGGTCAGGATGGTCATCGATCATCATCCGACCAACCCGTGCTTTGGTGAATACAATCTGCTGTATGCGGGGGAATGCGCGTGCTGTGTGGCGGCGTTTGACGTGATTGACGCCATGCAGATCGAGCTGACGAAGGACATCGGCACATGCCTGATGACGGGTATGTCCACGGACACCGGTCATTTTCAGTATGCCTATACGTCGCCTGCTGCCTTCATGGCAGGCGCAAAACTGCTTGAAGCGGGTGTCGATGTTTCGGATATCTGCAGGCGGCTCTACCGCAATCAGGAAAGATATCGCGTGAATCTGACGCGAATTGCCTACCAGAAGATGCGTTTTGAGCTTGATGGACAGGTTGGCGTGATCGAACTGACGGCAGAGGATTTTGAGAAAGCCGGCTGTAAACCGAATCAGACCGACGGTCTGGTCAACCTCGCGCTTGAGGTTGAGGGTGTGCGCATGGCAATTCTCGCAGCCCAGCGGGATAATGGCGTTAAGCTGTCCCTGCGCGCCTTTGAGCCGGATACGGTCAACGATGTTGCCGGACGTTTTGGCGGCGGCGGACATGCGCAGGCTGCCGGCTGCACAATTCATGCGCCGATCCACGAAGCGGTGGAAATGGTGCTTGGCGTAATGAAAGAGAAGCTCTGATAAGAGGAGTGGATAGAATGAACGGATTCTTGTGTGTGCTCAAGCCGCCGGGGATGACGTCCAGCGATGTGGTTCAGCGCGTTCGCGGCAAGCTGCGCCGCGCAGGGCTGAAGCTGAAGGTTGGCCATGCGGGAACGCTGGATCCTGAAGCGAGCGGTGTTTTGCCGCTGATGATCGGCAAAGCCTCCCGTCTGTTTGATTATCTCGTTGAAAAGGAAAAGACGTACGTCGCGGAGCTGAAACCCGGTTACGCCACGGATACGCAGGATGCACACGGACAGATCATCGCGGGCAGCGGCGAACATGTGACGAGGACGCAGCTTGAAGGCGTATTGCCGCAGTTTATCGGTGAAATCGCGCAGATTCCGCCGATGTTTTCCGCGCTTAAGCGTGATGGACAGAAGCTGTGCGATCTGGCGCGACAGGGCGTGACGATTGAGGTGGAGCCGCGTCCCACGCAGGTTTATGCCATCGATGTCCTGCACGAATTGGTCGACGGCAGCTTCATGATCCGCATTCGCTGCGGCAGGGGCACGTACATCCGCACGCTCTGCCATGATATCGGTTCAGCGCTGGGGACCTGTGCACACATGGGCCTGCTTCTGCGCACGCAGACGGGCATGTTCTCCCTTGACGACGCGCATACGATAGAAGAAATCGACGCGGCTGAGAATCTTGAAGAGCTTCTGGTCGCCATGGACAGGCCGCTTGCACACCTTCCCCGGATTGACGTTAAGCCGCATGCAGCGCGCTTTGTCATGAACGGAAATACGCTGACCGCTCGTGAGCTAAGCTGCACGGCGGAGGACGGAAAACCCGTCAGGCTGTATCTGGAGGAGCGCTTCGCCGGCATCGGCAGGATGCGGGACGGCGTAATGAAATTTGACGCAATGCTTCTGGAGTAAAGAAATAAGATGAAACTGCTTACACATGAAAATCAGTGGATGGGCGGCGAAACGGTCATTGTGCTGGGCATGTTCGATGGGGTTCACCGCGGACATGAACAGCTGATGCTGCGCGCCAACCAGCTTGCGCAAAGGGATGGCCTGAAGAGCGTGGTGTATACGTTTTCAACGCATCCGATGGCAACTTTTGCGCCGGAGCGTGTTCCGCCCCAGCTGGATACGCGTTCGGAGCGCATTCGTTCCATTGCGCAGAAGGGCGTGGATGCCGCTGTGCTGCGTCCGTTTGACAGGGCGTTTGCGGCGCTGAGCCCGGAGGCGTTTGTCAGGCTCATCTGTGAAACGATGCAGCCCCGCCACGTCGTCATCGGATTTAACTACTCCTTTGGCTGCAAGGGTGCGGGAAAGGCGGAGGATATGATCCGCCTTGGCAAGGATTACGGCTTTGAGACGCATGTCGTCAGCGAAGTGAGCGTAGGCGGCGCGCCGGTTTCTTCTACGCGCATCCGCGGCGCTGTGACACAGGGAGACATGGAAGCAACGCGAGAGCTGCTTGACCGGCCCTACCAAATCTGCGGCGTCGTCAGGAGTGGAAAACGGTTGGGCAGAACGCTCGATTTTCCCACGGCGAATCTCGCTTATCCCAAGGGAAAGGCGCTGCCGCCCTGCGGTGTATATGCCGCGCGCGTTACGCTGCGCGGGGAGGAATACATCGCCGCAGTCAACATTGGCAAGCATCCGACTGCGCCTGGCGGGGAAGAGACCATCGAAGCGAACCTGATCGATTACGACGGCGGCGAGTGCTACGGTTGCCATATGCGCGTTGCGCTTTACACACGCATCAGAGAGGAACGGCTGTTTGATTCTCTTGAGCTTTTGCGCGAGGAGGTCCTGAAAAACCGCGAACAGGTAAGGGCATATTTCGCGCGGACGGATGCGCCTGACGGCTTCTGAAAAAGTTCAAAAAACTTGAAAAAAACTGAAAAAAACGCGGAAGTTCTGTTTACAAAGCGGGACTTCCGTGTTAAAATATATCCCGGTCTGAACCGCAGGCGCAGTTTGTCGATTCTCCGAACGATTTACTGGGCTTACGGCGATTGGCAGAATATTTTTAGGAGGTCTTTATCAATGGATAAGGCTATGAAGGAAGCTATCATCAAGGAATATGCCCGTCACGAGGGCGACACCGGCTCCCCCGAGGTTCAGGTTGCGCTGCTGACCGCTCGCATCAATCACCTGAACGCTCACCTGAAGGATCACGCGAAGGATCATCATTCCCATCGCGGCCTGCTGCTGATGGTCGGTCAGCGCCGCAGCATGCTGGAGTACCTCAAGAAGATCGACATCGAGCGCTATCGTGCGCTGGTTGCGAAGCTGGGTCTGCGTAAGTAATATTCCGGGCTTTGTTCAAACGGACTCTGTCCCAGATGACCGTCGTTTGGGAGCTTTGCCCAAGCGACGGTTTTTTCAGGTCCGGCAGGGGCCGGATCTGCGATGTGTGTGTTGGTTGGAGAATTGAAAGGAGAACCCCTACAATGGCGAATGTGTATACCACAGAACTGGGCGGCCGTCAGCTGACCCTGGAGTTTGGCAAGTACTGCGGTCAGGCGAACGGTTCTGTGATCGTGCGCCTTGGCGATACGGTGGTCATGGTCAATGCGACTGCTTCTGAGAAGCCGCGCGAGGGTCAGGACTTCTTCCCGCTGAGCGTTGACTTTGAAGAAAAGATGTATTCCGTGGGCAAGATCCCCGGCGGTTTCATCAAGCGCGAGGGCCGTCCGTCCGAGAAGGCGACGCTGACCTCCCGTCTGATCGACCGTCCGCTGCGCCCGCTGTTCAATAAGGGCATGCGCAACGACGTTCAGGTCGTTGCGACCGTTCTGTCTGTTGAGCAGGACGTCACCCCGGACATCCCGGCGATGATCGGCGCTTCTGCTGCCATCGCGGTGAGCGATATTCCGTGGGCCGGCCCGATCGCCGGCGTGAACGTCGGTCTGGTCGATGGCGAAGTCGTCATCAACCCGTCCGTCGAGCAGCGTGCGGCATCCAAGCTCGCGCTGACCGTCGCCGGTACCGATGAGGCCGTGCTGATGGTCGAGGCCGGCGCCAAGGAGATCAGCGAAGCCGATATGCTCCGCGCGATCCTGACCGGTCATGAAGAGATCAAGAAGATCGTTGCTTTCCAGAAGCAGATCGTTGACGAGATCGGCAAGACCAAGCGTGAGTTCCCGGTTGCTGAGACCGGCGCTGACGTGAAGGAAGCCGTTCGTGCCGATTTCCTCGGCCGTGTCGAGTGGGCGTTTGAGGCGTTTGACCGCCACGAGCGCAGCGACCGCGAGGACGTGATCGCCAAGGAAGCGCATGAGAAGTATGCCGAGCAGTTCGCTGGCCGCATGGCTGAGGTGGACGACGCGATCTACTACCTCAAGAAGGAAGTTATGCGCCGCAAGATCCTCGAGCAGGGCGTCCGTCCGGACGGCCGCAGCCTGACCCAGATCCGCCCGATCTGGTGCGAAACCTCCGTGCTGCCGCGCGTGCACGGCGTGGGCGTCTTCACCCGCGGCGAAACGCAGGTCATGTCCGTGGCGACCCTTGCGCCGGTTTCCGAGGCGCAGGTCATCGAAGGCCTCGGCGTTGAGACCAGCGAGCGCTACATGCACAACTACAACTTCCCGCCGTACTCCACCGGCGAAGCTGGCCGTCTCAAGAGCCCGGGCCGCCGCGAGATCGGCCATGGCGCGCTGGCCAAGCGTGCGCTGGAGCCGGTGATCCCGCCGGTTGACGAGTTCCCGTATGCCATCCGCGTGGTGTCCGAGGTGCTCTCTTCCAACGGTTCCACTTCTCAGGCCTCCGTCTGCGGCTCCACGCTGGCGCTGATGGACGCGGGCGTGCCGATCAAGGCGCCGGTTGCTGGCGTTGCGATGGGCCTGATCAAGGATGCCGAGAGCAACAAGGTTGCTGTTCTGACCGACATCCAGGGTCTTGAAGACTTCCTGGGCGACATGGACTTCAAGGTTGCCGGCACCATGAACGGCATCACCGCCATCCAGATGGACATCAAGATCAAGGGCATTGACGAGGCGATCCTCACCCAGGCGCTCTCTCAGGCGCTTGACGGACGTCTGTTCATCCTTGGCAAGATGCTGGAAACCCTGCCGCAGCCGCGTGAGCAGCTCTCCCCGTATGCTCCGAAGATCATCAGCTTCATGATCAATCCGGAGAAGATCGCCGAGGTTATCGGACCGCGCGGCAAGATGATCAACAAGATCATCGAAGAAACCGGCGTCAAGATCGACATCGAGGACGACGGCAGCGTGTTCATCGCGACCTCCGATGCGGATGCGGCCGCCAAGGCCCGCCGCCTGATCGAAGGCATCGCCAAGGACATCGAGGTTGGCGAGGTGTACACCGGCAAGGTTGTGCGCATGATGAACTTCGGTGTGTTTGTTGAGCTCCTGCCGGGTAAGGACGGCATGGTACACATCTCCAAGCTGGCTAAGGGCCGCGTTGAGAAGTGCGAAGATGTCGTCAAGGTCGGCGATGAGCTGGAGGTTAAGGTTGCCGAGATCGACTCTCAGGGCCGCATCAACCTCATCCGCAACGACATCGAGTATGACAACACCGAGATGCCGCGCCGCAGCGCTCCGGGCCAGCGCCCGCCGCGCCGTGATGCGAACCGCCGCTGATCGGAATACGTAATTAACGCCGCCGAGGGGACGTGGTGCCCTTCGGCGGTTTTTAGCAGCGATGCATCAAAGAGAAAGAAAAGGGGGAAACTGAGGAAAATGCTGAACGGAGGCTTGAGCCGCATGTGCGAAGAATTCACGCTTTCAAACGGCCTTCGCGTCGTCGCGGAGTATATTCCGCATTTTCCGTCGGTCAGCGTGGGTCTGTGGATTGGCGCAGGCTCCATGTATGAGACCGTCGAGGAAAACGGCCTTTCCCATTTTGTTGAACACATGCTCTTCAAGAGCACGGAAAACAGAACGACGAGAGAGATTGCGGTAGAGATGGATGCGCTTGGCGGGCATGTCAATGCGTTTACATCCAAGGAATGCACCTGCTACTATGCCAAGGTGATCGCCGAGCATCTCCCGCGCGCGATGGATCTGCTCACCGATCTTCTGCTTCATGCGAAGGTGGAGGAGGAGGACTTTGAGAAGGAGCGCGGCGTCATTCTGGAAGAGATTGCCATGTGCGAAGATACGCCGGAGGATCTGGTGTATGACCTTCTGGCCGAGGCGTATTTTGGCGATCATGCGCTTTCCCGCCCGATTCTGGGGACGACGGAGCAGATTGAATCCGTCACGCGGGAAGCGCTGATGGAATACCGCGAAAAGCATTACCGCCCGGATAACACCGTGCTGGCGATTGCAGGCCGCTTTGATATTGAGCAGTTCAGGCAGCTTGCCGAGAAGATGCTTGGCAGCTGGTCTGCGCCGGAGGTTGCCGCGCCTGTGCTGGATAATCCGCCCTGTCAGGGACTTGTCAGGACAAAGAAGAAGGATATTGAACAGGTGCATATGTGTCTGGCGTATCCCGGCGTTGCGCAGGATGATGACAGCCTGTATGCGCTGTCCGTCATGAACAACCTCTTTGGCGGCGGCATGTCCTCCCGCCTTTTCCAGCGCATCCGCGAGGAGATGGGCGCTGCGTACTCCGTGTACAGCTTCCCGTCTACTTACGTTACCTGCGGTATGCTCCAGCTTTACGCCGGAACGTCGCCGGAAACGGCGCAGCTTGTCGCCGATGAGCTGCATCAGCAGATTGCGCTGCTGATGAACGGCGGCATTACGGATGAGGAATTCAGCATGGCAAAAGAACAGCTGAAGGTATCCTATGTGCTGGGGCTGGAGAGCAGCTCTTCGCGCATGTCCTCCATCGGCAGAAGCAAGCTGCTGCGCGGCCGGGCGATCGATCCGCAGAGCGTTGTGGATAAGATCGAAGCGGTTACGAAGGAGGACGTCGAGGCGATGATCCGCCGGACGTTCACAAAAACCTGCGCGGCATCCGCTGTCGGCAGGAACGTGGAAAACCTGAAATTGCTGTGATTTGAATTAAATAAACAAGATCCTCCCAGTCAGACTGTTAGAATTGACGAGCGATTCATTCTCGTGTACAATGAAGACAGATGAACGAAGGGAGGATTTTGTGTATGCAGTTAGAAAAGAACATCGTAACATACGCGCCGGGACTGGAAACGGACAGCGAAATCGATGAAATCCGCGCGCTGGGCAAGGATTATATCCGCCTGATGAGCTACTATTCCGCTGCGATGCTCGAAATCGAAACGAAGTTCAAGGTTTTGTCCATCGAGTTTAACGGGAAGTTCGACCGCAATCCCATCGAGGCGATTAAAACGCGCATCAAGACCCCACACAGCGTTCTGGAGAAGATGAACCGTATCGGCAAACCGGTGACGGTGGAATCCATCGAGCAATCGCTTTCCGACGTTGCAGGCGTGCGCGTCATCTGTTCTTTTGTCGATGATATTTATCGACTTGCCGACATGCTGGCCCAGCAGGATGACGTATCTGTGCTCAGGGTGAAGGATTATATCAAAACACCGAAGGAAAGCGGCTACAGAAGTCTTCACCTGATCGTGGAGATTCCTATTTACTTGTCTAATGAAAAGCGCTTCATGCGCGTTGAGGTTCAGCTGCGAACGATTGCGATGGATTTCTGGGCAAGTCTAGAGCATAAGCTCCGCTACAAGAAGGACATTGCCAGAACGCAGGCACAGGATATTGCACGGCAGCTGGTTGCCTGCGCAGACGCCGTCGCGCAGTCGGATCAGCAGATGCTCTCGGTTCGCCAGCAGATTGAGAATGCAAAGGCAATGGAATAACGGCCTTGTGTTTAGAGGAACAGGTCGGGTTTTCCTTGCGCACAGAGGAATACGCTTGCCCAAAACGGCTGTGTATGCTATAATGATCGACGACTTTAGCATGCAGGAGTTTGTGTATGAGCAGTTTACCCAAGGTTATCGCAGTTGTTGGCACCAATGCATCGGGAAAGAGTGCGCTGGGCATCGAACTGGCCAAGCGTTTTGATGCGGAGATCATTTCTGCCGATTCCCGTCAGGTTTTCCGTGGGCTTGATCTGGGCAGCGGAAAGGTGACGCCGGAAGAAATGCAGGGCGTCAGGCACCACCTGATTGACGTGCGCGAGCCGAACGAGTTTTTCTCCATGGCAGATTTTCAGCGGATGAGCTTTGCGGCCATCGATGATATCCGGGCAAGAGGGAAGCTGCCGATGATCGTGGGCGGCACGGGTTTGTATGTTGATTCCGTGCTTGACGGATATCTGCTCTCTGATAAGGAGCCGGATCTGGCGTACCGTGCCGAGCTTGAAAAGCTGACCACGCCGGAGCTGTATGAGATGCTTCTTCAGCTGGTGCCGGATACCGATGTGGAACCCAAGAACCGCAACCGTGTAATGCGCATTCTTGAACGCATCCACGACGGAGACGATGCCAAGCCTGCTAAACAGGCCAGATATGAGAGCCTGAGGATGGGCGTCAGCTGGCCAAGAGAGGTGTTGGCGGAGCGCATCGATGAGCGTCTTGTGCGACGCCTTGAGCAGGGGATGATCGAGGAAGTCGAGCGTCTGCTCAGCGAAGGCGCGACGGTTGAGTTCATGCTGGGGCTGGGTCTTGAGTATCGCTTGATTACCGAATACCTGACAGGCAAATGGGAAAGCAGGGAAGCGATGCTTGAGCGCCTTGCGATTTCCATCAAGCAGTTTGCCAAGCGGCAGATGACGTGGTTCAGGCGCAATCCGGATATCGTCTGGCTTGACATGTCCGGCGACTTCTTCGCACAGGCGTGCGAGGCGGTTGAACGTTTCCTGAATGAAGCGTAATGGAACGATACAATATATTTGTCTCCTAATGTTCGTGCACATCTGAACAATTTTGTAAAACATTGATCGATTTGATGCGAAATTTGTTGAAATCGGCATCGTTTTCGTTTAGAATGATTGCCGTTGGAAAAACAGGCGGATGTCCGCTACCTTTACTCATGTATGATTCAGGAGGTATGTCGTATGAATCTCGTGTATACCGGCAAGACCAAGGATGTATTTTCTCTTGACAACGGCAACTACCTGCTCAAGTTTAAGGATGACTGCACCGGAAAGGACGGCGTGTTCGATCCGGGCGAGAATACTGTCGGCCTGACCATCGACGGCGTGGGCGATGTGAATCTGCGCATGTCGATTTACTTCTTTGAGAAGATCAACGCCGCGGGCATCAAGACCCACTATGTCAGCGCGGATCTTGCCAGCACCACGATGGAAGTGCTCCCGGCTAAGCCGTTTGGCTTCGGTCTTGAGGTGATTTGTCGCCATAAGGCGGTCGGTTCCTTCATCCGCCGCTACGGTCAGTATATTGAGGCGGGCGCAGATCTGCCGGCCTATGTTGAAATGACCTTCAAGAACGATGCGCTTGGCGATCCGCTGGTTACCAAGGATGCGCTTGTTGCGCTGGGCGTCATGACCGAGCAGCAGTATGAGGACGTTAAGACCATGACCCAGAAGATCACTCAGATCGTCGCTGACGACCTGAAGGAGAAGGGCATGATCCTCTACGACATCAAGTTTGAGTTTGGCTACGACAAGGACGGCAACGTCATGCTGATCGATGAAGTTGCTTCCGGCAACATGCGCGTTTATAAGAACGGCGAGTACATCGATCCGATGACGCTTTCCGAGCTGTTCTTCGCGTAAGATATGGGCACATAAAAAGGACGCTTCCATGTGTGAAGTATTCCACTGAAAACGGACATTGAAGAAAAGCACCTCTAGTTGTAGGATAACTACGACTGGAGGTGTTTTTGCATGAAGATCAAACAGTATGGGCCGAGAATGGAAGAACTAAAACGGGAAGGAAAGACAATACGA
>JAFYOR010000005.1 GCA_017547805.1 Clostridia bacterium
GATTCCGCTCTCGCTTCCTCGGTTTCCCCTTTCTCCCCGGCCTGATTTCTCATGCCTTCCTTCCAGGTTTCTGTACTCGGCTTCCTGTTTGTTTCCTTTCGCCCTTCCCTGATTCGCTCCCACAGCCGCTTGTCAGGTGCTTCCCTTCTGCTCTCGCTTTCGGGCTTTCCCCTTCCGATCCGTTTCCTTTCGTCCGCTTCTCTTCCGGTTCTGGCTACTCAGCCTCTGTTTCTTCCTTTCCGCTCTTCCCCGCTTCGCCTCACAGCTGCTCATCGGGTGCTGCCCCTCCGCCTTTCGGCTTCCTGACTTTTCCGCTTCCGTTCCGCCCGGTTTCCCGTGCTTCCCTTCCGCTTCTCGTACTCGGCTTTCTGTTTGTTTCCTTTCATCCTTCCCGGCTTCGCTCCCACAGCTGCTTCACCGGTGCTTCCCTTCTGCTTTCGCTTCCGGGCTTTTTCCCTTGCTTCCGCTTTCTTTCGTCCGCTTCCGCTCGGTTCTGACTACTCAGCTTTCCGCTCTTTCCTTTCCCTTCTTCCCGTTCTCCCCTGTCGGCGGTTCCTACGGTGCTTCTTTCCTCTTCCGTCCGGCCTGTTTCCATGCCTTCCTTCCGATTCCGGTACTCGGCTCGCTGCGTTTCCTTTCTCCGTTCGCCGTCTCGCTACACAGCAGCTACTTCGGCGCCTCAGCCTTCTTCCTTTCGGCTTCCGGCCTCTTCCCCTTAGCTTTCGCCTTAGGTTCTGGTTACTCAGCTTCAGGCCTGCATCCTTTCGGATGCATCCCATTCGTTTCGGACTTGTTGTCCGCCGCGAACACTAGTATACTAACACACTTCCATTTATCTGTCAACTACTTTTTTGGAATTTTTTCCACTTTTTTTATTTTCTCTCTTTTATGTACAGAATACTTACCCGGCAAGATTTTTGACTCCATGCAGATACAAAAAGACCTTGAGGGATTTCTCCTTCAAGGTCTTCGTCTTTAAGTTTGGTTGAGGATAAATCGCTTTTCCTCAAAGAGGATTATTATTCCCACTCGATGGTGCCGATGGGCTTCGGGGTCAGATCCAGCAGCACGCGGTTGATGCCCTCGACCTCATGGGTGATGCGGTCGGTAATCTTGTGCAGCAGCGCGTACGGGATCTCCTCGATGGTGGCGGTCATGGCGTCCTTGGTGTTGACCGCACGGATGATGGCCGGCCAGCCCTCGTAGCGGCTCTCGTCCTTCACGCCGACGGACTTGATGTCCGGCACAGCGATGAAGTACTGCCAGACCTTCTCGCTCAGGCCGTTCTTCTCGAACTCGTCACGCAGGATCGCGTCGGCCTCGCGCAGGGCATGCAGACGGTCGCGGGTGATCGCGCCGAGGCAGCGAACGCCCAGACCCGGGCCCGGGAACGGCTGACGATAGACCATGGCATGCGGCAGACCCAGCGCCTCGCCGACCACGCGGACCTCGTCCTTGAACAGGAGCTTGAGCGGCTCGACGAGCTCAAACTGCAGATCCTCCGGCAGACCGCCGACGTTGTGGTGGGACTTAACGGCCTTCTTGCCCTCAGCAGCCTTGATGGACTCCAGAATATCCGGATAGATGGTGCCCTGCGCCAGGAAGGAGATGCCCTCCTGCTTGCGGGCCTCATCGGCGAACACGGTGATGAATTCCTTACCAATGATCTTGCGCTTGGTTTCCGGATCGGAAACACCGGCCAGCAGGTTGAGGAAATGATCGGTCGCGTCAACATAGACCAGGTTGGCGTCCAGGCCATCCTTGAACATCTTGATCACGCCTTCAGACTCATCCTTGCGCATCAGGCCATGATTGACATGCACGCAGACCAGCTGCTTGCCGATAGCCTTGATCAGCAGCGCAGCAACAACAGAGCTATCTACGCCGCCGGACAGCGCCAGCAGCACCTTCTTATCGCCAACCTGCTCGCGGACAGCAGCAACCTGCTCCTCAATAAACGCATTGGCCAGTTCAAACGTCGTAATACGTTCCATGGATTCGGGACGGATATTGCTCATGATCATCACTCCTGTACAAACTCGAAAGATGAATGATTTACGGGACATATTTTATCACGCGGCCTGTATTGGTGTAAATAAATCTTGAAAATTTCCTGTCCGAACGTTCGGTTTTTTATTGTTCCCGATTTGAGGCGTCCGATTCCGGTTTACATGATTTTGAAATCACGCTATAATACATGCATTCCCACCAACGAAAGGATTCCATCATGATCCTGTTTATGACCAGCAGCCCCTGCGACGACCAAGTGCCCGCAGGCGTGCAGCTCCCCTGCATCTTCTTTGAAAGAAATGAATTCGTGCACAATCTGCGTGCGCATTGGAAGCCGGACAGCCGGCTCGTCGTCATCTGCTCGGATGCGCACAATCATCCGCTCAACGACGAGATGTGCGACACGTTCACCAAATGCTTCCGCTATCATGGGCTCACGGTCTCTTCCAGCGTGATGCTCGACAGCCGCAACGAGCGGGACGCCGGCAGACTCATTGCGCTCAGCGACGTCATCCTGCTCGGCGGCGGGCATGTGCCCACGCAGAACGAATTCTTTGCGCGCATCGGGCTTCGCGCGCTGCTGCGCGAATATACCGGCGTGATCATGGGCGTGAGCGCAGGCTCTATGAACTGCACCAACCCGGTCTACGCGCAGCCGGAGCTTCCGGGCGAATCCATCGATCCTGATTATCGCCGCTTCATCCCGGGGCTCGGGCTCTCGCGCATCCAGATTCTGCCGCACTACCAGATGGTGCGCGACAACCTGCTCGACAGAAAGCGCCTGTTTGAGGATATCACGTTCTCCGACAGCTTCGGCCGCTCGTTTTATGTCCTCGTGGACGGCAGCTACGTCATGCGCAGCGGCGATAGCTACACGCTCTGGGGCGAAGGCTACCGCATCCGCGACGGAAAGATACAGCAGATCTGCCGCGAAGGCGAACACATCATCCTGAATCCGGAGGACTAAGCATGGAACTCTACAGCGGAAGACCGCAAAACACCGAAGGCCGTCTCGACAAGGAGATCCGCGTCTACGATCTGCTTGATCGGCTTTCTATCCCCTACGAGCGCACCGACCACGAGGCCGCCATGACCATGGAGGACTGCAACGAGATCGACCGGATTCTCGAGGTCGTCATCTGCAAGAATCTGTTTCTTTGCAACCGGCAGCACACGCATTTCTATCTGCTGATGATGCCGGGCGACAAGATATTCAAAACGCGCGATCTCTCCGGTCAGCTCGGCACCTCCCGCCTCTCCTTCGCCGAGCCGGAATACATGGAAGAATTCCTCGACATCACGCCCGGCGCGGTTTCGGTGATGGGCCTGATGAACGATACGAACAACCGCGTTCAGCTGCTCATTGACAGAGAGGTTCTGCAAGGCGAGCTGCTGGGCTGCCATCCCTGCGTGAACACGTCCAGCCTGAGAATGAAGACGCAGGACGTGCTGGAGAAATTCCTGCCGGCGGTTCATCATGAGGCGCTCATCGTGGATCTGCCGGATTATGATCAATAAAAGGACGCCCAACCGGACGTCCTTTCTTTATTGATTTATTTCTGCATTCTTTACTTTTTCACCGCGATGTTTCCGCTGCCCATGCCTTCGCTTCCCTCGCCCAGCGGCAGCCATTCGATCGCCTGCTTGATATACGCATCCCAGAAATCCCAGTTATGGTCGCCCGGCGCTTCGATATACGTCAGGTCGAATCCGCTGTCCTCAAAGAGCTTTCGATAGACATGGTTGCTCTTCAGCAGGAAATCGTCCTCTCCGATGGCCATATAGATCTTCGGCAGCGGCGTTTCCGGATTTTCCTTCTTCATCGCCGCCAGACGCTCGACGAGCACGCGCGGATTTTTATCCGACTTCTCCGCCTCGTCCATATCGCCGAACAGGCACGCCCTGAACTTCTCATCATGCCCGGTGATATTCTCTCCGCCTTCGAAAATATGCAGCGCGCCGGACAGGCTGACGATCGCGCCGAACGTCTCATGATATTTCAGGCCGTTGAGCACCGCGCCGAAACCGCCCATCGACAGGCCGCCGATAAACGTATCCTCTCTCCTGTGCGAGAGATTGAACATCCTGCGGGTGATCTCCACCAGCTCCTTGCCGACAAACTCGCCGTAGCGGTTGTTGGACTCCGGGCGATCCACATAGAAGGAATTATCGCCCGCGGGCATGACGACCGCGAGGTTATACAACTCCGCCCAGCGGCGGATGCGCGTATTGACCACCCAATCCGTACAGGTGCCGTGCAGACCGTTGAGCAGATACAGCGTCTTGAACGGCTTCACCGGCAGCATATTGCCCTGCCTGTCCGCCTTATCCGCCGGCAGAATCACCTGAAGCGGCACGATGCGCCACAGCGCCTGAGACATATAATTCACCTGAAGGACTGCCATAGATCCTTTTCCTCCTTATGCGCGGGATTGCGGTATATGCGGGCGGATGATATCCGCCCCTACGGGTTTGCGATATTCGCGGGCGGATGATATCCGCCCCTACGGATTTGCGATATTCGCGGGCGGATGATATCCGCCCCTACGGGTTTGCGATATTCGCGGGCGGATGATATCCGCC
>JAFYOR010000039.1 GCA_017547805.1 Clostridia bacterium
GCATGCTTGTCCACGATTATATCGACTACTATAACAACGAAAGAATGAGATTAAAATAGCCGAACACGAAAACTCGCGTCCGGCTGAGATATTCTACGATTAGGGCCTTTTTTCACTGTCCGTTTTGATTAGAACAGTTCAAAAACAGAAGCGGGCGTTTTTATTATTATGAGAAATTGCGCGAAAACTATCGGCCGCGTACGCAGAAGAAACAGAGATCACGAAGCGTTTCGGAAGTGGGAGCGCGCACTGCGCGATTTTTGTGACATTCGGGATCAGATTGCCTGTTTTATTTGCTGCCGACCGGAACGCTGTCGCGGTTCTTGTCGTCCAGAATCAGCACCTTGACGCGCTTGTTTTCATCCGTCAGGTTCCAGATCCACTCGGCGTTGATGCCGCCGTCGGTGGAGGCGTCGTGGGCAACGACGATGTTGCCGCGGGTCGCCTTCTTGCCAAGGCTGTCAACGAGCACGGAGTAGTCAGAACCGTTCTTCTTGGTGGTCGGGATTTCGCTCAGGTGATAGCTGCCGCCCACGCGGATGGTGTACTTGCAGAAATTGCCGGAGCCGTAGTATTCCAGCGTGCCGCGGCGCGTGACGGTGATGTATTCGCCGGCCGGCGTTTCGCGATGCAGGTACTTGGCTGTGGGCAGACCGGTGGAGATCGGCGTGGAGCCGATGCGCTTGCCGTCCTTGTAGACGATCAGCGTCTGGGTGTTTTTGTCGATGAGCAGGCCGTAGGTCGGGTTCGGCTCGACGGTGCGCAGCGTGTTGCTGCGGATGTAGCCGCGGACAAACGCGCCGTCTTCCACGCGGAAGGCTTCAACCAGCGTCCACTTGCCCGTTTCGTAGATGACATTGAGGCCCTGAGAGGTGCCGGAGATGGTGCCAAGACGCTTGCGGTTTTCCGCGGTGGAATTATAGATATAGGCGTTCTCGTTTTCTCCGACGGTGCAGACCGTCATCGTCTCCTGCATGGCAGCCCAGATTTCTTCGTCGGTGGAGTCGCTGCTCAGCGCCCAGTATCCCTTGGCGGTCTTGTCCGCGTCGCTCACGCCGACGCCGATTTCGTATCCTTCCGCGCCGACGACCGCCTTGCCGGATTCATAGACGAGCATGTTGGTCGGCTTGGGCGTGGCGGTGGGTTTGGCGCTGGCCTTCTTGGAAGATTCGCTTTCGGTGTTCTTCTTGGAAGACTCGCTTTCGGTGTTCTTTTTGGAAGACTCACTCTCGGTGCTCTTCTTGGAAGATGCGCTTTCGGTGTTTTTCTTGGAGGAAGAATTGGAGGCGTCGTTCTTGCTGTCTTTGGATTCGGTCGTCTCTTCTTCGACCTTCGGCTCCTTGAACTGCATGTCCTTGGATGCCTCGGCGCAGGAAACGCCGAACTGATCGACCAGAACGGCAGTGACGGTGTACGTGCCGGGCGCGATGGGGGCGCCGTTATCATCCAGCGCGGTCAGGGTGACTTCGTTGTCCTTGGTGTGAATCTCGTGATTCTTGACGAGCGCGGCGATGTGCTTTCCGTTCTGCGTCAGGTTCATCGTCAGGAAACCCGGTTCGTCGGTGTTGACGGTGATGGTATATTCATCTGCGCCGCGGACTTCCTTGGAAGGGACGGTCAGCTTCAGCTTGACGGCGGCAAAGGCGGTGCAGGCGGTCAGCATCATCGTCAGGCACAGCGTCAGGACGGCGATGCGGCGGAGGTGCTTGAACATGGAATATGCTCCTTTCGGTACGAGGGTCGATGAGCGGCAAAGCGGCAAAGGCCCATAAAATCACATCATCATTCAGTATCTATCATCTTACCGCAAAAACAGCGATGATGCAAGAGAAAAGCGGATGATTTGGTTTTTCTCTTGTTCCTGTTTCCGCCGCGTGATACAATGAACAGAAAATGGGGCTGGAGGATTTGAGATGGACGCAGACGAGATGCGGCGCCTGACAGATGCAATCTGTACGGTGCGCTGCGGCGCGGCGCACAGCGAGGTGGAGCTGCATGAGCTGGTAAAAGACGCGCTTGAAAGAGCCGGGTTTTGTCCCGTGCATGAAGCGCGCATCGCCCCGCGCTGCCGGATCGATTTTCTGGTCGGAGATCTCGGAATAGAAATCAAAAAGAGCCGACCGGATCCGGCTCGGCTGATCCGGCAGCTTACGCGGTATGCTGCGTGCAGGGAAATCGCACAGCTGCTGGTGATCGCGCCGCGCGGTGTTACCCTTCCCAAAGCAATCGGCGGAAAGCCGGTTGGCCAGATTGCGCTTGAACGCCTGTGGGGAATCAGCCTGCCGTAAAAAACGCACCGAATTGCGCTCTATAGGAATAAGACGATGAAAGATACCGATTATTTGCATCAGGAAGAGAAAATGCCCGGATATCTGCGCGATGCTCCGACGCATGGACATATTTATGGCACGCTGTCCTACAACAGGCGCAGCAAATGCTGGACGATCAAAGGCGAGCCTTGCGTGACGGAGATGGCCAAACGGCTCTTTCCCGGCAGCGAGCGAAAACGCGGCGAAGCGCGTTTTACGGCGAACAGGCGTATCATCGGCGAGGTGAACTGGCTGATGATGCGCTATCCGCTGGAGGTTGCGCCGAGGGATCGCGCGTTGTGGGATAAGTCGCTTGCCGCCGCGCGCGAGCATGCCATCCGGAGGGAGCAGGCGCAGCATCTGCCTGTGCGCTCCACCCCGCCGCAGGGGGCGTTTGAGGGAACGCTGCGCGAATTCCAGAAGGAGGGACTGACCTTCCTGCTGGCCAACGAGAGGACGCTGCTGGCGGACGAGATGGGTCTTGGAAAAACGGTGCAGGCGCTGGCGGCATTGGCATCGACGGGGTATATGCCGGCGATCATCGTCGTGCCGCCCCATCTGGTGCGCAACTGGGAGGCGGAGACGACGCGCTTTCTGCGCATCGGCGGCAAAACGCCGCGCGTGCACACCATCCGGGGACTCAAGCCTTATGAATTGCCCGAGGCGGATGTGTACATCATCCATTATCTGCTGCTGCGCGGATGGAAGAACATGCTGCCGGAACTGGGCTTTCGCGCTGTGATCTTTGATGAGGTGCAGGAACTGCGGCATGCGGGGACGGAAAAATATTCCGCGGCGAGCTTGCTGGCGGAGAAGGCGGAGCGCGTGATCGGGCTTTCCGGCACGCCGATTTACAACCGGGGCGCGGAAATCTGGAACGTGATCAATATCCTTGATTTTCACTGTCTGGGCGATTGGGAGAGCTTTACGCGCGAGTGGTGCGACGGATACGGCAACCACATCGTCCGCGATCCTGCATTGCTGGGCGCGCATTTGCGGCGCGAGGGGCTGATTCTGCGCCGCAGCAAGCGGGAGGTGCTCAAGGAACTGCCGCCCAAGCGCAGACTCGTACAGGAGATCGATTCGGATGACCGGGTGTATCGCGAACTGATGAAGCCGGTGATCGAGCTGCTGGGTAGTCTTCGCGAGCTTCATCCCGATGCGAAGGAACGCGCTGTACTGGAAGAGCGCATCCAAAGCGGCGAGCGGCAGGCAACCGGCGTTGCCAAGGCGCCGTTTGTGGCGGCGTTTGTGCGTGCGCTTGAAGACAGCGGAGAAAAGGTGCTGCTCTTTGCGCATCATCACGCCGTCATGGATATATATAGGAAGGAACTCGCTGCGTACAAGCCCGCGTTCATCACCGGGAGGGAAACCGGCGTGCAGAAGGAGCGCTCGGTTGAGCGCTTTATGCAGGGGGAAACGAATCTCTGCATCATTTCCCTTCGTGCGGCGTCGGGATTGAATCTGCAAAGAGCGAGCTGCGTGGTCTTTGGCGAACTGGACTGGTCGCCCGCCGTGCATTCTCAGGCGGAGGACCGTGCGCACCGCATGGGGCAGGAGGATTCGATTCTCTGCTATTATCTCGTCGCGCCGAATGGATCGGATCGGGATATGCAGGATGCGCTGGGGCTGAAGGTCAGTCAGTTTGTTCAGCTGATGGGCGACAAGGCGCCGGAGTTTGACGCGGTGCAGCGGTCGCAGATTGCGGCGAAGAAGCATATGGAAAAGATGCTTGGCGGAGGATAAAAGCGATTGGCGGGGGATACTGTGCATCTGGCGGCACAGCGTTCTCCGCCCTTTTTTGTACGATTTGGCATTGAAAAGACTTTGAAAAAACTTTTGAAAAAAGTTGAAAAAAGGTGTTGACAAGAAGGGGGCATGCGTGTATAATACATCAAGTCGCCGCGAGCAAGACACTTCCAAAGAGCCTTGAGCGGACGACATGATCCTTGAAAACGATACAGAATCAAGAAGAACGCGAACATGATTTTCACGAGTCATGTTTAAGAGAGACAGTCAATTCGAAATGAGTTTTGAGCTTGAAGGAGACTTCAAGGTTCAATACAGGA
>JAFYOR010000001.1 GCA_017547805.1 Clostridia bacterium
ATGGCGACGCGGAAGGGGCTCGAACCCTCGACCTCCAGCGTGACAGGCTGGCATTCTAACCGACTGAACTACCGCGCCGTATAAAATTGGTGGGCCTTCAGGGTTTCGAACCCCGGACCGAGCGGTTATGAGCCGCCTGCTCTGACCACTGAGCTAAAGGCCCGTGAAGAACCACAAAGAAAAGAAATGGTGACCCCGAGGGGAATCGAACCCCTGTTATCGCCGTGAAAGGGCGGTGTCTTGACCTCTTGACCACGGGGCCACTTCTTTAGGCCTTAAAATGGTCGGAGTGAAGGGATTCGAACCCCCGACCCCATGCTCCCAAAGCACGTGCGCTACCAAGCTGCGCTACACTCCGCCGGAACATTGTTTACTCATCTCAGGCACGAGATGTATTATACACGAACCCTCCTGTTCTGTCAACACCTTTTTTCAATTTTTCTTTTCTCTCTTTTTTGTTCCCAGTCCGCCCTCTCCAGCCGTGAATCTATATAATAGAAGCTTTCTTTTTTCGTCTTTTCTGTGCTTGACAATACGTCTGCCTTCTGGTATTCTGTTTCGCGTGTGAAAAATATGAAAAGTATGAATTGGGAGTGAATGCTTTGGCAGGCGGAAAACACATCCTTGGCATGACAAAATCGCGTCAGATCTTCGGCACTGCGAAGGTCGGCGACCGCGGACAGATCGTCATCCCCAAGGATGCGCGCGACTTCTACGGCATCAAGCCGGGAGATACGCTGCTCATTCTTGGCGACAAGGAAAACGGCATGATCGTCACCAAGCCGGAAGTGCTCAGCGATCTTGCAGCTAAAATACTCAGTCAGATCGGACAGGAAGGTTGATTCAAGATGAATATCCATAATATGTATAACCAGCTCGGCGTCAGCGATAAGGTTTACGCCTTCGGCGAGGAAATCCTCGCTTCCCTGCGCGAGCGTTTTGACGCGATCGATCAGGTCGCTGAATACAATCAGGGTAAGGTGATCGCCGCCCTGCAGAAAAACCGCGTAAACGTCGGCTGCTTCGCCGGCACCACCGGCTACGGCTACAACGACGTCGGCCGCGACACGCTCGAGCGCGTCTATGCCGATACATTCCACACCGAAGCGGCGCTCGTCCGTCCGCAGATCACCTGCGGTACGCATGCCCTCGCCGTCGCGCTGAGCGCGAACCTGCTTCCGGGCGACGAGCTGCTCTCCCCCGTCGGCCGTCCGTACGACACGCTGGAAGAGGTGATCGGCATCCGCAAGAGCACCTGCTCCCTTGCTGAATACGGCGTCACCTACGACGAGGTCAACCTCCTTGATGACGGCACGTTTGACTACGAGGGCATCCGCGCAAAGATCAAGCCGCAGACAAAGATGTGCACCATCCAGCGCTCCAAGGGCTACGCGACCCGCCCTACCTTCTCCGTCAAGCAGATCGGAGAGCTGATCGCGTTCATCAAGTCCATCCGCAGCGACATCATCTGCATGGTGGACAACTGCTACGGCGAATTTGTCGAGGTCATCGAGCCCAGCGACATGGGCGCGGACATGATCGTCGGCTCCCTGATCAAGAACCCGGGCGGCGGTCTTGCCCCCATCGGCGGCTACATCTGCGGCACGCAGGCGTGTGTCGACCGCTGCGCCTACCGCCTCTCCGCCCCGGGTCTGGGACAGGAAGTCGGCGCGAACCTGGGGCTGATGACGAGCCTGTATCAGGGCTTCTTCCTCTCCCCGACCGTCGTATCCGGCGCGCTCAAGGGCGCGATCTTCGCTGCGAACATCTACGAGCGTCTCGGTTTCCGCTGCGTGCCCAATTCCACCGAGTCCCGCCACGACATCATTCAGGCGGTTGAGCTGGGCAGCGAAAAGGCGATGCGTGCCTTCTGTGAGGGCATTCAGGCAGCCGCGCCGGTGGACAGCTATGTGACGCCGGTTCCGGGCGAGATGCCGGGCTATGACAACAAGGTCATCATGGCGGCCGGCGCGTTCATTCAGGGCTCTTCCATCGAGCTTTCCGCCGACGGTCCGATCCGCCCGCCGTATGCCGTCTACTTTCAGGGCGGTTTGACGTGGTATCACGCCAAGCTCGGCATCCTGATGAGCCTGCAGAAGATGGTTGACGCCGGCATCGTCGCGCTCTGATTCCCCTTCCATCGCTAAAGGCGGCTATCATCGCCGTTTTGATATACCAAAGGAGGTAAATCATTATGTGGCTCATTTATACCCTTGCAACGACCCTTCTGTGGGGTCTTGCGGAACTGTTCTACAAGAAGGGCGCCGTTGAGCGCGAAAAGTACTCCCATCTAAAGATCTGCGTCATGGTCGGTCTGGTGATGGGCCTGCACGCCGCATTCACCCTGCTGACGGAAGACATCGGGTACAACATGAACTATCTCGTTGCCTACCTGCCCGTGTCCGCCTGCTACATTCTGTCGATGGCCTTCTCCTTCTTTGGCATGCGCTTCATCGAAGAATCCATCTCCGACCCTATTGAGAATACCTCCGGCGCGATGTGCGCGCTGATGTGCGTTCTGTTCCTCGGCGACGAGCTTGCCCCGATGGTGTGGGTTGCCATCGGCATCATCGCCATCGGCGTTGTGGGCATCGGCGTGCTGGAAAACAGCGGCGACCTGACGCGCCGCAAGCATCTGGGCAAAAAGCTGGCAATCATCGCCTTCTGCATGCCCTTCCTCTATGCGATCATCGACGCCTTTGGCTGCGTGCTGGACATCTACTTCCTCGAAATGGAAACCAGCCCGCTGTTTGCTATCGGCGCGACGGAGGACACCATCGAGTTGATCGCCAACACCTCCTACGAACTGACTTTCGCGCTGGTGGGTCTGGTGATGTTCATCTTCATGATGATCAAGAAGGTACCCTTCGGCAGCCTGATGGAGCAGAAGGACAAGGGTCTTGCCGCCGTTTGCGAGACCGCGGGCCAGCTGACCTACGTCTACGCCATGGCCAGCGGCAACGGTGCGATCGCCGCGCCGATCATCTCCGCCGTGTGCGTCGTTTCCCTGATCCTCTCCCGCATTTTCCTCAAGGAAAAGCTGACGAAAAAGCAGTACGCATTTATCGCCATCATCATTGTCGGCATTCTGATGCTGGCCGTCATCGAGGGCGAATAAAGCGGGCTGTGCCCGCACCCGCTTCCGCCATTGTTTAGCGCATGTGCTGCTTTAGCGCACGCGAGCGCTGTTATGCTGCGTTCGCGCAGAAGGCGCTCCGCAGCGCGGTTTATGCTTCTGGCAGGCTGTGCCCGCACCCGCTTCCGCCATTGTTTAGCGCATGTGCTGCTTTAGCGCACGCGAGCGCTGTTATGCTGCGTTCGCGCAACAGGCGCTCCGCAGCGCGGTTTATGCTTCTGGCAGGCTGTGCCCGCACCCGCTTCCGCCATTGTTTAGCGCATGTGCTGCTTTAGCGCACGCGAGCGCTGTTATGCTGCGTTCG
>JAFYOR010000040.1 GCA_017547805.1 Clostridia bacterium
ACGCCGCGCGGGCAGGTGTTGCCGGCCACCGACACAACCTGACCGTTCTCAAGCTCCACCGCCAGGCGGCAGCCGACGGGACAATTAATGCAAGTAATCTCCATATCCATTAGCCCCTTTCGATGCTCACGGTCACGGTCTCTTCAAGACCCGCCACGATTTCCGGCTTCAGCTTCACAACCGCCATCTCACCCGGCGTGAAGATCATCGCCTTCTTGCGCGCGATTTCCTTTTCGCCGCACTTCACAACGCACGTCGCGTTGCGGAACACGCCGCTCGGACGGAACATCAGATCAACGCTCTCGCTCACGCCCTTGCGGATGTACTGCGGCACCGTGCCGCGCACGCCGTCGCCGTCCACGACCTTGATGGTCTCAGCCGTCGCCAGTTCGCCCTTGACATACGCCGCAGCCGCATGGCCCGCCTTGAAGGATTCGTTGGAAACATGGTCGACCAGATCATGCACATGCAGCACGTTGCCGCACGCGAAGATGCCCGGCAGGTTTGTCTGCAGCACGTCGTCCACCTCTGCGCCGCTGGTCAGCGGGCTCATCTTCACGCCCGCGCCTTCAGAAAGCTCGTTCTCCGGAATCAGACCGACCGACAGCAGCAGCGTGTCGCAGTCAAACTCGATCTCGCTGCCCGGGATCGGCTGGCGGTTTTCGTCCACCTTGGCAACGGTCACGCCGGTCAGGCGCTCCTTGCCCTTGATGTCAACCACGGTATGGGAAAGATACAGCGGAATGTCGTAGTCATTGAGGCACTGCACAATGTTGCGGTTCAGGCCAGAAGAGAACGGCATCAGCTCCACGCACGCCAGCACCTTCGCGCCCTGCAGCGTCATGCGGCGCGCCATGATCAGGCCGATGTCGCCGGAGCCCAGGATCACGCAGCGCTTGCCCGGCATATAGCCCAGCAGGTTCACGAACTTCTGCGCGGTACCGGCGGAATAGATGCCGGCGCAGCGCGTGCCCGGCGTCGCCAGCGCGCCGCGCGGACGCTCGCGGCAGCCCATCGCCAGAATGATCGCCTTCGCCTCGATCACCTCGATGCCCTTCGCGGAGGACACGCAGGTGACGAGGTGGTTTTCGCCGTCCACGGACAGCACCGTGGTATCGGTCTGGATTTCAATGCCCATCTCGGCAGCCTTATCGATATCGCGCTGCGCGTACTCCGGGCCGGTCAGCTCCTCCTTGAAGCGGTGCAGACCGAAGCCGTTATGGATGCACTGGCGCAGGATGCCGCCCGGGTTATGCTCGCGCTCGATCACCAGCAGGTTATCGATTCCGTCTTCCTTCGCCGCGATGGCTGCCGCAAGGCCCGCAGGGCCCGCGCCGACGACGAGGACGTCTACAAACTTCTTTTCCATTGTCTTAGTCCTCCTTCTTCATCGCGTCCTGGATATTGCCCACCAGCAGGCGGCTCTTGCCGCCGCACTTGGTGACTTCTTCCAGCGGGATGCCCAGTTCTTCCGCGATGATTTCCGCTACGCGCGGGCTGCAGAAGCCGCCCTGGCAGCGGCCCATGCCGGCGCGGGTACGGCGCTTCACGCCGTCAATCGTCGTCGCGCCCACCGGACGGCGGATCGCCTCGCGGATTTCCGCTTCGGTGACCACTTCGCAGCGGCACACGAGGTTGCCGTTGAGCGGATTGGCCTTCACGGCCTCGGCGCGCTCTTCGGTCGTCATCGCGTGGAACGGCTTATTACGCTTGATCGCCGGCACGATGGTTTCCTTCTTCTTGAGACCCTGCTCTTCGCCGATCATGTTGCCCAGCATTTCGCCGATCGCCGGCGCTGCGGACAGACCCGGGCTCTCGATGCCGACCGTCTCGTACGCCTTCTCCTGGCCCTTCACCGCGCCAATGACGAAGTCGCCCTTCGCCTCATGCGCGCGGATGCCGGAGAAGTTCGTGATCGTCCCGCGCGGGGACGCCTTCGGCCACGTCAGGCGGCTCTTATCAAGAACAAACTTGAGGCCTTCCGCGGTCGTCGCGGTGTCCAGCTCGTCCTCGATATCCTCAGCAGACGGACCCAGCAGCAGGTTGCCATGCACAGTCGGGGACACCAGCACGCCCTTGCCCATCTTCGTCGGGCACTGGAACATCGTCATCGTGAAAGGCAGCTGCGCCATGCGGTCCATGAGGTAATACTGACCGCGGCGGTCGATGATGCGCAGCAGATCGTCGCTCATCATGTTATGGATCGTCGCTGCGCCCACGCCAGCGCAGTTCACCAGAATATCACAGGTGCGCTCGCCCTTATCCGTCGTCACATGCCACTTGCCGTCCTGTCCCTTGACGACGCCTTCCACTTCCTCATTGAGCGCGAACTTGACGCCGTTCACCGCAGCGTGATCCGCTAAGGCATACGTCATCTCGTACGGGCTGGTCAGGCCGGACGTCGGCGCGTACAGCGCGCACAGCACGGCCGGATTCGTGTTGGGTTCCATCTGCAGGATTTCCTCGCGCTCCACAAGGCGCGCCTCAACGCCGTTGAGCTCCGCCTGCTTCACCAGGTTATTGAGCGTCTCGCGGTCTTCCTCGGTAAAGCCGATAACCAGCGCGCCCGGCTGACCATACGATACGCCCAGCTCCGCCGACAGCGCCGGATACATCCTCGCGCCGTCCACGTTCAGCTTCGCCTTCAGCGTGCCCGGCTTCGCGTCAAAGCCCGCATGCACGATGCCGCTGTTCGCCTTGGATGCGCCTTCCGCTACGTCCATTCCGCGGTCGATCACCGTGATGTCCGCTTCGTAGCGGCTCAGCACTCGCGCTACCGCGCAGCCCGTCACGCCCGCGCCGATAATCAGAATCTCAGGGTTCAT